>CAZNND010000092.1:736-15700 GCA_964574365.1 uncultured Limnohabitans sp.
ATCATTGAGTTTGATAATTGATCATTGAGTTTGATAATTGATCATTGAGTTTGATAATTGATCATTGAGTTTGATTATTTCTTCGCACGGATAACCACAAATGAACCTTCCCCAGACCCTTCACGGGGAACCTGGACTTCCTTGATTTCATCCAATTCCCCGAACAAGGTTTGAATGATGCCCTGATGTTTAAATCCTGCTTCCATCAGCACCTGCCGAACCTGATCTACGGTATAAAAAGTGGCATTCCTGTAAAAAGTACTCGTTTTCTTTTTGGAAAAGTAATATCTGCCAATCACCCAATCCTTATTTATAAATGCCACAATAATTGAACCTCCGGGTTTCAGCACACGATATGCCTCTTTCATGGCCAATGGGACATCGGACAGAAAACCAATCGTGACAAAAAGTACAAAATCGAAGTGTAAATCCTTGTACGGAAGATGCTCCGCCCAGGCATCCATGACTTCAATGCCTCGCTCCAGTGCAAGTTTTCGCATTCCTTCAGAAGGCTCCACTCCTTCCCTGATTCCCAATGCGAGTGCAAATCTTCCAGTACCAAGCCCAATTTCAATTCCACGAAGTTCCTCAGGTAACTCTAGCAAGTGCGCACGAATGGCCGCCACTTCACTCTGAAAAACTTCAGGATACCTTTCATACCACTCTTCATACTTTTCAGTATATCGATCAAAAACCTCAGTACTTTGCTTCATGATTTTCTTTTTCAACTAATTATTAAAATTCCAAGTTAGCCCCATTTCCCGTGGTTTACCTTGATTCAGATCATCGATTTCAAAGATTTTTAACCGCTTATCCTTTGTTTAGCTTCACAGGATTCTTCCCTTCAAAAATTCTTCTATCTTGGCTTTTGGGATTTTTTCCCTCAAACCCTACAAAAATCTATGCATTACCGAACCTTAGGCAAAACCGGTCTTGAAGTATCTGTACTCGGCTTTGGAGCCTCTCCTATGGGAAACGTATTTGATCCTGTGGAGGAATCAGAAACCATCGCGGCGGTTCACCTGGCACTTGATCACGGAGTCAATTTCTTCGATGTCTCCCCGTTTTACGGACTGACCCTTGCCGAAAGCAGGCTTGGGAAAGCCCTGGAAGGAAAGCGAAAGGACGTCATCCTCGCCAGCAAATGCGGTCGCTATGACTTGCAGCATTTTGACTTTTCCAGAAAGCGGATCCTTCAGAGCATCGACGAATCGCTTACCCGACTAAAGACAGACTACCTGGACCTTTTTCAGTTGCATGACATTGAATTTGTGGACAAAGCGATCATTCTGGAAGAAGCGGTTCCCGCCATTCAGGAAGTGGTGAAGTCAGGGAAAGCGCGTTTTTGGGGAATCACGGGACTTCCCGTCCGATATTTAGCCCAAATCGCAAGAGAAACCAATCCCGACACAGTCCTTTCCTGGGCGCACTACAACCTGCTGGAGGATGAAATCAATGACGAATTGGTTCCACTATCCGAAGAAATGGGCTTTGGACTGATGAATGCGGCTCCACTCCTGCAGCGAATCCTCTCAGATTCCCCGCTTCCCCCTTGGCACCGATCTCCTGAGGAAGTGAAAGCCATGCAGCCTGTACTCTCAAAACTCTGCCAAAGCTATGGCCTACGCCTCAGTGACGTGGCCTTGCGCTACTCCATGGACCATCCTAAAATAGCCACCACCATCATTGGCATGTCAGAAGTGGGCATGGTACGGCAAAACCTGGAAGCCTACGATTTGCAGATTCCTTCCGAACTCCTGGAAAAAATCCTCGAGCTCGTAGCTCCAGTAAAAAATCGAATGTGGTTTGAAGGGAAAGAGGAGAATAATCTTTGAGTGGATGTGAAGAAAGTTGGTTGTTCCTAAAGGCAAGAAGCTAGAAACAAGAGAATTGTAGGTGCCCAATGCACGCAAGAGTACGAAGCAAGTCTCAAAATCAGGTTATTGGATTCAGGGCTTTGACTCAGCTTTTGAATAAAAATTAAACGGTGAAAAATTGGAGGGTTTTAATGTATTTCGGCGAATGGAAGAAGTTTAAAAGAAAAGGACTCTCCAGTTGTTCTAAACCTTCTAACTTTTCCAACCTTGCAACTTTACAACCTTGAAACTTTTCTAACCTTGCAACTTTACAACCTTCCAACATTGCAACCTAATTTTCCAATCTTTCAATTTTCCAATCAATTCCTAATCAAACCATTAATTAAAAATCTTAACCATACATGAAGGCTTTTTTCCTCACCGAAATCGGAAAAACAGAAGTCAGGGAAATCAACAAACCTAGTCCAAAGGCAGGAGAAGTCCTCTTGGAAGTGGGAAAAGTAGGTTTCTGTGGAGGGGACCTGAATGGCTTCAAAGGCCTTTTTCCCCTGCAAGAATACCCCAATATCCTCGGGCATGAGGTCGGTGCGACCATTGTCGAACTCGGCACGGACGTTCACGAATCCATTACCATCGGAACCCGTGTCACCCTCTACCCCTACCTTGCTTGTGGCACCTGTGTCGCCTGCCGCAAGGGTCGTCCTAACGCCTGTAAAACCAACAAAACCATGGGCGTGCGCCGCCCAGGAGCCATGACCCGCTACATCACTGCCCCCTGGCAGGATGTTTTTCCCTCAGACAAACTAAGCCTGAGCGAACTCGCCTTAGTTGAACCCCTCACTGTTGGCTTTCATGCCGTTAGTCGGGGTCGAGTCATTGCCGAAGATCGAGTAGCTGTGATCGGCTGTGGAATTGTGGGTTTGGGAGCTGTAGCTTGTGCCGTCAACAAAGGTGCACAGGTGATCGCTGTGGATCTCGATGATTCTAAGCTTGAAATCGCACGAAAAATCGGTGTTGCTCATACAATCAACCCCGGTAAAGAAGACCTCCATGCCCGCTTGCAGGAACTTACCGGAGGAGATGGCCCCGATGTGATCATTGAGGCCGTAGGTAGCCCCCAAACCTACCGAAGCGCTGTGGAAGAAGTGGCCTTTTTAGGACGAGTGGTGTGCATTGGCTATGCCAAAGCCCCGGTTGAATTCAATACCTCCCTGTTTGTGCAGAAGGAAATCGAAATTTTGGGTTCGCGGAACTGCGTGGGAAAAACCGATTTTCCCGAAGTCATCGCCTACCTCGAAGCCGGAAAATTTCCGGTGAACGAAGTGATTTCCAAGGTAGTATCCATTGATCAGGCACCCGAAACTATGGATGCCTGGGCGAAAAACCAACAGGGAATCATCAAGATCCTCCTCAATCTAGAAGACCTATGATTCGATCTGCTGTTACCCTGAACCTGATTCCCAGCATGTCCCAAGGTCCCTGGATCTATTGGCATGACTTGGACGGAAGCCTTCGCAAAGCCTCCCAACTTGGATTTGATGGTGTAGAACTGTTCACCAACTCCGGCAAACAATTGGAGGCAAACCAGCTGGGTAATCTATTGAATGAATACCATCTATCCCTCGCTGCCGTAGGTACCGGGGCGGGAAAGGTACTGCATGGATTGACACTTACCGATCCCAATCCCGACATCCGAAAGAAGGCTATTGCCTTTATCGCAGAGATGATCACCTTTGGAGCCCGGCTGGGTGCGCCTGCGATTATTGGTTCCATGCAGGGCAATGTAGGACCAGGCGGGAATCGGGAAGAAACCTTCGAACTTTTGGCAGAAGGACTCCGAATCCTGGGAGCCCATGCCGCAGCCGAAGGCGTTTTCTTGATCTACGAACCCCTCAACCGCTACGAAACCAATCTCTTCAACACCATCGAAGCAGGAAGTCGGTTTTTGGAGAAAAACAAATTGAGCTATGTCAAATTACTGGCAGATCTCTTTCACATGAACATCGAGGAGGACGACTTGGCCAAAAGCATTCGTAAAATTGGAAGCCACATTGGTCATGTGCACTTTGCGGATTCCAACCGGAGACCGATGGGATTTGGACATACCGAAATAGCCCCAATAGCAGGAGCTTTAAAAGAAATCGGCTATTCCGGCTACGTTTCCGCCGAGGCCTTCCCCTACCCCGATCCCGATGCCGCCGCAGAACAGACTATTCAGGAGTTCCGCAAATGGTTTAGGGGAAAATAGGAAGTACGGGGTACAGGGTACGAAGTACAAAGTACCAAGTAAAAAGTACAAGGTACCAAGTACGAGGTATGTTTGACCATGCCGATAAGTTGAGAACCGAGATAACCTGACATATAGGTACGAAGTACTAAGTACTACGTACAAAGTAGGAGATACCGAGTACGAGTTAAAATCGACTTTGCGGCTACCCAGAGAACTAGGATAACCTGACAATACCTTGAAATACAACTTTACCACCTTCATAACCTTCCAACTTTCCAACCAATAAAAATGAAACGCTTTTGCCTAGCCCTTGACCTGATTGACGACGCAGAATCTATCCGCGTATATGAGTCCCACCACGCCCCCGGAGCCGCTTGGCCCCAAGTCACCCAGCACGATATTGACTGCGGGATTTTGAACATTGAAATTTTCCGTACCGGCAACCGGATGTTTATGATTCTGGAGACCGTGGACGAATTTACCTTCGAGAAGAAGGCCGAGATGGATGCTGCCAATCCCATCATTGCCAAGTGGGAAGAGTTGATGTGGGGATTCCAGCAGCCCCTCCCCTGGGCCAAGCCCGGAGAAAAGTGGGTGCTGATGGACCGGATTTTCAAGTCGGGGATGTGAGGGTTCACCGCAGAGGCGCGGAGAACGCAGAATTCTTAGTTCCTTCGAGCCATTTGAGCCAATCAAACATCCTTGACTGGTTTTTTGCCACCAAGGCGGGAAGGCGCTAAGTTTTTTATTGTCAGACCTGTCAGGTTTTAAAAACCTGACAGGTTTGCAGAGATGAGTTTAAACAAATTCGGCCATCTAATTAAATTGACAAGAACAGAAAAAAGGATTAATCACATCAGGCACAGAGATTCACATAGAAAAAGTTTTCCGATGCCAAAAAGCGCTATCTGGCAAAATTGATTTTTTGGACACCTTCTCGGAAATCAATCAGATTGACTCAGACTATGCCGACTTCCTATCAGGGATAGATGCACTTGTGATGGGCAGAACTACCTTCGAGACCGTCTGTGGATTTGACATCGACTGGCCTTACCAAAAGCCGGTGTTTGTCCTCAGCTCAACCTTGACAGAAATCCCCGAAAAGGCCAAAGGAAAAGTGGAGTTGGTGAAGGGAGACCTTTCTGAAGTTGTGGAGCAGATTCACCAAAAAGGCTATTCTCGCCTGTATATCGACGGGGGAAAGACCATCCAAAGCTTTCTGGAGTCCGATCTGATCGATGAACTGATCGTGACCGTCATCCCGGTGCTGTTGGGATCGGGCTTTCCTTTATTCGGCTCTCTTCCAAATCGGTTGATTTTTGAATGTACCTAAACCAAGCTTTTCTTGGGCAAGATTGTTAAGAACCGTTTTTGAGGAAAAGAAACTTGGCTCAAGCGAGAGACACAAATCCAATTTTTCAGCCCTGCTAAGCGTAGTCTCTGCTAAGCCACCCTGAAGTTAAAGTTACCGCTAGGCCTAGTTTGCAACTACGCCTTCCTATAAATTTAGATTTGTAATTTGCTAAAGGCACGGGACATAATGAAAGACAGCCAATTTCATCCCGATAGCTTTCCGGATAGAAGGGATATGAGGGTAGGTTTGTTTTTTCGTTTCCTGGAAAACAAAAGTCCAGAACTAATTAGGAATGAGGACTTGGAAATATTCAACAAAGATTATATCATTAGTAGAAAATTTTCAGCATCCTTTCAATCGGGAGTCATCCATTAAGTGAAGCTGTTTATTGCAAACCGGTTGAAAAGAAAACTGGAACCCGAGCTGGTAGAGCGCCCCAAGCAACCGAGACTCTTGCCCCATGTATTACCTAAAGAAGACGTGAAAGCTATCCTACAGGCCCATTCCAATCTGAAGCACCGCACGATGCTGAGCTTAATCTATGCCCGCGGATTGAGGCGGGGGGGAATTGCTGAATTTGAAACTTACTGACATTGAATCCAAAAGAGGAGTCCTTCGGATAAACCAAGGCAAAGGAGCTAAGGACCTAATCATTCCCATCAGTGAAAGAATATTGGAATTACTCCGGGAATACTACAAATACGAAAAGCCAACCGAGTATTTATTCGAAGGAGAGAAATTAGGTGAAAAATACAGCGAAGGAAGCCTACAAAAAGTGCTGAAATCGGCCTTAAAAAAGCAAGAATAGAACAGCCTGTTACACTTCATTGGTTAAGGCACAGTTATGCTACTCATCTCTTAGAAAGAGGGACGGACATAAGATTCATCCGAGAACTGCTTGGCCATAATTCTAGTAAAACAACTGGAATCTATTCCCATGTAAGTCAAAAAAGTTGACAGTAGATCAAGAGTCCTTTTGACGACTTATAGAAAAAAAGGCCAATAGGTGCACAAATGCAACCAAAAAAGACAACTAGGGGGACAAAAAGTATAGGAATAAACAAGTTGGCGGCAATAATAACAGACAACAACAAAAACTAAAGATATATGACAAATCAAGAGTTTACAGACTTATTAGATTACCTCTTGACTAAATTAAGAGAAATGGGTGCAAACGAGATTGCCTCTGACATTAATAAACAAATTAATCGGGGTAAGACTTTGACAGTTAAGGACTCTTCAGACCTTTCTGAAAAAAAAATAAAACAAAAAGACGTTGGAAAAACACAAATATTACCATTAACATCTAAGCAGGCGTTTGAACTAGCAATTGACTATCTTGAAAGAATAATAATGGATGTGCCCGGTTATTCAGAAAAAATATCTAAAACTTTTGGTAATCAAATTTTATGGGAAGTTGACCAATCTCAATCTCTAAAGGAGCTCAAAACAACAGACAAATTCAGCTTAAACGACCTCAATTTCGATAAAGAAGATATTTCGACAGCAAAGGACAATTTGATAAAAATTAAAAAATATTTACAAGAATAATGGCTACTTATAATGACCTTACTACATCAATTGACAGCTTGTTAGGACTTACCGCAGCAAGACAAACACTTCAATTGAACTCAACAACAAGGGAAAAAGCATTTGAAGTATACGTTTTATCCTTAATAGTTGAAGCCCTAACGAGAGCAGGTGGAAATTGGACTACCGTTGGAATTGTTTCAGGAAACAATCCCAATCCTGTTGTATTTAGAGCCGCACCAGGTTCTATATACTCTCGTAATCAAAATTTTGCCTACATCATTTGTTCACTAAATGGAAAAGCATTTGAAATACACGTTGATGTTGAATACGAAGGTAGTTCAGGAGCCACTCACGAAATGGATGTTTCACTAATTGACCATAATCACGCAGACCGTTCCAGAATAGGGAATAGAAACCCAAAATATTCACTCTTTATATTTGAGTGCAAATTTTTCTCGAGCTCAACTCCTTCAATTGGTCTAGCACGTGCATTAGTTGGTTTGGTTTCAGACTTTCAAACTAAAATGGGAAGTGCATTTATTTCAAATGGTGCGACAGATAATTTAAAAACATTTTGATCAAACAAAAAACGACCTGACCCATTCACGGACTTAACTCCTCTAAACAAATCAACAGAAGAAAGATTTATTGGGAATATAGAAACTAAGTTAAGGAAATGGGCTTCCGTATGACAAGAATTACTGCTGCCAACAACTAGGTTTTCGTGCGGCTTGCAAAGCCAAGCATGAAAGCGCTTCCCGAAAATTCGGGACAGTGAGGTTCTTATGGGGATTGAATCGGGATTCATAGAGGTATTTGAGTAGGCTGTTCAGGTCAAAAAGTAAATTTTACCTGCCTAAATCAACATAAAGTCAAAAAATTGAATCTTTTTCAGCCCTTCCTGCCCCGTTTTGGAAGGGCTTTTTTGTGGATTAGGCCTGCCTTGGCGACAGATAGGCATAGCTTCGCCCCTCTTGCGGCGACAAGCTTTTTTTTCAGGATTTAAAGGAAATTAAGGATAAATCAAAATTTACCTCTTTTCGGTTGTTTGTCGGAGAAACTACCAGATTTTAAGGATAATAGGATTTGGGTAAAAGTGGCGGTTCAGTGGTTAAATTCTTGCTTGGAGGATGCTTTGATCAAAGTGCTTGGTTGATCCCGCACCTGCAGGTCTCCGAAACCCGCTTCCTCGGCAAACGCCAAGGCCTTAGCTGTCACTACATTATTAAGAAAAAAGTTTACCTTTAAGTCATGTTAACTCCAGAACAGAAAAATGTAATTAAAACTGTTACCCAAAGGGTTAAACCGACACTTGTCGGTGTATTTGGCTCCTATGCTCGTGGTGAAGAGAATGAGAAAAGTGACCTGGATATCCTCATCGACTTTGAGGTGAAGGTTGATCTTCTTGAATTAATCGGAATAGAACAAGAACTCTCTGAATTGCTTGGAATTAAGGTTGACCTCATTACTTTGCGATCCTTAAATAAATCTCTAAAACCATATATTGAATCGGATCTGATCAGGTTGGTATGAAAAAAAGATCCAATCATTTATACCGAACACATCAGTGCCGGCATTTCCAGAATAAAGGAGTATATGGAAGGGATGGATGAACATGATTTTTTAAAGAACAATCTGATTCAAGATGCTGTGATCAGGAACTTTGAAATCATTGGTGAGGCTACAAAAAACTAAACGACGATTTCCGGGCAAAATATCCCAGAAATTGAATGGAAAAAGATAGCTGTAATGAGGGATAAATTAATCCACGATTACATAGGGGTTGACCTTTGGGCAGTATGGGGAGTTGTGGAAACTATCATACCCACGCTTGACACTCAAATTGAAGACATCCTTAGAAAAGAAAAAGAAAGGTAACAACTAAACTCTTGTTGCGCGGAAAACTCAGCCAGTCCGCCTTGGTGGAAACAATGAAAGCACTTCCACATCCATCGGGACGGTGAGATGCTTATGGGTTTTGGATCGGAATTTCTTTGGATTTCCAGGTTCTTAAACCTAAAAAAGTCTCTGCATAAATGTTCATGACGGTTAAAAAGTCATCTGATTGCCGTGATTAACAATTTTTCCAACCCAGATTGGGAAGAGATTTTTTTTGTGGTCAATACCGGTTGGAATTTCCACCTATCAAAGTGCTTAGTTGATCCCCTCGTCCTAAATTTCGAAATTATCCCCTTCGAGTAGCTACAACAGATTTAGGACAAGCTCTCCTGAAGAAAAATAAGAGCAAAATAGACTATATTTGAATATGGACTTAATGACTTTGATAAAAGAAAGATACACTGACTTTGTTGAACTATGTCGATCTCATAAAGTAGACAAAATATATGCTTTTGGGTCATCAATAACAGATCATTTTGACCCAATTGCAAGCGACATTGACCTGGTTGTATCAATTGATATTGACGAACCGGCAGATCGTGGAGAGGCTTTACTTTCGCTTTGGGACAAACTAGAAGCACTCTTTAAAAGAAAGGTCGATTTGTTAACCGAGGACTCTATTCGAAATTCCTATCGAAAATCAACTATTAATTCTACAAAAAAGTTAATCTATGACAGAGAAGGAGAAAAAGTTTTTGTTTGAAATATCCAATTCAATTGAGTTGATTGAGTCCTTTACAAAAGATGTAAACTCGTTCTCTGAATACCAGAAAGACCTAAAGACAAAAGGAGCTATCGAGCGACATTTGGGAATTATCGGAGTAGCTGTCAATAAATCCTAAAAGAGTCAACAACAAACAACATCAAAAACGCTTCACAACTAATACGTTTGAGAAATAGATTAATCCACTCATACGACAAGGTTGACGACGCAATCATTTGGTCTATCGTAACCCGACATTTAGAACCGCTGAAGGACGAAATCAAAAAGAAGATTGAACAACTCGGTCCAAAACAAACAAACTAAGCTTTTTCTGATTTCGAAAGTCAATCAGTCCAGATAGCCATCAGGACGATGGGGTCTTATGAGGTTTGAATCGGAATTTAAGTAAGGATTATAGGTTCTTAAAGTTGAAAAAGTCTCCTCAGAATTGTGATCACGTTCTAAAAGTCAGCTATTGATAGATTTTTTTTCCAGTCAGGAACCACTTCTGTGGACAATTTGAAATGTAGCGCCAACTTGGCCAAATGACGGCTGTAATTGGTCAGCGTAGGTTGACTTTTTTCGGCAACGCTGACTTATTGCTCAATCTTGGCAGTAGTTCGGCAAAACCTGCTAAATTGGAGAAAGCAGTTTGATGAAGGTGATTTCCTCTGCTAATGGCAAATAGTTATTATATTTTTGAGCAAAAGCCCAAACTTAAAGTCGAAAAATCACCTTTTCATTACCTATTTTCAATTAAAAAGTTCATTAAATTATCAAAACAATTCCTTTAAAGGGATAAAAACTCGAAGTACTGGTAAGAATACATTGTAAGTCAGATGAAATCAAAAAAAAATATAATAAATTTAAAATCTAATGAAATTTCTAAAAAAAACAAATCATGAAAATTATTTTATAAATTTTTTTAAAGAAATTATACCTATAATTATTGGTATTTTAATAGCACTCTTTATTGAAAATTGGAATGAGACACGAAAAGATACAGCCTATGTAACACAAATTTTTCATACAGTCGAGAATGAATTGATTGAGACAAAAGGTGAAATTGAACAATTAATTCCTTTACAAAAATCGCTGATTGATTCACTCGATTTTTATGCTAATAATAAAGACATAACACTCTTTCAAATTATAAGAAAAACTAATGGAATTCAAATTCCTAAAATAAAAACTAATGCCTGGAAAGCTATTTCTAATTCAAAAATCGATCTAATCAGTTTTAACGAAATAATTTCCCTTTCTAATATTGAAGAACAAAAGGAAATATTAAAAAATAAAACAGCATATCTATTGACTTATTTATATCCTAATTTCAACGAAACTGATAGAAATAAAAAAGAAGCCCTGGTTATACTACTAATGGATATAATCGAAACAGAAAAGGCGACACTTAAATTAATTCAAGAATATTTAGACTATAAAAAACTTTCAAAAAAAGGATAACTTTTTTTTAAAATTCCGCTATCACATCAATTTAATCTGCAAATATAAGTATGAAGGATGATCTCAACCTAGCATCCAAAAATCATTTTCCCCAATTTATAACAGGTTGATTATGAAACTTAACCCCATTTTTTTGTTGCTTTTTGAAGAAAATAACAGTAGGTTTATTGAAATAAAAACCTAACACAAAAGCTAACTTCACTACTTGCAAAATTCACTTGGTAAAGTCAAAATTTGTGAATTAAGAGTGATTTAACATTGCAAAATCCAGCCTAGAAAGTAGCTTTAGAAGTTTGGGCATTAAATTTCGTCAACACCAATCATGAAAAAAAATATTTTAATTACAGGAGCTTCTTCAGGTATCGGAAAAACAATAGCAGAATATTTGACTGACCAAGGGCACCGCGTCATTGGTACCAGTCGTAATCCTGATCAAAACCATAATAAATTCGAACTCATTTCCCTTGATGTTACAGACAATGAATCTGTAACTGCTGCCTGCCAATTAGCAATAGATAAATTAGGTCATATCGATATCTTGATTAACAATGCAGGTTTCGGAGTTTTTGGACCACTTGAAAAAACCTCAATCACAGAAGCAAAGAGCCAATTCGAGACCAATTACTTTGGTGTGGTACGAATGACAAACGAGCTTATTCCCCACCTTAAAAACAATGCAGACGGCGGACTAATCATAAATATAAGTTCTGTAGCCGCTTTTATTGGGCTACCTTTCCAAGGACATTATTCGGCAAGCAAATTTGCATTGGAAGGTTATATAGAAGCCTTGAGAATGGAGTTGAAACCCTTCAATATAAATGCTTGCAATATAAATCCAGCCGATTTCAAAACTTCATTTACCGCTAATAGAAAGTTGGTTTCGGCAAAACCAAGTGAATACCAAGAAAAATTCAACCAATTTTTAAACATGTATGAAAAAGACGAAAACGAAGGAGCTGATCCAATTTTGATTGCCAAAATTATAGACAAACTTATAAATCAAGACAAGATAAAAGTCAGATATTTTGTAGGTAAGCAATCTCAAACAATTGGTATTACCTTAAAAAGGTTATTAGGGTTTAGTTTGTTTGAGAAATTGATGCTCAAAATTTGGAATGTGTAAGAGTTCCGCCTTCAATTCATCTAATCTTCAGAAAGTATCAGGTAAAATAAGATTTAGATGCGGGTGGAAGTAGGAGTACTTTAGTTAGGTGAAAATTAGCTATCTCTTAATTTTAAAAAGTTCAATAACAAAAAACCGAAAGCATGGCAACAAAGAATAAGACCACTGAAACAGAAGTCGATGTATATGAATTTCTTGAATCATTTGTGGATAATGAACAAAAGAAACAAGACAGTATTCACCTTATTAATTTAATGAAAGAATGGTCTGGCTATGAACCAAAAATGTGGGGGCCAACGATTATTGGGTTTGGTAAGTACCACTACACCTATGATAGCGGACATTCAGGCGAATCTTTACAAGTAGGTTTTTCTCCCAGAAAGAAAGAATTCTCACTTTATGTAATTTCCAAAGAATTAGACAATAAAAATTTACTTGACCAACTTGGAAAGTATCGAATGGGAAAAGCTTGTATCTATTTTAAAAAATTATCAGACATTAATTTGGATATTTTGGAAAAGCTTTGCAAAGAAACGCTTAAATTATTTGCTCATGAAAATAATTCTAAAATATAGCAAGAGAAAAATAGTATATATGAAAATAGCTTCACAATAGAATGGTATAAACTCAATTTCTAAAAATTAAATCCCATGAAAAGAACTATAATCAATCCCATTTTCCAGGATCAAGTTACTTTCACCCAAACAAGCGATGAAACCCATGGAAAATTAACCGAATTGGATCTTATTCTCAGTCCAAAAGGAGGAAATCCGATACATTATCACACCTCATTCGAAGAAACCTTTACGGCTGTAAAGGGAGAATTAGGCCTAAAACTCAAAAATAAAAACCTGATTTTGAAACCGGGAGAAAGCTATACGGTAAAAAGAAATGAAACCCATGGTTTCTTTAACCCAAGCAATAAAGAAGAAATTGCCTTTAACATCAAAATAGAACCCGGTCATACAGGATTTGAAAATTCACTTCGAATCATGTATGGATTGGCGCAAGATGGTCTTACTACCAAAAACGGAATTCCAAAAAATATAGGAATTGCATTTTGGCTTGGGGAACTTAATGATTCTAAGGTGGATGGTTTATTGTTTAAGTTGCTGCAACCCATGGGAATCTTTCTTGCAAAAAGGCTAAAAAATAAAGGAAAAGACCAGGAATTAATTAGAAGGTATTGCCTATAAATTAACTTGCAAACAAAAAGTGGAAAATTACCTAGTTATAAAACATAAAATTCCACAAGACAAAACCTTAAAATGATCACTAATTCTTTTAGTCTCCGAATAATTTAACGAATATGTTATTTGATTATTTTACATTTTTTTTTGAGGTCCGACTTAATTCAAACTAAGAAAAAAAGTCGATCTAGATTTAATCAGGGCATATTTTTCGAAGTTTTGAAAAACTAGCCCTGTTTCTTCCATAAAATTAGATTCCTGTAAAGAGGGGAAACAGATAAATTGTCAAATACATAAACCTGAAGAGAAAGTAAGAAGAGAAAAAAAATTCTCAAACGCGAGCGGTTAAGAAAAAATGAAAGCGCTTACCCATCCATGAGGACGAAGAGGTTCTTATGAGGATTGAATCGGAATTTCTACCGGATTTATCAGATCGGATAGCTCAAAAAGGCTCCTTAAAATTGCTTATTACATTCAAAAAGTCTATCCTAGCTTGGATTTATAAAAGCTAGTGAACAAAAAACCACCAAAACTACTAGAATTTTTTACCAACATTTCTTCCAATTGTTGAAACTTGCAAATTTTTCAAATTTCGATAATTCAATTATATCTTTGGGTTTTGCAAAAATACACGAATTGAAGGAAATACTTGGATAATCCGGAGCATATTGACCCCACTAAACCGGAGGATTTTTAAAGTTGAAAAGTGCCCTGGTTGGCTTATTTCGACTGCCAATCCGGCAGATAGCCTGTCCCGGGTATTGGGATTGACCCCCCAAAGTTAGGTTTTGGTTCAGATTCCGGAGCATACTGACCCCTCTCCCGGTTTTGCACTGCCCGATATTCCGGAGCATGCTGACCCCAGGGGTGTTTGGTTTGTTGCGAATTCCGAAGCATGTTGACCCCTATTTGAAGCATTTTCCGGAGCATGTTGTCCCCCCCCTTCTGAATGGTTTTTGGATTTTTGGTGCCACACCAAGCACTAAAGAAGAACACTATGGCCGGAACCAAAAAAGCTGTGAGTCAGATCAAACAACTCATGGGCACTTCTAAAAACCTAAAGTAGCTAGGGAAATCGCATTTAACATTTGGTCAATAAAAGCGTGGAACAGAGGAATCGAGAACCTTCCTTTTGAAAACTTTTGTATTTAAACCATTAAGATCATTGAGAAAATTAAGAATTACGACTAAGTCTTCCTGGTGGAAATCCCTATTTATTCGCTTTAGGTGTATTTCTTAAGGGCACTTCTAAAAACCTAAAGTAGCTAGGGAAATCGCATTTAACATTTGGTCAATAAAAGCGTGGAACAGAGGAATCGAGAACCTTCCTTTTGAAAACTTTTGTATTTAAACCATTAAGATCATTGAGAAAATTAAGAATTACGACTAAGTCTTCCTGGTGGAAATCCCTATTTATTCGCTTTAGGTGTATTTCTTAATTTTCTTGGAGGTTCAACTACAAGAAACTGCTTTGTTTTTTCAGTAGGAGGAAAACATGGTTAGTTGTAAATGCGACTTCCCTGCCTAAAAGGGCCAAGAAAAAAAACCATACTAAACACGTAAAAAAGAACTTTGTGCCCTTTGTACCCTTCGTGTCCTTTGTGGTTTAATACTTTATTGGTTTTGTTTTCTACTGGCAAAAAAGCGTATA
>CAZNND010000093.1:0-15491 GCA_964574365.1 uncultured Limnohabitans sp.
TTTGGGATGGAAGAGTTTGAACAGGTAGCGCATCGGGTTCTGGATTTTGGACTTGGGCCAAAGGTAAAAAGTAGCCACAATCATGGAGATACGGGGTTTATCGGACGGATACCTTTTATTGGGGTACCAAACGAAACTGAATTTAATGATTTTTTTACTTTAAAGCCTACGCCTTTAAAAAAAGTGAAACTTTGAATTTTCACTTAAAAATATGAGTGAAATTAATTTAAAAATCTTCAGACCAGCCCAATTTCAATCACCTCTGTTTCTCCACCTTTTATAGAAGGCCTATCATACCTATGGTGAAGTTCATTGCCGGGAAAAACCACCTCTGCATTGGAACGGTCATCACCGAAGTCTCTTTTGAATGTAATTCTCAACCCAATATTTCCTATTTGACTAATATTTATTGGAGTATTTAGCTTGAAAATAATTTGGGTGGTATCTGAATTACAGATCATTTGGGAAGCTAAATTTCTTACTCTACCCTTTAATCCTCTTCCAAATAAATCTACTCTATAATTACCCATTCCGTTTTGGTTAAAGGAAAAATTTATTCTTTCAGGAAATTTAATCCATATAAATCCTATAAGCTCTGTATTCTCCAACTTGATGGCATTTACTTGCATTCTACTTTCAGAATCTCCAAAATAAACTTGGGGATTGATAAAAATTGCTTTTTCCCTAAAGACTTCATCTAGTTTATCCTGTGCTACACGATTCAGATATTTCAATTCTTCCAATGCCTCCTTGCCAAATAACAATGTACCTTCTTTGTCAACTTGAAGCACGCCAAATTCATAGTCAATTTTCCCTTTGAAGTAATCCTTTGATCTTACAATAATATCATCAAAACTGAAGGGGATCTCAGTATTTTTTCCTTCTTCCAAAATAGGTCTAACCTGTAGAAGTTCTCCGTTTTCCTCTGTCTCTACAAAACCAACTGAAGAAACCATTTCCCGAAAAGTTGAAAATCTGGAAGTCGTAATACTTCGTGACGCCAATAGATTGTAATCAACTCTTTCTATATTAATGACTCTGCCATTTTTTGAGTTGTTATTAGAAATTGTGTTACCGATTTTCTGGCCGACCAAAAGCAACTCGTACCTATTATTGGTTTTGTAAATAGAACTTGGAAGATTAATTGTCAATATATCATCCTTCAACATTCCCATATCCAATCTATTTTGACGAAGGTGGCTTACCCAAGCTTCCTCATCGGGGTATAAAGTGCTAGCATCGGAAGAGTAACTATCAAAACTAAAGTTTTTCAATTCATGAATTACACCATCCGTTCCTTTCAAGTACACCTTTAGCCTATACTCTTCTATTACAAGACCTGCGTATAGCGATTTCAAATAACCCCTTTTGAAACGGAAGTGAACAGGTTCTTCTGTATAGACATTCTTTCCTAAATTTTCAGGCACAGACCATTTGATATATGGTTCAAGGTTTTGCGGAGGTGCGTCCGTCTGAAAATAAACATATTTTGTAGAATTTACAGGAAACGATGAAAGTGCGTTTTGATAATCAGTAATAATCTTTCTTCTGATTAGAAGATTTTCCTCTTGGATTCTATTTTCAATTAAATTTCCGCTGAGAGAATATTGAATTTCTATTTCATAATATCTACCAGGCTGAAAAATAGGGGCATCGGATGGGAAATTTAGAGTAATAGAAGGATCATTGTTAGTTGAAGGGCTTGGATACAACTCCCTATTTCGCTTGCACTGCTCTTGATTAACCTCAAAATCTGCATATTCTTTATGACCCGTGAAACAAACAGATTTAATTTGTATTCCTTGTTTTGATTTTGACTGAATCTCTAAATGCTCAAAAGATCCTTCCTCAGAGGATACCTCATAGCATGATGAATTGATTTTTGTAACGGAGAATTTTGTGTCATCTAAGTAAACTAATACCTTATCCGAAACACCATCTTTGAATTTCTCAGCGTCACTTTTTACGCTCGGTTTAAATTTGACATCTTGGTATTCGCCACAAAAAACAATCTTCACTTTTACAACTCTATCCTCAAAATTAAGAGATAAGGTATTGTACGCTTGCAAACATTCATCAACAATCGTAATTAATTGGGGGCTTGTAAACGTAACTCCTGACCATTTTATCAAGGTTTTGGAAATAGGTTTGCCCAAATATCTGAATCCAAAACAAATTGTACTTGGAGACGACTCTCCACAAATAGCATTCGGATAATCTAGTAATAGTGAGTTAGATAGGTGTAGTGTATCGGGTTGATCATTCATAAAAATAATTCCTACATTACCTGAGTAATGTGCGGTATTGCTTAATGGATTAAGCGTCAGAAGCTGCAATCTGCGGGAAGCAGGTCTAGCAGGTGAACTTGGGTCATTTTCTATGAGCCAGCTGCCTAAGATAGGTTTATTGTCAGTTACTACTGTTGAATAGGTGATTCTCCATTCGTTGTTGTTAGAATCTTTATCCTTTTCCCTAATTATGACTGTTCTTAATGTGGGCGTGACCTCTATCGCACCAATATCGAAGGTTTTGATGCCACCGGGAGACATAAAAAAGTTGTAATCTTGGTTCATTTCCTTCTCAAAGGAAATAATAGGATTTATGTCACATTCTACCAATACGCTTGATTGCAAAAATTCTCGGTTCCTATTCCTGGCAAATGTATTTAGACCTGAGCTTGTCAGTTCTTTACTTTCACTCGTAAACCGGCTAAAAGCACTTACGGACTGAAGAGGATCCGAAACAATAAATTCAACTTTTGGAATTTTTAATTCAAACTCGTAGGTATCTTCATAATCAGGCAACGGATCTGGCAGGTCAGCCTCTAATCCCAACTTTCCCCGAAGGGAAAATGGACTTGGGCCTTCAATGGAAATGTCAGCAAAGGCATCTATTTCAACTTTTAATCCCAATGCATGAACATCTATACCTGCTTCAAGGAAGGCATTGCCAGAGAACTGTTCCGGCCGAACAGATATTTCGCCATTACCACCAAAATTCACGTAAGCCTCAAACCTTATGCACTCTTCCCCAAAAGGATGTTCGAAACAAATACTTGGAATTTCTGGCCTAATATTCACCTCCACACCCATCCTAGCCCTTGGGCGATCAGCATCCAGCATGTCAAGCATTAAATAGGCGTCAGCTTCCACAATATTCAAAATATTTGCCCTGATTCGTCTATCGACAGGTACATCCTGGCCTAGGTATAAATGCCAATTGGTTATGTCCTTAAAGTCAAAAAACGCCTCCACTCCTGCATAGGCATCGACTACGTTTTCCACAAGTGCTGCTTGGGCTTCAATATTAAACTGCACTATTTTCTCTCTACCATCAAAAATAGCCGTAGCACTGAATGGCGGTTCTGCATTGGGGTTGGGGTTGAGACCATCGAAGATTAAGGCTTTCCCATTGATAACAAGTATTGGACCCGGTAAAGCCAATACAATAATACCTTTGGTGCCTTTAACGACGCCATCTACCGTAGTAATAGTAACACCTGCACCAACAGCCAATGCATCCCGCTCGTCGCCCCATTTTGTGGTTTGGTGGGCCCCTGGTGCGGGCGCTTTTTTGTACCAATCGTAATACCAGTTTTGGCCTTCCTGACGATTAGGTGATACATTGATTCCAAACAATCCAATAGCGCCCTTCAATGCCAAACCAGATTGACCAAGTGGGATTCCCGCCGCTGCTTCCAAACCAAAATAGACATAAAAAAAGGGATAAGGATTGGGTTGTTCAGCATTCATCCCTACCATAAGGCCTGCCTCCGCTTTAATACCTGCAGGAGGAATTACAAGCACCATATCTCCCGCAAACCCGGTCACCGTAGCATCCTTAAAAAAGCGGATCAACCCATCTAGCTGAATAGCATTAGGTACTCCGAAACTTAATTCAACCCCTTTGAACTGAATTTCAATGGCCCGTGATAATTGTTCCAGGGAGGTTATTTGACTGGTATCTTGTGGCCAGGCTATTCTAAATCCTTCTATATCTACCCCAATAGGAACCTGTTCAATGAGTTTCAGTCCACCTGAAAGGTCAATCCATAATTTATCCCTATCGGTTCCTAAACCAATTTTCCTCAATTCTAACTTAAAACCAAAAAGGTCTAAAGTGGACATTTCTTTCAGATCAAGCCATGCTTCATCAATAGTGAATTCCCCAGCACTATTAATTTTAAGGTTTTTAACATCCATTCTAGGCCACTTCATGCCTTCGGATGTAAATAGAAGAGGTTGGAGGCCGCCTGAGATAGAGATGCTCCTTTCTTCTTTATCAATTATTAAAGATTTGAGATATAAAGAGACTAAGTCTTCTTTAGAAATTAAAATTCCTTCCAGATTCAAACTGTCTAAGCTAAGTTTAAACTCACCTAATCGATCAAAAATTATTGAAACCGCAATATCTTTATCAAAATGTGGTATCCTAATTAGTCCTTTTATTTCCGAAGAAATGGGAAAATTATTTTCAAATTGAATTTTAAAAAATTCAATGCCCCCAGGAATTGAGAATAAGGTAGATGATTTTCGTTCAATTATACCATCTTCATTTTCAATATCAATTAGAAACTCTTCTCCTTGGTAAATTAAATTCCAAGCAATTTCAACTGTACCCGTAAACCCATTTTTATTTATAACAGCTTCATTAATAGAAAATGCTGGCATTAACAGATTATCTTGAAATAAATCCTGAGGTGGAATAAATTTTAATTCTTTTAATGATACTTCTGGATTCTCTGTGTTTAATATAAATTTTATTTTTTCAGCACTTATTTTAAAGTTGGTGTTTCCAATGTATGATAATGGTAAGGAAGCTTCCGCTGGTTCAATAAATAAATTTAAATTTTGATTTATAGAAAGTGATGTTTTTATTGTAACTGCTGAACCAATCGGCTCTGAATCATCAGGGTTTACTCTTCTTAAAATAGTGTTATCAAAGACAATACTTACATTAATATCTTTTAAAAAGAGTCTCCATGAAGGAATATTTTGGTTTGATTTAAAGAAGAATATAAATTTATTTACTACAAGTTGTTGATTGGGTAAACCTAGTTTTATTTTAATTAAATCATTGGCAGGAATACCTAACTCTAAATTTATTGGTAAGCCTATATAGGCAGAAAGTATAAAGCCTCCATCAATATCGTAATGACATGCTTCTCCAATAAAAATGGAATCAACAACTGAATTTCCGAAAATAGAAGACAATGAGGTTCGTAACTCAGGTAAATCTATTGAGTTATGAAAAAAATCAGCTAGTGATTCCAAAGATATTAATTCATCTTCCATTACTGTATAAATTCATTATCAACTATTAATTCTTTTACTTTTTGATATACATTACTTGGCTCATAATCAAGAAGTATCCAATAACCGAAATCTCTCCCCATTTCATTAAATTTCCTGTCGATTTCTTGATCCTCACCCCCCCACTTTTCAGGCCAAAGATCTTCCATTATATTGTTGGTAACCGACGCAATTAGATTGACACTATTAACAGCACATGCATTATAAATAAAATGATGCTTGTGACCGCCATCAAAAGGATTATCCCACGTTTTCCAGCCCCATTTTAAATCATCATCTGAATGATCTTCATGCGTTTTAAGCCAAGAATCATTATTCCAAATGTTATAAACGGCATCAAGTTTACTTTTAAAATTTCCTGTTATTTTTGATAAAATTTCATACGATGCAAATGGATAAGTTCGTTGCTCGTCATAAAAAAAAAGATAATAACACCCTGCCAAAAAAACACTACCTGTCTTTTCTTTTTTTAGAGATATTTCGAAAGATTCCACTATCAACCCATTACTTTGATCTATGACAAACTTTCCAAATGAGTTTTCAAAATAATGGCCAATAGCTTCTGCTAAAAAACCCATTGCCCTTGCAAAAACACCAGCAGAAGTTAAAGTAACAAAATGATTTTGCGACAATCTTTCAAAGAATGACATTAAATTATCGATGGTAGGTTCTATGCCAAAATATTTTTCTCTATTGTTCTCACTTATTTGAATTTGTGGTGTTGGACCAAAGCCAACACTATAGTAATTTTGGCGTTTTTTGTCTGATGTTAATCGAATGAATGCCCCTTCTGTTAATGCTCTATTTGCAACTATATAAAGATTAAAAGTTCCACTAGTTTGATTTAGTGACAAACTCTTGTTACTGAGACTAGGGTAATAAAATATTCCACTTCTATGCAATGGAAATTCGTAGTTATCTTCTTCAATTTTAACCATCTTGTTGTTATATCCATATAAATTAAATCTAGCTCTTGCAATAGTTGACGGTGTTCCTTTATAAAAAACAATTGCATCCCAGATATGCCTTGTAATTATATTAGGATTGTTAATATCAATTAATTTTTTGTATGGGTGTTCATTATCTCTATTAAGATGGAAAGAACTTGCTAAAAAAGTATTTATTGGACTTGCAACAATCATCTTTTGTGTATCATGATGTTCTGGATCGAATAGTTTACCATTGCTGCTATTGTGCTTCAATAAAGAAACCAAACTTACAATTGTGGACTTTTCAATTCCATTTCCGTCCATCATTATTGCACCTAACCTAAGTTCTTTAAAGCTACCTCTAGTGGTTACAGATGGCATAAGAAACAGACCGTTATCAACATCATCATCACTTAATCGAATCCTAATTTTACCGCTCAAAAATCCATTAATTTTATCAAAAAGCTCAGTATCATGGTTAAATACTTTTGAAACGTTGAATTGAACGGATAAATAATTTTTTATAATTGATAAAATATGTGGCGTTAATGTAACAGAGTCATAAACAACAGCAGTTGGTATAAAACATGTATCCACAGTATTTCGAACGTCCTTTATGTCTTTAATTTCTCCGACGTGAATCCAGGTGCCAAAAATTTCATGAGTTAAACTATCATATAAAATGTTGCTTGTTATTTGCGAGATTGAAGAGTTATAACCATAATTAATAATAAAGTATACCACCCCGTTAGGAAAAACATGTTGAATTTTTGAAGATTCAGCTTCCGTATCGTTTATTCTAATTTGAGTTGTATATAAATTTTCTCTTTGCTGCGTATTTAAGTTATTCCAAGAAACAAGTGGGTTTGGCAAAAAGTCAAAGTCAATAGTATAGGGATTAGGATGTCCACTTGTTGGTTTTTTTAAAGGAAATCGGATGTTAGTCATAATCTTTACTTATTAGCTTCAATATAAATGGGATGCGTACTAATATTATTGACGGCTTTTACCGGTCTCACTGTGTACTCCAAATCAAAATTTTGGCCTGGCTCTAGTTGAACTTCATATTCAAACTTCGTTTTGTTGTATAAAAAAATTATATCCTCATTATCCACACTTTGTTTAATTGTAAATGTTTCATAAATTGTTTTTGGGGATAGCAGTCCTTTGAGGAGATTATTTTCTATTCTCGTAATTTCTCTAATTACATAATTATAACAAACTTGTTCTTCAAATAATTTATTTCGATCATAATCACTATTTTTAAAAATTCCAATAATTTTTGATGAGGAATCTAACTGACCTTGAGTTAATTGAATGGTATTATCTATAAATAAAATCGGATTTTCATTGTTCGTGAATAAAGTGCTTTTGTGATCTCCTCTAACAATAACAATCACTTCGGTGTTTTCAACTATGTTTGTAATGTTCGATATTTCATTTTTTACTGAATCGAAAGAGTTTGAATTTATAAAATAATTTGTCGCATCTTGATTAGCTATCGGAATTTTGTCATGGTCGAATTCATCAAATTTATAAATTCCAATTACTTCATTTATTTCATATGGATAATCTAAAATTATTTTTTGTGATTTTACAATTAACTTTTTGCTTCGTAATCGGTTAAATGCTATTGAAAACACTTTATTTTTTAGAATCGTAAGCACCACCTGAGTGTCATTTTCTAGAAGTGGGTTAATATTGGTAATTATAGCGCCATTGAATGTTGTCACATTATTTACGATATAATTAACCGACCCTTGAGTATCGGTTTCATGATCTATTTGAAACACTCCAATAATTCCATCTCTGTTATCATTTGAAATGGATTGAATCAACTCCTGATTAAAACTTAAATCAATTTGAGATTTTCTAATACGTATTGGCAAATAATTTATTTTTTTTTGAGAATTATTGGGTTTCAGATATACTTGATTTAAAAGATCATAATCACTTTCAGTTTTTTTATAAACTTTGTAATGTGAAATATTTTTATCATTCACATTCTTCCAGCTTAAATAAATCGAATTTCCTATTTTATGGATTTCTAAATTATCAATTTTTTCAGGCACACTTACATCCACCTGCCACACCGGCACACTCGCTCCCGACCAGAGTGACCGATTTTCAGAGCCATCCACTGCTCTTACTTTATAAAAAAATCGACTATTTCCCAATCCCGGAACCTCATCCAAAAATCTAGAGCTGTTCCTTAATGGCTGTTCTGTTACCAATGAAAATGCACCCAAGCTATCCGGAATTTTGGGGTTTTCACGGGTTGGTCCAATGTCGGCCAGCTGCCTCAGCAGGTTGTCATCTTCTAAAATCCCTGAATAATTAGGCAATATCTGAAGGCTGCAACTACCTAATAGGGGTTGAGTTCCCTTTTCCATCGGGCGGAGGGTGATATCAAAGGAATTTGGGTTTTCAAGTTTTATTGAAATGATCTCAAAGTATTTTCTTTGATTTTCAACTGATTCGTTTGTTCTGGTATCATTCCTTGATTCGCTGGATTGAAAAAGTCGTCCTCCAATAAATCCTTTAGGATTGAATTGTTGCTGAGTTATCGAAATTTTAGCTGAAACTAAGCCTGTTACTGTACTTGTGTTTACAATCTCTGTCAATTGCCCCGTTATTGGTGAGGAATCATTGCTGTAAAAAAGACCCCTTAACCACAAATCCCTGTGGCAAGCAATCAAAGTTTTATCCAAGGTACGACCAACTTCGTATCGGTACTCTGATACTCCATTCCAGCATATTTCAAAATAGGAGTTTCCTTCAGAATTTGGAAGTTTCAAAAATCCTTCGGTTGCTTCCTGATTGCCACATGGAAATGGCCTAGGTGGTGTTGGTGGTTTATCAAATTTGCTTCTGGTTTTTAAAAACTGGGCAATAACCGAAAGGGGACCCTCTCGGTTTGCTTTGTCTGTTGCACTGGCCGAAAAATACATGCTTTTGTAAGGGTCATTGGGAAGCAAAGGTACAGTGTTGATAATGTCGGTAATGTTTATCCTGTAGGGTTTGAAGTACAATACTTTATTGCTGATTTTATCTGTTGTAGTTAGATGAAGCTGATTGAACTGCTGAGTGATCTTAACCAAAACCTGTAACTGACCATTTACAAGGGAAACATCAGACACCAAGGTTGCTATGATGTGAATCTGTTCACTTATTTCCTTCCTTATTTCCCTCCCGAATTCATCTTCCTCTGTCACTACAGATCTCCTTGTTCCTCTCATTAAAAACTCTCCAGTATGATTACTTCCAATATTTGGTCGATTCTCTAACCCAAACAAATAAAGATGATTCTCAATGTATTCATTATCGGCATCAGGACCTGGAGGGAACAAAAGTGCTGCCCCCCGAGAAATCTCAGGGTGACCCGGTACAATCAGAGTAGCCTTTAATCCTTCACTACTTGAATTTCCAATTCCTGCATTTTGAAACGTGATTTGGTAGGAATTGGAATTGATAATTATTGTCCCACCGGAAAAAATGTTTGATTCATTCAGCGTCCGGTCAATCGTGATTTCAGTGTAAAGGTCAGCCTCTCCTTCATTGGACTCAGGGTTGAATAAATCCGGAGTTTCGCTATATTCCCTCGGTTTCACTCCAGTAATGTTTACAGCAAATCCATGGGCTTGATTTCTACTTTGGATTTCAGAAAGTCGGATATAATCTCTAAGCCTAGTTTCTATGGGAGATTTGAACTCCTGACTCATATTTAAATTCTCCCAGCCATTGGCTTTATCTTTTGGGTCAGATTCCAATAGAACGGTTCCTTTTGATTCAGGCTGAAAAGCCAAATCATTTTGAATTTTAAATCTTACGGAGGTAGATGTTTGGTTTGTTATTTGAAATTTCTTCCTCTTTGATGCAGGTAATTTCTTCCCTTCAAAATCTTCAATAAAATGAACAAATGACCACTTATAGGTAGTTTGAACCGGCTGCGATAATGTAATTTCAATATAAGGAAGACCATCTTCAGTTCTATTTTGTACTATACAAGATGTATAACTTACTTTTAGATTCTGCTTATAAATTGAATCAAGTTTTTGGTACACATTAAATTTGTGGATTTCCGGATCTGCCAAATATTGAAAACCCCCATAGTCAAAATTCAGATTAATATCATCTCCAGAATTTATGAAATTCAGTTTGTGAGGGCTTGCAGGTAAATCTTTGTCTATCATCCTCAAGGATGAACTGATTGGACTGCTTTGTTGCCCAAAAATATCAACCCCTATTAGCTCGTATTTTTTAGGATTTTTTGAAAAAGTTGCCCTATGGTCGACAAAAATATAATTGGAATTTTCCTGCCTTGGCGAGATAAGCTTTGACGACGTACCATCAATGGTTAATCCATGAACAACTGGTTGGTTGAATCTCTTCCATGATTGATTGTTGGGATTTTGGTTTTGTATCCCCCATGAAAGTCGCACCTTTCCCAGGTGGGTGGGCACATATTCCTTGTCGAATTCCCAATGAGTTTCATCTGTTTGAGTCAAGGTTAGTGGAGTTCCAATTTTTGGAATTTCAGCATATTGTTCTCCTACATTTACAGCTACTCCACAAATAGAATTTTTGAAAAAAGCGTTTTTATAAAATGCTTCTACCTTGTAATCGAAAACAGAGCCAGGCCCAGTTATTTTTGTATCTACATAATAAAGACCCAACATTCTTGCTATGTTAGGATCTATGCTGCCAAAAACCAATAAATTCCAGGCATTGACTGCATCGGCATTATCGTCTTTAGGTTGGATCTGTAATTGATCAAATGGGGTTGATTGCAAGCTTTGAAATAATGGATTGGGGCGGAAGGTTTCCCTTTTTAACTCTAGAAAGGAAGCTAATAATCCCTCATATTGCCTCGCAGTTTCCCGGTACCTATTAAAATCACTTTTATTCTTAATGTAAAAGTTCTGTGTGGTATCTGAAATTCTTGAAATTAATCTTTTGCCAAATACATCTTCTCGATTGTTAATTTTCCCGATTAAATCCCAACCCTCAGAGCTACACAAGTATTCATTACCTGAGAATTCAATGCTATACAGATGAGAAAAATTTAGTGGGATCTCAATGTGCTTAAAAGGACGACCATTATTTGTGCGGATTTCAACACTCCTATTTTCCAAATTGTTGCTTGTAGCTTCCAATTCATGGGAAAAACTTCCATCAGGGAAAAATACCTGAATCGTAACACCATCAATCCTTCCAAGTTGAAGCTTAACAAATTCTACATTTTCCGAAAAGGAGATCCTCAGCTTCTCCATCGGATTAATCTTAACTTGATAGGCCTTCTCATTAGGATTATCAGCAAGAGTAATCATTCCTGGAGAATACCCGCCAAAGGTTAGTTCTTGATATCGTTTCGGTAAATTTAGTTCACCGGAGTCGGCAGGATTTCTTGTGATTGTGTAATTTTCACCAACAGACTTTCTTCTGTAGATATTGGTGAGGATTGGAATTCCTTTTGAAGGAGGTAGTTGCCATCTCAAATGAACTCCCCTGTCAAGAATTGAGTCAGGCCTTGGTAAAATACCTATTGTTGGAATAAAGGTTTGTTCTTCAGCAGGTATAGATTCGAAGAATTGCGAGAAAGCAGGAAGGCCCGAAAACAACCCTGTGGTAGTTAATCCAGATATTTTTAAAAATTGGCGGCGAGTGGTTTTCATAGTCTTTTTCTGCCAAATTTGATTTCTCTTGAAGAATCATGTTATAAGAAAACTTTAATATTTATTTTCAACATTAGGAATGAACACTTCAATTATTTAAAGCAATCCTTAAATTTAATTTATTTTTATTTATCAAAAAATACCCCAAAAGCGGTATTATAAACTATTTTAAAGGTTAAAATTTTTTATTACTAACCTTTAAACACCTATACTTCATCATAATTCCTTTTGATTAACTCCTTCTCGGGTATCCTGACCTGCTTAACCACACCAGTGTAACATTTGGAACAGAGCATGGTCTTCTTCTCCACTTATTACAGATATAATCCTGGTATCATCATTAAGATCAATAAAAAACCACCTGATCATTAAAATCACTTATATTTCTAATGATAGCTAAATTTATTGAATTCAAAGATTCCTCAGCTGCGAGAGCATCAATTGTATTGTAGGCGAAATATCTTCAAAGGAAGAAAATGCCAGCCTTAGATAGGTACACATAGCGATAAGCAACGTAAACTGGGATTTCTAGAGGTACCATATGGTCTCTGGAATAATGCCTAAAACTATATCTATCATTTCTGAGACAAGCTAACAAGAAGATACTTTGTAAAAAGATTGTTTGACATACTGGTCATTGCATCATTTACCACAATTCGTATTCTTACTGATAATAAAATGACAACCATTTTAAATATTGTCCTCTAACAGAAATCCTGACACAACCTTTTTTGCCTAATGTTTATTTCAACAGTTCCCTGGGTTTGTCCCTACATTACTTGGCAGATTAGGCACATTTGGTCTATTGATTAATGCTTTATTTCGGCTAAGGAGAAAATAAGCTTGACGGCAATAATGGTCAGGACTATGATCGCAGAGATTTGCAAATCCCTATGCGCCATGGTTGTCAAAAAAGAACGATCTTTCAGCTCTATTTGGAGAATAACGTGCATTTGGACCTAAACCAAGGTGCCAACACCGAACTCCTGATTTTGTATAAAAGAATGGCAAACCATCCAAGGGTAAAGTTGAAACTAAGTCGTATCTTACCTCGGTAGCGTCCCGATAAATGTGTAAGTGGGAGAAAAAGTTATTCTGGGATTTTATTTGGCGTATGCGCTCCTAGGGATTGGCTTTTTGGGTTCTGCACTAATTGCATTTATCCTGGGGGCAATTATCCTGATTATTGACCGGAGTTTTGTAGCTACCCCAAAAAGCAGTAGGGGGATGGGACTGAAAGTGTTGCGATTTGGTTTTGCCGTGATTTCTACCTTTCTAGGGTCATTGGCACTTGACTTGGCACTATTTCAGGGAGATATCAAAGAATACCAAGCTGACCTGCTAACTGATTTGCGTTCTTACGCTGAGACCGAGTACAAGGGTCGGCATCAGGATGAATTGAGCCGGCTTGAGCAATTGCTTCCCAAACTTCAGGAAAAAGAAGCTAGGTTGGGCATTGACCATATTCTTGAGATGACGGGGAAAAAGGGAACTGGACGGTATGGCAAAGGGGATGTTTCTGATGCTATTGAGCGGCAGAAGTTGGCTGTTGCGACAGAGGCAAAGCGGGTGGAGGAAGCCTTACAAGTGGAGCGATCAAAATTGGATCAGGAAGCCGAGGATTTTGCTGAAGAAAAATATTCGAAGCGACAAGACGCCTTGATCAGTCAGTTGAAGGATTTACATGGGTTTGTGTTCGGTGATGGCTATGCCTTGGTGATTTACCTGTTCTTTTTTGGATTTGTGGCATTGCTTGAGGTCTTCTTCATCATGTATAAAAGTTACACCGCAGAAACCATCTTTGAAGACTATCTTCAAGCAGAAGAGCTGTATGTCCGACAAAAACTCGACGCATATAAGCGAAGGAAGGCACAGCTTGCTAAGGAATATGGAGCTCTTGGTGAGGACTATTCCAGGGTGACCCACCTCTTGGGAGATTCCGGGTTGAGAAAGATCATTTGATCCTGTAAGCTTTGGAACTTTGCAAAAAGGTGTGGGTTAAAAAATGAATGTGTGTTGGGTGGAGGACTGAGTACCGAAAGGGAAAGGTCCTTTTTTTTTGAAAAAATCGATTTACGATCTGAGATTTTTGATTTACGAAGTGAAAAGGAGAGGAAAAGCTTTTTTAAGGATCATGCATGAGATGTCGATTTACGGTTTACGATTTTAGATTTACGACCTGCAGAGGAGAGGAAAGGCTTTTTTTGGTTTCAGGCTTCCGATTCTTATTTACGATTTACGATTTTTGATTTACGACGTGCAAAGTAGTGTAAAGGCTTTTTTGGATCCAGACATTGAACACCTAATCCTCCTGCGGCGGATTGGTATTGAACAAAAAACACAAGAGAAAATGCAAGATTGCAATAATCTGAAGTACAGTTTTTAACGGGCTACTTTTGGGGACAGTAAATCAAAAAAGATCCCATGGAAACAATCACTCCCGCCATCTTCCAAAAATCCGTGTTCAACAGCGGCGCCTGCAAAGAAATCATTCCCCTCAACCGATTTGTATATACTTCGGATACTGACCCATCCAAAATAGCGTTGAAAGATTGATGTTTGGAGGAATGGAGAAAAAGTAGCTTAACAAATCCCCCTTTTCAAGGGGGATTTGAACCTGCTGAAATTCAATCACTTATGCCAAAACCAACCATTCCTAAGCCCGACAACATCTTTACTAGAATTGTTCATTGAAATTCCTTGGTTAAAGACCCTGAAAGGGTCAAACTTTTCAATAACCCTAGGAGAAACCTAGAGAAAAGTAGAATTCAAAGCAGGATCATAGACAACCCCAGAGGGGTTGAACAGCTGCAAGTTCTACACTCCCGAAACCGATGCAATTTTGTGGACACACGATTAGAAGTATATAAATCAAATTGAAATAGCAGTAAACCTAATATCAAAGTTAATTTTAAAAACTCCCCAAAAAATGAAAACCCCCTCTGAAAATCACCCCGAATTTCCTGACCAAGAACACTTAGGCTACGTCAATCTTAGCGAATTTGGAAATCTTTACCTAGATGCGATCAGGAACAACCCCCAGGCCACTGACCAGGACGAAATCCCCGGAGCCATGGGGAGATTTGGCTTGGATCCCAGCAATCCGATCCCCATCCATGGGATTCCCAATGCCCGGATTTATTTGGATAACCTTCTTTTGGCCAACGGGGACTTGGTTCAATTCGAGCGACAGGGTTCGGTTCAAGTTCCAACGATCAACCTGCCCGTTGACCACTACGCGATTTTCGATTTTGAAGATAAAATAATCGCCTCCCTGTACCTGTCGCCCTACCACAAGCGCTGTTCAGAAAAAGCTCCTGAAGGTTTCCAGACCTTTGATTCCTTTATTGAATAACCCCGAGGTCCCTGGTCTGTTTCCAACCCCGTGGTCTGTGTCCCTAACTCCGTGGTCTGTGTCCCCACAAACCACTCATTAAATTTTTAGATCATCACATTCGACTTCATGGTCTGGTTTATTGCCTTATCCGCCTTTGACAGACAGGCACCGAACCCCTTGAAAATTGCTCATTGAAAATTGATAATTGATCATTGTCTCCCGTGGCTACAATCAAAAC
>CAZNND010000094.1:0-5890 GCA_964574365.1 uncultured Limnohabitans sp.
AAATTATCAGTTCAAAATCTCTAGACAAAGAAAATTGGGTTACTTGTACATAGGCGGATATACATATAACCAAATATTAAAAGCGATTTCCCTGAATAAAGTACGGTACAGCACAGGGATTTAGAACATTTTCTTTACATTCCTCCTTGAACTTGACAACATACCCAAAACCATCCGCTATTTAGAAATGAACAACTTAAGAATCGGTATTATCCTTATTCTAGCCGGATTAATGGCTTTCAGCTGCAAACCCAATTCTTCCTCGGCTGAGTTGGAAACTCCCCCTTCCTTCATCCTTGAGGAATCGGATTTACCGGATTATGAAAAAAATATCGACCACGAAGGATTATTGACGGCTTTGGGTGACCGGCACGATGAATCCCTCCGGACAGGTGAGCACATTTACAACAACCTTTGTTTCAACTGCCACGGCAATCCAGATCAGCAGGGTTCTATTCCTACCGCCTTCAAATTCTGGGAAGACACCTTTAACATCGGAAAAGACCCCTATTCGATCTATCAAGTGCTCACCCGGGGATATGGCTCCATGCCTCCTCAAGTACACCTGACTCCCGTGGAAAAATATGACATCATCCATTATTTACGCGAGACCTTTATCAAGGAAAAAAATCCAAATCAGTTTTTTGAAATTGATTCAGCTTATTTGGCCGACTTACCAAAAGGTAACACCACCGGGCCTGCTCCGAAGGAATTCAAGCCCTGGGCCGAGATGGATTACGGCAATTTTCTGATCAACACGTATGAACTAGTCGGACAAAATGCGCCCGAACGGGAACGATCTAAGGGTCCATCCCCACTTCCTGATGAAAATCTGGTTAATGCCAACTTTGCCTACAAGGGAATTGCTGTTCGACTAGATCAGGGAGAAGGTGGGGTAGCAGCCGGCAAGGCCTGGATGATGTTTGACCACGATTTAATGCGAGTAGCCGGAGGTTGGACTGGAGATGGATTTATTGATTGGGAGGCGATTCTTTTCAACGGAAAACACAATATCTCGCCCAGAACGACAGGTGACCTCCACTTTTCAACACCCGTAGCCCCTGCTTGGGCAAATCCCGAGACGGGCAAATTTGACGATCCCCGATTTTTGGCTAGGGACAAACGAAGGTTTGGCCCGCTTCCCAAAACCTGGACACACTACAAGGGACTTTATCAATTTAAAGACCGGGTCATCCTTTCCTACACGGTGGGCGAAGCAAAAGTCCTGGAAACATTTGGTTTGGAAACACTTGAAAACCAGCCTGTTTTCACCAGAACATTAAATATCTCCCCATCCGGTAAATCCTTAAAAATGAGAATAGTACCCATTGGTTCTTCTGTTGCGATGCTTGGTGAAGGTGCGGTGCTGAAAGAAGATAATGGGTTTAGGGTGATGGAAACCCAAGCTGCAAAAACCGTGAAAGTCAAAATCCTGATCGGAAAATCAGGAATGAAAGGACTCTCGAACTATGCCAAAACCTCCGCCCCTCCGGAATCTTTGGTACTCATGACCCTTGGAGGGTCCTCAAGGTATCCCCAAAAATTAATTTCCGAAGTTCAAACTGGAAAGCAGGAAGGTCCTTTCCAAGTGGATATCATGAATCCTCCTTTCAACAGTCCCTGGAAAAACCAATTCCGGTTGAGCGGGGTGGATTTTTTCAAGGATGCGGACAAAGGCGTGATCTGTTCCTCCGATGGAGATGTATGGCTGGTGGAAGGTTTTTTGAAAAATTCTGGCAAGCTAAGTTGGCAGCGGATTGCTTCGGGGCTTTTCCAGCCTTTAGGAATCAAAGTGATCAATGAAGAAATTTTTGTCACCTGCAGGGATCAGCTGGTCAAATTGCATGATCTCAACGGGGATCGGGAAACGGATTTTTATGAAAGTTTCAACAACGACCATCAGGTAACGGATCACTTTCATGAATTTGCCATGGGACTGCAAGTCGATAACGAAGGAAATTTTTACTATGCAAAAAGTGCCAGACATGCACGTGAAGCCCTGGTTCCTCAACACGGCACCTTGATCAAAGTGAGTAAAGACGGGCAAAAATCGGAGATCATTGCTTCCGGCTTCCGTGCAGCAAACGGGGTATGCATCAATCCCGACGGTACCTTTATCGTCACCGATCAGGAGGGCCATTGGAACCCCATGAACCGGATCAATTGGGTGAAAAAGGGAGGGTTTTATGGAAATATGTTTGGATTCAATCCTCCTAAGGACAGTACAGAAAACGGAATGGAAAAACCGCTGGTATGGGTGGAAAGAAACAGAGATCAGTCCCCTTCCGAACTCCTCTGGGTGAACAGTAAAAAATGGGGCGCATTGAATGGCAAACTGCTGAATTTGTCCTATGGGTATGGGAAGGTATTTGTAGTTCCTTTTGAAAAAATTGGAGCTCAGGTTCAGGGAGGGATTTTTGAATTACCCTTACCCCTATTTTCCACCGGAGTGATGAGAGGAAGATTCAATCCCGGCGACGGACAATTGTATCTCTGCGGTTTGTCAGCTTGGGGATCCACCCAACCCCAATTGGGAGGACTGTACCGACTGAGAAAGGTGGATGAGCCTATGGTCATCCCCGTGGGAATTCAGGCCACCAAAACAGGCATGAAGTTGACCTTTACTGATCAACTTGATGCGAAAAGTGTGCAGGACACCTCCAACTATACCGTGAAAATCTGGGATCTGGAGCGATCAAGAAAATACGGTTCCAAGCATTACAATGAGCAAACACTGAAAGTCACTCGTGCTGCACTTGATCCATCCAAAAAAACGATCAACTTAACCATTCCTGCAATCCAACCGACCTGGGTCATGGAAATAAGCTACCGATTAAAAGATGATGAGGGCTACAGTCGGGAAGGATTGGTTCAGAATACGATCCACCAGTTGGGAGAAAGCGGATTGAGATGAGGGGGAAGTAGAGAATATTGGACATTATAGGCAATCCCGATGCCGAAGTCCCTCCTTCGCCGGGCAGGCATGATCTGTATTAATTCGATCTGGAAAATTACCGATCGCCCTGCTGGCCTCATTTTTTACCCCAAATTGAATTTGGGCCTGCCTGCCGAAGGCAAGGCTTTTACATGTGACCCACTTGGGGTCAAATTAATACACGCAAAGGTTTATCCATTTCTCTACCCTGAAAATGAGAAATTTGGATCTTTCTTTTACCCTGAAATAGGCATTGGAAAATCTACTTGGTAACTACGAATTACAATCATATCCTAGCTTCAACATCTCCTCGCGTCTTAGCAACTTTTATAAAACTGCTTCTGCCCTAGCTTGAGCTCAATTTCTTTGGCTGCCTTGGTGATGGAAAGCCCCCCCAAATTTGTACATCGCAGCGTATTTGGTATGCTTTTTCCAACTTCATACATGGTCTCAATCACCTGATCCAAAGGAATCAGGTGGTCATAATCCGCCAAAGCCATGTTGGCACAAGAAAGGGCATTGGATGCCGCCATCACATTCCTGTTGAGGCAGGGTGCCTCCACTCGGTTTCCAATCGGATCGCAGATCATTCCCAATGAACTCTGCAAAGCCATGGAGGCAGCGGAAAGACTTTGATTCAAGGTTCCTCCTGCCAGATGAACTAGTGCCGCCGCCGCCATTGTGGCACCAGAACCGCACTCGGCTTGACAGCCGCCTACCTCTGCTGCAAAAGTGGAATGGGCAGCAATAAACACCCCGATCAACCCTGCAATCATCAAGGCCTTGACCGTCTCTTCGTCTGTAAGCCCAAGAGAATCCGCCACACCCAACACCGCTCCGGGCATAGCGCCACAAGAACCAGCAGTAGGTGCTGCCACAATTACGCCCATGGAACTTTTGACCTCCATGATGGCTGATACATACATAATGATCCGATTGAGCACATTACCTTCAACCAGCCGGTTGCTTTCCATCAGCGATTTGAATTTCACCGACTGAGGACCCAAAATCCGGTCTTCAAAGGTGGTGCCTTTCAATCCAGTTTCCACCGCATTTTTCAGAATGATCCTAATGTCATTCATTTTTGAAAGAACTTCCTCTTCAGAAATATTTCCGCGCAAACTTTCGTATTGAACTGCCAGTTCCCAAAGGCTCAGCTGTTTGTCTTCATTGTAGGCCAGCATTTCCTCAACGGTAATAAACGGAACCCTAATATTTTTTCGCGTCAAAACCGGTAGCACCGGCTTTATCTGTTTGATGGATCGGACACCAACGATTTGCTTAATTTCTTCGAGAATAGGGTTATCCAAAAACATCTGACTCTTGATTATCAGAAAATGTGGATTCTCGGATTGGACTTCCAACTCTTCTCCCATTTCGAGATGGTTCAGGTAGTGAAGAATTGGGCTCGTATCATTGGAATAAACCAAGGTAACAAAAGCATCCCCGGCCAGCGAGACTTTATGCCCATCAATTTCAATCACTTCAATCATTCCCCCACCAGTGGAAATGGCTACTACCTGATGGCTCTCCCATGGATTTCTGAGAGAAATCTGATAGGCATTAGGATGTTTTTCTCGTAGTTCCTTAATGGTAATGTTTACCTTAATCCCTGCTCCTCCTATGTGCATTTCCGCATCCACCAAGCGCTCATCGTAGGCCTCCCATCCCAAAAATCCTCCAAATAAGCCCATATCGGAACCCTGATCTTTATGGGTGGTGGCGAGGGAACCCTCCGGATCAAAATCAATATCAATTTCCGAAATTCGACCTTCCATCAAATCATGGCAAATTCTGCCTATTCTAAGGGAAGCTGCACAATGGGAACTGGAAGGTCCCCTCATTACAGGACCGATGACATCATTGAAAATACTGGGATAGCTCATATTTGGAGTGATTTATAGGCATTTAAAAGTACACGTTTATACCAAAAAAAATCCAAGCCAGTCAAACTTTCATAAATTTTAGAAGTATTTTTCAAAAAAATCGCCCAGCAATATGAATAAGCTCAGCCTTTACATCGCCTTATTTTTATTTACCGTCAATTTTTCTTTTTCGCAACAGAAACCCCTTCGTATCCTGATGATCGGAGCCCACCCTGATGATTGCGATATCAAAGCAGGAGGAACGGCTGCACTTTTTGCCAAACTCGGCCATGAAGTGAAGTTTCTCTCGGTCACCAATGGCGATGCCGGTCACATGGAAATGGGTGGAGGTATGTTGTCCAAACGCCGTTACGCTGAAACACAGGAGGTAGCCAAACGACTTGGTATTCAATACGATGTCTTGGACAACCACGACGGGGAATTGCTGCCGACCCTTGAAATCCGACTGGATGTCATCCGGAAAATCAGAGACTGGGGAGCCGATGTGGTGATTTCCCATCGCCCCAATGACTATCACCCCGACCACCGATACACCGGGGTACTGGTGCAGGATGCCGCTTTTATGGTGGGTGTGCCCAATATCGCTGCGGATACACCGCCACTTCGAAAAAACCCGGTTTTCCTCTACTACCAGGACAATTTCCAAAAACCCAATCCTTTTTCTCCTGACATTGTCATAGACATCACGTCGGTTATTGACCAAAAAATTTATGCTTTGGATGCCCATACCTCACAGTTTTACGAATGGCTCCCCTGGATTGGAAATGAAACGGAGGTAATTCCCGAGGGAAAAGAAGAACGAATCGCCTGGCTGAAATCCAAGCGGGCACTTTCCCCAAATCCCATCGTACAAAAAGCGATTCAAGATTGGTATGGAAGCGAAAAAGCCTCGCAGGTGAAGTTTGCCGAGGCTTTTGAAATCTGCGAATATGGAACAAGGCCTAGCAAGGAAGATATATTGAGGCTGTTTCCCATGCTCAAATAAAATTTGGTTAGAACATCTGAGAAAAAAAATGTTCCCGCTGATTCACGCGGATTGAATGCGCAGATTCACGCTGAATGATCTGCA
>CAZNND010000094.1:5990-15286 GCA_964574365.1 uncultured Limnohabitans sp.
TAATCCGCGTCTTTTTCTGCGTAAATCTGCGGGAGAAAAAAATATTCACGCTGATTTACGCTGATTGAATGCGCAGATTCACGCTGATTGATCTGCGTTAATCCGCTTCTTTTTCTTCGAATATCCGCGGGAGAAAAAACATGAATCAAACGAATCATTCCAGGCTTGGAGTAGGCACCAGCCTGATCTCCTTCAAATCCAACAAGGCTCCTTGTTCGAAATTCTCAGCTGACTTGAATACCAATTTCGCATAGCCGGGATTCAAGCTCACTTTCCCGATGGATTTATGTTGAAAAGTCTCCCAGGAACCCGATTTTTCCACCTTTCCAACAATTCTTTCCTGCCCTATTTCCAAAACAAACTCCTTGCCTGCCTCCTTATCCGAAACCGACCAATCCAGCCAAACTTCGTAGGTCCCTCCCCTTTCCGGAGCAATTTCCCAGACCACGCTGTCCTTGGCCGTAAACCAACCAAAGGCATGCCATTCGGGCATATACTTGATGTCAGGCCCGATACCTTTACCATTTTCCGCAGTCAGGCTGAGGACACCATTTGCATCGGCTCTTACCAACTGGGGCATATTTCGGTGATGGACCAAGGAATCGCGTGTTTTGACCACGTGGGCAGCGATAGTTCCCACCGGAGCTACCCAAATCCCATTTTTCGGGTCATTTACGTATTCGGCTAACTTTCTCAGCATGCTGAGCTGCGTGGTCTGATTCCCTGACTCGTTTGTCTCATGTCCTGCCAAAACCAGCCAAAGACCTTGTTTTGATGCCGACTCGATTAGAGCCAGGACTTGTTCAAACGATTTGCCATCCATCTCCATTCCCGTCAATTGGGCCATGTCTACATACATGGGATCGGAAGGCCCTTCATCCAGCCAGCCTCTTCCGGAAACAAACAGTTTGGAAACCAAGGGTACGTAGCTCTGGGTGTATTGACCCTTGCCCACATACGTTTGTCCGCAGGGATAGGCAAAAGAGGTGGGTTCCACTCCCAACAATGCTTTGATGTCAGCATTTGTCTGGACAAGCTCCTTCTCCATCCGATCCAGGGTATAATTTTCCAGTGCTTTTTCTCTCGTCCATGCAAAATTACCACTGCAAGGATGGAGTTGGGAATGATTACCGATTTCATGTCCGGAAGCCACCACCCTTTTCCAGGCATCCAGGTTGGTTTTCATGTTATTGGGCACCACATAAAAAGTCGCCTTGATTCCATATTCGTCCAAAAGAGGTGCTCCTAACGTGGGATTGGTCGAGCGAGCATCATCAAAGGTCAGGCTGATCGCCATTTTTTTGCCCTCAGGCCAAGGAAAGGATCCATCCTGTGCGGAAGTTGAGTTTGCTAAGAACAGAAATCCGAATAAAATCAGGGTTAAAAGGGGAAAATTCGTCTTCATTTTACAAAGATTTTTAACAAGAGTGACTTAATTGATTTTTAAGATAAAGGAAAGCAAATCAGCCATTTCCTGATGATTAATGGATTGGTCTAAGCCATTTGGCATGGCGGAGTTTTCCAGAACGATAAGGCGCTGGATATCCTGTCGGGAAATGCTTCGATCCTGACCTCCAGCAATGCGGATTTGTAGTGTTGACGGAGTCTCCGAACCGATGATTCCTTGAAGAGTTTCCCCGTTTTTCAACTCAATAGACCAAAGATCATAGCCATCCGCAATGGAAAGTACCGGAACCAGAATGTCATTCATAACAGAAGAAGCGCTTCGGTTTTTGAGGGAAGACAAATCCGGACCAAAAGCCAATCCCAGCTGTTCTCCCATTTTATGGCAACTTGCGCAATTCAGTTGATAAACATCCTTACCCTTGACATGATTTCCTTTCAGCTTCAATGCCGCCTGATAGTCTTCCACGATTTTTTCTCCCTTGCCGGCATCCTGATTGATCACTTTGCGGGCACGAGTTCGCAGTTTTTCATTTGCATGATTCATGAGGCTGACACTCCTTCTCCAGCCCAGGTTAGAAACTTGTACCTGACCCTTTTCCAAAGCTTGCAACAAAAGATCGATTCGCTCTTCACTGCCCATCAGGGTTTGTAAAGCTGCCTCACGAAGGTCCGGAGTGAGGGTAGGCCATTGATTCAGGAAATAGAGTGCCGGACTTGGTCCCTGAATTTTTCCCAAGCCTTTAACCGCCGCAAGTTGCACGGGAAGTGGCTCTGTGGGCCGGATCAACTGCTGAAAAATTGCTTCTTGATTTTCAGGCTGATTCAGGGCGAGAAAATTGATCCCTAACACCCGTTCAGATTCAGACAATTCCGGATTTTCAGCCAGTTTCCTTGCCCGCTCATTATTTTTCAAATTCCCCGAGAACCCAATCCCACCCAAAAGTTCTAAGGCCGCTTGACGGACCGTGATTTCGGGGTGCTCAAATAACGCAGGCACCAGAAGCGATTCAAAGGAAGCAAACGTTCCAGCAGGAACTTTTTTGCTTTGGATTCCCTGCCCCAAGCCCTTCAGGAGTGGAGCCTGCCAAGGTTTTTCTTTTGGATTTGAAGGAGAGGTACCTTTTCGAATCAATTCCATCATCCGATCCTGCTCCAAACTCGCTCCCGTCATGGCACTCAGTCGCTGAAGTAAAGAAGCATACCCGTCCTCGGTGGCACCTTCCCCAGCCAACAAGCCATCCATCAGTTGCCGACTTTGTTCAAATGGCGCAGTAAGTGCCGCCACCTGCATCCAGGACTCATTCAAATCCTTAAAAAGTAAGTCTTTTCTCAGTTGAACCGCCTCCGGATGACCCAAATTCCCCAGCGTACACAGCAATTGAAATCGGACTTTGGAATCCTGCTCGGTCTTCATAGCTAGTATTGCTTGAACCAATTCAGGATTTGATTTCAAATGAAGCTCCGCCAAGCGGATGGCATTTGCCCGTACGCCGGGTTCGGGATCTGTCAACGCCGCTATAATCCATTCCGGCCGGAGCTGACCCAGTCCTTCCAAGGTCCACAGGGCATGCACCCTTCCTTTGGGAGTGGTTAAGTTTTGGGCCAATTCAATCAGTTTTTCAGGCAGGGCTTGCGGTTTTCTGTCCAGCAACAAGCGCTGTGCATTGCGCCTCCACCAGCTATTGGTATCATCTAATTTCTCGACCAAACGTTCTTCAGGCCAATCACCCATGTCCAGTCGGTCAGACCAGTCAAGGGAAGGAGTGCCTTTTGGGGTGATTCGGTAAATCCTTCCCTTATCCGAACCATCATACAAGGCTCCGGAATTGACGACTTCCTCCGCCATCCATTCCGGGTGCTCAATGTATTTGCGGTAATAGTCCAATACATACATGGCACCATCGGGACCGACGTACATGTTCACCGGCCGAAACCAGGAGTCCCTTGACGCTAAAAATTCTTTGTCAGGGTGCTGCCGACTGGCAGAAAACGTAACTCCCTTGGAAGAAAGTAAATCCACATGGACCAAATTGCTAACCGGCTCGGCCACAAAAATGGCCTGATCAAAGGGAGAAGAAAAAGCACCACCAAGATAGGCTGTAATCCCACAGGCCGAAGTGATAACTCCTCTATCCGTAAGCAATTGATGCTCCGGATTGACCGTGATAGGGAAAACCTCGGCTGCAGTACCATGGTCCGAAATGGACTGCGTGCTTTCGGAAAGCAGTAGCAAGGGATTTCTATTGAGGTAGCGGATATCCATCACATCCTGGATCACATGGTTGCTGTTGTTGACCACAAAGCGGTTCCCCCAATCATCGAAAGTGTGACCAAATTGGGTACGGCTCGCAAGCGCTTCCAACTGATACCCCTCCGGCTTAAACCGAATACTTCTCCCACCTGCATTCTGAGGCAGTCGAACCCCGCGAGAATTGCTTGGGAAAAACACTTCTGAACCCCGGTCGCCAAATTCCTCGTGGTACATTTTGGTCGTAACCGCTGATTCATGGCCGAGGTAAATCCAATTGTCTAAGCCCAATCGGGGACTGTTGACATTGTGCTGGGGATTGGATACGGCAAAACCGGTAAGGACGATTTCCTTTCGATCAGCCTTACTGTCTCCATCCGTATCCTCCAAGTAGTACACATTCGGGGGATCGGTCACCAAAACCCCTTTTTTCCAGCGCATGATCCCGGTAGGGAGGATCAAGCTGTCGGCAAAAACCGTGCTTTGGTCCATCTGTCCATCCCCATCCGTATCCGAAAGCAGTTTCACTTTACCACTTCCACTTTTGTCGAGCGGGTAGCCGTGCATCTCCACCACGTACATCCGGCCAAACTCATCGATTTCCATGTCCACCGGATCGGAAATCAGCGGTTCTGCAGCGATCAACTCGATCTGAAATCCTTCCTCCAGTTCAAAAGAGGCGAGTGCCTGCTCAGAAGAACGGGGGTCGTTTACCTCTTTGCAGGAAGAAACTGAGAACAGGAAAGGGGCGGAAAAGAAAACCAACAGAAGCTTGCGAGCAGGAGAAGTCAAGTTTATGGTGACAGGGATCAGGGGAAATTTCATAATGAACAACAGGACTCTATCAAGGATGGACTGATTAAAAATAGGGATTTCTTTTGGTGGAAAAAATGGATGTTTTATAGCAATCATCCTAGCTTCAACAGATTGGGAGTAATCAATGAACAAGGTGAAATTGGGCAACCAAAATCCGGGGGCTTGCGCTAGAAAATAGTAGATTAGATGGTTATCTCCGATTTCCAAACTTAAAGGTGTTCCTCAATCCCCTTCCCTGATTTTCTTCATCAGCTCCCGCAACTCCGCCACTTTTTCGGGACGGCTTAAAAAGAGGTTTTCTTTTTCCTCAGGATCAGTGGAAAGATGATACAATTGACCTGAGGGGCCATTTTGCTCAGGCTGTATTCTTGTAGGCGCTGTAAACCCACCCGAACCTAATCCATCAATTAATTTCCAGTCTTGGATTCGGATTGCATAAAAGTTGCCGGAAGAATGATGCACCATGTGTGTGCGAGCAGGACTGTCACTTTCCCCCTCCAAAACAGCCAGGAAACTTTCCGAATCATTCGAAATTTGGACAGCAGGTTCATTACCAACAAGTTCCGAAATTGTATCAAACAGATCCGTCAAACTGACCAGATGAGGAAACTGACGGTAGCCGGTGATGATACCAGGCCAGGAAAGAATCAGCGGAACCCGGTGTCCCCCGTCCCAGGCATCGCCCTTTTGGCCTCGGGTACCCACATTCGAATCATGGGTGTGAAGTTGGATTTCCTCCTCAGGCCAATAGGCACCATTATCGCTGGAGAAAATCAGCAGCGTATTTTCATCGAGTTTATATTTCGAAAGGACGTCTTTTAGTTGGCCGACCAGGTGATCTACCTCGAGGACAAAATCCCCATACCGTCCCGCTCCGGATTTTCCTTCAAACTGCCCGGATGGCATCCAGGGCGTGTGAGGCCCAGTAAGTGGAAGATAGAGAAAAAAAGGCTTCTTCGGGTTGTTCTCAGCATGTTGTTGGATAAACTCCATCCCTTTCCCAAACAAGGTGGACTGACATTCCTCAACCCGAAAGGAACGGGACATTTCGCCCTGCCTCCACCACACGCCCTTTTCCCAGTACACTGCCAGGCGGTCCGTATGCTTTTTGTCCCAGGCATATTGGGTATTTTCCAATCTGGCGGGATAAACCGAGGTAGTCAGCACCACCTCAGGATCGACTATTCGGTGATTTTCGATAAATACATAAGGCGGGATGTCCAGCGATGCTGGATGGATAAAGGAGTAGTCAAATCCATGCGAATTGGGGCCGACGAGTACCGGCTTGGAATAATCCACGTTGGAAAAACCAGTGGAGGGATTGAGTTTAGCAGGTAGCCCGTCTTTGGTTTGCCATTCCAGACCCAGGTGCCATTTGCCGACTATCGCAGTGGCGTACCCTGATTTTTTGAGTAGAGATGCGAGGGTTTCCCGGGAAGATTCAATCACGGGTTTGTCAAAACCACCGATTCCATTTGCCGCTGGTTTGGTTCGAAACGCATACCTCCCGGTGAGCAGTCCGTATCGGGAAGGTGTGCATACCGAGGCGCTGGAATGGGCATTGGAAAAGGAAACACCGGATTGGATGAGTTGATCCAGGTGTGGGGTTTTGATTCGGGAATCCGGATTCAGGCCACTGATATCGCCGTAGCCCATGTCATCAGCGAGGATGAGGATGATGTTGGGGGATTGGGGAAGTTTTTGGTTTTGGGAAAAAGCGGACTGTTCGCAACAAGCCAACGTAAAAATAAACCCCAAAAACACCGATAGTTTAGTCATAGCATCCACATGAATTAGCTTTCAAGGTACGATTTTCTTTGCCGAAAGTGTTTTGCCGAAGTTGGAATATTCCACCGAAGTGAGTAGCCTTCACCGAAGTGACTGTCCCCGCCGAAGTGAGTGTCCCCACTCACTTCCAAACCATTCAAACTCGCCTTTTCCCTAGAACCCCATTAAAAACAATCCTGATCTGGTTTTCAGGTAGGTGAATAAACTCACGTGGGCAAGAGTTTACCAAACCAGTACACTAAGTCTCGATAGATCAGCAAAACCTAAGTAATCACACATCGAGCCGACCAAGCTCCAGATTGAAAACCAATAAGACAAAAAGGTAAGCTTAGATTTTAAGACAGCGGGAGTTTGGCATAATGGGTTGGTCTCATTCAGAAAGTTCTCCAGCCGATCAGTTTCTACCTTTAGGTGCCATTTATTGACCTGCAGCACCAATTTTTTCAAAGAAACCTACTTTTAATTAAAATGACCTTACTTTTTCTTTTAAAGATTTTTTTAATCAATGGTAGTAAGTAGTTCAAAAAATCCCGCTAAATTAAAGCCTCCAAACCGCAGGAATTATTTCTTTCAAATAGGGAATCAGGATATTTTTTAAGATGTATAGGAGCCATTGAGAAGACTTAAAACCCTTGCCTCTTTCTGTTTGCTTATCGAAAGAACTACCGCAGGTATATCGCTAAAAAACTTAGTCAATTTAACCAATTCAACGTTCAAACAATGGGTAAGGAAATAGAAAACAAAGCTTTACTTGGCTCCATCAAGGAGCTGATTGAGCAGAGCCGTCAACATGTGGCTACTGCTATAAATGCATCCATGAGCATGCTCTATTGGCAAATAGGTAAAAAGATAAACGACGCCATTGCAGGGCAAAATCGCCGTGAAGTGTATGGAAAATAGATTGTCTCTTCGCTCTGGAGACAATTAGCAAATGACTATGGAAGCGCATTTTCTGAGAAAAACTTGCGCAGGATGATGCAATTTGCTGAAACTTTTCCGGATGAGCAGATTGTCGTATCGCTGATACGACAATTAAGCTGGACTCATATCCTGGTGCTGATCCCTATCAAAGATCCATTGAAGCGAGATTTCTATATTGAACTAAGCAAACTGGAAAAATGGAGCGTTCGTACTTTCAGGGAAAGGGTACAATCCATGCTTTACGAGCGCACCTCCATCAGCAAAAAGCCCGAACTGACTATACAAAATGACCTGAAATCCCTAAAAGACGAGCAAAAAATAAGTCCTGACTTGGTATTCAGAGACCCTTATTTTCTGGATTTCCTAGGTTTGCAGGATACCTACTCGGAAAAAGATTTAGAAACAGCCATTATAGCCGAATTGCAGCGCTTCATCAGTGAATTGGGAAATGATTTTGCCTTTTTGGCCCGCCAGAAACGGATAACCATCGACAACCGCGATTACAAAATAGACCTGTTGTTCTTCCAGCGCAGACTGAAATGCCTGGTAGCAATTGACTTGAAAATGGGCGACTTTGATGCCGCTTTCAAGGGACAAATGGAATTGTACCTTCGGTATTTGGAAAAATACGAAATGATGGAAGGCGAAAACCCGCCCATCGGACTCATCCTTTGTGCAGGTAAAAATGAGGAACACATAGAACTGCTACAATTGGATAAAAGCAATATTCGTGTTGCTGAATACCTAACATCCCTACCTGAAAAGGCATTGCTCATGCAAAAATTGCACAAAGCCATTGAATCAGCTCGTAACCGCTTTCTAAATCAAAAAAATGAGGAAGATGAGCAGACGCTGTAACGGATAGAAAGAACCAGTCGATGAGCATTGCAGTTTTTAACTCAGTTCCTTTATCTACCCCAAAACAAAATATCCTCCGCCGGAGTGAGTATCTCTGCCGAAGTAAGTGTCCCGCCGAAGTGAGTGTCGCCATTCTCCCGCCAAAGTGAGTGTCCCCACTCACTTTTTTTTTCCAAAAAAACCAATCCCTACTAACCGAAACAATCCAAGTTCCTTAAATCCTTGAAAAACAAATCCTATTGAATTGTCCCGTGAATTTCGAGGAGCGCAAGGAACGGAAATTTCTACGAGCGGAGCGGACTGAAGGTGATTTTCCCGAGGTTCGGTGGATGCGGTGTATTTGATTTTATTATATTTGACAAAATAGAAAATCATGTTAACAAAAACTCAAGTGGCAAAGCAACTCGAAAAATTACCTGATGAGTTTACATTGGATGATTTGGTGGAGCAATTAATTTTAATCCAAAAAATTGAAAAAGGACTAAAGGACTCGGAAGAAGGAAAGGTAATCTCAGAGGAGGAATTGGACAATGAAATTGAAAAATGGTTCAAATAAAATGGACTGGGCAGGCTGTTTCAGACCTGAAAGAAACGGCCATCTATATTAGTCGGGACTCAAAAAAATACGCTAAGATTCAAGTACAAAGAAACAAAAAGAGAACTCTAATCTTGAAAAGCAATCCTTATTCAGGTCAGATTCTTACACTTCTAAACCAAGCAGATATCCGACAACTTGTAATTGGTTCTTACATAATTATATATAAAATATTAGGTGATACGACAATCGATATCTTGACAGTACATCACAGCTCAAGAGAATTAGCATCGAGAAATTTAGAATTTTGATGGATAAAAGGAATTTTTTCAAACTGTTTTTTTAAAAACCAAATCCAATACTTCTCCAAACATTTGTTTCATAGGCGTTTAGATAAATTTTTTAAACTATTAGTTTATTTGTACTCATATTTCCTGAATAGCCTAAATTGAGAAACCAGTCAAAACACCTCAGAATTACAAATTCCGAGGAGCGCAAATGCTGTAAAGTGCCATAAATTTTTTTCCCGCTTCACGGCATTTATTTATAATCAAATAAATTACCTAATCTATTAGGCAACTGCAGGAAAACCCATAAGTCCTATTGCTGTAGACCTGATCCAACTGCCATTAAGATAGTTCAAGTTCTGGAACCAGGATAAATTGGAGTCATAAGGAGAAGAACTCCACCAGTTTCCATAAAACCCCAGATCGTAGAATCCTC
>CAZNND010000095.1:0-15134 GCA_964574365.1 uncultured Limnohabitans sp.
GAAGGAGGTTCTCCCTCCTGCGGCGGGCAGGCCCTTTTTTCATGATTGAAAGGAGATTAAGAATGAATCAAAATTTACGGCTATTCGATGGCTTATCGGCAAAACTTACGTTGGTTTAATGCAACAGAAATTTGAAACAAAGGAAAATTGTTTGAAACATTAATTTCTGAACAGGGCTGACAAAAAATGACACTAAACTAAATAATAAAATAATAGCATAGAAATTCATAATAGATGTTTTAGGTATTTCCACCAGTTATAGAACTTATATCTTTTAAACCATAAGAATAATATAATTCTAGTATGGTAAATGGGAATTTGAAATGTTTATCAGCGGAAAAGCAGAACATACACGCCATACAAGCGATACCATTGTCAAAAAATGAATAGATACAATCAAAAAGAGCCTCTTTACAGAAAGGTGAATACAAAAGCCAGAAATGTTTACCATAATTTCGGTGGAGATTTTAAACATATCCGAAATAAAAAACAAGAAACATTAGAACAGATAAAAGGTACTATGGCTCGCAAAAAAGAAAGAGGACTTGACTATACCCCACTGTTCAGGTTTCTGCTTTCTAAGGTTGGAAAAGAATGGAACGATGTCTATAGCGAAGCAAAATCAAGATTAGACAAAACCGACCCAATATTTTGGTTGGTTGCTTTAAATGCAGATGACAAAAAAGACTTTGTAAGAGTAGGTGAATCATCTTATTTCTCAGGAATGTATATCGATAATGATGGGATTTTACAACTAACAAATCCAAAACTAGAACCAAGCGATTTAATACGTTATTGTGAATGCTGCACACATACATTTAATGGACAAGTATATTAATCCTATTTTCCAGATTTCAGGAACTGGATAAAATCTAAATAGGTTTTATTCCAGAACATCCAATTTGGAACAAATTATCAGGCCTAGTCAGGGGGCTCCTACACTTTTTCCCAAAGCCTTTCTTCCATAGAAGGATTTTTAAAGCTGTATTTCAAACAAGTCTATTCGCCAAAAAGGATTTTCACGGAATTCTTTGCTCCTCTTGAAATAGCAGATACGATTGAATGCCGATTCAATAGGTTGAATTTTATTGGAAATCAACAAATTACATGCACTAAGGTAAACCAAGAAAAAGGATAGACTATTTCCCGACATCCTGATCAGGATATTTTTCTAAATGAATATGGCAAATCAAATTGAAGTGATTTATCTTGCTATTTTGAAAGTTTGAAAACCATGAATGAAGAACAAATCAAAGAAATCGCAGAACAGTTGAGCCTGGGATTCCGGGCATTTATTCACAAAAAAAACTCCAAAATGCTTTTTATCCCCGAGGAAGACAACTTCTTCGATATAGAAATGGAAGCATGGGCCGAAGAATCCAAGGAGTTGAAGAAACACGTTAAAGATTACTACGAAATAGAGCGCTGGAGATCCAATGAAGCCTTTGAAATGATGGCTGAATTCGCCGAACAGCTGACAGACAATGCCCATCTTCAAAGCCAACTTTTCAGCGCCTTGAATCGGAGAAAACCTTTCAGGGAATTTAAAGCAGTGATTGACTACTCAGGAAATTACCGTGAAAAATGGTTTGAGTTCAAAAACGCCTGGGTGCGGGACTATGTGAAAAAGCAATGGGATTTGATACTTAGAGCGGAAAAGGTGAAAAATAAGTAACCTAATTTTTACTGGTGGTCTCTTATAACCAATGAATCCCATAAAATTGGGGGGGGAAATTCAAATCAAATCCTTTTTCACAAAGGATATAGACAATGCAGTAACTGCAACCTTTGACCTGTTTCCATACTTGAATTTGCCCTAATTTTTTATGGCATTTTCCCTACCTTTGCGCTTCCCTAAGCGTCCAAACCAAACCATTCCCCAATGGCCACCAAAAAAATACAAGCTGCCCTCATATCCGTCTATTACAAAGACAACCTCGAACCGATCATCGCCCTTTTGAAGAAACATGGAGTAAAAATCTACTCTACCGGAGGCACCCAGAAATTTATCGAAGAGCAAGGCGCAGAAGTGATTCCTGTAGAAGAATTGACCTCCTATCCTTCCATCTTCGGAGGTAGAGTGAAAACCCTCCATCCTAAAGTTTTTGGTGGAATTTTATACAGAAGGGAAAATGAAGGGGACTTGGCGCAGGCTGCTGAATACGATATTCCGGCGATCGATTTGGTGATTGTGGATCTGTATCCCTTCGAGGAAACAGTCGCCTCCAGGGCATCCGAAGCCGACATCATCGAGAAAATCGACATCGGCGGCATCTCCTTGATCCGTGCAGCAGCAAAAAATTTCAAAGACGTCATCATCATCGCTTCCAAGAATCAGTACGGCGAACTCGAAGCCAAACTGGAAGCGCAAGAAGGAGGCACCACGATCGAAGACCGACGCTACTTTGCCGCACAGGCCTTCCAGGTTTCCTCTAACTACGATACGCACATTTTCAACTATTTCAACCGCGCCGAACAAATCCCTGCGCTAAAAGTGTCCGAAAGCAAAGCCAAGGCACTTCGCTACGGAGAAAACCCACATCAGGCTGCCCATTTCTACGGAAATCTGGGCGACCTTTTCGTTCAGTTGAACGGAAAAGAACTCTCCTACAACAACCTGGTGGACGTGGATGCGGCGGTGAATCTGATCGCTGAATTCCCCAACCAAACGGCCTTTGCCATCCTGAAGCATACCAATGCCTGCGGTTGCGCGACAGCAGACACCGTGAAAGAGGCGTATCAAAAGGCTTTTGCAGCTGATACCACTTCTGCCTTTGGCGGGGTATTGGTCACCAACCAGCCCGTGGACAAAGACGCCGCCGAGGAAATGAATTCCCTGTTCTTCGAAGTCTTGATTGCTCCTGAGTTTACCGAAGAGGCGCTGACCGTATTGAAAGGCAAGAAAAACAGAATCCTTCTTCGTCAGAAAATGGATTTACCAGGCACCAAAATGATCAAAACCTTGCTCAACGGCGTGATCGAGCAGGACAAAGATTTGGCTACCGAAAGCAAGGCGGATTTCAAAGTCGTGACCCAAGTGGCTCCTACTGAAAAAGAACTGGACGCCTTAGTGTTCGCAGCGAAAGTCTGCAAACACACCAAATCCAATACCATCGTGTTAAGCAATGATTCCCAACTTTTCGCTTCAGGTGTGGGACAAACTTCCCGGGTGGACGCCCTGCGCCAGGCGATCATCAAAGCTGGCGAATTTGGCTTTGATCTGAAAGGGGCGGTAATGGCATCGGACGCCTTTTTCCCATTCCCGGATTGCGTGGAGATCGCCCATGAGGCAGGGATCACCGCAGTGGTGCAGCCGGGAGGCTCGATCAAGGATCAGGACAGCATCGCCTTCTGCGACGCCCACGGCATGAGCATGGTAATGACGGGGGTGAGGCATTTTAAACATTGAGAAGCGAGAGACTAAAGGCAAGAAACTAGAGGCAAGTATCAAGTATCAAGTACAAAGTACCAAGATTTGGATGCCGTTACAATAGTAATATGGTTTGCCTTTTGAAGGAAATAATTGCAGTTAGGCATTTAACTCGGAAGCCGACCCCGAAGTGCCTGTCCCGATGAGCTTGCGATATCGGGAGGTCAAATGTATTAGCCTTAGGTAAGGAGGATCGACGCCACCCGGGGTAAAAAGAAAAAACAGCTCATCAGCGCCGGCGAAGAAATAGGGCGAAGTCAACCAATCCACTCGCCGGTAAGAAGGGCATGTAAGAAGATTGAAAACAAAAGAAAAACAACAAAAAAGTGTCAAGTAAAACCAGGACGAGACAATCCGCTAGAATAAAAAATCATTGGATTCCAAAAATCTGTGAAAATCCTCCTTCGGCGGACAGGTCTGCGTCTTTTTCTGCGGAAATTCGCCTTCTGCAAGCAGGTCTGTGGGCAAAAGGCGATGACAGGCGTACTGCATTTTTATGCATTAATTTGAAGTATCAAGTAGCTAGATTTTAGTAGCAAGACCTCCGATTTGATTAAAAAAAATCGGAGGGGTTCTTAATTATTTTGTTTGGAAAGATCCCAATCATTGAATAATTTTTTGGCAAATCAAAAATTAGTCTTAACTTTAATTGAAATCAATGATTTCCCTTTCAGAGAATGCCTAATCGAGGAAATACCGAATTTTGTTCAAATTTTAAAAATGAAAATTCCTGGTACAGTCTAAATTTGAAGGTAAACTGAAGATTCATGTACTAAATTGATCCAAATCACAAAAGAAAATGGATGCAGTCAGAATCAAAGCTTATCCAAAAAACAAGAAGCAAGTCAAATCCATAGCGGATTTTTTAACTAAGGAAGGAATTGAATTTGAACTCGTTGAAAAGCAAGATGTTATTGAATTCATTTCAGAAATAGAATCAAGCCTTAAGCAGGTAAAAAAAATTCAAGAGGGAAAACAAAAAAAAGAACTGGCAAAAGATTTTTTAAATGAATTATGAAGTCATTCTCACGAAAGATTTTAAATAGTTTTTCAAACGGCTTTTCAAGAATTTTCCATCACTCAAGGATGATCTTATTGTTTTAGTCAATCAACTTGAACAAGATTACATCATAGGAATACCTCTAGGCTCCAATCTTTTCAAAATTAGAATCTCCATTTCCAGTAAAAACAAAGGAAAATCTGGAGGAGCCCGAGTGATTTACTTTTATTTTAGTCAACAAAAGGAAATCTATCTGATTCATATTTTTGACAAAAGCGAATACGAAAATCTACCTAAAGAAACTTTTATCAAGCTTTTGAAAAATGCAGGGCTCATTAAAAAACCTTAGACTTCTTAATCAGTCATTTCATTGAACAACCATTCGCTTAATGTCACTAGTACTACCTCAAAAATTTTCAACTTAAAGACTAGATTTTCGAAAAATATATTTTTATGAATCAATTGAATTTTGACTCTGAAAGAATTGAGGGCTGACTGACGATGGCAGAGCTAAAAAATACTTCAGGTGAGTTCTCAGAACCGATAACTCCTATTTTTTCTGAACAAAACCCGTCAACCAATCCAAATCCAGAGAATAGTTTAGAGCTTCACCGATTCAATTCTTTTTTCATTTCCCAAGCCAAATCCCCTAATTTGCAGAGCGAACCCAAAAACAGTTTTTAAGGTTCTAAATTCTTGGTTCTTGCATCTTAAAAATGAAACCACACCAACTCAAATTATACAACACGCTTTCCAGAGAAAAAGAGGAATTCAAACCCATCAACCCACCCTTTGTCGGGATGTACGTCTGCGGGCCTACGGTCTACGGGGATGCCCACCTGGGTCATGGTCGTCCGGCAGTGACCTTTGATACTGTTAACCGATACCTGACGCACTTAGGTTATCGGGTTCGCTACGTACGAAATATCACCGACGTGGGCCACCTTACTGGTGATGCAGATGAGGGGGAAGACAAAATTGCTAAAAAAGCCAAACTCGAGCAGCTCGAGCCAATGGAGGTAGCCCAGCAATACACGGACACCTACCACCGAGACATGGCCTTGCTCAATACCTGGAAGCCCAGCATTGAACCCCGTGCCACAGGCCATATTCCGGAGCAGATTGCCTTGGTCGAAGCCATTCTCAAGGAAGGGTTGGCATACGAAGTTAACGGCTCGGTTTATTTCGATGTCCTGAAATACAACAATAGCTACAAATACGGCAAACTTTCCGGCAGGGTCCTGGATGAACTGATCAGTGGCAGCCGGGATTTGGATGGACAGGGCGAAAAGCGAAACTCCGTAGATTTTGCACTTTGGAAAAATGCAGCTCCCGAACACCTGATGAAATGGGATTCCCCTTGGGGGCTTGGCTTTCCAGGCTGGCATCTTGAATGTACAGCCATGAGTTCTAAATACCTGGGTACCCATTTTGACATTCATGGCGGCGGAATGGACCTGATGTTCCCGCACCATGAGTGCGAAATCGCCCAAGGAAACGCCTGCAACCACCGCGATCCTGCTAAATATTGGATGCACAACAATATGATCACCATCAACGGGCAGAAGATGGGCAAGTCTTTGGGCAATTTTATCACCTTGCAGGAGTTGTTCTCAGGAAATCACCGACTCTTGGAGCAAGCCTACAGCCCAATGACGATCCGCTATTTCATGTTGACAGCACATTACCGATCGACTCTGGATTTTTCCAATGAGGCGCTAAAGGCTGCACAAAAAGGATACAAGAAAATTATCAACGGCTTGCGCATTGCAAAGGCCTTGGAATACACGCCAAATCCGGAAATCACCCCGGATCCAGATCAGATCAAGCAGGTGGAAAGCAGCATCGCAGCTTCCTACCGTGCGATGGACGACGATTTCAACACCGCGCAAGCCATCGGTCATTTGTTCAATGTGCTGAAAAAGATCAATTCTATCTTTACCGGACAACTTGCATCGGCGGCTTTGGGTGAAGAAGTTTTTATCAAAATGAGAGACTCATTTATCACCTTCGTAGTGGATATTCTTGGCTTGATAGAGGAAAAAAGTGACGTACAGAACCCCATGCTGGACTTGCTGCTCAAGCTTTATTCTGAAGCCAAAACGGCCCGTGACTATGCAAAAGTGGATGAAATCCGTGCAGGATTGAAGTCTATGGGATTTGTGGTAAAAGATATGAAAGACCGAATCGATTGGGCATATGAAGAATAACAAACTACTGCTTTTAGCCCTGCTTCTATTCGTATGGGCTTGTTCAAGTGAGAAAAAAACCGAGACCGCGGTCCAAGAAGTGGTCATCAAACCTTACCCTGCCTTCAATGCAGATTCCGCCTATGCCTTTGTACAAAAGCAAGTGGATTTCGGGCCACGTGTGCCAGGCACTAAGGGACACGCCGATACCAAAGCTTGGATGATTTCAACCTTGGAAAAGTACGGATGGAGTGTCCAAACCCAGGATTTTCAGACTAAAACCTATGATGGACTAAACTGGAATCTAACCAACATTATTGCTTCTTACAATCCTGAAGCAACGAAAAGAATTCTTTTGGCTGCCCATTGGGATACCCGAAGAATTGCTGATAAAGATACCGAGCGACTCAATGAACCCATAGATGGCGCTAACGACGGAGCATCCGGAGTAGGAGTATTGATGGAAATTGCAAGAACAATTGCTTCACAGGAGTTAAAGCCCGAAGTAGGGATTGACCTGATTTTCTTTGACGGAGAGGATGATGGCGAACCAGAGAACACCAGAGTTTCTAACAATTCCCAAATTTGGTGGTGTCATGGTTCGCAGTATTGGTCCAAAAACAAGCACATTCCCAATTATTCTGCCTACTATGGAATTTTGGTAGATATGGTTGGAGGTAAAAATGCCAGATTTTACCGGGAAGGGTATTCCAGACAATATGCCAGCGGAATTCTTTCAAAAGTTTGGGGAAATGCAACCCAACTGGGGCATTCAGGATTCTTTATTCAACAAGATTCCCCAGAGATTTTGGATGACCATTACTTTGTCAATGCCATTGCGGGTTTTCCAATGATCGATATCATCGAATTTTCGCCTGATTTTGGGTTTGGCCATTATCACCATACCCATCAGGATGCCATGGAACTGATTGATTCACGAACCTTGAAAGTTGTTGGTGAAACTGTTTTGTACACAGTTTATCAAGAATAACGGTTTTTTCCAAAATCTTTGCTTTATTCGTAAGCGCAGACGATTGCATAGTAAGGAAAATAAAAAAGCACTACCATGAAAAAAGGACATCAGGTCACGATGAAGGAAATCGCCAAAAAGTTAGGCGTATCGGTTTCCACCATTTCAAGGGCGCTCAAAGATTCCCCCGAATTGCATGAAGAAACCAAGCGGAAAATTGTAGAAGCAGCCAAGGAGATGAATTATCAGCCCAATCTGCTTGCACAAAGTCTCCGAATCAGTAGATCAAAAACTCTGGGAGTAATCGTTCCCGAAATCACCTCCCACTTTTTTGCTTCCTGTATCAGCGGGATACAGGATACTGCCAACAAGCGGGGTTACAATGTGATCATCTGTCAAAGCAATGAATCCATCGAACAGGAAAAAGCGAATATCCGAACTCTGGTTTCAAGCCAAGTGGACGGACTGTTGATTTCACTCAGCAGGGAAACCAACAAATTCGAACACTTACACGACCTATATGAACGAGAGATCAATTTTGTACTATTTGACCGTGTTCAGGAAGATATACCTGTATCCAAAGTTACGTTTAACGATGCCGGAGGTGCGTATCAGGTCGTCAAACATTTACTAGAAAACGGATCAAGGCGAATAGTCTATGTCTCCGGACCAGAAGACCTGTATATTTCCAAAAAAAGGAAGGAAGGATATCTTAAGGCACTAGAAGAATTTGAAATCCATCGGGACAACTCGTTGATAAAAATCACGGATCTAACCGAAGCGGGAAACATCAAAGTAGCTAGGGATATCCTAAATATGCGTCCAAGGCCAGATGCCGTGTTTTGCATGATTGATCCTGTGGCAGTGGATGTACTCACCGAATGGAAAACCCTTGGCATTCGCATACCTGAGGACATCGCATTGGCAGGATTTACCAACAATCCCACTTCCGCTGTTGTTGAGCCTCCCCTCACCACCGTATCCCAGCCCGGCTACGAAATGGGCAAACTGGCCGTCAGCCACCTACTCGACCAACTTGATGGAATTGCCTCGGAAGACCCCATCTCTATTGTTTTAGAAACCACCTTGGTTCCCAGAAAATCATCCCAGCATTTTGATGTAAAAAAGTAATCGGTTATTGAATTAAAGTTATTGGCCTTTTTCCCACTAATAACAGATAACCAATAACTTAAAAACTTATACCATGACCTCCCAACTCACCCAAACCTTCCAATCTTACTTTTCCACCGCCCCACTTGTTGCTTTTGCCCCAGGCAGAATCAACCTGATCGGAGAGCATACGGACTATCAGGAAGGATTTGTGTTTCCGGCAGCGGTGACTCGGGGTATTTGGGTGGGAATCCAAAAAAACAGGTTAGGGTTTTGCCGATTATATTCCCTGGATTTTGAGCAGGAATTCAGTTTTGAACTGGACTCCATTTCTCCAAAAAAAGACCACTGGGCCACCTATGTCATGGGCATGTGCGCACTAATGAAACAGTCTGGCTATGAGATTCAGTGCTTCGATATGGCCATTGTGGGGAATATTCCCGTGGGTTCAGGACTTTCTTCTTCTGCTGCCCTTTCAGTTGCCATTGGTACAGCAATTTCCGGATTGTTTGACTTCCGCATTCCAAAGAAAAATATTGCGCTTTACGCCCAAAAATCCGAGCATTTGTATGCAGGAGTGAAATGCGGCATTATGGATCCTTACGCTTCTGTATTTGGATCCTCAGGAAAAGCCCTTTTGCTCGACTGCCGAAGCACAACCCATCAAGAAATCCCCGTGCTACTGGGAGATTATTCCCTGATTTTGGTCAATACCAAAGTCAAACACTCCTTAGCGGATTCTGCATACAACAAAAGGCGAGAGGCCTGTGAGAAAAGTGTAGAAATACTTCAAAGCGAATTTCCCGGAATTCATACCCTGCGGGACTTGAATTCTTCAGATTTGGTGAAAATAGAAAAGCTTCTTCCAACGGCACTTTTACCGAAAGCCAAACATGTGATCGCCGAATGTGGAAGGGTTTACGAAGCTGCAGAAGCACTTCAGACCGGAAAATTAGAAGCCTTCGGTAAACTTCTGAACGCTTCTCATCAAAGCCTCAGTGAGGATTTTGAAGTGAGTTGCCCTGAGCTGGATTTTTTAGCCGAAAAAGCCCAGGCACTGGACTCCGTCCTCGGTGCCCGCATGATGGGCGGAGGCTTTGGAGGGTGTACGATAAATTTGGTGAAGCGATCCGAATTGGAACAATTTCAATCCATTTTGACGGAAGGATATGAAATTTCTTTCGGCAAAGCACCTGATTTCATCCCGGTTGAAATCGGAAACGGTGCAAGAGTTCTTTGATGCAAATAGTTCATCGACAAAATCGACCGATTGATCCATTATCTTTTGCTTTATACCGCTTCGTAGTCAAGCGTTTGTACTTTTTTCCTATTTTTCAGAAAAATTTATCCAAACCTTATGAATTACCCGAAAAACCTGCGTAGCCTGCTCTTTTTGCTTGTGCTGTTGGGAGTAGGTATGGCTTCTTGCTCAAAAAAGCGAGAAGGTCAACCGAAAGTGCTGATTTTCAGTAAAACTGCAGGATTCTATCACGAATCCATTCCAAACGGGATCGCTGCGATCCAAAAATTGGGAGCCGAAAACGGCTTCTCGGTGGACACCACCAAAAACGCCGAGATGATCAACGAGGAAAATCTGGCCCAATATGCTGCGGTCATTTTCCTCAGTACCACTGGCGATGTCCTCAACCACTACCAAGAAGCTGATTTTGAACGGTATATTCAATCAGGGGGTGGATTTGTGGGAATCCATGCGGCCGCAGACACAGAATATGACTGGGGCTGGTACGGCAGACTTGTCGGAGGGTACTTTTCTGATCACCCCGGCATCAACGACCCGCACCCGAATGTTCAGCCAGGAAAAATCACAAAAACAGCTGAAAAACATCCTTCAGTAGATTTCTTACCGGAATCTTGGGAGCGTACCGACGAATGGTACAGCTATAAAAATGTTAATCCAAACACCAAAAAACTCTTGATGCTGGATGAATCTTCCTATCAGGGAGGCGCCGATATGGGAGAGCATCCCATCGCCTGGTACCATGATTTTGACGGTGGCCGTGCGTACTACACCGGTGGTGGACATACCAAAGAATCCTACGAAGAAGCTGATTTCTTAAAACACCTACTTTCCGGGATCCAATATGCAATTGGTGAAAACGAAGAACTGAATTATAAAAAAACCAAATCCAAGCGTACTCCGGAAGAAAATCGCTTTACCAAAACCACCCTTTCCATCGGTCACTTTACAGAACCTACCGAAATGACCATTCTTCCAAATTTGGACATCTTGGTTGCCCAGAGAAGGGGTGAAATCCTGATGTACAACAATGCCACAGGAGAATTGAAAGAGGTGGCCAAGTTGGATGTGTACTGGAAAACAGAGGTCAAAGGAGTCAATGCCGAAGAAGGCTTAATGGGCATCCAAAAAGACCCAAATTACGCCAGCAACAATTGGGTATATGCTTTTTACGCTCCAACCGGAGATAAGGAAATCAACCGACTTTCCCGATTCAAATTCACAAACGGGGCTTGGGACATGGCTTCCGAGCAAATCATACTCGAACTTTACTCCCAGCGGGATATCTGCTGTCATACTGGTGGTTCCATCACATTTGATAAAGACGGTCACCTATTCTTATCAACCGGTGACAACTCCACTCCTTTTAACCAGCCTGGATCTAAATACACTCTCAATGGCTATGCTCCTCTCGACGGACGGGATGGCAACAAGCAGTGGGATGCAAGAAGAAGCTCCGGTAACTCCAACGATCTAAGAGGAAAAATCATCCGAATCAAGGTAAATGAAGACGGAAGCTACACCATTCCAGAAGGCAACCTATATCCGCAAGGAACCGAAGGCACCCGTCCTGAAATCTATGTCCAGGGTCTGAGAAACCCGTATCGAATTTCTGTCGATCAAAAGACCGGATTCCTGTATTGGGGTGAAGTCGGTCCAGATGCACGCAATGACTCCTTGGATATCAAAGGCCCTCGTGGCTACGATGAAGTCAATCAGGCTCGTAAAGCAGGACATTTTGGTTGGCCATACACGATCGGTAAAAACTTTGCCTACCGGGAATTTAATTACGAAACAGGTGAGACAGGACAAGCCTTTGATATAGCTGGCCCAGAAAATAATTCTCCGAATAATACCGGTTTGAAAAAATTGCCTCCTGTGGAGCCTGCATTCATTTGGTATCCGTATGCCGTTTCACCGGATTTCCCTCAATTGGGCAGCGGAGGCAGAAATGCCATGGCTGGTCCGGTTTATTACTCTGACATGTATCCAAAGGAAACCCGAATGCCGGATTATTTTGATGGCAAATTGTTCATCTATGAGTGGATTAGAGGTTGGATTAAAGTCGTGACTATGAAGGAAAACGGGGATTATGACAAAATGGAACCGTTTATGGGTGGCACCAAGTTCAACGCCCTCATGGATATGGAAATGGGGCCGGACGGAAAAATTTACATTCTGGAATACGGAAATGGTTGGTTTGCCAAAAACCCTGATGCAGGACTATTCCGAATCGATTACAACGGAGGAAACCGTGCTCCCGTAGTCACTGATTTGACTGTAGATAAAACTTCAGGCAAAAATCCATTGACAGTAACGCTGACAGCTACCGCCTCAGATCCAGAAAAAGACGCCATGACTTATACCTGGGATTTGGGTAACGGTGAAACAAAAACTACCAATGAACCTACACTTTCCCATACCTACAACACAAAAGGTGAATACGAAATCAAGGTAACCGCTTCAGATCCTGCAGGCCTCACCGGAACAAGCACATTAGTATCTGTGTATTCGGGAAATGTTGCCCCTGAAGTATCCATTTCAGTGGTAGGAAATCAGTCTTTCTACTTCCCTGGCAAAAAAGTAAGCTATGCTGTTTCGGTTTCCGATGAAGACCATCCAGAAGCGGCTTCAGATATGAGTAGCCTTTACGTTGCTGCAGATTATTTGCAAGGAATTGACCAGGCAGAAGCGGACATGGGCCACAAGGTGATGAGTGAAGCCATGACTGGAAAATCACTCGTTCAGTCTTTGACTTGTAAAACTTGTCATAAGGAAAACGAGAAATCTATCGGTCCGGCTTACACGGAAGTAGCCAAAAAATACAGAGAACGCAACCGGGATTACCTCGTTGACAAAATCAGAAATGGAGGAGGAGGCGTTTGGGGTGAAACAGCCATGCCGGCTAATCCAGACTTAAAAAACTCTGAAGTAAATGCGCTCGTCACCTACATCCTTTCTCTAAGAGAGGAAAGTAAGCCAAGCTTGGGTGCAAAAGGAGCTGTTGATCCCACTCTTGGTAAGCCAGCATCCGCTACTGGATCATTGGTGATTTCGGCTACCTACACCGATAAAGGTGGAGAAGGTATCAAACCACTGACCGGTTCAAGTTCTTTGGTATTGGGACCCAATACGGTGGATTTGGCTCAGGCTAATGATCTTTTAACCTACGGAAAAATGGTGTTTGATGGCAGAACCTTGTTGACCGTTCCCAACCAAAAAGGTTCTTTCGCACTCCCTGCGATTGACCTGACAGGCATTGGTTCCATCATGTTAATGACTGCATCCCAAGAGCCGATTACTGTTCCTGTAGATTTCGAGATTCGTCTGGACAGTCCTACAGGTGAAGCGGTGGCCAAAGGAACACACCAGCCAAGTGCAGGATTTAAGGCACCAAACATGCCGATTTTGATGCATCAGGCGATGATCCCGGTTACCGGAACCACCAATGGCAAGAAGCACAAACTTTATTTTGTAAGCGATGCCAAAGGTGCTGAATTGGGAACCTTCATCCTTATGGGAATAACCTTCAACGCGAAGTAAGTTGTAAGAATTCAAAGGTCTGTGGTGACACAGACCTTAACATAAAAAGCCAGCTTGAATGATTTCAAGTTGGCTTTTTCGGTATTAATCTAAGTTACAAATCGAATTGGCTGGTTTCCAGATGACTTTAGAATTAACCAAGTCTGAACTGCTTATGGAACTTGAAAGGGCCTTTCCTTGACAATCCAAAATGATAATGGCAAATTTGCAAAATGGACAACAGGAGCCAAAGAAGAACACCGTCTCCCCTTTGTAGGTAGCTTGAACCAGGTAGGAATATTCCAGTAAACCTGAAGTCTCTAATTCCTTAATCCCTTGACTGAGCCAAGGTAGGTCGTTGACAGGATCACCAACTCCACATGACGTCGGTCCATCATTTTCCTTGCAGGAAATAAAAAAGACAACTAGGAGAATGATCAAAAACGCTTTCTGCATGGGTTCAAAGTTATTCAATTGCCAATGAAACGAACAAATTTCTGATTTCGCTACAGACCAACAAAAAAGCCAACCTGATCAATTCAGGATGGCCTTTGTAGTTTAAAAACTTTCGGAGAAACTTATGCGGAATTATGAATTTTACAAAATATCGAAATTCGATTATAGAACACCGAACTTCGAACATTGAACGCCGAACATCGAACATTGTACTTCGAACGATTATTTCATCGGTGAGAATGGCAATGCGGTATAAAATACACTTACGACTTTCTCTACGATTTTACCAGAAGCTTCTGAGGCATCTCTGGCTTTGACCCAATCAGGATCAACTCTGAATCGGTCAAATGCCGCATTGAATTCGGTTTTATTATCGTGACCCAGCAAGTAAACCAATTTTGGCTGCGCACCATCTTTCTCCACAGTCAACCAATACGGATAGTTTTTCAACCCTTGCTTATCAAACAGATCTCTCGTATGATCCCGGAATCGGGTTTGAATATTTTCGATTTTACCCGGAAAGCAATGGTAAGTCCTCAATTGGAAGATTCCACTTGGCTTTGGCTTTTTGTGGTCATTGAGGTTGTTTGCCCAAACCATAAATACCTGATCCACTTTTTGAACCAAAGGGCCATTGGCTTCAGACGCCTTATAAGCTACAACCCATTCCGGGTCATTGGCAAATTTGTTCCAAAGCACATCCCGAGAATCTTGGTCAGGATAACCCAATATGAAAGTAAGCTGCTTCTCAGGATTCTCCTCAGAAAGAAAATAGGCGACATTTTCAATGCCATTCTTCTTGAACAGCTTCAGCGTATGATTCTGAAACCGGCTTATCAAATCCGGCATTTTGCCTTCATGAACCGTGTAGGTTCTCATTTCGAAGTACTTGGACTTGATGCCTTGCTGGGCAAAGGTGGCTACTGCTAAAATCATAGCAATCAGTAGAGTTGTTATTTTTTTCATTAGGTTAACGGGTTTGATATTATGGGAATTTGGATGGGTATATGGTGAAAATACATTGGAAATAGGATCGAAATAGGTGGAAATACATTGGAAATACATTGGAAATAAAACCTCCTTCGGAGGTTGAAATAGGCCACCACTAGCTCTCGAAGCCTATTTTCCCGAACCAATCAAGGTGTATTTCTATCTTATTTCTATCTTATTTCTATCTTATTTCTATCTTATTTCTATCT
>CAZNND010000096.1:0-1145 GCA_964574365.1 uncultured Limnohabitans sp.
TCTTTTCCATCTTATCCCACTTTTAAGGCTGTCTTTCTCCAATGATCCAGTAACTGTTTTGCGTTTTCCTCAGGGGTGACTTTGATATAAAGCAAAAAGGCTTTTTCTGTCCTGTGACCTGTGATCTTCATCAAACTGATGGCAGGGAATCCACTTTTATAAACATTGGTGGCAAATGATCTGCGGGCAGTGTGGGTGGTGACCAGTTCCCATTTCAATTTCTTTTCAGTCACTTTTATCCCTCCTTTCAGATATTCGGCCTCCACTTGGGATTTAAGGCAGTCCACCTGTTTTGCTATGTCCTTCAGATAGTCATTCATCTTTTGGTTTGATATGGCAGGTGGCAGACTGTTTGGATATTTGCCACTGTATTTGTCCATGATTGTTTTAACCATGGGATGGATGGGGATAATGACTTTTTCCCCGGTCTTGAATGTCTTTATTTCCAAATAGTCTTCTTTGATATTCTCGGGTCTTATCGTGGTAAAATCGGAAAACCTTAACCCAGTCCAACACCCCACTACAAACAGATCCCGGACACGTTCCAAATGTGGGGTTCCCTTCAGATCCAGTTCCAAAATTTGACTGATTTCTGATTCAGTCAGGTAGATTGAAAACCCGGGGGTGTTATGTGCCTTAAACTGCTTAGACTTAAAAAACATGTTGGTGTTATATCCATTTTCTGTGGCATAAGTCAGAAAGGTCTTAATTACTTTGATGTACTTTCCAACTGTATTGACAGTGTATTTTTTCTTGTTTAGGCTAGTGACAAACTTTGTATAAAAGTTTTTGTCAATGGATTCAAAGGTCAGGTGATAGGACTTTCCAAACTTATCCAAGGTGTCCAAAACAGTATTGTATTTTTGGATGGATCTTTTGTCAAATCTTTTTCCTGATGCTGTCAGTCTTGTCCCATCCTGTGAATCTTGGATGAATCTTTTAAACAGTTCTAAGAAAGTGGGGATTCTTTGGGTGTCTCCTTTCCCTGCCTCAGGAATTTCTTTCAGGACTTCATCCAGTTTGGATTTTAGTTCCATGGTGGATGGGACACGTCCTAAATCCCTTTCCAGTTCTGAAAAAATCTTTGTGGCTTCCCCTTTTATCTTTTCCAGTATGTTATTAAAGATTTTGGCAGTCGGGAATTC
>CAZNND010000096.1:1245-15120 GCA_964574365.1 uncultured Limnohabitans sp.
ATTTATTTATAGGTAATTAGGGATGTTTTTCATCCCTTTTTTTATGGGGTGAATCGAACTTCGTATTGGATTAATCGAAAATCCATTAAGCCAATGAAACCTAAATTCATTTTCTGTTTTAGAAAAACACTGTTCAATAATAGTGCTTGTTCATGTTTTGTGGAGTTTATATATTTCTGAACCAATGGAAAATGATCTTTTCTCTCCCACCCTTAAAAATTTACGCCAGAAAAGTTCACTTCTAGCAATACTAAGAAGGGAAATTCCCCTGGACAGAACGCTTGAAATCCAATTGGGAGACCGTCCAGTCAAGTTGGTGACTTGAGTAAAAAATGAAATTCGTGCACATTAGTTTCCAGAAATAACCAAAAAATTCGTTATCCATAAAACCTATTGGTTGTTGCCAACAAGTTTGATCCAAAGGAAAGGAATTGCTTCGAGCGGAGGGGCTAGCTCACATGGACGCTGTTGGGAATATTTTCTTGAACCAGAAGGATGTTTATGTCTAGATTGGAAATCAAATGGCGAAAGCTATCTCAAAAGATGTGGAGAATAAAATCTCTACCAATAGTGGGCTGAGATTAGTTTACCAATTTCTTGCTTTTCCAAAAATCCTGAATGCACCCTACTAGGCCATTGCAGAAAATTTTTGGCTTGCTTTTGGAAATATGACTGAATCCTCAAAAGCTTAGGAGATACAGGCTTCTTTCTCAAGAAAGACAGAAAAACCAGTGTACTCAACCAAAAAAAGAAACTACTACCTAAGTGGATAGGCGTTTAGGCAATGATGCTCAAACCAAATCTTAAAGTGAGGGATTTTAATCCAAGAAATGGAAAGGATTGACAGTCCACCATCTAGGATGCCAAAGACTCTGTTTGAGGTCTGAACCTGCAGGTGAATTCTTTACTAATTACCTTCGCCCAGAAAAGGCTATCATCAATTATTGCTGGGAAAAGACCAATTAGTACGAAAATACGAGTTGATCCTCCAAAACTAATGGGGCTTTAGCGGTTTTTCAAATGTTTTGGGAGGATTTGCCTATGGAGTGTTCTCATTTGCATGAAAAGCAACCCTATGTCCCCTCATTGATAACCTACGCCGATTAGGTCCAAATAAGAAACAAGCGCTGTCTTGAAACTGCCCATTTGATATACGATAAATACATCCAACCCGATAAATAAAAGACTTTAATACACTATTTCATGGATGTAATCGATTTAGTTGATGAAGTATTTCGTGAAATTGGGATCAATTTTTACTTATTGGTGGCCAATGCTATTGCGCTACAAAACTCAAAGGAAAGTAACAGCAAACCACCAAGAGGAACTAAGGATATTGCCTTTGCCATCATGGTTCCCACTAGAGCGAAATTTGGAAAGTTTATGAACCGCTTGGTATCAATTGGGTTTGTTATGGCCAAAATTGCGTCCAATACCCTGATTTTTAAGAAAGGCGCTATTGTGGTAGATATCTTGACATTTAGGAAAATTGAAGAAGTGTTTTCCTGAAAATTTTAATCAGCAAAGGGTTGATTTGCGCGTTTTGGGGTATTCTGAAGTACTGGCTAATTAACCAGTAATGATGGAGGATCTGTTGGTGATTGTTGCACCATTACCGGACATAGTTGTGTTGAAATTGATTTGTTAAAAGTATCGACCTGAGCAACAACAAATTGATCTTTATTATTTTCAATATGTTTTCGAGAATTTCTATCTGCTTAAAGAGGATGAAATCCTGGAAAAACACTTTGACGTAATAAAGTAAATCGGGAAAGAAAAAAACTACTAATTTTGAACGAACCTCATTCGCTAAATGGAAAACACAGGCAGAGAAAGTGAGGCACTTTACTCCAGAATAAATGGCGTACTTTCAAGTGGGACGCTCGCTGGCATACTTTCGTTGGAATATCTACTTACACCTTAAACTAAATTTTACATGAAAAAAAGTCAGCGTTACTCAATTTTCGACACCAATATTATAAATGATATCTTTGGAGAAGAAGTGGTTTTGGTCAACCTTGAATCAGGCGTTTATTATAGCTTGAGATCGTCCGCAACTCAGATTTGGAAAGGTATAATCTATCAATATTCGATCGAAGAATTAGTGATTGATTTAATGGAGATCTATCAAGCTAATGAAAATGAATTACTTGCAGAAGTCCAACAATTCATCCAGACTTTACTTGAAAAAAAGATTATTAAGGAAGCAGATTTTGACCATAAAATTATTGTTGAGTCAGCCCCGATGAGTGAAAAAGTAGCATTCCTATCTCCGATCATTGAAACTTTTTCCGATATGCAAGAAATTTTACTTCTTGATCCTGTGCATGATGTAGATAAAGCTGGGTGGCCGATTAGCAATAAAACCAACGCCACTGATGGGTCGTCGAGCTAAATGGGCATAGATCAGTTTTATAAGGAGGCCTTTCAGCAGACTGATAAAGCATTTGAAGCGGCCCGTGATCATGTAAGTTATTTCATTGAGTTAGCCGGTATATATATTCGACTGGATTTCGCCGGAATTACATTAATCCCATACATCCTTCCCGCAATTGAGCACTTGGTAGTAGATGGTTCAACTGTTGGTAATACCTATATCCTATCAATTTGGGATAGCGAATCTACAGGTGTTCATTTTCCTAAGTCACCTTGTAAAATTGAAGCCATTCAAATCCGAGGAGAATTGGCGGGATTTTTGAACGATCGCTTTGAAAGTGCTTACTTCCCGCATGCTCGGATGCTAAGTTTTATGGATCACGTTAAAAATCATGGCGTGGTTTGTTTTGTCAATCCTAGTGAAATTCCCGCCTTCGAATTGTCATGCCCGTTGAGAGGGATATTTAGTTGGATTTTACGTCGGCTTAACATCGTTATGGTGCATGCCGCTTCCGTTGGGACATTAAACGGAAGCCTATTAATAGGAGGTAATAGTGGTACCGGAAAGTCATCTACTGCCCTACGGGCTCTGATTGGAGGCTTGAATTATTTTGGGGATGATATTTGCGCAATTTCAATAAATGCCAACCTTCCCAAAACACACGGCATATATTGTTCAGGTAAAATACATAGTTCGGACTTAGATAAATTCCCAGCTTTGCACGCGTCCAATTATGGTCATTTTGAAGAGGAATACGACAAAGAGATTTTCTTTTTCAATCGAACTTTTAATTCCCAATTGCAGAAATTTGGAAACCTAAAAGCAGTAATAGTACCTCATCAAAATCCTGATCTTGAAATTGGTTTTGAACCCCTTTCAAGAGCTAATGCGCTCAGTATTATTTGCTCTTCAAGCAAACTACTATTGCCTGATGCCGGAAATGAAATTTATCGAGTTTTTACTTCCGTTTTACGTCAGGTTCCCTGTTTTCGTTTTAATCTGGGAAATGATCCGACTAAACTTGCAAATTCAATTGAAAACTTACTAATACATTTAACCGAAAATTCTAAATAATTAGGTGGAAAATAAATACAATTATTGCGGAGATTTTTTCTCCCAATAAAATGATTTAAAATCAAAATCATTTCAAATAGCCTTCTTGGGGAATAGTGTTGCTTCACAAAAAGTAGGATTAAAGCTATTTTTGAAAGAAAAATTGGATTCAATTTCTGGGTTCAATCATAATATAAATGCAGGCCTTGGTGGTGTTGGATCTATAGCCTCATATTTTATTGTTGGTGATTTTGTCATAAGGCATAAACCCAATATTTACTTCGTGGAGTGCACAGTAGCGGATATTGGATCAGCTATGCCAATTTCTTCTATTGGATCTCCAATCTTTGGAATTAATAAGAGACGTGTAGCTACAAGTGTTAATATTTATGTAATCCATCTTTATTGTTCACCTATGTCACTAACTCTATAAAGAAGTATTTAATCCATATTTCAGATACAGTATGTATTCCAAAATTCGATTAATTAATTTAAACCAAAAGGTATTTATTATTATAAACTTAGGCGATCTACTAGGAGAGAGGTCGTTTACGATAGCAGGCATATTACCGAGGAAGGGAGCATTTTATATGCAGATAAAATTGGCCAAGTGGTTTTGTACAAACCTAGTGAAGGGGCAAATTTTAATTGAATTATAAAAAGTGATTGCAATTTAAATCAAAATCCATTCATGTGTACACAACTGATTACATCACCTCAATTATCAGTGAATCCATCTAATGAAATAACCAGATGAAGGTACGAGGGTTAAACTAAATATATCAGGACAAATTCCACTTTTCGTAATGCTTATTATTAGATTTTGGATCAAATTTTTGGGTTTCTAATCATGGCTGACGACAAGTAAGATTTACTTTAAGATTGAACATAATTAAAAAAACAATTAATACAAGCTACCGATATTTGGTTTGATAAAGAACGAATTCAATCGAATATTTTAAAGAAACCGATTTGCGAAGATGAAACATTCGCTATTTCGTTAACTTTTGAGGAAGATGGTAATTAAGGTGCTAATGAAACAATTAATTTAATAAATATAATAGGTAAATCACTTAAGCACATAGGTCTAATTCTAGTTTTTAAATGAAGAGCCGTTATTAAAATCTGCATTATGGAAAATCAAATAAAAGAAAAGGAGCCTTTAGTCAGTGTTATTATGGCAACATTAAATGCCGAGAAATTTATTTCGGATGCACTAACTAGTATTTTTGCTCAAACCTATAATCATCTTGAAATTATATTGATAGATGGTCATTCATCAGATAATACGAAGGAAATTGTTGCACTGTATCCTCAAATTAAATTTATATTACAAACTGGGAAAGGTCTTTTTGATGCATGGAATCAAGGTATTACCATGTGTAAAGGGGAATTTGTAGCCATCTTAGATAGTGATGACATTTGGGAGCCTACAACCATTTCTAATCATATTACTGCCTTAATCCAAGATGACACCAAGCTTGGGTCTATTGGTCATGTACAATTTTTCATTGAAGCAAATCAAACACCACCGCCTAAATTCAAACTGTCTTTATTGTCTCAATCTCATCTTGCCTACATGCCGGGGTGTTTTGTTGGCCGTCGTGCTATATTTGACAAAATCGGTTACTTTGAAACAAATTGGAAGGTAGCAAGTGATATCATTTGGTTTGCAAAAGTAAAAGAGATGAAAGAGGAAATTATTTTGTTTGATGAAGTCGTATTACATAAAAGGGTTCATAATCAGAATGTATCGTATACATCTCTGGAGGAAGAAGTCTATAGTAGTGAATTGCTCAAATTGTTACATATGAAAATTAGACAAAGGAATAATGAATTATGAATTAGCCTTGATTAATCGGGCTGAGCTAATACAAGACTTGAAGATTTCTATAGAAGAAAGTACTGGTTTTAGTATGGGTAAGATTGGCTTTTCTGAACAATGTTTGCTGGGCTATTTGCCTTTTTTAGCTACCAATCCCTCAACGGTACAAACGAAGGCTTATGAATCACTATTAAGATATCATTGTGAAATACAATTTGGTGTTTTTCCGACTGACCCATTATTTCTCCAAGAATTTGCAGCATTTTATTCAAAACATATTAGAAATATAGATGTATTAGGGATTTTTCAAGCAAAACAGGAATTAGGAATCATCTCTAAAAACGGCCTCAGAACAAAATTTATACCCTATCAGCAGTCAGAACCAGATCGTTCTTCTCCATATGCGGTAGAAAATTGTTACTTACCTTTTTTTAAAAGTCGCAAGATATTATTTATTTCACCCTATTCAGAATTACTTCAGTATCGTTGCCAGAAAGATATTTTTGAAGGAGTCTGGGCTAAGATTAATGGGAAGTGGTTTTTCCCGGGGAAAGTAAGTTCGATTCAAATTCCTTATTCATTCGGAAATTCATTCCAAACTCATGCTAACTTTTCGGACTCCATTGCATTGTATAATCATATATGTAGTGAAATAAGCACCTACGATTATGATATTGCACTCATTGCCGCAGGAGCGCTAGCTTTACCATTAGTTTCCCATGTAAAAAATTTGGGGAAAGTTGGAATTTCACTTGGTGGCCATTTGCAAGTTTTGTTTGGGATAAAGGGTGGAAGATGGGCTAATGACCCATATTGGCAGATGAATTATTTTAATGAAAATTGGATCGATATGCCACAAAAATACTATCCTGAGAATAAGGATAATTTAACAGATAAGGGTGCCTATTGGTAAAGGGATAAATATGCTTTTTGAGACTCCAGTTGTTTTATTTGTATATAATCGGCCAGCGTTCACACAAAGGGTGATTAATGTATTGGCCCAATTAAGGCCAACTACACTATTTGTTGTGGCAGATGGCCCACGAGCTGGGAGCAAAACAGATATTTTATTATGTCAGCAGACTAGAGAAATTATTGAGACCATTAATTGGCCTTGTGAAATACGGAAAAAGTATTCTGATTCGAATTTAGGTTGTAGGAAAAGTATCCCAACAGGCTTAGATTTCGTCTTTACACAAGTGGACGAATGCATTATCTTGGAAGATGACTGTTTGCCAGATTTGAGTTTTTTCCCGTTTTGCAAGGAAATGCTAAAGCGTTACCAAGATAACCAATCCATCATGACTATTAGTGGGCATCGTACAGACGGTCCAAATGAAATTGATTCAGAAAGTTATTTTTTCTCTAAATATCCTAACATTTGGGGTTGGGCAACTTGGAAGAATAGATGGGAAAAGTATGATTCAGAGCTGAAATCTTGGCCAAATTTGCGCAAAACAAGTTGGTTAAGTTCTATCTTACCTACGCAAGATGCTCAAAAATATTGGATGCGAATTTTTGATAAAATGCAGGAAGGGGTTGATACATGGGATTATGCGTGGGTATATGCCAGCTGGCTTAACCATGGACTTACTGTTCGACCAAAAATTAACATGATAACTAATATTGGTTTTGGGATTGATGCTACACATACCAAGCAGAATGAAAATTTACCGAGTTTTCCTCCCTCATCAGCTATGGTGTTCCCATTAAGTCATCCTGATTGTGTCGAAATCGATGAACAGGCAGATAGTAGAATCGAATGGGTTAGTTTTAGTGGAATGGATGTCCGAATCATCGCAAACGTTAGGGCGAGGTTGGTCAAATCAATGAACGACAAGAATGAATGAAGTTCTCTTTATTTCTACATATGATGCTTTCGGTGGCGCAGCAAAAGCTAGCTTGCGAATCTTTCGATCATTGAACCCCTCCCGGATTTCTTGTAAAATGTTTACGGCAATTAAATCCACTGAACATGAAAATATCCATCAGGTAATCTCTCTAAGTACTGTGGCGAAGTTAAAATACGTTCATGAACTACTGACCACAATTAGAACCCTCCAATCAAAACAAACAAAAATATTACAATCTTACGGTCAAGCTAGCGCTGGAATTGTTGATAAAATAAATGAAGATTCCGCATCTCTTATTCATTTGCATTGGATCTGCAATTACTTGTCAATTGATGACATTGCCAAAATTAAAAAACCCATTGTTTGGACATTACATGATATGTGGCCTTTTAGCGGAAGCGAGCACATTGATTTGAATCAAAAGTCCTATATATTCCAGCATGCAACAGACAATACGCAAATATCGATGTTGAGTCTCAAAACTTTTAAGCAAAAAATGAGTGCTTGGGAAAATCAAAAATTTTCAATTGTTGCGCCAAGTACTTGGTTAGCGAATTGTGCTAGGAATAGCAAGTTATTTAACCATTGCGATGTACATGTAATTCCAGTGCCTTTAGATCCTTATACTTGGTGTCCTCAAGATCGAGAACAAGCACGGGGAAGATTTGATTTTAACCCTCAAAAAAGGCAAATACTTTTTATTGCGCAAAACCTCACTCAAGATCCAAATAAAGGATGGGACTTGTTGCAAACTTCTTTATTGCAGCTATACCATATTGAAAAGGTAGAATTTGAGTTGATACTTGTCGGACATTCAGGTACATTTACTCATGAATTGCCTTTTGAAGTCCATTCATTAGGATTTGTACATGATGAAGAGCAATTGATTAATCTATATGCTGCGGTACATTTGTTAGTTGTTCCTTCAAAATTGGAAGCCTTTTCGCAGGTCTCGTGTGAAGCCCATGCATGTGGATTACCCGTTGTAGCTTATGACATTGGTGGTGTTCGAGATATCATTTCTCACAAACAATCTGGATGGTTGGCAAAACCTTATGATACAACTGACTTTGCAAAAGGAATTAAATGGGTATTGGAAAATGAAGGGCTTCGAGTTGATTTAGGCGCGTATGGCCGTAATCGGGTTTTGTCGAATTTTTCTTTTGAGGTAGTAGCTGAAAAATATACGGATTTATATGATTCTATTATTCAGAGAGAATTATTGAAATAATTCATCTTTCAAATAAATGAATCGAAAATTGTTTTAACGGATACAATTCTTGTACGTTCGCATTTTTTACCGGCTTTGAACCTGTTATGTTTTTAATTCTAGTATAGAATTTGTTGAAAATCTTAGATAAAATATATAGGACAATATGAATCCTTTGCCCTTTTTGCTTCATAAGTTTCATCAATTGAAATAACCTTTTAATCCTGATAATATAGATAATTGAATAATTACTGACTTCCTTGTTAATTAAATAGCTTTTATTTGAAGAAGTATTGTTTTTACTGCGAAATATTCTCGCAAGTTCCAAATATTGAGCAACAAGGTCACCATTATTTAATTCATGTGTTCTGTATAATCGTGTGTTTTCAAGTTGTTTTGAGTCCATCATTTTTAATATAGCTAACAAGTCAAATAAATATTTACTTGTATGACCATTTCTCCAATTATTTAATTTGTTAGCGTTTAAAATTGTAATTAAAAATCGGTCTTCGATAGATGGAATGTATAACGTAGGATTTGATTTAGATGAAACTTTCCTGTTCCAAATTTCTGATGTAAATTTTTGTGAAAATGATTTTGGCCCAAGATTGCCTGAAAAATGTACATCTAGATCAAAAATCCTTTTTTGGCTAAATAAAGTTTCTCCAGGCGGTTTAATAGGATTAGTTATTGAAAATAACTCAACAGGTTTTTCGGCGGATTTCCACCCTAAGTTTTCAAAAATAATTTTGCAAGCATCCCAATCATTTTCATGAATTAATAAATCAATATCTCGCGAGGTTCGCATTAATGCTAATTCATTCCCATCTAGCATTTCACAAACACCTTTTAATGCAATAAATTCTATATTATTGCCCTCTAATGCACACGCTATCTTTTTATACTGGTGGATGATATATTGATTTTTTGTCCAAGTAAACCGGGGTAGTCCAGCCAAAAATTCCGCATGTGCAGGAATGTATTTCTTCCACGTGTTTTCATCGCAACATGATTGGATTTTCTGCACTGCTGAGGGCATTAATTCTTTGCAAGTGAAAGGCAAATCCTCATAATTGCTTATATTTTCCCAAAGTTTGATCCAATAGATAAGCGCATCCTCATTTTCACAAGAAATTAATTGCAAGATGGCAATTTCCTCCTGACGCAGCTGTAATACTAATTCACCAAAAGGAATTTTTTGTCGAAGTGAAAAATTCAATGGGAGATTCATCCTATATTAGTTTTGGCTTTTTCTCCGTCTGTCTAATGCTGCTTTTATTACTGCGACATATTGTTTGCTATCTGGACGTTCAAGCCTGTCAATATTTCCAGCATGAATACGCCTATTTGCTACCCTATTGGGAAGAACTACTTCGCTTAGCCCCGCATGTTTTGCCCGGTCATACCAATCAATAAATTCAGCTACTTTCCATTGACTATAGAATTCGCCAACCGATAAAAAGTCTTCTTTTTTTATTAGCAGAGCAATTGGGCTGTAGCCGACAAACGTCTTTGCTTTCGATTGTAGTAATTGGTGGTTCGGTAAGGCTTGATCGAAAAATTCACAAACTTGACCGAAAACCATATTAGGAGCATTTATTGAAGTAATGACTTCCAATTGCAATTTCAGCTTATTTTTTTCCCAAATATCATCTGCATCTAAAAAAGCAATATACTTACCAGTTGCATGTCTAACGCCATTATTTCGGGCTTCTGCAGCTCCTGCGTTTACTTGATGGATCAAACGAATCCTTTTGTCAGAAATTTCATTAATCACTTCAACTGAACTATCAATTGATCCATCATTTACAATTATAATTTCAATATCATCAATTCCTTGATTTAATACACTATTTATTGCCTCTTTGATGAATTTTTCCCCATTATAAAATGGGATTACAATACTAACTAATTTTTCTTGAAATTGCATTCTGAATTGTTGTAAAAAACCAAAATTAATCAAGTTTCCATTATTTCTAGCATTACCCAGCAATACCCACCAATTCAGCTAAAAAGATTTTTTGTTGATTAAGGGCATAGGGTCTAATTCCTTTCAAAAATGCTTGGAAGGGGATCTTCATATATTTGCAATTAGTTAGGCCTCCTTTCTGGTTTAATTGTTAAACCCTTAATCCAGTAGAGCGGGGCATCTCGGTTGTTTGTCACTCAAAACGGATTTGGACTTTTATCGAAAGTGATTTTTCTGCTTTATGGTGGTTTATTTTAATGTATATGAGCAGATTTCGTACTCTTTCTATCAGTTTGGTTACTGTGATTTCCCCTTTCATCAGCTTTTTGATCTTTTTTTCAAGGAGTGTCAACTGTTCCAGTATATGGGCGATCTGAAGGCACTGATAATAGTTTTTGAGTGCATCAAAGCTTATTCTGCTGAAACGGTGCTGGAGATTATGCCCCCCGTTTTTCTGGGTATTGAAGCCTTCGTTTTCAATTTTCCACCTCAGTCTTGCCGCTGCCGCTATTTCCCCTTCATGGGGGGCATCCTTAATTTGGGTGTTGGTAATCCATGAAAAACTGGCTTTAGCCTCTTTAAGCCCCACCCAGGATAGGTGACGCCCTTCATATTCGAGTTCGTTCAGAAAGGATAATGAGGACAGGCTTTAGCTTCCAGTTTTCTTGTCAGGATAGAGCTGTTTCTTTTCGGCCAGGTTTGGAAGAACTCCTACCTAGAGTACCGGCATACAGTTCCATTCGTTGGCTTTGCAGATGTCCATTCCCGGAGCGATGGCATAGAGAGCATCACCGACGATGCAGATGGGAAGCCTTGGATAGAGCTCCTTGAGCTTGATTGCAAGCCGTTTGAATGCGGCCAGTTCGCAGTCTTGTTTGTCGTGTTGTCATTCGTCTTCGTTTTCAAACCAGACACTGTCGAGACTAACGGAAAAGCCGTTTGGAGTAACCAGCTTGGCTTCTAGTACGGCATGGGAATAGGAGGTTACCCCGTTTTTGGAAGTCTTTTCCAACGCGTTTCCACAGTAATCCTCCCCCAGACTGTGGGTTCCTGTGGCATCGACGGCAACGACATGCTTGCCTGCGTGAGATAATAATGGAAGACCTTACGGGCAATGAGTATCCTGACCCGCTCCGCTTTGAGCCGTTGCAGGCCTTCGGGATCCAACTGGACGAATACGTCGTTTAAGGTGTCTCCATGAACCATCCTGATGCCCAAGAAGTTGCGGATATTTCGGTTGAAGAAACCTACGTATCTTTCCTGGTTGAAGCTATGGCGGGAACCCTCCCTGAGCAGGAACCTCATCACCACGGAAAGAAGGACTTCATCCATGGAGTATTTTTTGCTCCTGTTGTCACGCCTGTCGGCCACCTGATCAGAGACGAATTGGGCGAAGTAAGGAAAATACTAGCGTAAAGTACGGATGAGATAGAGCCCTACCTAGCGGGAATCTTAGTTAAGTCCGCCGCCGGTGACTTTTTCTGTGTTTTCCTTATATATCCAAAGTCAAGCAAATTTTCGAAAAAAAGATCTTAAAACATTGGTAATAAATGGATAAAAGGTATGTTAAGGTCATAAAAAAACGACCCGATCAAGTCAAAGCACCCTTTTAAAATAAACCTAAAGTTATAAATAATGAAGCTTTGTGGGTATCACTCTCATGGGAGGAGCACATCCACGATTCAAAATTAGCACGAAAAATCAAATTTTGGAGTACTCGTATCGCATTGCCTTATAACTCGATTTTTTTTGAGCTTTATGCTAATTATTTAAAGCATATTTGTGAATCAAAAGCTAAATGAAATCGTGCCCAGGGAATTCTCAATTTTTTTATCATTTTACAAGTTTGACAAAAAGAGAATTACCGTAAGCTTAATTCTATCATTGATCAACTCCCTGATTTTATTACCAATTGGTTTTATTGTACAATATGTCTTTGATCACGCATTCACTCAAGCTGATTCAACACTTTTGGTAAAAGGAATTGCGGGTATATTCGTTCTTTTGTTGGCAAATACTTTCATTATCTTATTGAATAGGCATGTAACCCTCACCGTAATCAAATCATTTGTTTTTGACCTTAGAATTAAGGTCATTCACAGGATTTTATTTTTGCATACAAGTTACTTTTTGAATGAAAATTTAGATGATATCCAAGTTAAAGTCGTTCAAGATACAGAACGAGTTGACAATATGCTCGCTGCTTTTTTAACCCAGCTATTACCCGGATTCTTTGTTTTTATCAGTCTTTCAGTTGTAATAATTTACATCAATTTCTACTTGTCTCTTGCGCTAATGCTCGTCATCCCCATACTCTACTTTGCAGGAAAGAGGGTAAGTAAAAAGTTGAATTTAACCATTAAACAATTTCATTCAGATTTTTCGAAATTTTCGGAAGCAACGACATTTATATTAAAATTTTTTGAGTTGATTAGAATTTCTGGAGCCCAACAAATTGAGTATGTAAATCAGAAAAAGATTCTTGAAAATTTGAAGCAATCAAGCAAGCAGGTCGCATGGTATGCAAGTGCTTTTAATACAATTCAAGGAAATATATTTTTAGTGGGTTCATTTGGAGTATTGTTGTTGGGGGGATTGCAGATCATCTATGGAAAAACTACACCTGGATCATTAATTTCTTATTATGTGATTTTGAATTTGGCTAGTTCTTACCTGAAAACAATGGTTTCTTTTATCCCAGTATTATTAGAAGGCAGAAATTCAGTATTCTCCTTAAGAGAAATACTAAACAATGAAAATGTAGAATACTCATCTGATACAGAGATTCCTTTTCAGCAATCCATTATTTTTCAACAAATAAGTTTTTATTATGGGGAAAAGTGTGTTTTCAAAAAGTTGGATTTTGAAATTAAAAAAGGGCAAATATTTGGGATAACAGGGTATTCTGGATCAGGTAAATCCACTTTGATCAAACTTTTATTAGGTTTTTATCCCATAAAGAATGGGAACATATTTATTGATGAGAAAAATATTAGCCAATCAGATCTGGTCCAATTTCGAAATAAAATAGGCTACCTTCCGCAAGAACCGATGTTTTTTGCAGGATCAATATTAGACAATTTGATATATGGACTTAAGGATAAGTCGAATGAGTTTATTTACAATGCTTGTCGTAGTTGTAAGATTCATGATTTTATCCAATCGTTACCTAACGGATACAATTCTGAAATAGGTAACGGTGGGAATATGATTTCAGGTGGCCAAAAGCAACGAATTGCTATTGCTCGGGCGTTGCTTAGAAAGCCTGAATTGCTGATTTTAGATGAACCAGACAAAAATTTAGACGAACAAATTTTTTTGGAAATTTTGCAATATCTAAAAAAGGAAAAAATCACAACACTTCTGATTAGTCACAATATAAGGATATTAACGGGTCTAGATAAAGTTATGGAATTAAACGCTGCTTACTGATCTCTAGCAAAACCTATTATCTAAAATTTTTGAGGCTTCCATGCAAATTCATGCCCAATAAGGAGATGCCAATCACTTTATGAATTAAATAAATTATTTAATAGAGATTATCACGAATGATTTATTAATGGGGCAAAATTGGCTGACCTTAGTTTG
>CAZNND010000097.1:0-15063 GCA_964574365.1 uncultured Limnohabitans sp.
ATTTCCCTGACAGGAGATGGCCCCGGGAACGATTTTAGCCTTGAACAAGTTAGCTTGAAAAAATAGATTGGTCGAAAGCCACTTTTAGAAGAGATAAATGTTGGTCGATAGTCATGCTTTTACCTGCTATGCGAAAACAAAAGACCAGAATTATCTCGAAAATCAGCCTCTTGCTTGGAGCTGTAGTCATCTTGACGGGAACCCTTACAAGTGTGACCGTAGTGAAATCAATGGAAGCATCAAGGCCTGAAATGCACATATCCATGAAAAAAGACGTTGCTGATTCCGTGGAAAATAAGTTGACAGTTAGGGATAGCCTGGAGACATTTGGAAAAACATTCCTTGGCGTACCCTATGTGTACGGAGGAACAAGCAAAAAAGGATTTGATTGTTCGGGATTCGTTTATTTTGTCTTCAATAAATTTGGCATCAAAGTTCCCAGAACATCGTCTCAGTTTGCAGAATTTGGAAATGAAATTGCTATTGACAGTGTCAAAAAAGGAGATATTCTGGTCTTTTTGAGTCCTTCGAGAAATGTGATTGGACATCTTGGGATAGTGACCGAACCCAAAGGAAGGGAGAGTAAATTTATCCACGCCTCATCCGGGAAAGAAATGGAAGTGATGATTTCAAGCCTCAATCAGCCGAACTACTCCCGCAGATTTGTAAAAGCGGTCACCGTGATGAAAGATTAATCTAATTCCTTAAACGGTCTAAAATTCTGAATTCGCTGAAGTCAAAGCTGATTTAAAAAAAAAATTACTCCTACTTTTTCACATTCTGCTAACTTGATGAAATCTGATATTTTTATGCGTGAACATAAGCTTGGAGAAGAAAGACAACATGGGAAAAGCTACTTCTTTCTTTTTTCCCACAGAGGCGGAAAAATCTGTGTGCATTAACTCTGTGAAAACCCTCCTTCGGCGGGCAAGTTATGTTGGAAACTTTGAATTTGCTCCTCTAATTGCCCTTGTCCCTTCTAAATTTTAAAATCTGACAAAGTAGGATTACTTTCTCCGCTCAATCGAATAGGTAACCAAATCACCAAGGGAAGTTTTGTAAGCGGAATCGGGGAACTCATTCAATAGTGCCAGCGCCGCTTGATAGAATTCGTTCATTTTAATTTTGGCATAATCTAAACCTCCGCTTTTCTTGACAAAATCGATGACCTCTTGAACCGACTTGTTGTCCTTTGATCGATTTCTGATCAAATAAATAATCTTCTTTTTGGTCAGCCAATCGGCATTTCGAAGCGCAAAAATCAGGGGTAAGGTCATTTTTTTTTCCTTGATATCAATTCCCACAGGTTTGCCAATCTCCTCATCACCAAAGTCAAAAAGATCATCCTTAATCTGAAACGCCATTCCTACTTTTTCTCCAAAAAGTCTCATCTTCTCAATCCCCTCAGTTGCTGAGCCCACGCTAGATGCGCCGACTGAACAACAAGAAGCAATCAGGCTGGCAGTTTTTTGGCGGATAATCTCGTAATACACTTCCTCGTCCACATCAAGCTTTCGAGCCTTGTAGCTTTGCAATAGTTCTCCCTCCGACATTTCTTTTACTGCATTGGAGACAATTCGAAGTAGGTTAAAATCCCCGTGGTCCACGCTGAGCAATAGACCACGAGAGAGGAGATAGTCTCCTACCAGTACGGCAATTTTATTTTTCCAAAGTGCATTGACTGAGAAAAAACCCCTCCGGTAATTGGCATCATCTACCACATCATCGTGCACAAGTGAAGCTGTATGGAGAAGTTCGATCAAGGCTGCACCTCTATGGGTCGATTCATTGATTTTCCCGCAGACCCCCGCTGTCAAAAAAACAAACATAGGCCGCATTTGCTTACCCTTTCGCTTGACGATGTAATTCGTAATATGGTCTAGAAGCTTGACCTTACTTTTCATAAAGTCCCGAAACTTAAGTTCAAATTGGGCCATCTCCGCCTCAATGGGGACTTGTATTTGTTTTAGGTCTGGTTTCATCAGGGTATGCTGGCGTAAAATTAACATCCTTTCCGGCACTGACAAGGACTAATCTCACATCCAAAGATCAAACGTATCGTATAGGGAATCGGTTCAGTAGTTTTTCGTAACTTGTAACTTGAGATTTACTTTTCATTTAAAAACGTAACGATGAACAAGATCCAAACTGAAATCAAATGGGGTTTAATTTTCTCCCTATCCGGACTACTATGGATGATTTTTGAAAAAAGTCTGGGGATGCATGATGAGCATCTCGAACAACACGCAAATTTCACCCTTTGGTATGCGCCTATCGCCATTGCAATTTACATTCTTGCCCTCAGGGACAAAAAAAGAACGGCCTATCAAGGACAAATGAATTATCTGAAAGGATTTATTTCCGGTCTCATCATGACCTTGATCGTGATGATTCTGACTCCGCTTAGCCAGTATATTTCCCATGAATTCATTTCTCCGGAGTACTTCCCAAACATCATCCGATTGACTGTAGAAAAAGGCCAAATGACCCAAAAAGAAGCTGAAGCCCACTTTACCTTGATTGGATACATACATCAGTCGTTGATTTTTGCAGCCTTCATGGGAGTAATGACTTCTGCTTTGGGAGCATTGCTAACCCGGTCAAGAAATTGATCGAATAACCTATACTGAACAGGGAAATCGCTTTTAAAACTTAGCATTTTTCACTCCTAGTGAAAAAAACAAACCAGTTTCATAGAGTGAACCACGAGAAAATTAAGAGTTACTGTTAAATCGAATGAGAGTAGGATTTCTGCAAAAAAAGACTCAGGCATAATTCTTAATTTTCTCAATGACCTTAATTGTTCAAATCCACATGTTTTCAAAAGGAAGGTTCTCGATCCTTCCTTCCATGTTTTAATTACCAAAAGTTAAAAGCGATTTCCATGCTATACTGAAAGGAAAATCCTTGAACTAGGTCTTTTTCTTTATCTTTACTTCCTTTTAAAAACTTTAATCCACTTGGACGAGAATTACATCAAACATCGGTATGCTCCAATTTTGCCGAAAAAGGACGAATGGCCCGTGGTTAAACTTGCCAGGGAAAGAAAGGAATTTATCAAAAAGGTTGCCGAACTGGCAGAAGCACGAATCTTGAATCTTGCCGGGAAAAATCCTGATTTTCTGAAAGAAGAACTGGAAACAACCCTTTACCGGGAAAAACTCCGGATCAAACAAAACCCTTGGGACGTAGATCCGGATGATGAGGCTCAATTTTGGGGAGAAGTGAAAAATGCTCTCCTTCAAATAAATACTGATTCCCTCTTGACGAAAACCACCAAAATGGAGGCTTATCAGGAAGTTCTCAAGAAAATCACGGCGCGTTATGCTGAGGAAATTGCATCAAATTTTAAGGCATCCCATTATAAATTCACCCGGAGGGTAGTCACCTTTGGTTTTTCCAGACTGCTCAATGCAGCCCGGGTGAAAGGATTTAAGTCCATTTTCAGCAATCAGTACACCCTTCAGGATAAAATCCAAATCATCGGTCAAACTGATCAGATCCGTGATTTGGCGACTAAGGGAACCATCGTAATGGTTCCTACCCACTTTTCAAATCTGGATAGTATCCTGATTGGATGGATTATTTCTGTCTTGGGAATGCCTCCTTTTATCTATGGTGCAGGATTAAACCTTTTCAATATCTCCATTTTTGCCTACTTCATGAATGCCCTTGGGGCATATAAGGTGGATCGAAGAAAAAAGAATCTTCTCTATCTGGAGACCCTTAAAACCTATTCCAAAGAAGCCATCCAATTTGGATGCCATTCCCTATTTTTCCCCGGAGGTACCCGATCCAGAAGCGGGATGATTGAATCCAAACTAAAGCTTGGTCTTTTGAGCACGGCCATGGAAGCCCAGCGCGCAAATTATCAGAATGGGCTTAATGATGTTTCTGGCAAGATTTTTATCGTTCCCGTTACCATCAATTATCACTTTGTCCTCGAAGCTCCTGGCTTGATTCAGGACTACCTCAGTATAACCGGACAGGAGCGTTATTACAAAGAAAATGACGAATTTTCAACGTCCTACAAGATTTCAAAGTTCCTCGTCAAATTCTTCACCAAAGGATCAGACATTTCAGTGTCTATTGGGCGAGCGATGGACGTACTGGGAAATCACGTGGATGAAGAGGGCAATAGTAGGGACAAACGCGGACGCTTAATAAATCCCCGAGATTATTTTATATCCGGAGGAAAAGTAACCGTAGATACTCAACGGGAAGAGGAATATACCCATATGCTAGGTAGAAGAATAGTGGAGGAATTTCATAAAATAAATAGAGTATTCAATTCCCATTTAGTGGCTTTCGTAGCCTTTGAACTGATTAAATCCAAAAATAAAAAACTTGATATTTTCGATTTGATCCGAATACCGATTGAAGAAATCGTACTTGGGTATGAAGAATTCAAATCGGCCTGCCAAATGGTTTTAGAAAAGATTCTTGAATTGAAAAATCAAGGCAAGATCGATATTGCTCCCCACTTGTTGAATCCAATGGATGAACTTATCGCTCATGGGATGGACAACGTAGGCATGTACCATGCCAAGCGCCCTTTGATCAGAGACAAAGAAGGCCATGTGATCACCGAAGACATCAGCTTACTTTACTTTTACCACAATAGACTTCACGGATATGGCCTCGAAAAACTATTCTAAACCCAAGCCTATCGGAGTTGTTGGTGCTGGAAGTTTTGGAACAGCCATTGCCAATATGCTGGTGGAAAAAAACGAAGTGATTATTTACGCCAGAAAGCTGGAGGTGATTGATGAAATCAACACCAATCACACTGCCTATGGAAGAAGTTTAGCCCCTTCAATAAAGGCGACATTTTCCCCAGAGGAACTTTGTAACCGATGCGATCTTCTCTTTTTCATGATTCCTTCATCGGCTTTTGTAGAGGTAACCCAGAATTTTGCTCCTTTCCTTCACCCATACCATTTGGTAATTCATGGAACCAAAGGTTTAACCGTAAACTTGCCTGAGGGAGTGACTTTAGAAACTGTTAAAAAGCTACAACGAAACCAAATAATGACCATGAGTGAGGTCATTATTCAGGAAACTGTAGCAGTGAGGGTCGGCTGTCTCGCAGGCCCAAATATTTCAAAAGAACTCAGTTTGGGTCAGCCGGCAGCAACCGTTATTGCAAGTAAGTACAATGAGGTGATTCAAGAGGGTCAGCGATTGCTTCGTTCGGAAAAATTTCAGGTGTATGGGAATACCGACATCATCGGTGTGGAGCTAAGCGGGGTTCTAAAAAACATTATTGCTATAGCTGCCGGAGCATTGGCGGGTTTAGGCTTGGGAGAAAATGCAAAAGGTCTCCTCATTTCCCGAGGCATGGTGGAAATGGTTCACCTGAGTAAAGCCCTCGGAGGCAGTGTGCAATCCGTAATCGGTTTGGCAGGAATCGGAGATTTGGTTACGACTTGTAATTCCGTAGATTCCCGGAATTTTTCCGTAGGCTACCGCCTGGCGAAAGGTGATTCTTTACCTCAAATTCTGGAAAATATGGAGGAAGTAGCTGAGGGCATCAATACAATTCGCATTATCGATGCTTTCATCAAGACCGCTGGAATTAGGGCTCCGATCACAGAAAATCTTCATCGGGTGCTTTTCGAGGATCTATCCATTGAAGAGGCCTTGCAATTTCTGATGAAATACCCATTCAGTGTTGATGTGGACTTTGTCTAATAACCCAAAAAAATACTACGAACATCCCCTTCTTTGCCAGTAGAACTTCAAATGTTACAAAAAATTTGGTTAGATATTCGATATTCAATGTTCGATATTCAATGTTCGATATTCGATATCAATTATTTAAAGTCCATTAGATAAACCCCTGAAGGCATTTCTCACCTGCTTTTCATTTATTTTTCGCTCCTTTCAACATCAAATTTGGCTACTGGCAGAATTGCGGATATTCAAAAAAATAATATATATACGCTTCTTTGCCAGTAGAAATTAAATCCGATAAAATTTTGAACCTCGAAGGACACAAAGTTTTTTCGAATTGTTTTTTTTCGAGTTTGTCCATTTTTTACTCAAATCAGGTCAGTTAATCGTTTTTCTAAGAAAACATAGGTTACGTACACAACCTGGAAAAGCTAAAGCTTTGATTTCTAGGGTTTAAAACTCAAAATTGGAAGTTTAGGTGTATTTTGAATTTTCCATCCGGCTCATCACTTTATGCTCTTTTTATGTATCGATTTATACCCCTAAACTCCAACAAAATGAAATTTGGCTGCTGGCAAGATTCCGTATATTCATAAAAAATAAAACAGAAAAAGGGAGTAAAGTCTCTCCCTAATTTTACTTGACACGTATTTTTCTTTTGTTTTCTCCCAAGCACATGATACTTAGTACAAAGCTGTTTCTTGACTCAATTGTCAACCTTCTTGAAACCAACCATTAGATACCAAGTACTTGGTACATTATACTTCGTACTTCGTACAAAAGTCTCCTACTCCATTCCCTTGTCTCTCATCTTGACAAACTCATCAAATCTCCTGAAAATCGCTACAGTAAAGCCTAATAGCATGATAATGGTGCCTACCCAAAGCACATTAATATAGGGCTTTACGATCGCCTTCATCACCACATAATCTTTTTGATACTGATTAACCTTAAAGACAAACTTGTTTTGCTCAGGAAGGATATTTTCCAGACTGACTTTCAATCCAAGTTCGGTATCAATAACAGGTAATTTTCCAAGTTGATTATTCCGAATAATAAAGGTAGGTTCCAGTAATTTCTCCACGTCATAATCAAGAACCCGGAGTTTAGCCTTGACCGCAACATCACCTTCCTGTAGCGTATACCCTTCGATTTCTTTCAAAACCTCAGCTCCATCAAAGTAGGTCACAAAGTCTGCAATATGGAACTGCTCACCTGGTGAGACCTCATAGTTTTCATCCTCCTTCCATTCAGGATCAGCAAAATCGTTCATGGCTGCCACGTAAGTGTAAAGATCCTTGTTTAAGTAAATTTTGGAGTCTGGTGAAGAGATAAGTCCGCCCATCCCCTCATTGAACTGGGACATGGGAGCTAGAGAAAACTTCAAGGTTTCATTTTGAAAATAATCGATCTTAAAATAGTCGTTTTCCTCCAGAACCAAATTTACCAAATCTCCTTTTTTGAAATAATCCTTGTAGTCCTCCAAGGCAATAGCTTCATTCACATTTCCATTGGATTCAAGAATTTTGGCAGGAACATACTCGGGTACACCCACGACTTTCTTTTGACGGCCTCGGTAAATCACCGTATAATCCTTCATTTGGGTTGGCTTGTTGATCCAAAGGAGCACATGCTCTTTGTTCATCTCATCTTCCCAGCTGTTGCTATACGTCAAGCCGGACATATTGATCGAAATTACGTCAGAATAGCCGGAACTGAACATGATCCCAATCAAAATCATACCCAATCCAATATGCGCCAAGGATCCTCCAGCAAGTTTGAAGGTGGTTTTCTTAAGCAATCGGGTTAAAATGACCGAATTGGCCACTATAGTGAACATCCCAGCCAAGACGATGATGATGTATTTCCAGTCATATACCTTAGCCAAAACGATCACTGCCGCCGAAAGCACTACAGAAATAATATATGGAGTAACCAAGGCATCTTTGAGCGCTTTTTTATCCATTTTTTGCCACCAAAAAAACTGGCCTACCGCCGTAAGTAATGCGATGACCACAGCAAACCAAAGTTGAAATTTGGTGTAAAACTCTACCTGATCCGCCGGAGGAGCCATATTGGAGATGCCTCCAAAATTTTCAACTAATGCATTCCATGCAGGAATTGAGGTTGGAAGGATTACCTGAAAAGACATCAAGCCCAAGGTCACTGCACCTAGGAAAATCCAAAATTCCCTGGAATATACCGAGGCTTCCTTTTCAGAAGTGGGAATGTGTTTCCATGCTTTTGCAGCAACAAAAATTGCAATCGCCATGAAGAATAGCATGTACACCAACAACTGACCGGAAAGCCCAAGATCGGTAAAGGAATGTACGGATGCATCTCCAAGCACCCCTGATCTCACGAGAAACGTCGCATATAGCACTAGAATGAAGCTTAGGATTACCAGTACAATAGACGTCTTTAGAGCAGTAGCACTTTTCTTGAACGTAATCATGGTATGGATTGACGCCACTAGAATAAGCCATGGAACATATACCGCATTCTCCACCGGATCCCAGTTCCAGTAGCCGCCAAAATTTAACGTTACATACGCCCAATAAGCACCCATAATGATGCCCATACCCAAAATCATAGCCGAAAAAATCGCCCAAGGTAAAGCAGGTCTAATCCACTCGGAATATTTTTTCGTCACCAAACCCCCAATCAAAAATGCAAATGGTACCAGGGTAGAGGCATACCCTAAAAATAAGGTCGGTGGATGAATGACCATCCAGATATTCTGAAGCAGCGGATTTAGACCCGTTCCATCCTCAGGAACAAAGTCTGGGTTCAACTCAAAAATAGGCGCCTGAGTGGCATCTCTCAACAGAATAAAGGGAGAACTCCCAATTTTCAAATCCCCGATGACTATACCCAAAATCATAGAGACAAGAAATGCTTGCACCAAAGCAAAAACTACCATCACCGGAGCTTCCCAAAACTTATTGGTATGGATCAGGATCACTCCAAGAATAACGTTCCAAAATGCCCATAAAATGAAAGCTCCTTCCTGACCTTCCCAAAAACTGGAAATCATGTAATGTACCGGCAAAGCCTTGGAGCTATGGGAATAGGCATAAAAATACTCGTAGCGATGATTGTAAATGATCTCAAACAGGGAAAAAGCAATCATCGCCGTGGAAACTGCATGAATATAAAAGCTAATCCTGCTGAATCTCCTCCAGCTGACTTTTTCAATTTCGTTGGCCTGAAAATACTGAAAATAGGCGTAAGCCGAGACTAGCGCACTCACAAAGGCCACGATAGTCATCAAATGGCCCAAATTACCCACGAAGGTATTGATCATGATTATTTTATACTTGGGATAAGACTCAACTTCACATTCCTGCCTCCTGAACTTCAGTCTCCTGATACTTGGAAGGACACTTCATTAGGATTTTATTTGCCACAAAAATCTCTTTGTCACGGTAAGAGCCGATCACCACTACCTGCTCGGTTCGTTTTAAATCACTTGGCACAGGTTCATTCAAAAATACTTTTTGCTCTGTTCCTTCATTATCTACTAGCAAAAAAGTAAAGGAGGTCTTATCTTCTCTAATCTCAATGCCACTTACCTCGCCTAAAGCATCTTTTTTCAGCTTTCCAACCACATGAATGGGTTTGTCCTCTCCTTCCTGCTTCATTTCCCAAGCTGTGCTGAAGGTTTCATAGCTACTGGCATCTCCTATAGAAGTCATAATAATGACAATGGCTATAGCAATGATTCCCAATCCGATGATATGTCCTTTTTTCATAGATAAAATTAAGAAGAATGATTTTTTTCTAGCTTTGAAATCTTTCGATCGGTGTTGATCACGTATAATGTTATTCCTGCGAAAATGATGACAATGATGCCAACCAACACATAGATTTTTCCGTCGGCTCGCATTTCATCCGCCATTTCAACAGCATTATTGGAATAGTCAGCATCTGTGACAGCGATCTTTTCCTGAGCAAAGCTGCTGAGGGAAATGCACAAAAGAACTAAAGCTAAAATTCTTTTCATCAATTAAGTAGTTATCATTTTTTCTTCAATTGCGCGTTCTACCTTACGGATTCTTACTCTGACCGTTGCAATCCAAGTTCCAAGAAGCGTCCAACCCACAATCGCAGGATAGAACACCATTCTGAGCTTAGAGTCCAAATCGTAAGCGTTGAAACCCGGATTACCACCGTTCCCCGGATGAAGGCTGTCCGTTAGCCTGGGAAGAACGAATATCAGAGGTATGAAAGCGGCAAAAGCAAAGATATTATACACTGCACCGATTCTGCCCCGCTGTTGTGGGTCATTGAGGGAGCCACGCAAGATAAGGTAGGCAAAATACATCAGTAAGCCAATCGCAGACGCATTTTGCTTGGGGTCACCACTCCAGTAATCTCCCCAGGTAAATTTTGCCCAAAGCATACCAGTCAATATTCCAAGCACTCCAAAGAGAATCGCCGCATTTGTGAATTCAATGGCTACATCATCATGTCTGGGATCGTTGCTTCGAAGATACTTGACACTGTAAACGACGGCAACAAGTAGCATTAGGATCATTCCAAACCACATAGTCACATGAAAATGGAGAGCCCGAATGGTTTCATTCAAAATGGGAAGTCGGGGAACATCCAACAAAAGTCCTGCAATGAGGGTATAGAGTAAGATTCCGATTGTCAGGATTTTCCACCAAGATTGGCGCATAGTCGAAATTTGCTTTTTCAAGCGTAAAAATAAGGCATAAGTTCCTGAATACTCTTTTTTTTCTGATAAAAGGAGAAAGATTCTGGGATTGTTCTACGTACAAAGTACCAAGTAGTATGAATCAAAGTTTGGGTATCTAGTATCTAGTATCAAGAAGCAAGAAAGAAGACCCAATGAAATGAAAGATAGATCAGCTATTCCAGACACCAACAATTTTGCTTCGGGACAAGTCTTGGTTCCTCGTACCTGGTACTTTGTACTTTGTACTTAATACTTGATACTTCGTATCTAGTACTACAACTCCCAAATCCAAAATTTGATCACCAAGCTCGTAAGAAAGCAGAGTCCAATCCCTACCTTTGCGCTGTGGAAAATCAAAAAAAAGACATCCGTAAATTAAACTTGACCGAATTGGAAGATTTTTTTATCGCCATGGGCGAAAAAAAATTCCGGGCAAAACAGGTCTATGAATGGCTTTGGAACAAATCCCTCAAAAACTTCGACGAGATGAGCAACATCTCGCTTTCCACGCGTGAGCTCCTCAAATCTCATTTTGAAATCAATCACATTCAGGTCGATCTGATGCAGCACAGCAGTGATGGCACTATCAAAAACGCGGTAAAACTTTTCGACAACAAAATTGTAGAATCCGTACTGATTCCTACCTCAAAGCGAATCACTGCCTGTGTTTCCTCTCAAGTTGGATGCAGCCTGGACTGCAATTTTTGTGCAACAGCCAGACTGAAGCGGATGAGAAATCTCAATCCTGATGAGATCTATGATCAGGTCGTGGCCATCAAGGAGGAGGCGGAAACCTATTTCCAGCGCCCTCTGACCAATATTGTATTTATGGGAATGGGGGAACCCTTGCTCAATTACAACAACGTGATTGAAGCCATTGACAAAATCACCTCTCCGGAAGGCTTGGGAATGGCTCCGAAAAGAATTACGCTTTCCACAGTTGGAATCCCAAAAATGATCCGAAAAATGGCAGATGATGAAGTCAAATTCAACCTCGCTATTTCCCTTCACTCGGCCATCAACGAAACCCGAACCCGACTGATGCCCATCAATGCATCCAATCCACTGGAAGAATTAGCCGAGGCACTGAACTATTGGTACCAAAAAACCAAACGAAAAGTAACCTACGAGTACGTGATTTGGGAAGGGGTAAATGACGATGAAAAACATGCCAAAGCACTGGCCAAATTCTGTAAAATTATCCCTTCCAAGGTCAATATCATCCAATACAACCCAATAGACGAGGGGGAGTTTCGACAGGCCAAACAGGAAGCAGTTGACATGTACCTGAGAATTCTTGATTCCCAAGGAATAATTGCAAAAGTGAGAAAATCAAGGGGCCAGGATATCGATGCTGCCTGCGGGCAGTTGGCGAATAAAAATGAGGTCGCCCAACTGGAAAATCCCTAATAATCTTAAAAATCGCAACCTAAATTTTTCATATGGAGTTTGTACTCCTAAATTCAATTCAACCAGCCACACATGAAATTATTTTTAACAAACATTTTTTTGCTACTTTCTTTATCCGTTTTTGCTCAGACAGGATTGCCCGACAGGATTCAAACCTCCTTCAAGACCTTACAAGAAAATTATCTAGTAGAAAAAGCTTACCTGCATCTGGACAAATTCACTTACACTCTGGGCGAGGAACTTTGGTTTAGTGCGTATTTGGTAGCCGGGGGTACTCAGGTTCCATCCCCTTTGAGTAAGACGCTTTATGTTGATTTTTTTGATGGCGATGGATTACTCCTGACCCAAAAAATGATTCAGATGGACAATGGAAGAGGCGCCGGTGATTTCAAAATTCCAAATTTTGGTAAAAAAGGAGTTTACCGAATCAAGGCCTACACTTCTTGGATGAAAAATTTCGGGGAAGACTATTTTTTCACTCAATCTTTCCAAGTTATTGATGGAATGGCAGGATCTTTTCTCCCCAAGGTTGAATTTAATGAAATTTCATCTGCTGAGGGGAAGGTACGCTATCAAGTTGCGGTACAGGCAGTCAATTCTTCAGGCAATCCACTATCCGGTAAACTGATTCAGGTTAAAGCCCTAGGGGCAGGTGAAATCTTATTCTCCCAGGATTATCAATTGAACGCCCTCGGTGAAGTTGAATTCGGATTTTCTATACCTGCCCAACCCTACCCTTATCAAAATTTAGAATTGAGTTTTCAGGAAAATGAAGACTACATCAACACCCAAAAGGTCCGCCTTCCCTATTCGATAGAGCTGGCGGATATCCAGTTTTTACCTGAAGGAGGTCACTGGCTGATTGGTAAAAAATCCAGATTGGCTTTGCGGGCAGTAGATCCTGACGGCGCTCCCGTTTTTTTGACGGGAGACATCGAAAATGAACCAGAAACTGACTTTTCAACCAATTTCGCCGGCTTGGGAATGCTTGAATTTATTCCAAAAAGTGATTCCTACACAGCAACTATAAGGTCCTCCAAGTTTAGGGAAGTCCGAAATATCCCCCTTCCAAAACCAGCAATATCCGGATTAACAATTCAGGTACAAAATCCCGAGGGAGGAGCCTTTATTTCAGCATTTATACAGGGCAATGAGTACAATGAAGAGCTGCTTTTGGTTTCCCATACCAAAGGTTTAATCAATTACATGATTCCCGGTAAGTTGGCCAATGGTGTATGGGGAGTGCGGATTCCCAAAAAAAACCTCCCCAGCGGAATCAATACCTTGACCGTATTAGATCAATCGGGCAAGCCACTTCTCGAACGTTTGGTTTTTATCCAAAACGAAGACCGATTGGATTTAAAACTTTCAGGAACTTCATCACTTTCTTCAAGGGGTAAATTGGAGTTTTTGTTGGAATCGAAATTTAATGATAACCCTGCTCCCGGAAGTTTTTCAATTGCTGTTGCGGACGCAGAGCAATTTGAAGAAGAGAGTGAACTTTATGGTACTATTTTCTCTCACCTGCTGTTGAGTTCTGATCTCAAAGGCACGATCTATCGACCTGGATTTTACTTTCAAAACCAGGATTTTTCCACAAAAGAGGCCTTGGATTTGGTCATGCTGACCCATGGTTGGACGCGTTTTTCTTGGGAAGATTTATTGGATGAAAAATATCCCGATCTAGGCCATTACATCGAACAGGGAATTTCCATACAAGGGAAGATCAAGGAACAAACTCAAACAAAAAAAGGGCTAGGTGGTGGAAAAATAAGCGCTTTAGTGGGTGAAGGGATTGAACTGATTTCAACAGGATATGGCCCGGATGGTAATTTTCTTTTATCAAACCTAAGCTTTCAGGATTTAGTAACCGTCACTATTACCGCAGAAGATCAGCGTGCAAAAAACTCTATCGAACTCGAATTGGATGAGTTGAAGGCCGAAATTCCACAATTGGATGGAAAATACCCTAGCGAAATTGCTTGGCCAAAAGGATTGATTTCAACAGTGAAAGAAAGAAGCCTCCAACAGCAACTTCAGGAAGAACCGGGGATTGTTGATCTTGAGGAAGTTACTGTAGGAGCAAAAACGCTTCAAGAAGAACAAACATCCGTAAGAAAACTTTACGGAGTAGGAGACGCCACCTTGAACCCTGAGAATATACTTGGGGCATCAGGATTTGTAAATATTTTTCAATTGATTCAGGGAAGAGTGTCTGGTGTACGGGTTAGTATCAACGGCTTCTCTTCATCCGTTCAGATTCGTGGAGTGGGTTCAGTACAGTCCGGTACTGAGCCACTATACCTTCTGGACAATATTCCTGTTGATGCTGCAACACTGGGCCAAATCAGCCCCAGGGATGTGGAAAGTATTGAAATTTTCAAAGATCCGGCCAAAGCGGCGATTTTTGGTGCTCAGGGTGCTAATGGAGCTATTGCTGTTTATACCAAAACAGGCGCTGAAAACTCCTTTCAGAGTATTGGAGGAACACTGGTTACCAAGTTTAGAGGGTACTCCATTCCCAAACAATTTTATTCACCCAAGTATGACGAAAAATCACCAGCAACTGCTGTCACCGACAAGAGAGCAACACTTTTTTGGAATCCTTTAGTAATAACGGACGAATTCGGCAATCAACAAATCAGTTTTTACAACTCGGATTCGGCGAAAAAACTATTGATTGTCGTGGAAGGAATTGACCCGCTTGGAAGGCTTGGGCGTTTGGTCAAAGTTTTGGAATAATCTGGTAATTTGAATGTGGTTTATATACAAGTACCTAGGAATAACCATCAATAAATTCGGGTAATTAAAAAAAATGGATATACGGAATTCTGGCAGGAGCCAAAATTCATTTTGTTTGAGTTTAAGGATATAAATCGATCAATGGGAAGAAACTAAACAAAGAGATGGGAAATTTAACGCATTCCAAAACTTTCAATTTTGATTTGTATACCCTCGAAATCAAAGCTTTAGCTTTTCAGCCTTTGTGCCCTAAAACATAACTTTCTAGAAAGGAGGGAAAATTAATTGCTTTAGGGCCAAGAATAAATCCCATACTAAAAACGAGTAAAAAGAACTTTGTGACCTTCGGGTCCTTTGTGGTTTAAAATTTTATTGAAACTTAATTCCTAAAATTTCTTTAGAAGTCTTTGCGCCTCAGTGATGAAATTACGTTTTTGGAAAATTTCATGTAATTTTTGCGGGGAAATCGCTTTTTAAACTTACCATTTTTCCGTCCGACTGAAAAAAAACCAGTTTCATGTAGTTAACCA
>CAZNND010000098.1:0-14669 GCA_964574365.1 uncultured Limnohabitans sp.
AGCCCCACAAACAAGTCCAAAAAGTAAATTGTCCGATTAATAGGGGGCTAGACCACTATTTAAGAGCTATTTTCAAGAGACAATTTTCACTGGAATTGCACAATCTTGGACTATTTCTGTAGAAGAATTATTTTATTTCACTTTACCCCTTTACTCTTTTCTTTGGAGAAAACTTTCTATTTCTCCTTTACTCATAATTTTAGCCACTTACCTAATTGGAATTAGCATTACACGTTCAGAAGTCCTGTTTTTTAATCTTAGAATAATTCTTTACCTTATTTTTTTTTTTTTAATTATACCTTTTTTGGCCGAATATTAGAATTTTTCTTAGGCGTCCTAATCAGTTTTGTTATTCAAAGAAAGCTTTTTTTAAAATATTTAAATTTCACTTTTATAGGGGTATTTTTCTTCGCAATCGGTATGATCACCCTGCAATACTTGGCTCCAGAAAACTCTACCGCTGATTCTTTATGGCTTGGTATAGTTATCATCAATTTCATTTTACCTGTACTAGGAATATCGCCTTTATTAATCGGATTAATCAGAGAGAAAACAATAGTGTCAAAAATATTGAGCAGTAGATTGCTAGTGCTTTTAGGAAATAGCAGTTATTCTTTTTACCTGCTCCATTTAGGTATATTTCAATCTTTCTTAAGCAACAAACTTCATTTTGGACCTTTGTCAGGCTTTATTATACTTATAATTTTAGGAATATTTTGTTACCTGCTTATAGAACAACCTGTTATGAAATATCTCAGAAGAAAGCAATTTGAATCTGATCCAATCACCTAGTTAACGGATTCATTGCGAAGTTTGTACAGAGGATAGGGTTTAGCATGCCAACTCAATTTCCAGTCAATTAATCCTTTTACAGCAATCCCAGAAATAGGATTATTAGCTGTACCAAGGTCAATATACCGTTTCTGGGTGAATTTTTCTTGAATCAGGTATTCCATTAAACTATCTAAAGCCCTAAGCTTCTTTCCTTCTTTTGTAGTTGCTATATATTGGAATTTAGCCACTCGCTCATATTCAAATACAGTAATTCCCGCTAGGATTTCCCCATCTGAATTACAAATCACAAATTGAGAAATGAAGGAGTAATTTTTAGCCTTTAACTCATGAATTTCTTGTAAGCTATGAGTTGGTGGGACTCCTATTTTATCAAGATATAAGGGAGCTAAAACCTGATTCCAAAATTCAGATAAATCTTCCTCTTCTCTAATTAAAAAATTTCTTCTCTGTGAAGTTCTCAATTTCCACCTTCCAGTTCGAAGCTTTTGTAAATTCAAGGAGTCAATGATATACGTATCAGTGGTGTACCTAGAAACAAACCCTCTTTTCATCAAATTCTCTACTAAGAAATCTTGTGATGAAAGACAATATAAATCAGGAATACATTTTATCTCAATTACACTTAGCCTATTTTCTACCCAATACTGAAATAGAGATTCTATAATATCCGAAATCTTCGATTGGGATAAGCCTTGTTTCAGTACAATGCCACCAACATTTAGCCCTTGATGAGAAAAAAGACAATTTTCAAAAACATTGCAAGGTAAAATTGCTACAGGTTGTCCTTTGTCCAAAATTAATACGCTTGCATCTTGAAATCTACCTTTATGGTACTCAAGAAATTCTCTTCTAAATAAAAAAAGGCCATTGATTGAATTTTCTAAAACAAAATCCCAAGCACTTTTTAAGGAAGATTTAAAATGAACAACCTCCAAAATATATGATTTTAGATGCCTCTGCTTAGATTTGTTAAAGTTTTTTGCCTTATATCCTTTTCTTTTTTTGGTAGGAGTAATTTAAAACTACCCTAGACAGCTAGATTTATGTACTAATTATAACATTTCACCTATCGTTCATTTTCTCTAATTAGTCAGACCTAATTCAACTTTTTTGAGTTAAGGTTTAAATACAATTAAAATTTCCTATGAAAAAATAAAGTAAAGTACCCATAAAGAACGTCAATGATTTCTTCCCTTCTTTAAAAGAAAAAAACCGCTAAACTTTTTTCGTTTTAAAAATCTGTACAGCAGCTAATTCACCTCCCCCAAGTAAAAAAATCAAAGGCAGTATGGGCATCAGAAAGCGGGAGTTCCAATTGTCTGACAACAAAGCCACACTCAGAGAAGATACGGCTAAAAATATCAATACAAATATTTTCACAATCAATCCAAATTAGGGCTTTTCATTTCCTTGATAAACGCCAGGTACATCGGAAGTAAGGCTATCAATGCTAAGGCGTTGTGTATCCAGGAATAGTATGGGCGAACGTAAAACAAAAAGTAGAACAATTTGGTCCCAAACAACTTGAGGGAATATACTGGATTATGCAGCCAAAGAAAAGCTATTTTTCCCAAGGGCCAGGTGTCTGATCCTGGTAATACCAGATCTTGTGGTACAGTCAGGGTTAATGATGATGCGTAGGGCTGATGCCTCATTTTTTGAATGTTATACACCACCTCCCCATTTTTGTAAGCCTCTACTATCCCATAGGTAGAGAGCATTTGATTCATCAAGATTAGCATACCACCGAGGAGTGTGAATGATAAAATCACCTTCAATCCCACACTCGGTATTCTTTTCCAAACAAAATAAAGTGCAATTGCAATCAACCCTGACAGAAAGGCTACCCCATTTGGTCTAGTTAGTATAGCCCATAAAATAATTACCCCACTTACTATCCCCTGTTGAAGGGACAATTTTCCTCTATACCCTTGGCTTAAGAAGAAAAAACCTATACAATACAAGCTGATAAAAAGGGACTCACCATAGACAACGTTATTCCAAAAGGATATCATGATAAAACCTAAAAACCAAAGACAAGTAATCAAGGCCGCCTGAGGTTTTTGAAAAAGGTTAATGGATGTAAAATAGAGCGCTATCAAAGCTAGATAAGCAACTAGGTATTGAAATACTACGATTCCCTCTAATCCGGGAATGATGCTACTTGTTCCCAACACAAACAAAACATATCCGATGTACCAAAAATGATGCTCTTCGTAAAAAAGTCCTTTTTCTCTGATTTCGTCAGCATAGCGTATATATCCCCAAGTATCGTCATCAGTCATTACCCCCATTTTCCATAACCAAAGGCCATTGACTAAAAAAAACAACCCTGTCAATACAGTTAAATGAATGCTATATTTTTTCCTGAATAAAATGGGGGTCAAAGTAATCTATTTGAATAAATTACAGGTACTAAATTAAAAATCATGAATATCCGCCTATATACAAGTACCTGGGAATACTCTTTAATAAATTCAGAAAAATAAAAAACAAGGTTGTTTTAAGCGCTTCGACTTCTTGAACCTATTTTTGAATTATTTCACCGCAGGGTCGCGGACGATACAAAGGAAAACAGAAGGATTTCAAACTAATTTCAGCAGGGAACATTTAGCGAGTCTTTCCAGAAGAATGAAAGGAATCAAACCCTAGAAACCTAATTCCTAAAATTTTCTTAGGGTTCTTTGCGCCTTTGCGTTGAAATTACACCTGTTTGGAAAATTTCATGGAGTATATACCCTTCAGGTCAACAGGATTTTGTCACTTGTATGTAAGCAGATAATCCTTTTAAAAATTCATACATCTTGAAGGTTCTGATTCACATACTCAAAATCCTTCACCATACTGACTGCATGTAGGGCCACCAAACCCGGGGAGGAATATTCATCCAAAAATCTTCCTAAAAACTGTAGCAGTCTATTTTTGTATGGCAATACCGTATCCTCAACCAAGTGGGGGATCTTGTACCGGGGAAGTATATTGATAAATCCGGCTGACAATGCACTTGGTATAAGCATATGCGACCCATGCACACCGATCACTACATGACTTTTAGCGAAAATACCGTTCCATTGGATCTCAGTCTCGGGCAAAATACGCGCTGTTCTATAATCCGCAATCCGCTCAAACAAGCTCTCCGATTTTCCTAGACCCGTACAAAATAGCTGCACCTTGGGCAAACGTTGATGGATCTTTTTCGCCGTTTGTTTAACCAATTGCCTTTGCCTCCACCTCAAGATGGGGTAAATCAAATGAGTCAATCCAAATTTTCTGGATGCTTTATAAAGGAATCCCATCCATTGACTGTTCATCCAAAACTTGTCTTCACGCAGTACAAAGGTCACCTGTGGTTCAGAACTGTTAAACTTATCCAAATCAAAACGGGAGATTTTGAGAACCTTCTCCATATCAATATATTGAGTATGGTCCAAATGGGTGTAGGTAGGGCTAAGCGAAACTCGCTCAAACCTGAAGCACTGACTTTTGACAAATTCATCCAAACCGCCCAATAGTTCCCCACACTCCTGCAGTTGAACAGAAACAGACCAAATCTCTGCGATATCCATGGGGAGCAACCACTTGCACCTATCAGGTATAATGGCAATGACACAACAGTCGGGCTTAGATTCAATTAGTATATAGATATTCCAGACTTTTGAAAAGATATGTCCAAAACAAGTGTCAAGACAATTGACGAGTATCACCTGTTGACAGTCTTGGTTGACTTCCTTTTCAATTGGAAATCTCTTTTCTGTTTTTTGGTTTAGTGATACTATCAAAGGTCGGCCAAGCTAATCTTTTGCTTTTGGGTGGTAAAAACTTTCCTTGCCGTCCTTGGAAACTTGAATGGGAAAAAGCAGGTCATGTCCAATAGGTAGCGTGTGATAAAATTCAAAGCTACATGCCTTACAGGAAGTATCTGCCAACACGTGCATCCCTTGAAAGAATAGGGAAACCACGCTCGTGTCTTTGGACTGACACTTGGGGCAAACCACATCAAGGTTTGAGACAGGTTGTATAGCTATCAATGGCTTACCAATGTCTTATACCCCATTTATTCAAATTATCTCTTCCCATTTTTTTAATCTATGCCACTTTGCATCCTTGCTTACTGAGATCTCATCATCCAATTCAGGATTTACGCCAGATCACCATGGTATCTGTTGTACGATGAAAGGTCGAGATAATTAATAAAGGCAATGAAAAGCAGTGCAGCAGCAGGGAAATCGCTTTTACTACTCACTCCTTTTTGCTTTTACTGAAAAAAGAAACAAGTTTGATGTAGTTGAACCTCAAATAAAATTCAGAACTACATTTTCATGAAAATTGGAATTTCCCGGAGAGGACGTGGACATAATTCTTTAGTTTTTAAATCATCTTAACGGTTTATATCCACAAGTTTCAAAAGGGAGGTTCCCGATTCCATTGTTCTACACGTTTATTGACCAAATGTTAAAAGCGATTTCACTGAGTCTAGCGGAGCTTTTTTACGGGTTCATATTCATTTGAATCGTTGAATTTGTAATGAATTGCAAAATGGTCTGGGAACTGGAAAAACAATTGGATATCAGTTTGTTGCTATATTTTCCCTCGAAATACCAAAGAATAACTAAAACCTTTGATTTTGTAAAAGATTCCTTCCAATGGAATCGATTTGCTTATCAATCAGTTAAAGTTTTTTAGAATTGCTCACCTACTTTTCTCCACCATTTCCAACCCAGTACCCAATTCCTATTCCACCATGACTCGCCGGTAGCGACTTTTTCTAAAGTAAATAACCCCCCCAACCAACAAACTCATGATTACCGTCAACAAAAAAGACCAAAAATTCCTGCCACTTTCCGAATGAACCGCCCACTTTTGGACGATAAAACTTCCTTCCGATGTGCCGGACAGCCAGGCCTCCAAGTCCGGTGAGTTTATTGGTAGCCAAAACAAGGATAAAATCAACGCAAAAACACCCATCAAAATCATGTCCTTCTGTCCCCAATGATAGCGCTTCAGTGCCTTTACTAAAATGACCATCCAAAGAGGAATCCATGAGGCCAAGGACAGTGCCGAGAAAAAAGGCATGATGGCCAAAAAAAACCATAGAATATACACTGCTGCCCAACCCTGCTTTCCAAGCTCCTCCACAAATCTCCGGAGGTAAAGAACCGTAAGCACCATGCCTATCCCCCACTGCACCACCAAACCCTGGTAAAAATCCAATGGAAAACGAAACGTGGCCACTCCCCAATCTTTCAACAGCTGAAATACTCCAAGTTCGTCATTATTACCCGAAAGCAAAACCAACACGAGCACTAGCCCTGCCAAAGCCATCATGCCCTTACTGAGCTTATCATTCCTTACCCGCTTTTTCAGTATGGCAAAAGAACCTTCCCAGTCGATCGGATTTCTTCTTGCTATCCAAATACATATTGGAATCAAGGCGACCAAGGATAACCCATGTCCGATCTGTACGGGAATGGAAAAACTCCCCCAGTTCCAAATCCCCCAACCTAAAGTGGCAAAAATTAAAGGAAGAAATATTCCCAAGAGAAGCGGAAAAGCTGATTTTGGCCGTGTGCCCGGATAAAAAAGCAACTTATCCCCCGGCAGAAAAAGCATCAAGAGTCCTGAAATAATCAATAAGGGAGAAACAAATGCCCCCAGGACGGATAGCATGCCCACCTTAAACTTCTCATAGCGAAGAAAATAATTGGTTTGTCCCATACCTAAGGCGAAAGCCAGGCCATCGGGGGAAAAAGGATGGTACCAAAATTCTTTTAGCCAGGTGAAGTTGAAGAAAAGAAAAATAAAGCCCAGGGTCATTACCGGTGTTTTGGCTCGGATCTTTTTACAGATTCGGAAATACCAATACATCGAAAGAGCCAAGAAAACCACCTGCCAGATAATCATCCCATTTCTCATGCCCTCGTAATCTTTGACCACATGAAATGCAGAAAAAGAAAGGTTTAGTAATGCAAAGGGAAGCATGCGGGTCAACTGAACCAGGTTATATCCCTGCTGCTCAATATTTTCGAGAAAGGTCTGCCCCACACTACGGTAAAACACCCCGTCACCATAGGCTCCCTCGTTACTAGGTATTTTTTCCCCGGAGATTTGAAAAAATACCAGTAGTGCTACAAAGCCAATCAAAACAAGCTGTCTCAATGGGTTTAGTGTTCAGTTTTTGTGTGCCGTAGGAGGATTCGATGTTCGATGTTCGATATTCAATATTCAGTGCCTGTCCGCCGAAGGAGGATTCGATGCCTGTCCGCCGGAGGAGGATTCGATAGTATTTTATTCTCGGATTGTGGACTTTATCTGCAGTTTATTCTCAAGTCACGTACTTCGTACTTCCTACAACGAATCAGATCCTAATTCACTTGATTTGCAATGTTCGGAAGTAACGGAGACAGAAATTTTAGGAATTCGTTGATCAAAATAAGCTTTCCAAATGCTTCCAACGTTTGGGGTTATTCAAGATTAAATTGAGGAGATGGGATTGAGTTTTTATTAAGAATTCCTTTCTTCAAAGCCTTTTCATAAACTGCTATTTCCTTCAAAATTCGAGGCATCGCCTCCTCAAACCTTTTTTCAAAACCTTCAATTTCTAGTTTTTTTGCTTTTTTATCCATTCTTTCTAAGGTTTAGGTAAGTAATCAATTTCGTGTTTTTTGGGTTGTTAGCAGTCGGATGTCAGATTTCCTCGATACCTGTTTGCGGAGGTGGATTCGATTCCTGTCCGCCGAAGGAGGGTTCGGAGCCTGTCCGCCGTAGGAGGATTCGATGCCTGTCCGCCGGAGGAGGATTCCGTGTTTTACCCGAAGCCGGACGATTTGTGTAAAGATGCCTGTTCTCAGTTCATCACGAACCAAAAATCAAAATCCCATTCAAGCCACCCGGATCTTTTTCCAAAAGGGTAACATGTACTTTTCGATTGATTTTTTCGTAAGTCTTCTCGCGTAAAAATTCCAGATATGCCAGATCAAGATTTTTGCCGATCAGAATCAATTCAACCGTACCGGAATCAACTCCCATAGCATAATCCCCAACAATGTAAGCGCGTTCCACCTCTCCCATCCGCCGCACAATCCGCTCCATCAGATCCTCCAAACCGAGAAACTTGGAAACCATATTTTTTATTTCCGTGAAAAAGGGGTGCAGGCCATTAGCACGATAGACTTTGGTTTTACCCTCATCCACCGCCAACAGCAGTCCAGCCTCAGTCAATCGATTGAGTTCTACCCGCACAGAATTGGTAGATTCATCAAATTCCTTGGCCAAAGCACGCAGGTAGCCTGAATTGGTGTGTGCAAAAAACTTCAGAAGCAGCTTGATGCGGGTTTTGGATGTTACAATGGAGTCGAGCAACGGAAAAGTAAATCTATCGTGATTTTGACCTTAGCAGTTTGTTGATTGTTTTTAAGTTTTTTGCTGTTTAAACGTCTTTATAGCTTCGCCCTTTCACTCCCAATTGGGAGCTGGCCTTCGAGTAAAAAAATTACTCGATAAAACAAATTTACCTGCTTTCATGAGTATTGCAAACATGTAAGTGTGATATGCCGCTCTTGGAATTTGAAAATCCTATTTTTTCTTAGGATCTCTTAAAAACGCCTTTAAATTGAATACCTTATATTCAAACTGCAAAAAAGTGTCTGCTAGAAGTTTACAGACAAGCTATTTCACCCAGGGGGCAAGGATTTGTCTTTGGGATTGATTGCCTATAGGTCGTATAAAAAAATATCGAGGCCTCGACGGCGATTTTTATCCTTCTCCCAGTAGAGGTATTATCCCTCAACTTTGACAAAACCTCCGCCCACGTGAGTGTCCTCACTCACGTGAATTTTGAAGTGATTTTGAAGTGAGTGGGGCACTCCCTTCGGCGGAGACTTTACGCCTCTTCAATGTAATTAACGGGATTTAGCAAATATAAAAAGTATTACTTCCACTTCTTCAGAGGGCCATCCCAGCACCAAAGTTGGGTATGTCCAAATTTTTCCAAATAAAACATGACATTATCTGCAGTTTGCCATTTCCATGAATTCACAGTTTCATCTTCCTCAACAAAATCAGGCTCTACGAGCTGCGCAAAGGAGTTCAACAGAGACCCATAGTCATATATCCTACAAAAAGCGCCTATCATCTCTTTTTCCTCCTCAAAAATGTAATAACTTACTGGATAGTTATCATATCTGAAGGTATATCGAGAAACCAAATAATTGGAATCCCCTGCCTTAAACTCACAAATAACAGAAGGCGAAGCATCTTTAACCATAGCAGGAAACTTAGAAAGAATCGTTTGAAACGTTTCACTTGAATCCAAGTCTCTGACATTGAGGTTACTTTCATTCCGGATTAAATCACTGATCATTTGATTAGGATCAAAAAACACCGGTTTTTCGGAATACATAAACTTATATTCCTTACCGTTCATCCTTTTTCTTACGGACGCATATCCACTAAATAACTTCCTAAATCGATTAATCATAAGTATTTTACTAGGGGAAAACTGCATAAAAAATGCTAATGTTCCAGTTTCTACAATCCAAACCTAAGACTAATTAACTAGAGAAAAAAATAAAATCCGGAGTAATTACTAGTTTAAATCGAAGTTTTATGCAAAATCAATTTATTGTAAATGAAATACATTTTTTTTTGATTTAATCAGGTAAAATATAATTCATTTACTATTAATTATTTGCAACTATATTTAGTTTAATGTCTAAAAAGAATTAAAAATTATGACAAATTGATGCAAAACTTGGGCAATAAAAACAAGAAAAACGTGATTAGTAATACCCTCTTAATTTTCTAACCATTAAGGAAATTTAGAAACTTAAGGAAACTTTTTTTTAATATGTTTATCTAGATAAGTGCACGTATGTCATGTATCACCGAATACACTCTGTGTAAAAAATGCTCATCCATATCTTCAAAAGAGAGCTACACCTAAATTTGTATGACCCTTGGTATCTGGACTGAAAAGCTAGCATATTGCTTAGGGAAATTTTTGAAATTAATTCAGGTCTTTGACTTTAATTTGTAAACCAATAGCATTCAAATCTTTAGCTTTTCAATCTTCCCAAAATTCTCCGGAACAGCTGGTATTCTGAAATTTAATTTTCTAGAAAAGAGGTCTAATTAATAGCTTTGAGGCCGAGTATAAATCCCATACTAAACACGTAAAAAATAACTTCGTGTCCTTCGTGTCCTTCGTGTCCTTCGTGGTTTAAAAGTTAATTGGTATTATTTCCTACTGGCAAAATTGATCTTGAAAGGAGCGAAAAAAATCAAAAGCAAGAATTAAATGACTTCTACGAGCTATTTAGTGGACGATCAATAAGTAATGTCAAGGATCCAACGCTGAATTTCGAATATAGAATCAAATAGTTTGTACTGCTTGAAGTTCTACTGGAAAAGCAGCGGATAATCATACTAACTAACCTTCATAGAGTTCCAAAGGCAAACCATCTGGATCAGAAAAAAAACTGAATTTTTTACCGGTAGCCTCATCCATATGTATGGGTTCGACATCAACCCCAAGACTGAGGAGGTAATTGACGGACTCTTCGATATGCGCTACCTGAAATGCAAGATGTCGTAACCCACAAGCTTCAGGCCGGGAAACTCTTTGTGGAGGATCAGGAAATGAAAAAAGCTCGATCAGGTACACCCCATTCAATTCCAAATCCAACTTGTAGGATTTTCTTTCCGAACGATAAATTTCCCTTATCGGCTTAAATCCTAAGACTTCGGTATAGAATTTTTTTGAAACCTCATAATTTGAGCAAATAATCGCTAAGTGGTGAAGGGATTGGAGCTTTAGCATAGAAATTTTTATTTAGAAACAATAAACCAAATCAAGCGATAAACTTGAAATAGCCAACTATATTTTTTCGGCCCTGTCCGCCGAAGGAGGATTCGGTGCCTGTCCGCCGTAGGAGAATTCGGAGTTTTATTGCCAAATGAATATTTGTGCGGTAATAGCGCCGAACACTCAACGTTGAACAATTCTATTTTCACTGCTAGATCTAGCCATAAAAAAAGCCATCCAATTAACTGAATGGCTTTTCAAATTCAATGATAAATTAGTTATCTAGTGATCGTGATGGTCTCGATTTCAACCTTTTTCCCATCAACCATCTTAATTTCTTTTTTCACTTCTTTTTTAATCATCTCTGCTTCAGCCACTGGAGTATGATCCTTTTCTGAGATGTGCGGAGCAATTACCAAAGCAACGATTGACATCAGTTTGATGAGGATGTTCATGGATGGACCAGAAGTATCTTTGAAAGGATCTCCTACAGTATCACCTGTCACAGATGCCTTGTGCGGCTCAGACTTTTTGTAGAACGTTTCGCCATTGATGACTACGCCTTTCTCAAACGATTTTTTAGCATTATCCCAAGCACCACCTGCATTGGACTGGAACATTCCCATCAATACACCCGACACGGTCACACCAGCAAGCATACCTCCAAGTACCTCTGGGCCAAAAGCAAAACCCACAATCAACGGAGAGATCAAGGCGATTGCTCCCGGAGCAATCATTTCACGAATAGACGCTTTGGTTGAAATTTCCACACACTTTTCGTACTCAGGCTTTGCCTCGTACTCCATAATGCCCGGAATCTCTCTGAACTGACGACGAACTTCGTTTACCATATCCATGGCTGCACGGCCTACAGCCGCTATAGCCAAAGAGGAGAAGATAAAAGGAATCATCCCGCCAACAAACAATCCCGCCAAGACATCCGCCTTGTAAATATCAATGGCATCAATTCCTGCAATACCCACAAAAGCTGCAAATAAAGCCAATGAAGTTAATGCTGCAGAAGCTATAGCAAAGCCTTTTCCTGTTGCTGCAGTTGTATTTCCAACTGCATCCAAAATATCGGTACGACCACGAACTTCTTCTGGAAGCTGACTCATCTCAGCAATACCACCAGCATTGTCTGCAATCGGGCCAAACGCATCGATCGCCAACTGCATAGCCGTTGTTGCCATCATACCTGCAGCAGCGATTGCTACACCATACAAACCTGCAAATTCATAAGCACCGTAGATACCACCAGCCAACACAAGGATAGGAAGCACGGTAGATTCCATACCTACAGAAAGACCACCGATGATGTTGGTCGCGTGTCCTGTAGCTGACTGCTTGATGATCGACAACACCGGTCTTTTGCCCATCGCTGTGTAATATTCAGTAATGATTGACATCAAGGTTCCTACTACCAATCCTAAAATGATGGCATAAAAGACATCCATATTGGAAAACTCATAACCTCTGATGGACAAGGTCTCAGGAAGCATGTACTTCACGATAAAGAAAGAAGCGATTCCTGTAAAAACGATCGAAGACCAGTTACCCATGTTGAGGGCTTTCTGTACGTCCCCTTTTTCGTCCTTAATGGTCACAAATGCCATTCCCATTATGGAGAAAATAATCCCCAAGCCCGCCAGTACCATTGGCAACAAAATCGGAGCAATACCTCCAAAATTATCTATCGATACAATCTCACGACCCAACACCATGGTAGCAAGGATAGTTGCCACATACGAACCAAATAAATCTGCGCCCATACCGGCTACGTCGCCTACGTTATCACCCACATTATCTGCAATCGTAGCAGGATTACGTACATCATCCTCAGGAATTCCTGCCTCTACTTTGCCTACCAAGTCGGCTCCAACGTCAGCAGCTTTGGTATAAATACCTCCACCAACTCGGGCGAAAAGTGCAATAGACTCAGCACCTAATGAGAATCCTGCAAGGACTTCCAATGCTTTTTCCATTTCTATTCCATTGACATCCGCACCAATAGAAACCACATAAAGCTGATAAAACACGATAAATAAGGCACCAAGTCCAAGAACGGCAAGACCAGCTACACCAAGTCCCATAACGGAACCTCCTGTGAAGGAAACTTTCAAGGCCTGCTTCAAGCTTGTTCGGGCAGCTTGGGTGGTTCTAACATTGGCCTTGGTAGCGATTTTCATCCCGATGTAGCCAGCCAATGCTGAGAAAAATGCTCCAATTACAAAAGAAATAGCGATTACTGGACTGGAGGTTTCAACTAAGGTTCCAGACCAAGCCAACAGAATTCCAGCAATAACGGTGAAGTAAAATAAAATTTTCCATTCCGCCCGGAGAAAGGCCATCGCACCGTCTGCGATATAACCGGAAAGTTCGACCATGTTTTTGTCCCCTGTGTCCTGTTTGGTGACCCAGGCGGACTTGACTGCCATCACTAGCAGGCCTACCAATCCCAGTGCAGGGACCAGGTAAATCAACGCTTGTTCCATAAAATATTAGATTCGTTATAAAGTAACTGTCAAATAATTCGGCAAAGATAGAATTTAAACCAATCCTGCCAACCTGTAAGCCGTAGGGATTTTCAAGTCTCCCTTTCCCAATTTGCAATTACCTTTTTATAAAATTGATTATCAGTCAATTGGGAATAATTATACCTTCCCTCACATTTATTTGAAATAAGCTTTCTATTTTGATCAGGTATCTAATCAAGAACCTACAATGAAAACTTCAAGGAAAGAACTTTTTTTGGCGAAGGATCCGATAGCAGAGAAATTTAGCCCGGAACTAATGGCCCTCTGGTACGATGCAAAGGGACTATGGGAAAAAGCCCATGATCAAGTAGATCAGCTTCCCGGAAAATCCGCTGCCCGAGTCCACGCTTACCTTCACCGAAAAGAAGGGGATCAATGGAATGCGGACTATTGGTATCGAAAAGCGGGAGAAAACCGGCCAAACGCAAATCTGGAAGAAGAATGGGAAGAATTGTTGGGAAGATTTTGGACTCAATCTTCCTAGCCTTAAAAGACAGAAAGCCAAAATAAATCAACTTAAGAACAAAATATGGCCATACAAGTAATCGCCTTCGATGCAGATGACACCCTCTGGATCAATGAACCTTTTTTCCGTGAATCAGAAGAGAAATTTGCGGCACTTATGGAGGATTTTCTTCCTCAACACCAAGCAATAAAAGAACTCTACCGAACAGAGATCCAAAATCTTGCCCATTACGGATATGGCATCAAGGGTTTCATGCTGTCTATGGTTGAGACAGCCCTCCGAATTTCGAATCAAAAAATCTCAGTCAAACTAATTGAAAGGATCATTGAAATAGGGCAGGAAATGCTTCAAAAACCCGTAGAACTACTTCCGGGGGTTGAGGAGGTGCTAAAATCATTGAACGGAAACTTCAGGCTGGTAATGGCCACCAAAGGAGATTTGGTGGATCAAGAGCGAAAACTGAAAAAGTCCGGTTTGGAAAAGCATTTTCACCATATAGAAATCATGAGTGATAAGCAAGTAAAGGACTATGAAAAACTGATAAAGCGTCTGGACATTTCCCCTGCCAAATTTCTAATGCTAGGCAACAGCCTCAAGTCGGATATTTTACCTGTATTGGAGCTTGGGGGATATGGCATCCATATTCCTTTTCATATCACCTGGGCTCACGAGCAGATCGAACACAAAGTCATACACGACCGCTTTTTCACTGTGGAAAACATCGGACAAGCGGGAGAATTAATCAGAAAAATCATTTAAGGAACGGCTTTCATTTTTTTTTGATAGGAATACCCGCCTACATACAGGTAGGTATTCTTTCACCTTTCTTTCAAAAAGGAATTGTTTGCATGAAAAAAAGATGAAAATTGCCTTTCAAGTAGATTTTCATTGAAAAGGAAAGAAAAACCCTTTGCGCCTTAGCGTCTTCGCATGAAATTGCTTAGGGAATTATGATCGAATTCCATCTTAATCCTACTTTGTCACATTTAAAAATTCAGAAGGTACAACCGCAGTGAAATCGCTTTTAACATTTGGTAATTAAAACATGGAACGAAGGGATCGAGAAGCT
>CAZNND010000099.1:0-14442 GCA_964574365.1 uncultured Limnohabitans sp.
CAGGGGCATTTGAAGACATCTCTACTGTACTTTTCCAACATGCGGATTTGAAAGGGGATGTTGACCTTTGGTTGCTCTCGTTCTGGCAGCAGGGGCAGTATCGTGGTTGTAGCTTTCCAGAATCCGGGGCTCCTTTTCAGCAACCGGAATTCTGAGTTCGCGGTGAATCTCATGATAAACCATAATTTTGTTCAAGTAAATGTTCATAAAATGCTAGTTTTAGTACACAAGCAAAATTGCTTAGTTTTCCCCTTGGGGCTAGCCCCAAGGGGAAACTAACTGGAACATTCTTGTTGCCAAACTATAGTACATTCCTACTTACCAATATTGGTACATTGTTATTTTCCGATTACATTTTTGATTGTCCTACGGAAAATGCCCCCTATCCCTTTTGCCATTCAAACTCTGGATGAACAATTTCTTTGGATTTTATGGAACTGGAGAATTTTACATTTTTAACCAAATCTGCGACAGTCAAAGTTCTAGGTAAGGTACATAACCAATGAATGTGATCTGGCATCATGAAAATTTCCTCTGTGTAATTTCCAAGTTTAGACCCTACTTGTACAAAGTAGGCTTGAGTATCTGGTCTGAATTCTTCAATTAGGATTGGAATTCGATTCTTAGTTGAAAAAACGACATGGAGTTAAATTTTAGTTAAGGATTGTGGCATAGGAGAAAAATAGCGTTAAAAATTGTCTGAACTATTGTCGTTTCAATTAAAAAGTGGTCGAAACACTTTTTAAATTAAATTTTAGTTAAATTAAAAAAAACTATATATAAGAATTAAATTCAAAAAGTAATTTTTTAATAATACAGATCCTGCCTTCAGCACTCTGATCCTGCCAAGTACATTCCTTACCCAAAATTGATGTCTGGGAACTTACAGGATTTGCCGTTGGCAAAGGAATTCAACATAAACCATCGGATTGGTCTCTTAATATCGTATTCCATGTCGTGCGGTTGGTACAGGGAACCCATAATTAGAACGTGAACCCTGCGCTGAAGGCGCAATGGGTACAAGCCCTGCCTTCTGCAAGCAAGCAGGCCTAAATTCAATTGGTTTGTCCCATTCTGGATTCCTTTGGTACTTTTTTGCCTTTTTTTGATTTCAACCTTGGTTCTAAATACCTGGTACTTGGTACGTAATACTTGGTACATGCTCACCGATCTATCCCCCTACCTATCTCCTCAAATCCACCGAAGTCGCCAAGGCGATTACTCTTCCCTTGTTCCCGACGGCATTGTAAAAATGATACACCACGCCCTCCCATTTGATCACCCAGGGTTTGTGGGCGTACTGCAGGTCATATTCCTCCGAAGGTGAAATCAAATCCGCACCTTCCCAATCCGACCAGTTGATCAAATCCTTCGAAACGGCAAATCGTTCGAAAGCCCCTTGTTTCCAGAATGCCCCAAAGTAAAACATGACATAAAGATCCCCTATTCTGACAATCTGTGCATCCCCGCAAATTCCCCTATACTTCGTGATTACCGGATTTTCACCAAATCTCTTCCAGGTTTTCATGTCATTTGACACAGCCATACCGATGCTTTCGTAGTTGGCTGTATCCCCTTTTGCATTGTAATACATCACAAAAGGATACCCGGTATGATTTTCCCTATCCCTGATCACATGGCTTTTGTAAATGGTCGTGTTTTCAAACCACCTGGAATCTTTGTCCTCCGGTGAAAGAAGGGGAGTGTTTCCTGTATTCCAATCCTTTATTTCGGTCAAGGAACCGGAATTAGCCAGACCGACTTTCAGCGTTCCGGCTTCATATCCAGTGGTACTTCCACCCAGGTAGGTCATCCAATAGTTGTCCTGAAACCTTTCCACTGAATAATCCCCTCCCCAATCGGTATTGACCAAAGCGGGATAACCGGCCTTTTGATTGGCATCCCAGGTGTTTTCCGTGAAAGAAAGAATTCTTCCTTTGGACTCCCAACGGAGCAGATCTGGGCTTTCTGCCAACCTGGTTTCATATCCCTGACCGTCAAAAACGATGTAGGTCATGTACCAGCGGTCGTTTTCCCGGAAAATGGTTGGCGAATCCACCATTTTGGTGCTGTCGAGATGCTGAAAGACAATTCCGTATTTGAAGGGAGTTTTGATTTCCTCGTAGATTCTCTCCATTTCCTCTGAAGTTATAGGATGGATGGCTTGGGCTAATGTCTTGTGAAAAAGTATAACGTTTAGAGCCAATAGAAAGCTGAAAAATAGGAGGCGGTGTCTTATCATAATTGGGTCTAGTGTTTATGTCTCAATTGATCTTGGAATTTGGTGATTTTTTCTGAACCATGCCGGTACCTAAATCGAAAAAGCAAGAAAGTGCTTTATGATTATCCGTTTAAGTACAAGTAAGAATGTTAGTCCTTAATTTTATCTAATTATTTGGCGCTGCTTATTTAATCATTTTATCTTTCAGCATTTTCTGTTACTCTTTTAAATTTCTTTTACCATTGAGAAATTAAGGAGATTAAGAATGGCTGGATTGAGAAAAGTGCATTTTGGTTCTGGTTTTTCAATGACTAAAAAAGAATCCTTAACCCTCTTAATTCCTAAATGGTTAAAAATCAAAAGGTTAAACTTTTGGGTATAACTTGAGATTGTCTAGTCTTGATTTTACCAAACACATTTTTCTGGTTTTCAGCGCTGAGTTTAAATGAAGTATCAATCCATTAAAAAACAGCGTATCAGGTCAAAGTCCCAAGCCAAATAAAATTTGGCCACTTGTACATCGGCGGATATTCATAAAGTGCTTTCAATACCTCCGAAAGTCAGTCAGATTTAGGGAGAAAGTTGCCTGTATTTCATTGAAATTTTGCCTATAATTATCCTTTCAATAAACCTGTTGTACATGGCAAATTTTAACATTGACGCCGACAAGACCCTCACCTATGACGCCATCGTCATCGGGTCAGGAATCAGCGGTGGCTGGGCAGCAAAGGAACTTTGCGAAGCCGGACTCAAAACCCTCGTCCTCGAGCGGGGTCGAATCGTAGAGCATGTGGTGGATTATCCCACCATGACGCTTGATCCCTGGGAGCACGAACTTCGTGGAGGACTTACCTCTGAACAACTAGCCAAGCATCCGAAAGGTGGCAGATCCGGTTTTATCGGAGCGATGAACGAACACTTTTATGCCAATGACTTGGAAAACCCCTACACCGAAGTGAAGCCTTTTATGTGGGTGCGGGCTCATCAAATGGGCGGGAGATCCTTACTTTGGGGCAAGCAGACCTACCGTTGGTCGGATTTGGATTTTGAGGCCAATGCCAAAGACGGGAATGGAGTTGACTGGCCCATCCGGTACAAGGACCTTGAACCTTGGTACACCCATGTGGAGAAATTTGCGGGAATCAGTGGAGAAGCTATAGGTCTTCCTCAGCTTCCAGATTCCTACTTTTTGCCTCCGATGGAGCTTAATTGTGTGGAAAAACACGTGAAAGAGCGTATCGAGAAAGATTTCAAAGGACGAAACATGATCATCGGAAGGGTGGCTCACCTGACTGAACCTTTGAATGGAAGAGGGAAATGCCAATATAGAAACCGCTGCAATCGAGGTTGCCCCTATGGTGCTTTTTTCAGTTCGAATGCAGTGACTTTGCCGGCGGCTCATGCCACTGGAAATCTCACGATCCGGCCTTTTTCCATCGTTCAATCTGTTGTTTATGATGAACAAAAAGGGAAAGCCTCCGGTGTACGGATAATCGATGCGGAAACGAGTGAAGAGATCGTGTACAAGGCTAAAATCATTTTTGTCAATGCATCAACATTGAGTACGACTCAGATTTTGCTCAATTCTACTTCCAGTCGCTTTCCTAACGGACTTGGAAATGACAGCGGAGAGCTCGGCCATAACCTGATGGATCATACCTACCGAGTGGGGGCCATGGGAACCGTGGAGGGTTTTGAGGATCAGTACTACAAAGGCCGCAGACCAAATGGGATTTATATTCCTCGCTATGTCAACCTGAAGGATGGACCTCAATCAGACAAATTCCTCCGGGGCTTTGGCTTCCAAGGTGGGGGTGGCAGAGCAGGCTGGGAAGCAGGCAGCAATCAGGAATCGTTTGGGGGGGACTTCAAAGACAGCCTAATGAAACCTGGGCCTTGGGAGTTTTTCATTACCGGTTTCTCGGAATGTCTCCCCTATCATGAGAATCAAGTGTACCTTAACAAGGATGTCTTGGACAAGTGGGGTCAGCCCACACTTTCCATCGATGCAGAATGGAAGGCAAATGAATTGGCACTCAATAATCAGGCGAGACAGGACGCGAAAGAAATGCTAGAGCGAGCCGGGCTGAAAAACATCCTCGAGTTTGACAACAAGCACGAAATGGGCTATGGGATACACGAAATGGGAACAGCCAGAATGGGACGTGATCCAAAGACCTCGGTTTTAAATGGAAATAATCAGGTTTACGGTTGTGAAAATGTCTTTGTTACTGACGGGGCTTGTATGACTTCCTCTTCTTGTGTCAATCCTTCGCTGACCTATATGGCGCTCACAGCAAGGGCGGCCAATCATGCCATTTCCGAACTTAAAAAACAAAATCTCTAAGCCATGAATAGACGCGACGCACTCAAAAAATCAGCCATGGCACTCGGGGCAGCTGCAGGAGCCCCAACTTTGCTCAGCTTGCTTCAAGCCTGTGCAAAAACTGACCGGTTGACTTGGACTCCAGTGTTTTTGAATGAAGACCAGGCAAGATTTATAACTGCTTTTGTGGATTTTCTTTTACCAAAAACAGATACTCCAGGAGGCTTGGAGGTGAAGTCAGATGTATTTATCGACCTGATGTATGCCAAAATCTATGACGAAGCTGGCCAAAAGCAAGCGGTAGCTGACATTGAAGCATTCAATACGGATTGCAAAAGCACGTATGGGAGAGTTTTTGCCGAGCTTAGCCCGGAGGATAAAACGGCCTGCTTCAAGGCCCAAGAAGCCGCCTCTCCAAAGTTTGCACCTAAAGTTTGGGGAACGGGGGTAGGACCTCAGGAGCCTGTTGGCTTTTACCGAAGTCTCAAAACCACGGTGCTTTGGGCGTATTTCAGTTCTGAGGAAATCGGAAAAAATGTGCTCAGCTATGATCCAATTCCGGGGGAATACCGCGGATGTATGCCACTTTCTGAGGTAGGAAATACTTGGAGTTTGTAATCCCACATTTGAATGTTAGATGGAACAGCGGGGATGATGTGGATAATTTCAAAGTTTCCCACCGAATCTTTCAGCCAAAGTAGGATTAGCACAAATAGAAATCTGTGGGGACTAAATCCGCAGGAAAAAGTTAAAAAGGCATGACTAGACATGCCTTTTTTTCCAATTTAAAAAGGTCAGAGATAAAACCTTTTTAAATTTCACTCAGTACTCTCAATCTGTCAAAGTAGGATTAATAATCTTTTTATCTCCCGGTAAATTTCTTCCAACCCTACCTGCGCCACTAGGTGATTCGATTTGGTAATTCATACTCGATGCGGAAAAAACAGATTCCTGATATTAGGTAAGCTTTTTGCCAGGGTGATCGGGTTTTTCAATGTTCCGGTCTTCATTTTCCAAAAGTAAACCTCCCAATCTCAGAATATTAAAGATTTTGATTTATGTTCCCGAAATACATCGCTGTTACCTAGTTCTTTCCTCAATCCAAAACAAAAAAAGGAAAAATTTAACCTTCAATGCCTAACTTTGATTTTTTCCAATCCAACCGAAAAGTCCCCTGTGTATAAGTCGCTGCTTAAGCCTCTGCTCTTTCTCAAAAAACCTGAGGATGCCCACCATTTGACCTTTGATCTGATCCGATTCATGTTCAATTTACCATTGATTAAGTCTTTGGTAAAGAGATTGTTTTATTTAGAGGATTCCCGTATGGAACGGGAGGTATTTGGTCTGAAGTTTAAAAATATGGTGGGTTTGGCAGCAGGATTTGATAAGGATGCCAAGTTGATTGATGAGATGGCCTTGCTGGGATTTGGGTTTATCGAAATCGGCACACTCACTCCTAAGCCTCAGGTAGGAAATCCGCAACCAAGGCTGTTCAGGCTTCCCCAAGACGAAGCGCTTATAAATCGGATGGGATTCAACAACAGTGGGGTAGAAGCGGCGGTGGAACGGTTGAAAAAACGTTCTTCCGATGTGATTGTTGGTGGCAACATCGGGAAAAACAAAAGCACCCCAAACGAAAAGGCAGTGGACGATTATTTGTACTGTTTGGAGGCATTACATCCATACGTAGATTATTTTGTGGTCAATGTAAGTTCTCCGAATACGCCAAATCTTCGGGATCTCCAGGAAAAGGAGCCGCTTAAGCAGCTGCTCACTGCAGTTCAGGAAGCGAATGATCAAAAACCCAAGCCCAAACCAATTTTGCTTAAAATCGCGCCTGACCTTACGGACGGGCAGTTGGATGACATCATTGAGATTGTGCAGGAGACAAAAATTGCCGGGGTGATTGCAACCAACACAACCATCGATCGGTCTGGTCTGACTACTCCAAAACCCGAAATAGAGGCCATTGGAGCAGGAGGCGTCAGCGGAAAAGTGCTGAAAACCAGGAGTACTGAGGTCATTCGATACCTTTATCAGAAATCCGAAGGTGCTTTTCCCATCATTGGAGTTGGTGGAATTTTTTCTGCTGAAGATGCCATCGATAAATTGATGGCGGGTGCAAGTTTGGTTCAAGTGTACTCAGGCATGATTTATGAGGGACCAGGCCTAGTAAAAAAAATAAAGAAAGGGCTTTTGACCCAGTTTTTTTACTGATTTAGTTCTATTTTGTGTCACCGCTCAACTTACTATTTCATATCCACTTTAGATGGCATCTGAATCAACCAATACTTTTAGAAAGAAACCTGAAAATGGAAAGAAGGCTCCTTCGGAACCTAAAAAGCCTATGTTCAACATTGGCCATTATGACACCAAGCAACTGAGTCTTACGTTTGGGATTATTTTGATCTCTGTAAGTATTTTTTTGTTTCTAGCCTTCACTTCCTATCTCCTTAACGGGCCTCAAGACCAAAGCTTAGTCATGAACAATGCGGACCAAGAAATCCGCGATTCTGCAAAAGCATCCAGAAATTGGTTGGGTTATTTGGGTGCACAAGCGTCTCATTGGATGATTTTTCGCTGGTTTGGAGTGGCAGCTTTCCTCTTTCCTCCATTTTTGTTTTTTCTGGGATTTCGTTGGACCTTCAAAATTTCACTAATCTCATTGACCAGATATTCAGTATTTGCCCTGTTCTTCACGGCTTGGATAGGACTACTTACCGGATATGGGGTTCTTTTAATAGAAGGCTATTCGTATTGGAGTTTCCTTTCCGGAGGATTAGGATTTGAGTTGGCAAAACTTTCCAATGACTTTTTGGGAATGGGAACCTTTATTCTTATTGGGGTTGCCTTTTTGATTTTTGTTGTGCTGTTTTTTGGAATTGACCAACTTAATTGGTTCTCCTCAAGCCAGCCGCTCGGTGAAGAAGTGATAGCTGAAGCAAAACAAAGAACAAAAGTTACCCATCCATTTATTGATGAATATCAGGTAGGTGAGCAATCTGTGGAAGAGGAGCAGGTCGATGATGGTAGTCTTTGGGGAATCAAAAGCTCATCCACCGAACCAGTAATTTTGGAAAAGGAAGAAAAAACCTCTAAACCAAATTCCCAAACTGAAATTCCTTTTACTTATCCGGAGGAAGATGTGACTGAGGAAGATGATATTTTTGATGTTCCTAGAGTCAATCTTTTGGATGAAAGCGAGTCCTCACCGAGTCCGAAGGAAGGGAATTTCACAGTCCAGAAAGCTCCCGAACTGGAAAAAACAGCAGAGGAAGTAGAAAATTTGGATCCCTATGACCCCACATTGGATTTGCCGAGGTATAAGTACCCTACTTTGGATCTTCTCAACGACTACGATGTCAAAAAAGTAACTGTCTCGCGCCAAGAGCTGGAAGAAAACAAGGATAAGATTGTCACCACACTTGAAAATTTTCAGATAGGTATTCAGGGAATTCAAGCCACCATAGGCCCAACCGTTACTCTTTACGAAATCGTACCGAATCCCGGGGTGAAAATTTCCAAGATTAAAAATCTGGAAGATGACATTGCGTTGAATTTGGCTGCATTAGGAATCAGGATTATTGCACCTATTCCGGGAAAAGGGACGATCGGTATTGAAGTTCCCAACAAAAACAGGGAATTGGTACCAGCAAGGGCGGTTTTGGGTACGGAAAAATTCATGAAATCGGATAAGGATCTTCCGATTGCTTTGGGAAAAACCATTTCCAATGAGGTGTTTGTGGCGGATTTGGCCAAAATGCCTCATTTACTAATGGCCGGTGCAACGGGTCAGGGGAAGTCGGTTGGCTTGAATATGATCTTGGCATCCCTGATTTATAAAAAGCATCCTTCCCAACTCAAATTTGTATTGGTGGATCCCAAAAAAGTGGAACTCACCTTGTTCAACAAAATAGAAAGGCACTTTTTGGCAAAGCTTCCGGGTTCTGAGGAGGCAATTATCACAGATACCAAAAAGGTAATCTATACCCTGAATTCCCTTTGTATCGAGATGGACAATCGGTACAATCTCCTTAAAGATGCGGGTTGCAGAAATCTGAAGGAGTACAACGCTAAATTCATCGCAAGAAAGTTGAACCCGGAAAAGGGACATTATTTTATGCCCTATATCGTATTGGTGATTGATGAGTTAGCGGATTTGATGATGACTGCCGGGAAGGAAATCGAGGGGCCAATTGCCCGATTGGCGCAGTTGGCGAGGGCAATTGGGATTCACTTGGTGGTGGCCACCCAACGGCCTTCGGTAAATGTGATCACCGGGATCATTAAAGCCAATTTCCCTGCCAGGCTTTCTTTCCGGGTAACTTCTAAAATTGATTCGAGAACCATTCTAGACGGTGGAGGAGCTGACCAGTTGATTGGTATGGGAGATATGTTGCTATCCGTGGGTTCGGAAATGATCCGCATCCAATGTGCTTTTCTAGATACGCCTGAAGTAGATGCAATCTGCGATTGGATAGGTGAACAGAAAGGATATTCCTCTGCCTACCTGTTGCCAGAGTTTGAAGGCGAGGAAGGAGAGGGCTCCTCCAAGGATATCGATTTGGCTGACCGGGACCCCTTGTTTGACGAAGCGGCAAGGCTGATCGTGTTGCATCAGCAGGGCAGCACTTCCTTGATTCAGCGCAAGTTGAAGCTCGGGTATAACCGTGCAGGAAGAATTGTGGACCAGTTGGAAGCTGCAGGAATAGTTGGGTCTTTCGAAGGTTCTAAAGCGCGCGAGGTTCTTATTCAAGACGAGGCCAGTTTGGAACGGTTATTGAAGAGTATTTAGTGGAGATTCATCCATGTAAACCAAATGATTCAATGAAACTAAAAATTTTCCTATTCTTTTTTTTGGCAGTAGTCATTGAAGGTCTGGCTCAAAAAGATCCAAAAGCTAAGGTAGTTCTTGATGGAATGAGCCAAAAATACCAAAGCATGAAGGGTTTTACATCAAGCTTTGATTACACTTTTCAGGATGGAGGTGGTATAGGTGACCGGCAAACAGGTGAAATTGCGGTAAGCGGGGAGAAATACCGGCTCAAACTCCCGGATCAGGAGATTTATAACGATGGGAAAACAGTCTGGACCTTGATCCAAACCAAAACCTACAAGGAAGTCACCATCAATGATGCTGCTCAGATGGAAGGAGAATTGACTCCCTCCAACATTTATAAAATGTACCAGTCCGGGTTTAACTACAAACTTTTAGCAGATAAAACCTATCAGGGGAAGCAGGTGAATGTGGTGGAATTGACTGCTTTGAAATCTAATGCGCCTTTCAAACAGGTGAAATTGATGGTGGATAAAACGACGAAGGATCTTCTGGGCTGGGAAATGTTTGATGGACAGGGTGGCGTCTTTTCTTACTCTTTCAAAAACATGAAAGTGGCTTCAAATCTTTCTGTTGACTACTTTACGTTTGACGCGAAAAAGCATCCTGGGATAGAGGTGATTGATTTGAGGTAGTAGTTATTTTTTTGAAAACTTTACTTAAAAAATCTTTTAGTTTTGACCTGGTTAAGATTCAGGAAATCCGATATTTTCACTAGTGCGCCAGTAAAAATATCTGGTATTTTACCTATTTCGGTAGGAAAATTTTGGAGTAAGCTTTGATTCTTGTTGCCTTTTCTTCCTCTGAAGAAATATTTTTTTTTGATTGCAACCATGTTTCCCCTTTTGCTGTCAGGGAAATCGCTTTTAAAACTTACCATTTTTCCGTCTGACTGAAAAAAAACCAGTTTTATGTAGTTAACCACGAGAAAATTAAGAGCTACTCTACTGTTAAATCGAATAAAAGTGGGATTTCTCCAAAAAAGACTAAGTCATAATTCTTAATTTTCTCAATGACCTTAATGGTTATAACCCACAAGTCTTCAAAAGGAAGCTTCTCGATCCCTTCGTTCCATATGTTTTAATTACCAAATGTTAAAAGCGATTTCCCTGCTTTTGCTGTGGGTTTGATTTTCCCTCAAAAAATATCGGGTCCGCAAGAAGCCGAACTGTACAGTTTAGTCGGCTTTTGTCTCCTTTCGAAATCCATCTACAATCTCTTCCATCGTCTGAATAGCTTCTTTTACCTTGGGGAAAATGGGCTCCAGTACCCAAATAACTCCCGGAGCTAAAGGTTCAACGTACTGTAGGTATTCGCTCTTATGACGCCATTCCCGCGGTAGTTTTAAATCAAATTGAATAGATAACCACATAAACAGGCTGATAAAAAATCCTGCTTTTACAATTCCCAAAATAGCACCCGCCAAACTATCAAATCCTCCCAAAAGGATCATGTCCATCATTTTTTTCAATACCCAACCTGCGAGGTTGACAAAAATCAGGATAATGAAAAAGATGATCAAAAATGCCGCAATTGGAAAGGCAAAAGAAAGCTCATCGACTTGTGTTGCCAACCATTTGCTTACCGGATCCATAAAGTAAACTCCCAAAACAATAGCCAAAACGAAACCAATGAGGCCTACAATGCTGAGCAAAAGCCCCTTCTTGTAGCCCTCATAGGCTCCCAATCCGATCAGGATCAACAAAACAATGTCAACCGCTTCCAAATCAACCGTTTAACAAAGCTTTCACTTTCTCAGAAATCACCTTTCCATCTGCCTTACCGGCCAGTTGTTTGCTTGCCACTCCCATCACTTTTCCCATATCTTTTGGACCTACCGCACCTGTTGCGGTGATGATTTCTTGAATGGCTGAGCTTAGTTCCTCCTCAGATAAGGCTTTTGGCAAAAATTCCTGAATGACTGCCAACTCGGCCAATTCCACTTCCAAAAGATCGGCCCGACCCTGCTTTTCAAAAATTTCAGCGGAGTCTTTTCGTTGTTTGGCAGCCTTAGTGAGCAGCTTCATTTCGTCATCAGTACTCAGTTCTCCGGAAAAACCTTCCTTTGTTTCCTCCAATAAGATCATGGATTTGATTGCACGAAGTGCGGTAAGTCGTACCTTATCTTTTGCCAACATGGCTGATTTTATTTCGCCTTCTACGTTCTGCTTTAAGCCCATTCGTCCTAAGTTTGTGTTTATGTTTCAATGAAGGGTAAAAATACCCTTTTTTCCTTGCCGATATGACAAAACTAAGTGTAAATATCAATAAGATCGCCACCCTTCGCAATGCCCGGGGTGCCAATAATCCCAATGTGGTTAAGGTGGCTTTAGATTGTGAACGTTTTGGTGCACAGGGAATTACTGTTCATCCCCGGCCAGATGAGCGACACATCCGCTATCAGGATGTGCTTGATCTTGCTAAAGTAGTGACCACTGAATTTAATATTGAGGGCTATCCGGATCAGCGGTTTATGCAACTCATCCGGCAAGTCAATCCTACACAGGCCACGCTAGTGCCAGATCCACCCGACGCAATCACCTCCAATACCGGCTGGGATACGATTACTTTCCAAAGTCAATTGAAAGATATCGTGGCCGAACTCAAGGAAATAGGTACAAGAGTATCCATTTTCATCAATCCTGAGGCGAAATACTTTGAGCCAGCCAAGTTGACTGGAACCGATCGGGTAGAACTCTACACCGAACCTTATGCGGCTCATTACCATCAAGACCGTGAAAAAGCGGTGCAAGCTTATGTGGAGGTGGCTCAAATTGCTCGGGAATTAGGTCTCGGGCTCAATGCAGGCCACGACCTGGATCTGCATAATCTGGCATTTTTAAAGCAGCGCATTCCTTTTCTGGAAGAAGTTTCCATAGGTCATGCACTGATCTGCGATGCGCTTTATTATGGTTTGGAAAACACGATTCAGATGTACCGAAGGCAGTTGGAATTTTGATGTAAAGGATTAAATTCAGGAAAATCACTAGGTAAAATTCACCTCTCTTGTCTTAAAATTGAATTTGGGTTTTTGAATCAATCTTGTTTACTATTCATTTTGGAATGAGATTAGTAAAATCATTTCTTATCTGGCTGAAAAATCATTTCGTTCTTAAGTAGCGGAAAATTTGTTGAATGAAATAGGCGCAGGTAAATTTCCCCAACTTGAAAAGGATAAATGTAGGGGATTAAATGAAGGTCTCGCTTGGACGCAGAGGTTGCTTTACTTTAGCTTAGAACTGTTTCATCAATTGCATGTATTCGATTGATTTTATAAATTGAAACAAAGGGAGTGTCTGAATCAATTCTTTTGCTTTGACTTCCTCAATGTTCTTAAATACGATAACTGCGCCGTTTTTAGTATGTCTCAAAAAAAGATGTTCAACCACACCATCCCTTTTCCATTGGGCAAGTACTTCTTGTTCGAGTTTTATAATTTCTTGAAAATTACTAGGCAAATTTTCTGAGTCTATTGTAAAGGCTACTAAAATATTTTTATTCATGGTGTTTTTAATTAAGAGTTTAAAAATGAATAATCAATGTATCCTTTGTCTTGTCCGCCATACATTGTGGCTCTGTCAGGTAGGTTTAGCTCTGCATTTAATTCAAAGCGTTTTGGTAAATCAGGGTTTGCCAAGAATAAAGTGCCGAAGGAAATGAGTTTTGCTATTCCATTTTGTAATTCTGCTTCGCCTGTATCTTTTGTATAACCACAATTGGCAATGACGGTATGGTGGGTGAGTTTTCCGAATACCTCAACAGGGTTTATTGGATAAGCGGGAAATTTGTCGGCAGGAAAGGGGACATTCATAATATGTATATAGGACAAAGGCATTCTATTTAGCTCATTGATTAAAAGATTAAATTGATCAACAGGATTTTGATGTGAAATACTGTTATACAAACTTGTTGGAGAAATTCGAATTGCTACTTTGTCTTTACCAACAGCATTAATCATCTCATTCATTACTTCAACTACAAAACGGTTTCTATTTTCATTATTTCCACCGTATTGATCGTTCCTTTGATTAGCACTTTCAGCTAAGAACTGATTGGGTAAATAGCCAAATGCAGAATGTAGTTCTATTCCGTCAAAACCAGCTTCTATTGCATTAATCGCAGCTTGCTTATAATCTTGGATAATTTGTTTTATTTCATCAATCGTTAAAGCTCTCGGTGTTTCGTAATTCTTCATTCCTTCCATGGTGAAATGTTGCTGTCCTTGAATGGAGATTGCGGAAGGTGCTACTGGTAATATGCCATTTTTTACCAGGGAATGTCCTACACGACCCGTGTGCCAAAGTTGAGCATAGATCCCACCACTATTCTCGTGAACTGCTTTTGTGACTTTTTTCCAGGCTTCAATTTGTTCTTTGGTGTAAATTCCTGGCGTAAGAGGGCTTCCTATTGCTTATTCACAAATATTGATCGCCTCGCTGATAATTAGCCCGGCACTCGTTCTTTGTGTGTAGTACAAAACCGTGGAATCGCCAACTACTCCGATTATGTTGGCACGTGAACGTGTCATTGGAGCCATTGCTATCCTGTTTTTTAAGGTATGTGGCCCTAGTTTTATAGCTTCTAATAATTTCATTTTTTTAGACTTTTGGTTAAAGCTTGCGAATGTAGAATCTAAACTTTACTTTTGAAAGTAGGTACATTTATGTATAGTAGTACCATAAATTAAAGCAATGCATAAAATCAGGGCTTTATGCCAAATGAAAAAATGAAGATTTCCGAAAAAACTTGCTCTTTAAGAGACGTATTGGATATAATAGGTGGGAAATGGTCTATGCCTATTATTTACATTTTGTCAAAAGGCAAAATGCGATTCAAAGAAATCGAAAGAAGTGTTGAAGGCATCAACACACGAATGTTGGTCAAGGAACTCAAAAATATGGAGGCCAATGGTATTGTCACAAGAGAAGTCTTTGCTACAGTTCCTCCAACGGTTGAATATACGCTGACTTTAAAAGGTGAAAAACTACTCCCAAGTATTGTGTCTCCTATGTTGAAAAACAAGGGGAACCGCTAAATTTTTTCATAGATTTTCCATTC
>CAZNND010000100.1:0-14409 GCA_964574365.1 uncultured Limnohabitans sp.
GAGTTTGATCATTGATCATTGAGTTTGATCATTGATCATTGAGTTTGATCATTGAGTTTGATCATTGAGTTTGAAAATTGATCATTTCTATGTCCATCATCTCTTCCCCATTTGGTAATATCTTGCTCGAGTCTCGCGAGGGGTGTCTGAGCTTCTTGCAGTTTACCGAGGAGCAAATCAACGGTGAAATCTTTGACCAGGTGCTTTTAAGCGCCAAACAGCAGTTGGATGAATATTTTGCAGGGAAGAGACAAGTTTTTGACATGCCAATCGGGCTTGGAGGGACGGACTTTCAACGCAAGGTATGGATGGAAGTGGCTAAGATTCCTTTTGGGAAGACCACGACTTACATGAAGCTTTCGCAGAAGCTTGGCAATCCGGCTGCGATTCGCGCTGTTGGTGCAGCTATCGGCGCTAATCCAATCTTGCTTATTCTTCCCTGTCATCGCATTTTGGGAAGTGATGGCAGTCTTACCGGATATGCCGGGGGATTAGATAGAAAAAAGGCCCTTCTGGAATTGGAAGGCCATGCGTTTCAGGGAAGTCTTTTTTAGTGTTCTCGACCCTTAAAAATCTTCATCATTCGGCAACTGTCCGCCGAAGGAGGATTCGGCGTTCGATATTCGAAATTTAACCTTTGAACTTCATTATCAGAGTTGTCAGGTTGTCAAGGTTTTTAGGGTTATCTAAGTTGCTGGAGGATTCCATAAAATGCCCTGATATGGCGAATCGGTCGTAAATCAAAAATCCCACTTCGTAAATTTCAAACAAATTCGAAATCCGAAATCCCAAATTTTTATCATCTCGGGTTGTCAGTTTGTCAAAGTTTTCAGGGTTATCAAAGTTGCTGGAGGATTCATGAAATGCCCTGATATGCCGAATCGGTCGGAAATCAAAAATCCCACTTCGTAAATTTCAAACAAATTCGAAATCCGAAATTCCAGCCAGACCTTCGAGGTTTTGGAAACCTCAAAGGTCACTTGCCCTCCAACTCCACAATCACTTCAATCTCCACGGCCATGTTGTTGGGGAGGGATCCAACTCCTACCGCCGAACGGGCATGCTTTCCTTTTTCTCCAAAAACTGCCACCATCAAATCGGAAAAACCATTGATTACAGCTGGTTGAGCTGTAAATTCCGAGGTGCAATTCACCATGCCCAATACTTTTACAAATTGCTTAATTCGGTTTAAATCTCCTGTTGCTGCTTTCAAGACGGCAATGATCTCCATCCCGGTGGCTCGTGCCGCCTGATAGCCCTGATCGACACTCAAGTCCGCTCCGACTTTTCCATAAATTTTTGGCCCACTCCCTGCGAGGTAGAGGAGATTGCCCACCTGCTTCCATTTTACGTAGTTGGCTATAGGTTGACTTACCTCGGGGATGGTCAGGCCGAGCTGTTTTAATTTTTCTTCAGGGGTTTGCGCTTGCACCACTTGTGTGCTGATAGCTATCATTGTAAGGAAAAGTAGAATGAATATCTTTTTCATAGTTCAAGGGATATATTTTCAGTTTCTAAGCTAATCCTTTCTTGTTACTTTTGGTAGGCTCTTTTCTTTAATTCCATGTTTCAAGTTGAGATCATCCAATTTTCCCCAACCTTGCAGCCTTATTTTGAGTCCATCAACAAGACTTGGGTGTCCAAGTATTTTTTCCTCGAACCTTTCGATATCGATCAATTGGAGAATCCGGAGGAAATTATTCTAGCAAAGGGCGGAGAGATCATTTTTGCAAAATCAGGTCAAGAAATCCTTGGTACAGTAGCGCTCGTTCCAAAAGGGGATGGAGACTGGGAAATGATCAAAATGGGAGTTAGGGAGGATGCTCAGGGAAAAGGGATAGGTCATGCCCTTGGCACAAGGATCCTCCAAATTGCCCGTGAAAAAGGTGCAAAGCGCGTTTTACTTTACACCAATTCAAAGCTTGAAGCCGCTATCCATTTGTATGAAAAACTCGGTTTTACCCATGCTAGTCTGGAGTGTGGAAGCTATGGAAGATGCAATGTCAAAATGGAACTTGTTTTTTAGAGGACTTTTCAAAATAACCATAATCATGTTTTTTATTGATTTTTAGCATCTTATTTTATGATGAGGTAGGGGAAATTTGATCTTCCATAATGTAATCTCCCTATGAAGACGATCGTCGTACCCTTTGATTTTTCGAACTACTCTCTTGCAGCACTTCAAACTGCTCAACGTATAAGTTCAAAATCCAGAGCAAAAATTATCTGCGTCACGGTAGTCCCATCTGAACTCGACTGGGATCTTCTTTCTGATGGGGCGAAAAAAAAACATCCCGAATTGTTGGAAGAAATGGAAGAGGCAAAATCTATCCTTCCTGAGTACATCAAAAAGATAGCTCCAGCCAAGGCGCCTATCGAAGTTGTAGTCAAAATCGGAGTGCCTTGGGAGCAGATACTTCGTGTTATTGAAAAATCCAATCCGGATTTGGCGGTTTTGGGGGCTTATGGCAAAGGCTACGCAGAAGGGAATTTTATCGGTTCCAATCTTCAGAAAATCCTCAGACAGGCGAATTGTCCCGTGCTTGCGGTCAAAAAGGCATTAGATGGTAATGCTTTTAGAAAAATGGCCTTTGCTTCCATATTTAATGATTCTGCTAAAAAATCTTTTCATAAAATCATTCCTTTAGCTAAGGTTTTTAAGACCTCCGTTCACTTGGTCTTTATCAATACCCCAGAACATTTTGTGACCTCAACAGAATCAGAGCAGGCTATGTCCGGTTTTTCCAAAGGCCATGAGGAATTGGTCGTACATACCCATGTATTCAACCATCGGGACGTAGAGCAGGGAATAGTTGAGTTTTGTGAGGCTAAAGATATTTCTTTGGTTACTGTTATTTCTAGTGAGAAGAAAGGAATGGCCTCCTATCTGTTGGGTACTACTGAAACCTTGATTTTTAAATCTGGTTTGGGAGTGTTAAGTGTAAAAAGTGATTAATGATAGTGATTTTTGCCTGATTGAATCTACATGTTGAGGCGAGCTCGGGATTCTCGGGCTCGTTTTTTTAAAGGCTTTTACGCTAATTGAAAGGTTGTCATCCTACCAGAATCGGAATCTTTTTTCGTAAACCCTGTTTCTGAAAATCCAGTTGTCAAAAATATCCTTGGATAAATAAATTTCAGCGCCTACACTGAAGGTCAGATAACCATCATAGCGCTCAGTAAGTCCGGATCCCCGTCGAATTCCTCCATGGATTTTTGAAAGGTTAGGCATTCCATTGGAATCTAGAAAATCGGGGTTACGGATGGCTAGTCGCAATCTCTCCGGGTTGTTGCCTGATTGATAATCCTCAATAAGGTCGAGATAAAACTCACTCACATTGTAAGCTGAGATATCATCCATGTAATCGGTGAGCGTAAATCTGTAATTCCCTTCAAATCGAAAGTCCATGTACACGTTGACTTTGTATTTGAAACCCAGTCCCATTGGAAATACCACGATGTATTTTTCGTAGGGATTATTTTCTAGTTGTAATGGCCTCAAATCCACCCATTTTCCATCCAATTGTGCCTGAGGGTTGTTGGTAGACATCCCTACACCTGCAAAAATGTAAAGATTCCAAAGTGGACGGGTGATGTTATTGACCTTGACTGGGTATAAATAATATTCAAATAGGCTGGTAACCTCCCAGTTTTTGGCCTGAAAATGTAGGTTTCGCGGTGTCCGAAATGCTCTTGGATCAGAAGGTGGATCAGATCCGGACATTTTGTAATACGTTCCTTCCATTCTTGTCTTCAGGTGAGTTCCAAAAATATAATTCACGGAAAAGTTGGCGTGCCAGTCCGGCTGGATTCCCTCATTGTATTTCCAAAAGGAATACAATTCACCAAAGTATTGCGTTGGACCAATACCTGCAGAAATCGACCAGGGAGCCTCAAACCTGTATCTATAAAAACTTTGGGATTCAACATCCCAGGTTAGGATTAAGAAAAAAGCAATGAGTAATTTTTTCATTTTTGGACCGGTCTTAGCCTTATCCCTTATTTGCTCAAAACAAAAAATTTTGAGATTGAAGTACAAAAATTAGGCTATTTCCTGAATTATTCAAATCCCGGCCCAAATTGATAAACTCAAAATAAAGAAAGTCCTTCAAAAAATCATCTTAAAAAATTAGGATTGAACTGGTTTTTATTTACCCTAGTATGCGGTTTCACCGGGTTTCTTCAAGCTTTACCAATCCGTGTCGGTATTCTTGGATGCAGAAAACAAAAGATCTGCTCGAATTCATGTAATTTTGGGACATGAGTAAGCAAAGAGAAGAATTAGAACACCGGCTCAAGCTCAGAAACATTAAACTTTCAGACTATGAAGATATTCGGGAAATCATGGTCTCTATTTACAGAAACCAGGGAGGAGCTTGGACTAAGGCTGAACTGAAAAACCAGCTCAAAGTATTTCCAGAGGGTCAGATCTGTATTGAGGATAATGGAAAAGTTATTGCAGCTGCCTTGAGTATCATAGTGGATTATGCCAAGTTTGGAGATAATCATACCTATGATGAGATTACTGGGTATGGAAAATTTGATACTCATGATCCAGATGGGGATACCCTGTATGGTACGGATATTTTTGTCCATTCGGATTACAGGGGAATGCGGTTGGGGAGAAGGCTTTATGATGCCAGAAAAGAACTCTGCGAAAATCTTAACCTTCGTTCCATAATTGCCGGAGGTAGAATCCCCGGATATTCCAAGTATGCGGATGAAATGACTCCGAGAAAGTATATTGATTTTGTAAAAAACAGGGAAATTTTTGATCCTGTGCTCTCTTTTCAGCTGGCCAACGAATTTCACGTTCGGAAAGTAATCACTAAATACCTTCCTGAGGACACGGATTCCAGGGCTTATGCCACGCTACTGGAATGGATTAATATTTATTACGAAAAGAATGAAAAACTCATTGGTAACAAAAAATCAATTGTTCGACTAGGTCTGGTACAGTGGAAAATGCGCCGATTCTCCAATGTGGACGATCTAATGCAGCAAGTGGAGTTTTTTGTGGACACTATTTCCGGATACAAGTCTGACTTTTGCCTTTTTCCAGAATTTTTCAACGCGCCGATGCTGGCAGAGTTTAATGACATGGATGCCTCGGAAGCGATCCGAAACCTTGCTGACTACACCGACGAGATTGTTGGAAGAATGAGTGAGTTGGCAGTATCATACAATGTCAACATCATTGCCGGGTCCATGCCGGAGTATGATGGCAAAAAACTCCGTAATGTGAGTTATCTCTGTCGAAGAGACGGTACGCAAGACAAGCAATACAAACTCCATATTACTCCTGATGAGGCGGCGTATTGGGGTCTTCAGGGTGGAAATGGGATCAATGTGTTTGACACCGACGCAGGTCGAATTGGTATATTGATTTGTTATGATGTGGAATTTCCTGAATTGGGAAGAATTTTGGCCGAACAAGAGATGGATATTCTTTTTGTTCCGTTCTGGACGGATACTAAAAATGCCTTTCTCCGGGTCAATACCTGCGCTAAGGCAAGAGCCATCGAAAACGAATGTTATGTGGCCATCACCGGTTCGGTAGGCAACCTGCCAAAGGTCGAAAATATGGATATCCAATACTCTCAAGCAGCGATTTTTTCGCCCTCTGACTTCTCTTTCCCCCATGATGCTACTGTAGCAGTCGCATCAGAAAATGCCGAAACCACGATTGTAGCAGATGTGGATTTGGATTTACTCACCAAGCAGCGTAAAGCAGGAAGTGTAAGAAACCTGGAGCAACGGAGGCTTGATCTTTATTCAATTCAATGGAAACAGAAAAAATAATTCAGGACTACCTCAAGCATGTGCCAAGTGAGGTATTTGAAAAAGCCCAATCTATCAAAGTTTTGGTAACCGACATTGATGGGGTACTTACAGATGGAGGAATCATTTATGATGACATGGGCACAGAATACAAGAAATATAATGTCAAGGACGGATTGATCGTACAACACCTAAAGAAGGCAGGATTTCTTGTCGGCGCTGTCACCGGACGTGCTTCCCAAGTGGTAGAAAATCGCTGTGAGGAGCTTCGCTTTGACTTTCACTACCATGGGGTGAAGGATAAGCTCAGAAAACTTTCCGAGGTACTGGAAACCATGGAGCTGGGCCTGGAGGAGGTTGCTTACATTGGAGACGATTTGATTGATCTTCCCGTGCTGTCAAGAGTGGGCTTGGCTGTTGCTCCTGCAGATGCACTGCCATACATCAAATCTTTCGTTCATTATGTTTCGCCATTGGCCGGTGGAAAGGGAGTATATCGTGAGTTTGCTGATATTCTGCTCCATGCCAAAGGACAGTTGATTCCATTGATTGAAAATTTATCCAAAAAAGAATGATGATTCGAACGACTCAGGCTATGAATATCCGCGAAGGAGTGGTATTAGGCTCTGAAAAACCAGTACTTTTTGCAGGCCCCTGTGCAGTAGAGAGCTTTGATATTTGTCTTGAAATCGGTACCCAAGTGAAGGCTTGGGCAGAAGAAAATGGATTTTCCTATGTCTTTAAAGCTTCTTTTGACAAGGCTAATCGAACTTCTTCAGGTTCGTTCAGAAGCATCGGGATGGATAAATCCTTGGAGGTTTTGCAACGGGTAGGGAAAACGCTCGACATTCCCTTGGTCACAGACATTCATGAAAGCTATCAGGCGGCAGAAGTGGCTGAAGTAGTGGACGTGCTTCAGATTCCGGCTTTTCTCTGTCGTCAGACAGATTTGCTTCTCGCCGCTGCCAATACGGGGAAGGCTGTTAAGATCAAGCGAGGTCAATTTATGGCCCCTGAGGATATGAAATTTGCTGTAGATAAAGTTAGATCCGTGGGTAATGATAATGTTTGTCTTACGGAACGTGGATTTTCTTTGGGCTATCACAACTTGGTGGTGGATATGCGAGGCTTACCAATCATGCGTCAGTTTGCCCCGGTGGTATTTGATATCACCCATTCTGTGCAGCAGCCTGGAGGTCAGGGAGGTAGTAGCGGCGGTCAACGGGAATTTGCCCCTGTACTAGCAAGGGCTGCGGCGGCAACTGGAATTGATGGATTTTTTATAGAAACCCATCCTGATCCTAAAAGTGCGTTAAGTGACGGACCAAATTTAATCCCCCTTCACCGGATGGGTGATTTTCTTGAAATGTTGAAAGAGTCCTGGCTTTTGGGTAGGAAATATCAGGATTTTCAAGTGATCTAATGAGCCATGAATAAAACACACCTTTCACTAAGCTTGATTTTTTATCTGGTTTTCCAAAATTGCGGATTCGCTCAGAACTACTCTGATCAAATTCGTGTAAGCTTAGAAAAATCTACCCAGGAAAGACCCCATTCCTTAGCCGGTATTCCTGTTCGTAATTTGGAAGAAGTTTATCAGTTTTTTGCTCAGCGTAATTTCGATCCCACCTGGAGTAAGGAAGGTGTTTTGACCGAGCGGGCCTATGAGTTGCGGTTTGAAATCCGGCAGGTTCAATTTGATGGTCTTAACCCAGAGCGGTATCATTTGTCCTTTTTTGAATCTTTTTTGGATGAGGCAGATCGGATAAAGAAATCTGGAGAAAAGCTGGGAGTGTTGGAGCTTTCTGAAGCTGAAATTATTTTGACGGATGCATTTTTTGAGCTTGCAAGCGATTTGGAAAGAGGGAAAATAAATCCTAATGTACTTAAAGCCACTTGGTCAATTCCAAGAAGATCCAGTCAAGTTGTTTATGGAAGCCTTTTAACAGCCTCTATTGAAAATGCGGATTTAAAGTCTGGGCTTGCCAAGCTTTATCCTAAGACACCCATGTATCAAAAAGGGAAACAAGTGATGCGGGAATTGGTGGAAAAATCAAAAACCGAACCTATTTCATGGAAGCCATTTAAAACGGATAAGGCTTTCAAATTAGGAGATAGCAATCCAATTATCCATCAGGTCAGGGAAAGGCTTGCTTTTTGGGGTTACTCCTCACAAGTCATTTCCGATGATTCCAAAAAATACGATTCCTTACTTTTTCAAACTGTAGTGAAATTCCAGGAAGAAAAAGGAATGGTTGGTGACGGTGTATTAGGTCGTGTTACGCTTGCAGCACTGAATGAATCACCGGAGCAGTTGATTCAAAAAATCGCGGTAAATCTAGAGCGACTTCGATGGATACCCGATGAGTTTTTTGAAAAGGAAGCCATATTCGTAAATATTCCAAGTTTTCAACTAGTGTATCATATTGGTGCAGATACCCTGTTTACAACAAAAGTCATTGTGGGCACCCTTAAGCATCAATCCCCGGTATTTACTGCTCCAATGAGCTATGTGGTCTTAAGTCCGTATTGGAATATTCCCCCCTCAATTGCGAGAAATGAAACTATTCCTGCAATAAAGAGAAATCCTGGATATCTGGATAGGAACCACATGGAAGTGGTGAACCGCGCAGGTAACCCCGTCCCAAGATCCGAAGTGAATTGGAATGCTCGTCCATTTCCCTACTTGATTAGGCAAAAGCCAGGACCAGACAATGCGCTAGGATTAGTGAAATTCATGTTCCCTAATCCAAACAATGTTTACCTACATGATACACCTTCCAAGCAATTGTTTGATAGAGAAATTCGGACTTTCAGTCATGGTTGTATCCGGATGCAAAACCCCAAGACTTTTGCTGATTTGCTGCTAGCGACTGTGCCGGGGTGGACTCCTGAGAAAATATGGGAAGCCATGAATCAGCCAAAGGAGCAAATTGTCCACCTGAACAAAAAAATCCCCGTGGCCATCACCTATCTTACATTTGTGTTGGATTCAACAGGGAAAATCCAATTCAAGGAAGATGTTTACAACAGGGATGCGGAGGTTTCCGCATTACTTAGCAGATAATTTAAGGCTGTAGAAATGGGAGTTGGTTGAGATAAGAAGGGTCCTGTCCAAATATGAAGAGAAGGGAGCCATTTTTTATCAGATCAATTACTTCTTGTGAGAGCTCCGTCGGTACAGCAGGGCAACCTAGACTTCTTCCCAATCTACCTGACATTTTGGCCACTTCTTCCCGTGCATAGTCAGCGCCATGAAGAACGATCGCTCGGTTTCTAGCTTGATCATTAAAGCCTTTTTCCAATCCGTCCAGCCGAAGAGAATAGCCATGCTTTCCTTGATAGGTTTCGGCAGTTTTGTAAAATCCCAAACTGCTTTGATAGGATTCCGGGTTGTTGGAAAATTTCTCAGCCATCAGCATCCCTGAATTTCTCCCATGTGATACTACTGTATTCAATAGAATATCCTGTTGCTTCATGTCAATGACCCAAAGGCGTTTTTCGGTAGAGGGTAAGGAGAAATCAATTACCGTTAAAACAGGGTTTGCGAGCTGGTTTTCAAGTTTTTGGTAGCCTTCCATGGCCAAATCCAAGGCGGTTCGGGAAGGAAGGTTTTCGTGCTTTTCGGAGAGATTTTCCAGAAGGATTTCAACATTATCTTTGGAAGAAATTTCTTTAGGAAGGTTTGTTGCGGGAGCGGGGACAGTGCTGATTGAAATGATCCAAATCAAGGGGAATAAAATACCTTGCAGTAGCGTCATATTGTATTAGTTGGTTGGGTGATCAAAACATTTAAATCTTTGACTAGTTAGACAAAAACTTTGCCAAGCTCTGATTTAATAATTTTTCTTTAAAGAAAAGGGAACAAAAACTTAGCTAGTTCTAGTTTTTGGTAAAATCTCGCAAGATATTTCAAATGGTTAGGCAGAACGTTCTCAACTCGTTCAATTTAGAAATAAAATTAATCGTTTGACTTGCAGTATTTTGGTTTTTTGTTTAAAACAATATAGTAAATAATTAAACAAAAAAATCCGTATGTCTGTTTCTACCCTACAATGAAAGTATCCATATATAGAAAAGAACATTTTAACGCCGCTCACAGATTATTCAATCCGCAATGGTCCAGTGAGAAAAATGAAGCGGTTTTTGGAAAATGCAATAACCCGAGTTTCCATGGGCATAATTATGAACTGATTGTTCAGCTAAAAGGAGAAATTGATCCTGAGACTGGGTATGTTTTTGATATGAAGGTGCTTAGCGACCTGATCAAAATAAATGTATTAAATAAGTTTGACCATAAAAATTTAAATCTCGACACTGATGAATTCAAAGATCTCAACCCCACAGCTGAAAATATTTCAGTGGTTATTTGGAATATTTTGAGGGAAATAATTGATCGGAAATTCGAATTAACTATTCGGCTCTATGAAACAGAAAGAAACTTTGTTGAATACGATGGCAATTAATATTGCACGCGCGTCATTCGAAGAAATTGGCGAGGAACATGTTGGTACTTCTCTCCAGACCCCACTCCGCGAGGATGCATTCAAGATGGATGACGAACTCAAGGTAGAGCTGATCGAAAAGCATTTTCGGGAAATCATGCATATTCTTGGGCTAGATCTCACGGATGACAGCCTAAAGGGCACACCACATCGGGTAGCAAAGATGTATGTAAAAGAAGTTTTTGCTGGCTTGAATCCAAAGAATAAGCCTGCCGCCAAGCTTTTTGAAAATAAATACAAGTACGATCAAATGCTCGTGGAAAAGGATATTACCTTCCATTCCCACTGTGAGCATCATTTTGTGCCTATTTATGGAAAAGCACATGTCGCGTATATCTCCAATGGAAATGTTATAGGACTTTCTAAAATAAACCGAATCGTACAATATTTTTCCAAGCGACCGCAAGTTCAGGAAAGATTGACCATGCAAATCGGTAATGAACTCAAGGAAGTACTCGGAACAGAGGATGTTGCGGTGATTATGGATGCTTATCATATGTGCGTCAGCTCAAGGGGGGTAAATGATACCAATAGCTCAACCGTCACAGCATTTTATTCAGGCAAATTTGAAACGGATGAACAAAGCCGGAATGAATTTCTTAAGTACATCAGTATAAAGAAGTAAAAAATTATAACCAGGCTAAACCAACTTTAACCCTGCAAAAGCAGGGTTTTTTTTTTCTGATTTAGACAAAACAAAAATTCTCAATTTTGAATTAAAAGGAAAATAAAAATTATCATGGAAGGCAAAAATATTGTGATTGTAGGCGGAAGCTCTGGGATTGGAAAAGCGACAGCTGAGCAGCTGAGCGCTGCAGGTGCCAATTTGTTTTTATATTCAAAGAGCGGATCGGGAACGATCGCCTTGGATACGTCCAAAGATTTTTCAGAAATTCCAGGCTTGCCAGAAGTAATCGACGGGGTGGTCTATGCACCTGGCACTATTAATTTGAAGCCATTCCATAGGATTTCTATGGACGACTTCAGAAATGAACTAGAGGTTAATTTTTTTGGAGCGGTTCGTGTGCTTCAGGCTTGTCTTAAAGGGCTCAAAAAATCTTCATCTCCCTCTGTCGTCCTTTACAGTACGGTGGCCGTACAGACAGGCATGGGATTCCATGCAGGGATTGCATCTGCTAAAGGAGCAATAGAAGGATTGACCAGATCGCTTGCAGCGGAATGGGCACCATCTAAAATAAGAGTAAACGCCATTGCTCCTTCTCTTACCGAGACCCCGCTTGCCTCTGCCTTGCTTTCAACCCCCGAGAAAAAAGAAGCTTCCGATAAGCGACATCCACTTGGAAGGATCGGTTCTGCTGAAGATATTGCTTCCACGACCGTCTTTTTACTTTCTCCACAATCCGCCTGGATGACGGGTCAAATCTTACACGTGGACGGAGGCATGTCTAATTTGAAATAATTTAAACAATTGTCTTGGCATATTGTCTGTATTACGGGTATAGTCCCGAGATGAAAGTACTGTGAATATGAAGACTCCACCTGAATCATTCCTGTTGTTTAAGGAAGAATTGAGGAAGGCCCAACTCGAAAAAGAAAGGCTTCAGCTATATTATGAGCAAAAATTAGCTGAAATGAATAATGAACTATGTCGGCTCAAGGAGCAAATTCAGTCCCAACAAGACATGATGCAGACTACCTTGGAGTATGCTTCAAACCTTGAAAATCGATTGACAGAGGTCAAAGAAGAAGTGGCGCATGCCAATTCAAAAAGCCGTAGTTCCATCTATTAATCCCACACTTTCAGAGCAATGAATGAGACCATAAATTCTTCAAAAATCCAAAACTTTGAAGTCGCCTTTGAACAGCGGTATACCAGAGTCTTGGTAAGCAATGAGCAGAAAACCATCATTTGTGAACTTCTGACAGACTATATTCCTATTGAAGATTTCAAATTGGCATTTGGTCAGATCGGCGAGATTGTGAAGGCAGGTAATTTTGAAAAATTTATCTTTGATAAACGATCGCTTCGAGCCTTTCATCAGCCCACGATGGAATGGTATTTTATTTTTTGGAAAAGGGAAATGCTGGAGTATGGAGTCAAAACCCATCGCAAAATTCTTCCAGCTGAGAAATGGTTTGAAAAAATGGTTCAAATTGCCAAAGCCCAAATCCTCCAGACCTACTCCGACAATATTATAGATCAACTCGATATCCGCTACTGCGATAGCATCGAGGAGGCAATTGAGATATGATGAGGCATTGGAGGCTGGAACAGGTGATGGAAGAAGATTCTTTGTTCAGAAGGAATCTGATCAACTGTTTGTCAGGCTATAAAAGTCTCAATTTAATAGGCACCAAAAATTCTGTTGGAATCACCAATCTGGCTGTTTTTTCCCAGGTTTTTCACATCGGTGCAGTCCCACCACTGGTTGGTGTTCTTTTTCGTCCCCATACTGTGAAGCGGGATTCACTTGAAAATATCCTAGAATCAAAGCTTTTTACCATTAATCAGGTTATTCCCACTTGGTTTAAAGAAGCGCATTGGTCAGCAGCAAATTGGGAAGGAAGTGAATTTGATGCCACTGGACTTAAGGAGGAATACAAAGAAGAGTTTTCAGCACCTTTTGTCCATGGCAGTCCTGTTCAGCTTGGCTGTAAATTGGTCGAAACCCAAACCATCCAAGCCAATCAGACGATCGTGATTGTTGGGAGTATTAACCATATTTTTGTTGAAGAGCAGGGCCTTCGTGCTGATGGATCTTTGGATCTTAACCTCCTTCAGACTGTTACTGTTTCTGGTTTGGATGAATACCATGTCGGAAAAAAACTGGCTAGATTGTCTTATCCTAAAATTGCCAATCCTCCCATTGAAATCTGAAATCCCAAATCTCAAATCTGAAATCCCAAATCCTATCTTGTGTCCCTTCTCGAACTCACCGACTTAGGACTCTATTGTCCTCCTGCGGGGATTTTTATAGATCCCTGGAGACCTGTGGACCGGGCAGTGATTACACATGCACATTCAGATCACGCACGTTGGGGTATGAAGCATTATTTGGCTCATCGAGATTCCAAAGAGGTAATGAGACTGCGTTTGGGTGCTGAAATCAGCCTGCAGACGCTCGACTACCAAGAAAAACTTGAAGTCAATGGCGTCAAAATCAGCCTTCATCCTGCTGGACATATTCCAGGTTCGGCTCAAGTGAGATTGGAATATCAGGGAAAAGTAGCTGTGGTCAGCGGAGATTATAAAGTTGAAAATGATGGACTTTCCACCCCCTTCGAGCCGGTCAAATGCCATGAATTTGTCTCTGAGTGCACATTTGGCTTGCCGATATACAACTGGGAACCTCAATCCGAAATTTTTTCTCAAATCAACTCCTGGTGGCAAGCGAATGCAGCAGAAGGTCGAAATTCTGTTCTTTTTGCCTATTCCCTCGGTAAAGCCCAACGGATCATTCAGAATCTTGAACGGGAGATTGGTGAGGTATTTGTCCACGGAGCCATTTGGAATACCAATCAAGCGTTAATTACCAATGGGATTCCCATTTGGGATGTGCCCAAAGTGACACAGGATACCCCAAAAAACCAATTCAAAGGTGCGATGATTATTGCTCCCCCATCTGCTATGGGTACACATTGGATGAAAAAATTCACTCCTTACCGTACAGGAATCTGTTCGGGTTGGATGGCTGTTCGGGGAAATCGAAGACGTAGGGCGGCAGATCGTGGCTTTGTGCTTTCTGATCATGCCGATTGGGGGGGACTGATCCAAGCTATTTCCGCTACCGAAGCCGAAAAAGTCTATCTCACGCATGGCAGCACGGCTTCCTTTGGACGATTTCTTCAAGAAGAGAAGGGAATAGATGCGGTCGAATTACAAACACTTTTTGGGGTGGAGGAAGTAGAATAAAGAAATTACTAAGGATTGAAAAATTGAGTTCGCTCAGATAAGTGGTAAAATGGTAGAATTACCCTTGAAATTTGTATAGAATGAGGTTTTTTTCCATTCAAAATGACTTTTGGTAGTAGACTCAAAATTGAAAAATTGAGTCCGTTCCGATAAGTAAAAAGTTGAGAAAATTAATATTCAAACTTGCTTTACCGGGGAAATCGCTTTTAAAACTTACCATTTTTCCGTCCGACTGAAAAAAAACCAGTT
>CAZNND010000101.1:0-5736 GCA_964574365.1 uncultured Limnohabitans sp.
ACGCGAAGTTGCAGCAGGGGTTGAATCCGTCAACGGTGATCTTTGACGAGTTGCACGTTCAACCCAACTCCGAGCTGTGGGATGCGTTGACGTTGGGTTCGGGTGCGCGTCGTGATCCACAGATCGTGGCGATCACGACGGCTGGGTATGACTTGTCGTCGGTGTGTGGGACTTTGTATTCGTATGGTCAGCGTGTTGTGCGTGGGGAGTTGGAGGATGATTCGTTCGGGTTCTGGTGGTGGGAAGCACCTGAGGGTTGCGACTTGAATGATCGGGAGGCGTGGTTGGCTGCGAATCCGAATTTGGCTGAGGGGTTGCTTGATCCGGAGGATATGGAGATTGCGGTTCGTCAAACGTCTGAGGTGGCTGTTCGCCGGTATCGGTTGAATCAGTGGGTGCGGACGGCTGAGGATTCGTGGTTGCCGCAGGGTGCGTGGGAGTTGTGTCGATCTGAGGAGCGGTTGGAGCCGGGTCAGCCTGTGTGGGTTGGGGTGGATATGGCGTTGAAGCATGACTCGATTGCTGTGGTGACGGTGGGTTGGGTTGGGGAGCGTTTGGTGGCGTCGGCGAAGATTTGGTTGCCTGATGGTGGTGTGATGGATGTGTTGGCTGTGGAGTCTCATTTGCGTGATTTGGCGCGTGAGTTTGATGTTCAGGAGGTTGCGTTTGACCCTGCGTTTTTTCAGCGGTCGGCTGAGGTGTTGGCTGAGGATGGGTTTCCGATGGTGGAGTTTCCGCAGTCGCCTCAGCGGATGGTTCCTGCGTGCGGGAATTTGTATGAGCTGATTGTCAATCGGAAGTTGGCGCATGATGGGTCGCCGGTGTTTGCGGATCAGGTGTTGTCTGCGGCTCAGCGGATGAAGGACAATGGTTGGACGTTGTCTAAGGGCAAGTCGAAGCGGAAGATTGACGCGGTGATTGCTTTGGCGATGGCGTCGGATCGGGCGACTCGTCGTGTTGAGGTGGTTGAGCCGGGTTTTTTCGTGGTGTGATCTAGGATCGTTCGTCTACGCTAGGAGGGGACTATGTGGGTGCTTTTGTTGGAGCTGGTCGGCGCAGGGCTGCTGTTGACGGGTGTTGCGTTGTGGTCGGTTCCGGCTGGGTTGTGTTTGGCTGGTTTGATGTGTTTCGGTTTTGCGTTTGGTCTGTCTCGGTTGAAGGATGAGAAATGATTTTTGACAAGCTGGTCGGTCGTCGCGCTCAAGAGGAGCGTGCTATTTCGTACCAGTCTTTGTTTGCGTTGGGTGACGGCTATTCGTTCACTACGAACTCTGGGACGGTTATTACTCAGACCGATTCGTTGAAGATCGGCACGGTGTATGCGTGTGTGCGTTTGATCGCCGACAGCATCTCCACACTGCCTGTTGATTCATACTTCCGTTTTGATGGGGAGCGTTTGCCTTATCGTCCCCGTCCGATCTGGCTTGACCAGCCGGATCTTGGTGTTTCCCGTGCCGATCATTTCCAGCAGGTGCTGGTCAGTCTGCTGTTGAACGGTAACTCGTTTACGAGGATTATTCGTGACGAGGACGGTGAGGTCATCGGTCTTGCTGTTCTGAACCCTGAGCGGGTTGAGACGCACCGTGATGCGATGGGTCGCGCCTACTACATCCACAGCAATGAGCGTGACCAGTCACGCATTGAAGCGGTGGACATGATTCACATTCGTGACCTTGTGTTGCCGGGTGAGTTGCGTGGCAAGTCCCGCATCGAACTGGTCAAGGAAAACCTTGGGCTGTCGAAGGCGTTGGAGGAGTTCGCTGCACGGTTCTTCGGACAAGGCTCCACCACTACCGGCATCATTCAGTTCCCCGGCAACCTGACCCGTGAGCAGGCCAAGAACCTTGTTGACGGCTTTGAGGAAGGCCATAAGGGTCTGCGCCGTTCGCACCGTCCCGGCATCCTGTTCGGTGGGGCGACGTTCCACAAGACCGGTGTTGACCCGAACGAATCACAGTTCTTGGAGTCACGCCAGTTTGCGGTTGAGGAGATTGCTCGGGTGTTCCGTTGCCCGCCGTCAATGCTTGGTGTTACGACGCCGGGTGCGATGTCATATGCGTCCGTAGAGGCGAACCAAATTCATTTTGTAGTTCACACGCTTCGGCCTTACATTGAAAAACTGGAGCAGGCCTACTCAACCCTCTTGGCTGGTCGTGCCTTTATCAAGTTCAGCGTCGACGGTCTGCTGCGCGGCGACACCGCATCACGCACTGCCGCATACTCGTCGGGTTTGCAGGCCGGGTATCTGTCTGTCAATGATGTGCGCCGATTTGAGGATCAGCGTCCCGTTGAGGGTGGTGACGCATACCGCGTCCCGTTGGCGAACATTGACATTCAAGCTGCGAACCTTGCCGACCTTGACCGCAAGACTCTGATCGCTCAGCGTCTGATCCTTGCCGGTTTTGATCCGGCTGGTGTGTTGGCGGCTCTTGAGATGCCGGCGATTGAGCACACGGGTGTTCCGTCAACACAGTTGCAGCCGTTGATGAATGTCAACCCTGCCGACCCGGCTGCTGCTTACGAGGTGAATTCGCGTCGTGAGTTGAATCTGAATCTGCCCGAGCAGGTGATTCATGTTCCCGCCCCGCAGGTGCATGTGGATGCTCCTGTTGTCAATGTTCCTGAAACTGTCGTCAACGTGAATGTTCCTGAGCAGCGCACGGTTGTGCGCAGTGTGGAGCGTGACGAGAACGGGCGAATCGTGAACATCATTGAAAGGGTTGAGGAATAATGGCCACAGGCATCTCGTCATATCTCGCTAACGCATGGCTCGATGCTTTGGGCAACAACAGCTCGTTTGCTGTGACCACCGTGTATGTAAAGTTGCATACCGGTGATCCGGGTGCTGCCGGTACTGCCAACCCGGCGACGGAAACGACCCGCAAGTCTGTGTCGTTCGCTGCCGCGTCGTCTGGTTCGTTGGCTTCTGATGCGGCTGTCACTTGGACGAACATCGCCGGGTCTGAGGACGCCACCCATTTCACGGCTTGGGACAACCTGTCTGCTGGGAACTTTTTGTTCTCCGGAACGATTACTGCCAACCCGTACACGGCAGGGGATACGTTCACCATCGCGTCCGGTGCGTTGACGGTTTCGCTGACTCTGGCCTCGTAGGTTTGTCGTGACCGTTCAACGGTTCCGACTCGATAGCACCCAACTCGACAACGAAGAGTTTGGGCTAGACGGCCCCGGAGTAGCTTTTCTCGTACCCGGAACGGCAACATCATCATTTCCCGGTATTGAGGCTGCGGCTGCGGCGCAAGTAATACCGGTAGTCAACGCAACAGCTGATTCGTCTTTGGGTGGTCTTCAGGCCTCCGGCAGTGCAGATATTGACAACCCGGCTGAGGCTGCGGCATCTTTGGCCGGGATTTCGGCTTCAGCTTCCGCCATCATCACAGTTGCCGGGATAGCCACCGGAGAACTGGGTTTCCTTACCGGAACGGCCACCGGAGTCATAGCTGTCTCAGGTTCAGCCGACGCGGCATTCGGCGGCGGGTCTGCCTCGATTACTGGGACTGTATCTGTGGAGGCTGTCGGGTCGGCGGTTTTGGGCAGTCTTGTCGCTGCGGCTGTCGCCTCGGCCGGTGCATTCGCTGTGGGTGCTGCTCCGTTGGGTGGTTTGACGGCGACGGCATCGGGGACGGGTGTATCTGCTCAGCCTCCGCTGGTTGGGCAACCGTATCCGTATCGGCGTCAGAAGCCCAAGAAGCGTGAGCCTGAGGTTCAGCCCGTTGTTGTTGTTGAAGAGGTCAAGCGTCCTGTTGTTGTTGTGTCTGCTGTCGGCGGTGTCGTGTTGTCTGAGATGACGGCATCGTGTTTTGCTGGTGTTACGTTCTCGGGTGAAGATGATGATTTGGAAGTATTATTGTTGGTCTGAGGTGATTCATGGCTCTTGCTAGTGGGACTGTTGCTGTTGGGACTGCCGCGTTGCAGGTGAATGGTGCGTCGGCGAATCCGACAAAGTTGCATATTTCCAACATGGACAACACTGACACTGTTTATTTGGGTGCTGAGGGTGTGACTGTCGGTAGTGGTTTGGCTTTGGCGAAGTTAGAGCGGATCTTTTTTGACTTGAATCCCGGCGAACGCATTTTTGCTGTGTCATCAAAAATCGGTCACACTTTGACATGGATTAGTCAGACAAGCTGATGCCGTACTACATCACGGATTCTGCGTCTGGTTGTTCAGGTTGGGCAACCATCAAGGAAGATGGCGAAGTCATCGGTTGCCACACGACGAAGCAGGCTGCGATTGACCAGATGGTTGCGGTGTCTATCGCCGAGGATATGGAGCCGGGTGGGGAACGTGCTGACGCTGGCGATCTTATTGAAGGCGATTTCGTGTCGTGGAATTCGTCAGGTGGGCGTGCTCGCGGACGCATTGAACACATAATGACCGAGGGGACTCTGGGTGTTCCCGATTCAGATTTTTCTGTTGCGGCAACACCAGATGACCCGGCTGCGTTGATTCGCATTTGGGAGCGGGTGCGTGGCGGGTGGCGTGAGACCGAGGTTTTGGTCGGTCACAAGTTTTCAACATTGACAAAGATTCAGCCTTTGGAGGAGCCAAGTGAGGAAGTTCGACAGGTGGAGTTGGATGTGCCTCAATACATTCGTGAGGCTGCTCGACGCGGTCTTGACTATTACGGGCAGGGCCGTGGCGGTGATGGGTTGGTGGCTCGGACTATCCGTGAAGCTCGTCAAATGGCTCGCGGCGAAATTTCGGAAGACAAAGTAATCCGAGCAAACGCATGGGGGAAACGCCATCTCGTTGACTTGGACGCCCCACAGAACACCGACCCGGATGACGACAACTTCCCCGGAGCCGGTGCTGTCGCCTTCTATCTGTGGGGCATTGACCCGCTTGATCCTGAGCCTGCAATGGATTGGTTTGAGGATGCAGCCGAGTTGATCCGTGGCGAAGAAGACGACATGGAGGACGAGTCGGACGACATGGATGACGAGGAAATGCGTGCTCGCCGTCTGCTTGTTTTGGAACGCTTGTCAAAGCTGTTTCTGGACAAGTAGTGTTCCGCGTTTGGTAGCGTTGAGCGCATGACTGAGCAGATCGAGACTCGCCGAATCACGACCAACGAGTTTGAGCTGCGTGCAGGCCCGACTGGCGACGGCATGTCGTTCAGCGGGTATGCGGCTGTGTTCAACAGCGATTCTGAGCCTCTCCCGTTCACGGAGCGCATCTTGCCGGGTGCTTTCAAGCGTTCGCTGAAGTCCCGCAACAACGTGCGCATGTACCTGAATCACGACTCGTCAATGCTTCTCGCCACGACCCGTGCCAAGACTTTGCGTCTCCAAGAAGATGATCGCGGTCTCAAGGTTGAGGCAGACCTGCCCGATACGCAGATTGCCCGCGACCTTGCCACCCTCATGCGCCGTGGCGACGTTGACTCCATGTCGTTCGGTTTCTCTGTTCCTCAGGGCGGAGACCGTTGGGTCGGTGACGGATCGGTGCGTGAACTTCGTGAAGTCAAGTTGTACGAGGTCTCGGTTGTGACCGGATTCCCCGCATATGCGGCCACCTCGGCAAGCGTTCGCAGTTTTGACATCCTCGCTCAGCGCACCAAAGTTGACGCAGACAAGATCGCTGAAGCGATCACCGTGCTTGAAGCAGGATCGGAACTGTCGTCAGATCAGGCTGATCTGCTCAGTGAGGTGGTCGGCAAGTTGCGTGCCAAGCCAGAGTTCACGCCGTCCAAGTTGTCGCTGTTGGCGAAGC
>CAZNND010000101.1:5836-8717 GCA_964574365.1 uncultured Limnohabitans sp.
AAGTTGCGTGCCAAGCCAGAGTTCACGCCGTCCAAGTTGTCGCTGTTGGCGAAGCAACTTGATCTTGTCAAGGACATCGCCTAACCTTATTTGTCAACACGCCACAATGCGGAGCCGCAGGTGGTGATGCTGGTTGAGGAGCCTCACCAGAGATGAAGCAAATCCCTGCGTATTCAACCACTCACCGTAAGGAACAAATCACATGAAGGAATACATCGACCGTCAGGTCGAGCAGCGTCAGCGTGCATGGGAAGCCGCCAAGGCTCTCCTTGACACGGCTGCTGCCGAAAAGCGTGACCTGACCGCAGAAGAAGAGCAGAGCTACCAGCGCATCAACGCTGAACTCTCGGAGCGTGCTGAGCGCATTCAGTCCCTCAAGGCTGACATGGAGCGCGAGGCGAAGCTGGTGGAGGCCACCCGCGACATCGTGTCGCAGGTTCGCCCCTCGGTTGCTCACGAGTCGCGCAGCGATGCTGACAAGATCCGTTCGCTCGCAAGCGGCGAAGTTCGTTCGCTGACCTTTGAGCGTCGTGACCTCGTCAAGACCTCGGCTGGCTCCCCTGTCCCGACCTCGTTCTACGATCAGGTCATCGCACAGGCTCGCCTCGTCGGCCCGATGCTCGACACCTCAACGGTGCTGAACACGGCTGGCGGAGAGAACCTCCAGATCCCGTCGCAGGCCGGATGGTCGACGGCGGCGGTCGTCGGCGAAGGCACTGCCATCGACGAGTCCGACCCGACGTTCAACAGCTTCGTCACGCTCGGCGCATACAAGTATGCGTTCCTCGTGCAGCTGTCGCGTGAACTCATCGAAGACGCGGGTGTTGACATCCTCGGCTTCCTCGCCACCCAGACGGGTAACGAGCTGGGCTTCCGTGTCAACGCTGGTCTCACCACCGGCAACGGAACGGGTGCGCCCAACGGCATCGTCACCAAGGCCGCCCTCGGCGTCACTGGTGGAACGGGTGTCGCCGGTGCGTTCACCGCTGACAACCTCATCGACCTCGCGTACAGCTTGGACGGTGCGGCCCGTCGTCTCCCCGGAGTCGGCTGGATGATGACCACGAAGTCCCTCGGCGCAGTGCGCAAGTTGAAGGACACCGCTGGTTACTACATCTTCAGCCCCGCGCTTGCGGACGGCAATGATCAGGTGCTCAGCTTCCCGGTGTACGAGAACCCGGCCATGGCAACGGCAGCTGTCGGTGCTAAGTCGGTGCTTTTCGGTCACCTGCCCTCGTACTTCGTGCGCATGGCTGGCGGCCTCCGTCTGGATCGCAGCGACGACTACGCATTCAATGCGGATCTCGTCACGTTCCGCGCCACGATGCGTGTGGACGGCAACCTGCCCCAGACGAGCCACATCAAGTATTTCATCGGTGGAACCGCCTAATAGGCAGCCGACGAATTTCCCAAGAAGCCTGACATCTTCCCACTAGGTTTGGTGGGGCGGGACGAAACACGCAGGGTCGTCCCGCCCCGCTGAATTTTTTATTCCCTGCGACCTGCGAAGGAGGAATTGAGTGAATGCTCGTCGTGATAAAAGGCGTGCCAGTCGAGTTGCCGGAGCCGGAGGCGATCGTCCTCTTGCAGAAGGGGTACGCAACCTTGCCGGAGCAGTCAGTTACCGATCCCCGGACGCCACGCGGCTCCTCTGGTACTCAAACGCCCCGTGGACATCGACAGGGTACGGGCAGCAAACCGCGCAAGCCGTCACAAGGCTCACGAAAGAAGGCCACGAAGTAGCCGTTCACGCGATGTACGGCCTTGAGGGTGCGCCGTCAACGTGGAATGGGATCAAGATTTATCCGCGGGGAATGGCCCCGTACAGCGACGACATCATTGTTGCGCATTGGATGGAGTGGACGCACGCAAGCACTCTGCCCAAGTTGTTGATGACTTTGTTTGATGTGTGGGTGCTGAAAGCACCGAATCTGGAGAAGGTTCCCAACATTGCGTCGTGGGTTCCGATTGACCATCAGCCTTGTCCGCCTGCTGTCGCAGAGTGGTGTCGGCGTCCCAATGTGTTGCCGATTGCAATGTCTAAGTTCGGTCAACGGATGTTGGAACAGATTGGGATTCGCAGCCTGTATGTTCCGCACGGTATTGAGGATGTCTACAAGCCGACAGCGAACATCACCGATCAGAACGGCAAGTTGCTGACTGGTCGTGAGGTGATGGGCATTGAGGAGGACAAGTTCGTTGTGATGATGACCGCAGCCAATAAGGGTGTTTCACCGTCACGCAAAGCGTTCGCTGAGAACTTCATGGCATTCGCCATGTTCGCGGCAGATCACCCTGACGCGGTGCTTTACATGCACTCAGAAGCCACCGGCGCGATGGGTGGCATTGACTTGAACACGCTTGCGACTGCCTGCGGGATCAAGGACGAGCAGATCAAGTGGGCTGATCCGTACATTTACCGGCAGGGCTTCCCGAACAAGGCAATGGCGGCCCTGTATTCAGCTGCCGATGTGCTGCTTGCATCCTCAATGGGTGAGGGGTTCGGCATCCCAGTGGTCGAGGCTCAAGCCTGCGGGACACGGGTGATCGCCTCCAATTTCACGGCCCAGCCGGAGCTGGTCGGGGACGGGTGGCTGGTTGACGGGCAGCCGTGGTGGGATGCGGCCCAGCGGTCATGGTTCTTCACCCCGTCCGTACCCTCCATCCTGAATGCCCTGAGAGCCGCCTACGAGGCTCCCAGAGGGCCGTCAGCGAAGGCTGTGGGGTTTGCTAAGGGGTATGAGGCTGACAGCGTATTTGAGGGCTTCTGGAAGCCTGCGATGAAGGAGATCGCCGAGTGGTGTCGCACATCCCAACGCTGATCGTCCCGGTGCTCACAGAGCACCACCGGCTCAACGACATGTTGGCATCCCTCGGGGAT
>CAZNND010000101.1:8817-12131 GCA_964574365.1 uncultured Limnohabitans sp.
ACCAGATGACGTAATCACCATCTGCGACACCGACGAAATCTGGTCACCATGGATGGTGCGCAAATTCCAAGAAGGCGTCCACAGCGTCTACATGCGTCACCTCGCCATGAGCGTCCACTGGGAACTGCCTTTAGAACTCACCTGTGTCGGCGGGCCGATGCGGTCAATGGGCGAGTCGGCGGACAGGATGCGGCGAGCACGCGACTCATACCCGCACCTGTACGGCGGATGGCATGTCTCATGGATGGGCGGCCCCGAATGGTGCGCCAACAAAATCCGCCAGTTCTCCCACCAAGAACTCAACCAAGGTGACGTTGACGCCAAAATGCGACGCTGCTTCACCGAAGGACTTTTCGTCCACAATGAGCGATACAACGAAGTTGAAATCACCGAAGACTGGCCGCGCTGGATCAGGGAAGGGAAACACCCGCAATCATGGGTATGGAAACGCTCCGCCTAGCAGTCATCTGCCCAGCCAACGCAATCACAGGCGGCCCAGAAGCACTACATCAGCTCGTACATATCGCCAACGAAATACAGCCGGGAAGCGCAGCGATCTGTTATGTGCCTTACAAAAACAACCACAGCGTCCCGCTCCCTTACCGGCACTACAACATCCCGATTGTTGTCCCATACCAAATACCCACAGACGCGCTCGTCATACTTCCGGAAATATGGCCAGAGTTCGCCTATGACTTTGCGCAACGCTGCGCACTCTGGTGGCTGTCAGTAGACAACTACGGCGCACACGGACAAACAGACCTATCACGCATCAACCTACACCTCTGCCAATCCGACTATGCATGGCAACATGTCGCCCAATACGAGCAGCCACGCATGATGCTCACCGACTACATCAACACCCCCACCATCACCGACAGTCGCCGATACCACCAAATCTGCCTCAACCCAGCCAAAGACGCCGGACTCCTCAAAGCCTTCCAAGCCATCACCCAACACCCGATGATCGAGCTACGCGGACTAGACCGCCACCAAGTCGCGCGCACCCTCAGCGAATCCAGCATCTACATCGACTTCGGCAGACACCCCGGACGAGACAGACCACCCCGCGAAGCAGCCCACCACGGAGCCGTCGTCCTCACCACCCGACACGGAGCAGCCAGACATCCACTCGACATGCCCCTAGACAACTGGTACTTCTTCGACACCCTTGACGAAATCCACCATAAAGTAAACGAACTTTTCCGCAACCGCGACCTCCTCCACGCCGCACAACAAGACCAACGCCCATACCGAGCATGGATCGCAGCACAAAAAACCATCTTCACCAACGAAGTCCGGCAGCTCTTAGCAGACTTAGAAAACCCGAAAGACTAGACTCTAAACGCCATGACCAACTACGCAACCCTCAACGAAGTCAAGGCCACCATGCGCATCGGCACAGCCGACACCGCAGACGACGCCCTCCTCAACAACTGCATCGGTGCAGCCTCACGACTCATTGACGGTTACGCAAACCGACAGTTCTGGACAAGCGGCACAGCAACCGCCCGCATCTTCACCGCGCAAGACGCATACGTTTGCGAAGTAGACGACATCGCCACCACCTCTGGACTTATCGTCAAAAGTTCGTCAATGGCAGACGGAGTCTTTGACACTACATGGGACAGCACCGACTACCAGTTGGAACCCCTCAATGGCGTCCTTGACGGACTGAACTGGGTCTACACAAAATTGCGAGCAGTCGGTGACTACCTGTTCCCGAACGTGAACTCCAACTACGGTTCACAGGCACTCGTCCAAGTCACAGCTCAATGGGGCTGGTCGTACACACCAGAGCCGATCAAACAAGCCTGCATCCTGCAAGCATCACGCATCTTCAAGCGGTACGACTCGCCACTCGGAGTGGCAGGCTTCGGAGACATCGGGGCGATCCGAGTCAGCCGATTCCTTGACCCCGACGTTGCACAACTTGTCGAACCGTACCGAAGAATGCGGATGTTCGCATGACCGCAACAGTCAGCCAAGTCAAAGACGCCCTCAAAGCAGCCGTCGCCACAGTCTCAGGACTGCGAGTATTTGATTACCAGCCGGACGGTGTCACCCCACCGTTCGCCTTCCCCACCCTTGACGAAGTCACCTATCACGGGGCGATGGGGGCTGGAAACGTCGTACACCGCTTCACGATCACCGTTGTTGTCCAGCGGGTATCGGAACGGACGGCTCAGGACAAGCTTGACCAATATTTGTCCTACAGCGGAGATCAGTCAATTCGTGCCGCCATTGAGGCAGACCGAACCCTCGGTGGGGTCGTACAAGATGTCATCGTCACTGGGGCTACAAACATCACGAACATTGACGCCAATGACACCCTGTATCTGACTGTTGATTTCCAATGCCTCGTCTATGCTTGATGAGATGAGCGAAGAGACACAGGTTCTCAAATACGAGGTCGTCGGCCCGTTCCCGATCACGGGCGTTTTGCCGGGTGGTTTCGTGGACGGTTCGGGCATTGACAATGTAGGCTTGCTCATTGACGCAGGGCTGTTGAAGCCAGTCGTCACCAAGTCAACAGCACCCACCAAGAAATCGACAAAGCCTGAACAGGCAGGAGAATAACAATGGCAAAGTTGGTACTCAAAGATGTCAACGTCGTCTTCAACGGCACGGACATCAGCGCGAATGTTGCTTCAATTTCGCTGACCTCCAGCGCGGCGGAAGTACCCACCACGGCGTTCGGAAACTCGGCAATCACCCGAGTCTCGGGTCTCATTGACAACTCGGTGACGTTCTCCATCCACAACGACTACAACGCGATTGACGGGCTGTTCTTCCCGCTTGTCGGTTCCACCGCAGTCACCTGCGTTGTGAAGCCGAACGGCACTGCTGCTGCGTCGTCGGCTAACCCGAGCTACACCTTCTCGGTGCTTGTGACGGAGTGGCAGGCTGTGAACGGCGCGGTTGGCGAGTTGGCCACTGCGGACGTCACCTTCCCGATCTCTGGCGCGATCACCAAGTCGACCGGCCTCTAATTCTCAATACACTCACCCTGCGGAGGTAAAGAATGAAACTGGAATTGTCCGTTGAAGGCAATGACGGTCTGAAGCGCAAAGCAACAGCAGAGTTTGCGGACTTCGTCAAATTTGAGGAAGTCCACAACATCTCAATGGCAAAGATTGAAGAGTCATTGAAGGTGCGTGACCTTGCTTGGCTTGCATGGCATTCAGAGAAACGACGCAACCAGACTGCACTCGGATTTGATGATTGGTGTGCAACCATTGTTTCCATCAACATTGAAATGGGTGGAAGCGAGATCGCCCCTTTGGAGAGTCCTCAGCCCACTGGCTGATCGC
>CAZNND010000101.1:12231-14071 GCA_964574365.1 uncultured Limnohabitans sp.
TGCCTGAGTTTGACAAGGAGATGCGCAAGGCAGCCGAGAAGGTTGCTGTTGTGGTTGTTGATGAGGCGAAACGGAACGCTGCTGGTCAGCCGAAGCATGGCCCTAACCGTCCCGGCTCGTCCGGTCAGTCGCAAGCTCAGGCCGTGGTGAATGGGTTGCGGGCGAGGCGTGACCGTATCCCGACGATCAAACTGGATCACAAGCGTGGGTTTGTATCTGCTTCACGCCCGAACCGGAAACGCAAAACCAAGGTGACGATGGGCAATGTGTTTTTCGGTGCTGAGTTCGGTGGCCGTCGACGCTCTACGACCAAGCAGTTTCTTCGCCATCGTGGGCGTCAGGGCTATTTCTTCTGGCAGGCGGTTAGGGATAAAAAGTCCTACATTGTTGAGGAATACACCGATGCCATTGAGCGGGTACTGAAAGACTTGGCTCCCGGCGCACAGTGACGCTATGGTGGGGACAAGGAGTTGCCCGCCATGCAAATTCCACATCTAGATCACATTCGTGCCGTCTCATTCCGGCACGTTACCGACATCACCCCTGACCCGTTTGCTGGGTCGTGGGTGCAGCTGTGGTCGCGTCTCGCATTCCACCGAACACACGCCTTCAAGAAGCAGGGTCAACTGTGGTCGCCTGTCGTCTATCAGCCCGGTAGTCGACGCGGAAACTCAGGTGTCCTCGCTGTCACCTGCCTTGTCGTGGACATGGATGGTGAAGCGTTTGACCATGCACGGTTAGACGGTTTGGAGTGGACTGCGTACACGACTTGGTCGCACCGTGAAGATGACCAGCACTGGCATCTAGTCATCCCGTTGGACAAATCTGTGCCTGCCCATCGTTGGCATGAGGTGTGGACACGGTTGCATGAGCGGATCAACGTGGTCGGTGACCCGTCCACGAAAGACCCTGCCCGCATGTTCTTCATGCCCCAACATCAGGCTGGCAACCCGTTCGGGTTCAAGTCTGGGTCTGGCGTCCCGTTGCCGACTGAGTTGTCTGAGATGTTCACGATGCCGTCTCGTGACTGGTCGGTGCGTGTTGGGAAGAATCTTCGTCAGCCGAACAAGTTTGGGTCGGATCATTATGTCTTTTCGGAGGATTGGTGGACTGAGCCTCAGGACTTGTCACGGTTTGTGGGGTTGACTGAGGAGCAGGTGGCTTCCCGGTTGTTGCGTGAGTTTCGTGAGCTTCGGGAGCGTCTGGCGTTTAGTTAGTAGAATTTGCGGTCATGGCCGTTGAGCGTTCCTTTATTGTCAAGCTCCTTGCTGACCCGAAGGATTTGATCAAGGGTTTCTCGGCTGTCAAGGCTCAAGCCGAGGATGTGTTCGGTGGGGCGAACGCCAAGATTCAGTCTCTTGTTCCGTCGTTCCAGAAGGTTGCTGCTGCGTCGGCTGTTGCGTTTGCTGGTTTGACGGCTGCTGCTGGGTTGTCAATTTCTAAGGCGATTGAGGCTCAGGCTGAGCAGGATCGTTTGCGTCAAATCTTGTTGACGACTGGCGGTGCGTCTGAGCAGCAGGTTCAGTCGTTGATCAAGCAGGCTGATGCGTTGGAGCAGGTTGGTGTTGCTTCGGCTGGTGCGATCATCACGGCGCAGTCTCAGTTGGCGACGTTTGATTTGCAGTTTGAGACGATTGAGAGATTGACTCCGGCGATTACCGATTATGTGATTGCGGAGAAGGGGGCGACTGCGTCGGCTGAGGATTTCAAGTCAATGACGAATGCGTTGGCTCAGGCGTTGCAAGGGAATTTTGCGGCGTTGACGAAGTCCGGGTTTGTGTTGGATGAGACGACGAAGGAGTTGATCAAGAGCGGTACGGAGGCTGAGCGTTCGGCTGCG
>CAZNND010000102.1:0-2970 GCA_964574365.1 uncultured Limnohabitans sp.
TGAAATTAGGCCAGATTTGAGATGGATTTGATCAAAATTTATCCTCTGAAAATGACAGAAAAATATTTTTTAAGTCATTGTTGAATCTTCCAATTCCCAATGAAAATCTCAGAAAAGCATTTCAGCTTCACGAGGAGTTTGTAAAAATCTCATTGATGTAAAAATTCTGAGTAGAAAATAAGTGGAAACCTACCTACCGTAGGCAGGTCTGGGTCCTTTTCTGTGAAAATCTTTGGAAAAAAAGAATAAATAAAGCGGCTCTTACACCGCTTTTGCTGTTTCCATCTGATTGATGATCTCTTCGTAATCCAACTTATTCCAATTTTCCGTTATCAGCGGATTGTCCATTACTTTATCCATAATCGCATCCTGCAGCTTTCCTTGGGCGTAGGCTTCCGCATAGCCCATATCTGAAAAGGTTACCATGGTGTAGAGCGGAATCCACTCTTTTGGATAAAGTTCATGGAGTTTGGCCTCGATTCTTTTGCGAAGCTGAAACTTGGGATCGGCGACGCTGTCACGCATTTCGATAAAATTATCCATAGCCAATTGACAGATCGCATCGGTATCTGGTTTTCGCTTTTTCTGGAATTTTTCAAAAACCAACTCCCAAGAATTAGTGCCTAGCTTTTCGATCAGCTCGTTGAGAATGTAGCAGTCCTCAAAACCACAGTTCATCCCTTGTCCATAAAATGGAACCATGGCATGGGAGGCATCTCCGATCAAAAGTGAGTTTCCTTGTACCCAAGGATAGCATTCCACATTGATCAATGCTGCAGTGGGGTTTTTGAAAAACTCGGTTTTCAAATTTGGCATCAACTGAAATGCATCGTCGAAATAAGATCGAAAAACCGTTTCTAAATCCCTTTCATCCTTGATCTTTTCAAAGCAAACCTTCGATCCTTCAAATGGAAGGAAAAGTGTACAAGTAAAGGATTTGTCCGGATTGGGCAAGGCGATAAGCATAAACTTGCCACGAGGCCAAATGTGAAGTGCATGGGGATCCATGGCAAATTCTCCACTTGCAGTCGCTGGGATAGTCAATTCTTTGTATCCATGGGATATGTATTCTTGCTTATAGTTGAAGCGAACCTGCTTCTGCATGGACATTCGAAGGGCAGAGTAGGCACCGTCAGCACCAAGGATAACCTGGGGCTGGAGTTTTTCCATACCCGAAGGGGTTTCAAATGTGATTTCTTGTCTTTTGAAATCTACCTCCTGACACCTATGCTCAAAGTGGATCTCAGCGCCGAGTCGTTCGGCTTCCTCTGTTAAAAGTTGATTGAACTTCCCTCTGGAAATAGAATAAATGGCTTGATTGGATTTTCCATACGGAATGAAAGTCGTACTACCTTGCTCATCATGTATCCTGCGTCCATACATTGGAATCACCAATGGAAGCACCTTTTCTTTCAGTCCTACCTGCTCAAGACTTTTCCATCCTCGATGACTTAAAGCCATGTTGATGGAGCGCCCCTCTTCCGAATAGCGACTTCTCCTTTTATCGGGTCGCTTGTCGTAGATGTGCACGTTTAGACCTTTGCGCTTGAGGTAGATGGCCATCAAGCTCCCGATCAATCCGGCGCCTAAGATGGTAATGGAAGTGTTTTTCATTGGTTTAATTTTCCGATCTTCTTAAGCGAATTTCTCCAAGGATTGTTCTAGAATTTTTGCAAAGTGGAATACATCCAAAAAGCTATTGTACAATGGGGTAGGTGCCAATCGGATTACATTGGGATTTCTCCAGTCCCCTACTACACCATGTTTATAAAATTCATCAAAGACAGCTTTTCCTCCCCGATGAATGAGCAAAGATAGTTGGCACCCTCTTTCAGCGGGATTTTTTGGGGTGATTATTTCTAAAACACCTGATTTTCCGTTTATTTGCTCGATCAAAAACTCTAAGTAGGCAGTCAGTTTTTCGCTTTTCGCCCTAAGATTTTCAATTCCCGCCTCCTGAAAAATATCCAGGGAAGCTTGATGTGCAGCCATAGCAAGGACGTTGGAATTGGCTAGCTGCCAACCATCAGCACCATACATCGGCACAAATCCTTTTTCCATCTTGAAGCGCTCGCCCTCGTCATGTCCCCACCAGCCTGCAAAGCGGGGCAAATCCGGTCTTTCAGCGTAGCGCTCGTGTACAAAAATGCCCGATACATTGCCAGGACCTGAATTCAAATACTTATAGCTGCACCAGGTCGCAAAATCTACCTCCCAGTCATGAAGTTTCAAAATCGCATTACCCGCTGCATGGGCAAGGTCAAATCCGGCCAAAGCTCCGACTTCGTGAGCTGCTTTGGTGATGGCCTCCATATCAAAAAGCTGTCCGGTGTAATATTGAATTCCGGCCATATTTACCATAGCAAGAGAATCACCTTGCTTTTGGATTTGGGACAAAATATCTTCAGTTCGGAGCGTGTGCTCACCGGGTCTGGGGTTGAGTTCGACCAATGTATCTGTAGGATCGAGACCATGGAATTTGATCTGAGTCTCCAGCATGTATTGGTCGGAAGGAAATGCTCCTGCTTCAACAATGATCTTGTAGCGATCTTTTGTAGGTCGGAAAAAAGAGACCATAAGCAAGTGAAGATTCACCGAAAGGTTGTTCATCGCTACCACTTCATGTTCGTGGGCACCGAGGATTTCCGCCAAAGCTGGTTTTGATTTTTTGCGGATATGATACCAAGCATCTTCCCCGTGGAAATGTCCGTCCACAGCCAGATCTGCCCAATTGCTTAACTCTTTTTCCAGATGATCTTTTACAGTTTTGGGCTGAAGACCAAGGGAGTTTCCACAGAAATAAATCGCTTCTTGTCCGTTGACTTTTGGAAAGTGAAAACGGGTTCTGAAATGCGCTAGGGAATCTTCAGCGTTCATTTTCAGCGCGAAAGTATCGGAGTATTCGAATTGATTGTTAGTCATTGGTGGGGTGTTTCGGTTCAAGGTGGAGAGGTTGGAAAGGTGGTAAAG
>CAZNND010000102.1:3070-13891 GCA_964574365.1 uncultured Limnohabitans sp.
GTGGTAAAGTTTTAAAGTTGCAAGGTGGAGAAGAGGTCGTAATTTGGAAATAGCTGGAGGGATAGTGATAGTTCCGGGATATTTTCCTATAACCTTCCCACTTTCCCACCTTCCAACCTTTCAACCCTCTAACCTTCCCACTTTCCGACCTTTCAACCTTCCCACCTTTCAACCTTCCCACCTTTCAACCTTTCAACCTTCCCACCTTCTTTTCCACCTTCCCACGTTTATCTCTCCATCACCGTCCCGCAGCATTTGCAGGTTCTTAGTTCGAGATTGGACCAGAATCGTTCCATGATTGGAGGGAGTTGAGCCACGATATCGGTAAGTTCGACGTATTCTTCGTGAAGTTTTTCTCCACAATTTTCGCAATGCCAGATGAAACCGTCTTTTTCACCAGGTATTCGGTATCGCTCCATCACCAAGCCTACGGTATTTGCAGGGCGTCGGGGAGAGTGGGGGACTTTTGGGGGTAAAAGGAAGATCTCACCTTCCTTGATTTCAATGTCTTTGGGTTTGCCGTCCTCGATAATTTTCAGGACGATATCCCCTTCGAGTTGATAAAAAAATTCCTCTCCCTCCTCATAATGGTAATCCTTTCTTGAATTTGGGCCTCCGACCACCATGACAATAAAGTCATCATTTCCCTTGAACACCTGCTGATTGCCAACAGGTGGCTTGAGCAGATGGCGGTTTTCATCGATCCATTTTTTGATGTTGAAAGGTTTTGCAATAGCCATTTTTTGGATGGGTTTGATTTGAGATAAATTCAAAGATAAGTATTGAAGACAAAAGCTATGGCGTGTTCTACCATGAAAAACGTCACATTTGAATGCTCGAGCTAAATCTCGTCCGTCTTCGCTGCAGGGTTCAATCTTGCAAATTCATTTTTTGTTAACCTCTCGCGATTTCACTTGTTTATCGGCTATACACAATTCCCGGAAGTTTTACTTGAATTAATAAACTTTTGGATGATTTTTGCTTACAGATTTATGAGGTTCTTTCAACTAAAAAAAATAACTTAGTAAAACCGTTTTCTTAAGTAAGGCATATTTTTTATTTGAAGAAACTGACATCATCAACATGGCCAAACAGAAAAAAATACCCAAGGAAAAAGCGATAGAAGTCACCCTCTGGGATGCTGCCTATAAACTCCGTGGCAGTGTCGAACCCGCCGAATACAAGCACGTCGTGCTCAGTCTGATTTTCCTGAAGTTTGCCAGTGATAAGTTTGAGCAACATCGAGTAAAACAGATTGCAGAAGGCAAAGAAAAGTACCTTGAAATGGAGGCTTTCTATGCCAAAGACAATGTCTTCTTTTTGGAAGAAAGCAGTCGCTGGAGCTATCTGATCAAGCGGGCCAAGCAAAATGATCTTCGCTTTTGATTGACACCGCGCTTCACACCATCGAGAAAAATAACAAAGCCCATACCAGACTGATAAGAGATAAACCCCATGCCTATCGGGAAGATAACCTGTTGATGGATTTACTTCAACTGGGTGAACTTTTCGAAAAGAAAGATACCCAGTTTTCGAAAGAAGGCCTCCATCGAGTAATCAAAACCTACCATTATTGGCAGCCGCAAGAAATGGAAACTATTCCTGAGTTTTGCTACTCAGCTTCTCCGGAGGAAGTAGCCAAAAAGGACTTTTCTCTGGTCCCTAGTAAATACATTGGGTTTGTGAACATGGACGAAAACATCGACTTTGAGGAGTAGATGAATGGGCTTCAGGCTGAATTTGGAGAGCTGCTTAAAGCCGAGGAGCAAAGCAAATAGGAGTTATTGACAGTTTTTAGGGAGTTGGGCTATGAAATTTAAAAATGAAATAGTCGTCTATCAGGACGAAGAACTTACCAAAGTCGAAGTTCAGCTGGATGAGGAAACAGTTTGGTTGAGTCAGGAACAGATGGCGATCCTTTTTGGAAGAAATAGAGTAGCTATTACCCAACACATTGGGAATATCTTTAAAGAAGGAGAATTGGTGAAAGAAGTGGTATGTAAGGAATTCTTACTTACCACGCCACATGGTGCAATACCAGGAAAGAGCCAAACCACCAAAGTCAAATTTTACAATCTCGATGTGATTATTTCAGTCGGGTATCGGGTCAAATCCAAAAAAGGAACCCAATTCAGAATTTGGGCCAATCAAATCCTAAAAGATTACTTACTGAGGGGATACGCTCTGAATAACCGGATCAACCGTATCGAAGACGACTTACAGGCCTTGAACGAAAAAGTTGGACGAATTGACCTACAGATCAATACCAGCTTGCCTCCGGTACAGGGGATCTTCTTCGATGGGCAGATTTTTGATGCCTATACTTTTGTGTCAGATTTGGTTCGTTTAGCACAAAAGACAATTGATCTTATAGATAACTATGTCGATGATAGCGTCTTGGTTTTACTTCAAAAACGAAATCCGGGAGTCAGGGCCAGTATTTTCACACAGCGTGTAAACAAGCAGCTGGAATTGGACCTTGAGAAGCACAATGCACAATATCCTCCCATAGCAGTCAGGCTTTTAAAGAATCTCACGACCGATTTTTAATTTTGGATGGTAGGGAAGTCTATCACATCGGGGCAAGCATCAAAGACTTGGGGAAAAAGTGGTTTGCGTTCACCAAGATTGAAGGGTTTTCCGAAGAGATTGTTTCCAAATTGAAGGGCACAGGCAATGAAGAACTATAAGCGACTGGGAGACTATATTCAGCCTATAACTGGCAGAAATACCGACTGGGGGGAAATCCCTTTAATGGGTTTAAGTATTCAGAAAAAGTTTATCCCATCGATAGCCAATACCATCATGACGGACACGTCCACCTATCAAATCATCGATCGGAATCCATTTGCTTATAGTTTAGTGACTTTGCGAAAAGGTAGTAAAAATCGCTAGGTCTATTCCATGAATAGGAAAAATCCCAATAACCGAACACTGAAATAAAAAATGAAAAGTTGGTTATTTCGATGAAAACTGAAATGGTTATGTAAAATTGCCATTGCTATTGGCGCTATTGAGGTTGCTCTAAAGGTTTATGGATTGCCAATTTTTACCTTAAAAAAGTAACCAATTGAGTAACTTAGCTGGTAAAGCCGAGGAAAAAGTAACTAAGTAGAGGTAAAATCTTTCAATTGCTATCCTGAATGAACCGAATATGAACAGCGACCTCCTTATCTACCAAAACTCCTACGGGACCATCAAAATCGATATTCGCCTGGAGGAGGAGACTGTCTGGCTTACTTAAGACCAAATGGCCACTTTGTTTGGTAAAGGCAGAAGTACAGTGGCAGAACACATCGCCAACGTATCTGAAGAAGGTGAGTTAGAGCAAAATCGAACTTGTCGGAAATTCCGACTGTTTCGATTGGAGGGTTCCAGAGAAGGGGAGAGAGAAATTGATCGCTTCAATCTGAATGTCTTCATTTCCTTCGACTGTCCATTTGATCTAAGTGTAACTAAGTCGATAACTAGGTTAGCAACTAAGTGAACAAAAAATGGTAACTAAGTGGCGATACTGATTCTGAATATTGAGTTAAATTAAATGACTATAAGCAGCCAAATTCCCATCTACCCAAAACCCCGACAGGACCATCAAATTTGATGTTCGCCTAGAGAAGGAGAATGTCTGGCTGAAACAGGCCCAGATGGGGCATTTGTTTGGAAAGGACAAGCGGACGATCAGTGAGCATCTTGGCAATGTTTTTCAGGAAGGCGAATTAGAAAAAAGTTCAACTGTCCGGAAATTCCGGATAGTTCAATTGGAAGGTTCTAGAGAAGTGGAAAGAAAAATCAATGACTTGAAGCAATTGAAAAAGCCTAAGAAATGAAGTTCACTTAGGAAAAATTGGAAAAGGCATTCACCGAGCTGTTGGGGAAACAAGGTTTTCCGCATCACCTAGGTCTAAGCATTGCCCGAAAGACCGAGGAAGTCCAGATCGAGGAGGATTTGAGGGATTTAGGAAGCTCAAAAAGAGTTTAAAGATTGAGTTGCCTTAGGTATTGGCTTTGAGGAAAAAGCCTTTTACGATATTCTGAAAGACCTTTGTAAGAAATATGACTTCAGCTACCCGGATGCCAAACTGATCGAATTATCGAAAGCGGTAAAATTGATCGTGGATAGCCAGGCCAAATTTCCTGACTGGAACAAGCGAGACGATATCAAATCAGCATTAAAGGTGGATTTGATCTTGATTTTAGATGAGTTTGGCTATCCTCCGGTAGAGCGAGATGATGTGTATGTGGAAATTTTTGAGCAAGCGGAAAATTTCAAGAAAAACAGACCTTCCTGAACTTTTTCCGAACTTTGATGAAAATTCAATTTCTTGAATAAACCCGTTTCAATCATGAGCTTTCCCATCGCCGACATGCACTGCGACCTCCTGTCTTTTATGGCAAAGGTGCCCGGTGCCGATCCGTTTGACAAAACCCAAATCCCCTGCGCTTTTCCCTGGATGCAGGAGGGGGGAGTTAAGATGCAGGTGATGGCGATCTACACGGATGTCAATCCGGAAAGCATGGGATTGGCGAGTATGCAGGCGACTATTTTTTCGAATTTGCTTCAAAACCAAGGGAATACAGTGTCTTTTTTTGATCAGGATTTTCTTCAAAATTTTGAAAAAAGATCCCAAATCGGAATCATCGCCTCCGTTGAAAATGCAGCCGGTTTCGGAAATGAATCTGCCACCTGGCCTAAAATCTATCGTCAATTTGATTCCATTGCGGAAAAAGTCGGTCAACTGGCCTACATCAGTCTGACGCACCATACCGAAAACCGTTTTGGTGGAGGAAATTATACCGAGGGGATCGGACTGAAAGAAGATGGAAAGCGATTGCTGGATTATATGGCCGGAAAGCGTATTCCCATCGATATTTCGCATACCTCGGATCCGCTTGCCGAAGGGATTTTGAAGCACATTGACCGGCATCACTTGCCAATTCCGGTGATTGCCAGCCACTCCAATTTCCGGTCGATTTGGAACCACAAACGAAATATCAGCGATGAATTTGCACAGGAAATCATTCAGCGAGGGGGAATTATCGGAGTAAATTTTCTGAGAGCCTTTTTGGATAATGAGGTTCCCGAAAGATTGTTCGAACACATCCTTCACGGAGTCAAGCTGGGTGAAAATGCCATCTGCTTTGGCGCTGATTTCTTCTACACACAGGATTTTCCTGACAAAAGCCGCCATCCGATTTATTTTCCTTTGGCGGAAAATGCCGGAAAATACCCATCCATATTGGAGCGTCTTAGCACGCAGGTTCCCGACGTTCAGCTTCGCAAACTTGCCTATGAAAATGTGTTTAACTTCTATAAAAACCTCTGGATTTGATGTCTAGTCATCATTTTGTCAAGGAGCAACAGGAACCTGCTGTTTTTATTTTGAATACAAAGGGAACTTCCTTTCAGACGGTTTCACCGGTATTGGAGTGGGTCCCGACCATTTTGGTTTGTCAGGATTGTATTGAAGTCGTACTTAGCTGGGGGATTAAAGTGGATGTGATTTTGGCTGATACTGATTTTCAACAGACAAACAGCTACTTGTTAGAGGAGCAATACCCTGTTCGATTTTTGACCGTTTCGAATGGCAACTTTTTAGAAGAAGGGCTACAGTATTTACTTGCAACCCAACACAAAGGAGTGCATGTGGTAGGATTTGAGCACTCCAAAATTGCTGAATTGGAAGGGGATGTAGAATTGCTGGATCTGACGGTGGTGGATGAGGATTGGAAATACTACCCGGTCAAAGCGGGGAAATTCAGAAAATGGTTTGCATCATCAGAAATCCGCATTTTGGCAAAGGAGAATCAGCCGCTGGAACTTACCAATTCCAACGGCCAATTGCTGTTTCCTATTCACTACTTGACCCAAATTGAATTGCCGGAAGGTATTTCTGAGTTTTCCAGTCTGGGTATTTTTTGGATTGGAGAAAGGATAATTAGCTAAGCTCCAACCAGCAAATACAAACCCGCTGCCAATAAAGCGCCAAGAAAAGGTCCTACAACCGGAACCCAGGCATAGCCCCAGTCAGAGCTTCCTTTCCCTTGGATGGGTAAGATTTGGTGCATAATTCTTGGACCTAAATCACGGGCAGGATTGATAGCATAGCCTGTCGTTCCACCCAAAGCTAATCCAACCACCCATACTAAAAACGAAACAGGCAGGGCTCCTACAGAACCTAATCCTACGGGCGTTCCCTCGGTATTTTCGATTTTTGCTCCTGTGATATACAAAATCACAAAGATCAAAACGAAAGTACCGATGGTTTCAGAGATCACACTGGTGGTGAAGTTTCTAACTGTAGGATCGGTGCAAAATGCTCCTTTTTTCAATCCAGGATCCTCGGCCATATCAAAGTGATGCCGATACATTAACCAAGCTAAGCCGGCACCAAGCATAGCTCCCAGCAGTTGAGCAAGAATATACCCGGGTGCTAGCACCCAGTCAAATTTCCCTGCTGCAGCCAAACCGACTGTTACTGCGGGATTCAGGTGAGCGCCACTGTAGGGTCCTGCAACCACTACCCCACAAAATACAGCCAAAGCCCAAGCGGTGGTAATGGCAATTAAGCCACCTCCATTGCCCTTTGTTCCTGGTAATATTACATTTGCAACTACTCCCACACCTAGGAGGAGGAGTATTCCTGTTCCGATAAATTCTGCTACGATTGGATTCATTCTACCCAGTTTTTAGATCGTTCTACTGCTTTACGCCAAAAGTGAATAAGATGATTTCGCTTCTCTGTATTCATATCTGGCTGGAAACTTTGGTCAGCTTCCCATAAGTTTTGTAATTCTTCCTGATTTTTCCAAAAGCCAACTGCCAAACCTGCCAAAAAAGCGGCGCCAATGGCGGTTGTTTCGATGATTTTGGGTCGTTTGATTTCACAATCCAGTAAATCTGCTTGAAACTGCATCAGGAAATTGTTGGCGGTGGCTCCTCCGTCTACGCGGAGTTCCTGGGTTGCCTTTCCGGAATCTTTCTCCATGGCCTTCAATACATCATAGACTTGGTAGGCAATGGCTTCCAATGCGGCCCGTGTCATGTGTGCGATTGTAGTTCCCCGGGTAATCCCGAAAAATGCACCCCTCGCATTTTGGTCCCAATGTGGGGCGCCTAGTCCTGCCAAGGCGGGAACAAAATATACACCCTCGTTATCCTCCAAACTGGTAGCCAAATTTTCAGTTTCCTTGGCATGGCTGAACAATTCTATCCCATCACGAAGCCATTGAATAGCTGCACCTCCAATAAAAACCGAGCCCTCCAGGGCGTAGTTGATTTCATTTCCTATTTTCCATGCCACGGTTGTTAGCAGTTGATTTTGAGATCTTACTGCCTCAGTACCGGTGTTCATCACTAAAAAGCAGCCGGTTCCGTAGGTAGTTTTGGCCATTCCCGGCTTTGTGCAGAGTTGTCCGAAAAGGGCTGCCTGCTGATCTCCTGCTACGCCAGCAATTGGGATTTTCACATTAAGCACATCTCCTGCTGTCTCTGTAAACACTTCACTGCAAGTTCTGACTTCAGGTAGCATGGAAGCGGGAATTCCAAAAAGTTCAAGGAGTTCCCTGTCCCATTCCTGTGTGTGAATGTTGAAAATCATTGTCCGACTGGCATTAGTAATGTCGGTTAGATGGCTTTGTCCTGCTGTAAGTTTCCAGATTAGCCAGGAGTCCACTGTGCCAAAGGCAAGCTCGCCGGCCTCGGCTCTTTGTCTTGCCCCCTCGACGTTTTCCAAAATCCATCGGATCTTGGTGGCAGAAAAATAGGCGTCGATGATCAAACCTGTTTTTGAGGCGATTCGCTCCGCATGTCCTATTTCTTTGAGTTCGTTGCAGTAGGCAGCGGTACGTCTATCTTGCCAAACGATGGCGTTATAGAGTGATTTGCCGGTTTTCCGATCCCAGACAATTGTTGTCTCCCGCTGATTGGTGATGCCAATGGCTGCAATTTGGTCTGGTCGAATGTCTTTTTGAACCAAGGAGTCAAATAAAACGGAAGACTGACTGGACCAGATTTCATCAGGGTCATGCTCCACCCAGCCTTGTTTAGGGAAATATTGCTTGAATTCTTTTTGGGCAACGGATACGATCTGGCCCTTGTGGTCAAAAATGATGGCTCTAGAGCTCGTGGTGCCTTGATCCAATGCCAATACATAGGGTTTATTTGCGGACATTTTTGGGATTTGGGTTAAATGGGTTCCGTTAAAATAGGTTTTATCTGGTATTTCTCTGCAATTTTTTTAAAATCGGTTAATTCAGATTGAATCCAGGCTTCATCTTTATGCAGTACTTTTGCCATGAGTGATGCCACTTTTTCGGCCGAATCAAGTGCAGCTTTGGCGTCTAATATCAACATTCGAATCCTTCGGGAAAGTATGTCCTCCACTTTTAACGCCATTTCATGGCGACATGCCCAGACCACTTCCGCCAGAATATTTGGAAAAGAGGGGTGGATCTTCTCCTGTAATTCCGGATTTTCTTCTGCTAATTTTTTAATTTTTTCGGCGTCTGAACCGTAGATAGCCCAATGCCCAGAGGGGATTTTTTGGATAAATCCATGAATTTTCATTTCCAGAGATTGGCTTGGAAGAATTGATAGTCCGGTGATTTCTGTAAAGTACCGAACTGTGTCTTCCCCCATCTTTCGGAAAGTGGTCCATTTTCCACCAGTCAGGGTTACCAAACCGCTGGGTGAAAGGATCACCTTGTGGGAGCGGGAAATTTCCTTGGTTTTTGTACTTCCTTCTTTGGGTCTTGCGAGTGGCCTCAATCCGGCAAAAACCGACTTTATATCGCTTCTTGTTGGTTTTTGAAGCAAGTATTCACCTGCTGTTTCAAGCACAAAATCAATCTCCTTTTGAAGGGCCTCCGGTTCAAGTTTGGCTTTCTCCCGTATGGTGTCGGTGGTTCCGACCACCAGTTTGCCATGCCAAGGTACTGCAAACAGCACTCTTCCATCCCTGGTTTTTGGGATCATCAAAGCGTCTTTTCCTCCCAAAAAATCCAGGTTTAAGACCAAGTGAATTCCTTGGCTCGGTTGTATGGTTTTTTCCGCCTCGGGATTGTCCATTTGAAGGATTTTATCTGCAAAAACTCCCGTAGCATTTACGATCATTTTTGCCTGAATTTCCAGTTTTTCTTTGCTCAGTTGATCGATGACTTTTACCCCTATGAGTTTTCCTGAAGGTTCTTTAATTAAGCCGGAAACTTTGGTGTAATTTAAGATACAACCACCATTCTCGTCGATGGTCTGAGCAAGATTTAGGGCTAATCTGGCATCATCAAACTGCCCGTCGTGATAGACTATTCCTCCTTTGAGTCCTAGCTGATTGATGGAAGGCAGTCTTTTGATGGTTTCTTTTTTGGAAATGAACATTGATTTTCCAAGGCGGAGTCCTCCAGCCATCCAATCATAGATTTTTAATCCTACGCTATATTGGATTCGATCCCACCAGGTATAAACGGGAATGATAAAGGGTTGATTATGTGTCAGGTGAGGGGCATTTTTTAGAAGCATTCCCCGCTCTTTCAACGCTTCAAATACCAAGGCGATATCTCCTTGGGCTAGGTATCGTACTCCTCCATGAACCAATTTGGTACTTCTGCTTGAGGTCCCTTTGGCGAAGTCCGCCTTGTCCAGTAAGACTACCGAAAGCCCTCTTGATACGGCGTCTAATGCTACTCCCAAACCTGAGGAGCCACCCCCAATCACGGCGATATCCCAGATTTTACCTTTTTCTTTAATTTGATTTATGTTTTCTTCTCTGTTCATTGCTTACTTATCTGTGTTAAAAGTACAAGCAAAAGGAAACAAAAAGAAAGGAAACGAAATAATTATTGAAGCTATGCTTTCATTTTCTTTCTTTTGGGTAGATTTGGAAGTAGATTTACAACCTATGACCATCGCAGAACGTCACAAGTATATTTTAGATGAATTGTGCAAAAGTGGATTTGTCAGTGTGTCTGATTTATCGAAATCCCTTCAAGTCACTTCCGTAACCGTCCGAAAGGATCTGAAAATTTTGGAAGATAAAGGTTTGCTTTTTCGTTCGCATGGAAGCGCAACCTCGGTATCTCCCTATGTCTCTGACCGCTCGGTTCAGGTTAAAAAGCTGGAGCAGGTGGAGGAAAAAAGCCGGATAGCACAGCGAGCTTTGGATTTTTTGGAACCAAACGAAGCAATTATCATTGGTTCGGGAACGACCGTTGGAGCTTTTGCACAAGCGATACCAAGGATTTTTCCTTTGACTGTATTGACCTCAGCTATGAATGTAGCTATGGCACTGATCGATACTACGGAGATTGAACTGGTGCAGCTTGGAGGAGTGGTGCGAAAAAGCAGCAGCTCGGCCGTAGGGCACTTTGCAGAAGAGATGCTAAAAAGTTTTGCCTGCAGCAAGCTGTTTCTAAGTGTGGACGGAATCAGTCTGGACCATGGCTTGACTACTTCCAATATGATGGAAGCCCACCTCAATGCGCAAATGATCCGATCAGTTCAAAAAACTATTGTGCTGGCGGACAGTCAGAAATTTGGTAGGAAGGGTTTCGGGAAAATCGGAGAACTCGAAGACGTGGATGTGATCATCACCGACTCAGGGATTCAGGAGGTTTATAAGGAGAAACTGGAAGAAAAGGGGATAGAATTAGTGGTGGTTTAAATAAAATCAAAAAAAATTCAGCTATTATTTTGAAGTTTCGCAAAAAAAATAGTTTAGAAGCAGATAAAGATTTTAAGCCGGTTTTTTTCTTTTCACAGCTATTGGCCACAGGGAAATCGCTTTTAACTTTTAGTAATAAAAACATAGAACGAAGGGATCGAGAACC
>CAZNND010000103.1:0-13675 GCA_964574365.1 uncultured Limnohabitans sp.
TAAGAATTATGACTTAGTCTTTTTTGGAGAAATCCCACTTTTATTCGATTTAACAATAGAGTATCTCTTAATTTTCTCGTGGTTAACTACATGAAACTGGTTTGTTTTTTCAGTCGGACGGAAAAATGGTAAGTTTTAAAAGCGATTTCCCTTGGTACAACCGCAATTGGGGGGCAATTTCAAAGTTTCCCACAGAACTTGTCCGCCGAAGGAGGATTGACACAGATAAAAATTACAGTGCTTGTCTGCCGAAGGAGGATTAGAACAGATTTTTTATGATTTCCTGTTAGTTATATCATCGGTAAAAAAAGATCTGTGAAAACCTGCCTGCAACAGGCAGGTCTGTGTTCGATAAATCTGTGAAAAACTTGCCTGAGGGCAGGCAGGTCTGTGGGGAATAGGTAAGAAGTAGCTTTTCCGATCCCATGTTGTCTTTTTTCTCCAACCTTAAGTTTACATATAAAACCTATCAGATTTTACCAAGTTATATTAATCTGACAAAGTTGGACTAAAAATAATTTTTTATGAATATCCGCTTATTTAAAAGTACCTGAGAATACCCTTCAATAAATTCGGATAAATAAAACTAAGTGTGTTTTAATTGCTGCGATTTCCTGAAACTATTTCTGAATTCTTACACCGCAAAGTCGCTGAGGACACAAAGCGAAACCAAAGGGTTTCAAACTAATTCCGGCAGGGTACATTTAGCGAGTCTTTTCTGAATAATGAAAGGAATCAAAAAATTTAAACCCAATTCCTAAAATTCCCTTAGCGGTCTTTGCGCCTCCGTGGTGAAATTACCCATATTTGGAAAATTTCCTGATGTTTTTGCCTTTCAGTTAGATATTATTTTGTAACTTGTATGCAAGAGGATAATCATGTAATTTTTTCTCGTCAAGGCGCAAAGAAAAATAAAATTTTTCAACCTTTTGGCGACCTATTTACTCTAGTGTGTAGAGATAAGGCGGCTATTTTTCAGAAAAAGTATGCTATTCGCGTGAGTTGTTTTAATCCATTGAAAAGCAAAAAAGGAACTGGTATCTCTGAATTTTTTAACATCAATCCATTTCTACTTGTCTAGTTGCGATTAATACTATTTTCAAGTATGACAAAGTAGGACTTATAGTTTCAGAAAATCTGATTTTAAGGATTAAGAAAGCTCTCCTGAACAAAATGGAATGAGGTTAGCGGCCCAGCTTTTCCCAATCCCACTCCTTATTCATTTGTGATATCGCATGGTAGGCAGTGAGATCGTATTGACAAGGAACTATGGAAATGTAATTGTTGGCGATGGCCCATTCGTCGTTGTCCTCTCCTTTGTCAAAATTCACAAAATTTCCAGCCATCCAGAAATATTTCCTTCCTGTGGGATCATAGCGCTCTGCAAATTCTTCCTGCCATTTGGCGTCCGCCTGCCTGCAGACTTTAATCCCCTTGATCGACTCATTCCGTTTGGGAGGAAAATTCACATTCAATGCCACTCCTTTAGCAATCCCATTTTCCAACACCTGAGTGGCGATTTTTTCAACCCATTCCTCCACATGAGAAAAGTCCGCCTTGGAAGAAAAATCACATAGACTAAATCCAATAGAAGGATATCCTTCCAAAGCTCCTTCTATTGCTGCTGACATAGTTCCTGAATACAAGACGGAAATTGATGTATTGGAACCATGATTTATTCCGCTGACCACCAAATCCGGTGTTCGGTCTTTGAGAACGTAATGTTTGGCAAGTTTTACACAATCCGCCGGCGTACCACTTGATTTGTAAGCCAAAACATCCTCAAAAATATCTTCCTCATATAGCCTGAGCGTTTCACCGATGGTAATAGCATGTCCCATTCCGGATTGTGGGCTATCTGGCGCTACGACGACCACGTCACCTAGCTTTTTCATTACCGATACCAGGACCCGAATTCCTCTTGATGTGATTCCGTCGTCATTGGAGACGAGGATAAGTGGTTTTGACTTCATGCTATTCGTTCTGCAACTCGTTGTAATACGCCGTAATTCTAAGCAAATCCCCGCGTTTGTCGTGCTCCAATCGGTTTTTTCTCATAAAAAGATCGATCTCATCTTCATGCCCGGGAAGCAGGGAAAACAAATCTTTTCTTTTCAGACTGTACTTCTCGAGACTGCCGTTTTTTAGAAAATAATAAGTAAAAGCCAAGCGGTATCCGGTATAGTTGGGTGGACCCCAAAACGGATTCATGGCCATACCTCCCCAGTTATTCATTCCCCGCGTATCTGTGGCAATGTACTCCCTGCAGAGCAATGCGATATTTTCTCCCTGGGTCAGTACTTCAAAGAAAATTGGCGTTTCATAGTTGCCGTTGAGCGAATAAGGCAGGCTGTAAAATTTCCTGATACCTCCATAGATTTCGTCGTAAATTTCAAAACTAGTCACATTGGAAGCGGTCAAAGTTGTAACCGTTTCGACTTGCAATTGAACCAGATTATTTTCGAAATCATACTTCAACAGACCACTGTAGGAGGAACCGTCTGTTAGAAAAATATTGCCCTTGTGCCAAACTTGAGAGGGGAATTGATTTTGTGAAGAGATTTGATTTTGAGCTAGGACAGTTAACAGACTCGAAAACAAAACGATAAGGATAAGCGAAGTTTTTTTCATAGTTGTCAAACGTTTTTTTTCATATACGGCGGGATTTCAACAGAGTTGAATTCTAGTATCCAATTTTGTCAAGCCACCAAGCTCCATTCATTTGAGAATAGTATGCCCCATTTTATCCCGTTTGGTCTTAAGATATTTTTCATTATGAGGGTTGGGTTTAATTTCGATCGGAACCTGCTCCACGATTTCCAAGCCATAGCCCAGCAATCCAACCCGTTTTTGTGGATTATTAGATATCAGTCTGATTTTAGAGATTTCAAGATTGCGGAGAATTTGAGCCCCTACCCCATAATCCCTACTATCCATGGGAAGTCCCAAAGCCAAGTTTGCCTGCACCGTATCCAAGCCCTCTTCCTGTAACTTGTATGCCTTCAACTTGTTGATCAAGCCAATTCCTCTGCCCTCCTGATTCATGTAGAGCACTACTCCTTTTCCTGCTTTTTCTACCATTTCCATGGCGGCATGGAGCTGAGGACCACAATCACATCTACAAGATCCAAAAATATCCCCCGTAGCACAAGAAGAATGAACCCGAACCAATACCGGTTCATCTTTTTCCCATTCTCCTTTGATTAAAGCCAGGTGAATTTCTTGGGAATTGGTCTGACGATAAGCGATCATTCCAAAATCACCCCAAACAGTCGGCATTTCTACCCCTATCTCTCTTTTGATCAGCGACTCGTTCTTCAACCTGAAAGCAATCAGATCTTTTATGGAAACCAATTTCAGGTTGAATTTTTCCCTAACCTTGAACAAATCAACAAGCCTGGCCATTGTCCCATCCTCGTTCATGATTTCCACCAAAACCCCTGCAGGCTGAAGTCCCGCCAATCGTGCAAAGTCAATGGCAGCTTCGGTATGGCCTGCCCTTCGAATGACGCCTCCCCTTTTCGCTTTTAAGGGAAAAATGTGACCGGGCTTGCCAAGTTCACTGGGGTGAATGGAATCATCTATCAGCGCTTTGATGGTTTTTGCGCGGTCAGAGGCAGAAATACCTGTGGTGCAACCATGGCCAATCAAATCAACAGATACCGTAAACGGAGTCTCAAAGGCTGCCGTGTTGGTTCCTACCATCAGTTCCAAACCTAGCTGATCGCAGCGGTCCTCGATCAAGGGTGCGCAGATCAATCCCCTGCCGTGGGTCGCCATGAAGTTGATAATCTCAGGTGTCACTTTTTCGGCAGCACATACAAAATCCCCCTCATTCTCTCTATCCTCATCGTCCACAACAATAATGACTTCCCCGTTTTTGATCGCTTCAATAGCTTCTTCGATGGGATCTAGCTGGTAATTTTCCACTGGAAATAATTTTGAAGATTTATGGCTCAAAGTTAGCCCCTTTCAGCTCTAAAACAGAGGAGAGCCAAAGAAAGTTTGGTTATTACCCAATCACTATCCCCAACTCCCGGTCGATTTCAACTTGCACTTTTTTCAATTCAAAATAGAGCTGCTGAAGCTCAAAGACTTGCTCATCACTCCTTCTTTCCTGTTCGGCAGATTTGATTTTTCCTTTTGCTTCTTCCATCAACTGAAGGACGAGTCTCCGCTTCAAGCGCAGAATAGACTTAAAGGCCGTTTGGGCGAGATCATCCTTCTCGGTTTGAATGAAAATCTGATACCGCTCACCCCAATGAACCGACAACTCATGTCGCGTTGTGATCAGGTCAATGGCTTCACGCTTAACTTCATGGTCGATATGTGATTTGAAGTAGTCCTGACTCGGAATCTCCCCACGATCAAGCCTTTCCTTATATAACTCGATAATTTTTTTGTAAACGGGAGTTTTAAATTCGATTCCATCGGTTTCTGCCAAGAGATAGTGACACAGGTGAAGATCAGCCTGATCGAGTTTTTCACCTCCATAGTTAATCAATAGTCTAATGGTCTCTTTCTCCTGCAAACGGAGGGTTTCATGAAAAGAAAGCTCTACTTTGGTGGGAATGAGCTCCTCGAGTTTCTCTTCAGCTTCCTGTTCTTCTTTGGCCTTCTGAAACTGATCTTTTTGGGTTTTGATCAGAATTTTGTTCAACTCAGCAAAGAGTACATCTTCCTCGATTCCAAGTAATCCGGAGGCTTCTTTGATGTAAACGGAACGGATGATGGGATCGGGAATTTTACCAATACTTTGAACGACCTCCCGGATGACCTCCGCTTTGCGAATGGGATCTTTAGCTATTTCTTCCTGATAAAGACTGATTTTAAATCCAATGAAATCCCGGCTCTGGGATTTGAGGTAATCTTGAAAAGCTACTGAGCCCACCTTTCTTGAAAAACTGTCTGGATCCTCTCCCTCCGGAAAAACCACCGCTCTGACATTCAACCCCCCTTCAAGGAGTAAGTCAATGCCCCGAAGTGAGGCTTTTATCCCTGCGCTATCTCCATCATAAAGTACCGTCACCTGATTAGTAAATCGCTTGATTAGCTTGATTTGCCCATCTGTAAGTGAAGTTCCAGAGGAGGCAACCACATTTTCAATCCCCGACAAATGCATGGAAATGACATCCGTGTAGCCTTCTACCAAAAAACAATTATCCAGGTCCCGAATAGCTTTTTTGGCCTGAAATATCCCATAGAGCACATCACTTTTGTGATAGATCGGGGTTTCGGGTGAGTTAATGTACTTCGGTTGATTCTTGTCCTTGGTAAGAATACGGGCGCCAAAGCCGATGGGCTTTCCACTGATATTGTGGATGGTAAACGTGACCCGGTTTCTAAATCGGTCATAAAGCCGTTCCTGATCGTTTTCTTTTTGCAGGATCAGCCCAGCCTTTAGTAAAATTTCGTCCTTAAATCCCGCATATCTGGCGGCTTTCAGTAAGTGGTCCCAGCCATCCAGCGCATACCCCAAATCAAATTTTCTGATAATCGGAGGAGTAAATCCCCGCTCCTTGAAATAGCTTAAACCAATGGCGTGGCCTTCCTCAAGTTCAAGATTTTTGACAAAAAAATCTTTGGCAAAGTTGAGCGCAATGAAAAGACTTTCCCGCTCGCTTTGTTCTAAATTCTGCTCTGGAGTACGGTTTTCATCCTCCTCAACCTCAATGCCGTATTTTCCTGCCAACTGTCGGATGGCTTCCTGAAATCCGATTCCCTCGATATCCATGACAAACTGAATCGGATCACCTGCCTTTCCGCAGCCGAAGCATTTGTAAATCTGCTTGGCAGGAGAAATGGAAAAAGAGGGGGTCTTTTCTCCGTGGAAAGGACAGCAGGCCCACATATTTTGGCCTTTTTTCTTCAATTGTACATAATCCCCGACCACCTCGACGATATCTGCGCGCTCTTTGACTTTGTCTGTGGTTAGTTTGCTTAAACTCATGGGTAAGGGATATATAGCAAAGTTAAGGGCTGAAATGAGAAATGGAAGCGGAAAGAGTTTAAGAACCATTTACTAGTTTAGGGAGTTTTACATTTGTATTTGAGTTCTGTTTTACAAAGCGGCAATCTTGACCTACCTTGCACAAAATTTAGAGTAATCATGCAATTGACGGCTGAATTAATTAAAAAATCACTTTCCCGAGTTGAGGACCCGGACATAAAAAGAGACTTGGTATCACTGGGAATGATCCAATCCATCCATATTGAAGGGAAAAAGGTGAGTTTTAAAGTCGTCTTGACTACCCCCGCCTGCCCACTGAAAGAAGTGATTAAAAACAACTGTCTTGAGGTTTTGGAAGAGGATTTCGGGAAAGACTGGGAATGGGATATTTTTATGACCTCCCAAGTGACCACGGTACGCGACGCTGCGCCTATTTTACCCGAAGTAAAAAATATTGTCGCCATAGCCTCCGGCAAAGGTGGAGTAGGAAAATCCACCACAGCCGTGAATCTGGCAGTTGCCTTGGCCCAACTTGGGGCAAAAGTTGGACTAATCGATGCGGACATTTCGGGTCCTTCCATCCCTACCATGTTTAATGTGGAGGGCGAACAGCCTGCAGTTAAAAAAGTGGGAGAAAAAAATCTGATCCTACCGATTGTTCAATATGGTGTAAAAATGATGTCCATAGGCTTTTTGACACCGACAGAAAGTGCTGTCGTATGGAGAGGACCCATGGCCAGTTCTGCCTTGCGTCAGTTCATTTCCGATGTGGAATGGGGAGAATTGGACTATTTGCTGATTGATTTGCCCCCCGGAACCTCGGATATTCATTTAACTATGGTACAAACTGTGCCGGTAACTGGTGCGGTTATCGTAACTACTCCTCAAAAAGTGGCTTTGGCAGATGCTACTAAAGGCTTATCCATGTTTTTACAGCCCCAAATTAATGTACCAATTTTAGGTGTTGTTGAAAATATGGCGTATTTTACGCCAGAGGAATTACCGGACAATAAATACTATTTATTTGGCAAAGAGGGGGGCAGAAAGTTGGCTGTTAAATATAACGTTCCATTTTTGGGAGAAATTCCAATTGTGCAGAGTATCAGAGAAAGCGGAGACACAGGATATCCTGCAGTCCTAAAGAACGGATTGACAAAAGCAGCGTACATGCAACTTGCAGAGGAGGTAGCGAGGCAGATTGCCATCAGAAATGCCTCATCAAAAAAGACAGAAATTGTAGAAATTAAAGCCTAGACAAATCATGGAAGCAGGATTACGAGAGAAAATTGAATTTGCACTGGACACCATACGACCTTATCTTGAGGCAGATGGAGGAAATGTCAGGATTGTGGAGCTCACGGATGATTTTGTTTTAAAGATCGAAATGACTGGGAATTGCGGCTCTTGCCCAATGTCCTCTATGACCCTGAAAGCAGGGGTTGAGGAGGCTATAAAAAGAGCAATACCCGAAATTACCCGGGTAGAAGCCGTGAATCTAACCATGGCCTGATCAAATCAATTGAATGAAAAACTTCTTTAAAGTCCCCAAAAAAATCGCCCTTTTATGTTGGGGTATCTTCTTTTTTATTTTACAAACTTCAGGACAGTCCTTCAAACTTCAGGAATTCGGTAATTCTTTTACTTCCCCAGACGGGCACAACCACACCGAAAAATGTGGCCATACCTTGCTTGAAGCCCAGTTGGAAAAAGAACTTGGGGTCTTCGGTTCCAAATCATTTTTTGAAGATTGGATGAACCAGAAAATCGACTCAAGAAAAAATGTACCTCAAATTGCCAGAACCCTGGAGGGCCCGCGCGTCATTCCTGTTGTAGTTCATGTGGTACACAACGGAACTGCAATTGGCGTTGGCAGCAATGTTCCTGACAGCCAAATTTTTGAACAAATCCGCATTTTAAATGAAGACTTTAGGAGATTAAATGCAGACGCCAATCGCACTCCTGCAGAATTCCTTCCTGTTGCTGCGGATTCAAACATTGAATTTGTGCTGGCAAAACAGGATCCAAATGGCCTGCCTTCCACAGGAATTGTTAGAATACAAGGCAGTAAAGAAACATATGGTATTGAAGATGCTGTTCTTATAGGAACCATATCCCAGTGGAATCCGGAAGAATACCTCAACTTGTGGGTTGTTCCATTGGTATCTCCTTTTATCGGATATGCCTCATTCCCTGTCTCGGATCTACCCGGACTAAATTTCACCCCCTTTCCCATCATTACGGATGGGGTGACTATCGATTACCGCTTTTTGGGTGTAGGAGGTAATGCAATATCTGCTTCAAGAGGAAGAACTGCCACCCATGAGGTGGGACATTATTTAGGCTTACGACACATTTGGGGTGACGGTGGTTGTGGCGTTGATGATTTTGTCCTTGATACCCCTGAACAGGACAATTCCAACAACATCTGCAATGCTAACCCCAGCAGATTTTCTTGCGGCAACAATAATATGATTCAAAATTACATGGATTACACCCCTGATCCTTGTATGAATCTCTTCACTAAAGGGCAGGTAGAGCGTTTCAATGTGGTCTTGGCAAACAGCCCCAGAAGAGCAAGTCTGGTCAATAACAGAGCCACCAAAGCTCCTATCTTGGCAGATAAAGATCTCGCCATCACTAAAATCATCCAGCCAACTGATGCACTTTGTGATCTGAATTTAGTACCGATTATTGAAATCCAGAATAACGGAAAAACCACCATCAATTCAGCAAGAATTGAACTAAAAATCAATACTAAATTAGTTGAAAATAAGCGGTTTACACTCAATCTTCCAACTGGAGCTAAAACAACGGTTGTATTTTCATCCTTTACAGCGATTGAGGAAAATAATGAGTTTGAATTTAAAATTGTAGAGGTAAATGATGAACAGGATTTAAAAACTGAAAATAATGTAAAAATCTCCAGACCGGTTCAGCAGGGTAGCATAAGCCCTCCATTTATCTACAATCTAACTACTTTCCCTGGGCAGTGGATTGTTTCGAATCCTGATGGTTTACTTTCCTGGCAAAAAACAACCATCACCGTGGATGGAGTGGCCGAATCGGCTATTTTCATGAGGCATTACGAATATGAAGCCCAGGGACAGTTGGATTATTTGATTTCTCCCCAAATCGACCTTACTCGCTTTCCAAACGCCCAATTGGTGTTCGAAATGGCACATGGCCCTTACAATCAAAATGGATTTCAGGATGAGTTATTGGTTACCGTTGCACCTGGATGTTCCTCCGATTTTGATTTAGTCAATCCTGCTTATAAAAAAAGTGGAACTCGTTTGCAAACTTCCACTCCAACCTTAGATGAATTTATCCCTACAAGTTCCGCTCAATTCAGGACTGAACTTGTAAACCTTTCAAAGTATAAAAATCTGGGGAAGGTTAGGCTAGCATTTGTTTCTAAAAATGCCTTTGGAAATAATTTTTACATAAAAAACATACGCATACTTCCAAATGAAGAATTCAAGTACGAATTGAAAGTGGACGGCGTGGTTTCCCCAACTCCGATAAGTACCGGATTACATACTGATGAAGTTGTGCGTGTGTCAAACACCGGAAACTTGCCCGTTTCAAGGTTTTTATTTATCCGAAATACCAACAATGCCGGAAACAGGATATTTGTGGCCTCAGGAGCAACCGTTGAGCCTGGAAAATCGGTGGATTTAAAATTGGCGAATTCTACCATCGATGGAAAAAACAGCCTTCAATTTGGAGTAACAGAACCCAATTTTGACCAAAATTTCCCAACGGCACCACTTTTAAACTATTTCAACATTGAAAATAACATACAGGCCGAAGTACCTTGGAGGCAAAACTTCAATCAAAGCTCAGACTTGTCCCCTTGGCTTAGCGTCAACCCAGAAAATAATCAAACTCCTTGGCAGGTTGTCCCACTCAGCATAGGTACTCCAGGTCCCAACAATAGTGTAAGACTGCAAGGCATAAAAGAGAATAATTCGTATTGGCTCGGCTCCCCCTTGTTCAATCTTTCTGTAAGCCGTCAAGCCAGTGTGTTTTTCGATGTGGCAGCAGGCCCTGTTCAACCTGAAACCACCCTTTTCCTCTTGGCAAGCTCGGATGGAGGCATTGATTACTCAGTGGTTTGGTCCGCCTCAGGCGCCGAACTTTCCACTGTAAATGCAGGAGAAGCAAATCCTGCTCTCAGCAGGGATTATGAAAGAAAGTATGTCAATCTTACTGAATTTGCAGGAGAAGGTAAAACAAACATCCGTCTTGCTTTTGTGCTGGAGGCATCAGGTGAACAAAATGCATCCGTGTTTTTAGACAATGTGGAGTTATTCCTGAATGCCAATCCAGAGCCGGTAATTCCAGCAGAAGGAAATTCCGTGCTTTATCCCAATCCAGCTGTAGATTACTTCAATCTGGCGTTTAACCTGCCGAGAAGGGAATTGGTCACCGTTCAGGTTATCTCTTCAACCGGTGCTTTGATTCAGGAATTAAGGTTCCCTAACACCTTAAACCAGACTTATACTTTTACTAGGGAAATGTTTATCCCAGGACTTTATATCCTCAAAATAAACAGCCCTTCACTTCAGGAAATCAAACGATTGGTGATCAATTAGTAAAAAACAAGCCGAAGCCAAATGCTTCGGCTTACTTTTTGAAGTAGGTTATTCCCTTTTTTGTCAAATTTGCATACTGTTGGTTTAAAATTACAGCTTATCTTCGTTGCAACCTTTCGTCGAATGAATCTATTTTCTTACAGCCTTAAAAAAGTACTTACCCATCTCCTGATTATTATTGGGATCTCCATTCTATTGGGATTTTTATTTCTGAAAATTTACTTGCCAATTTATACAAACCATGGAGAAACAGTTTCTGTGCCGGATCTTAGTGGATATACGTATTCGGAGGCTACAGAAATTTTAGAATCCTCAGGTCTTCAATATGAAGTTTCTTCCGATTCAGGTTTTAGCACAGACCATCCTGCACTTGGTATTTTGAAACAAATCCCAGAGGCAAATTCACAGGTAAAAAGCGATAGAAAAATCTATCTTACCCTAAATGCACGTAATGCTCCAGTGATCAAAATCCCAAATTTGATGAATATGCCATTGAAAAATGTGCAGGAAATCTTGTCAAATCTAGGTTTGGAGAGAGGCGAAATCATTTATGTACCAGACATCGGCACCAATGTAGTTTTGGAACTGCGCTATCAGGGAAATACAATCCAGGAAGGTTATGGAATAGCAAAAGGATCGAGAATTGACCTTGTCGTCGGAGATGGAAATGGAAATCAAAACCTACTTTTACCAAATCTAATTGGAATGGACGAAGCAGATGCGGAATTTATGATCCTAGGTTATGGTTTGCGAATTGGTAGAAAAACATTTAATCAGACTGATTCAGTAGCACCTGGAGAAATTTACCTCCAAAATCCTGGATCAGGTACTGAAGTCAGAGTTGGCGACGTTATTGATTTGTGGATTTCAAAAAAATAACAATTTGAGACATCGATTTTTTACACTCGGATTTTTCTTTTTCCCTTTGCTGTTGCAAAGCTTTGCTATCTATGCTCAGTTTGTTGAGTTTGGTTCTTTACACAAGGATTTTCCGACCCATAATTCAATCCAAAAGCCAAACCAAAGAATAGGGACTAGCCTTATCCTACCCTTTTGGGATGATTTTTCACAAGGACTTGATACCCTCAAATGGAAGTTACAGGGAGTCTCTTATTCCGAGACGGCAGGTATTAATGCACCTTCAATAGGCATGGTGGTGTTTAACGGAGCCGATCAAAATGGAAAGCCTTATTCCAAAGAAGCTCGTGATCAGGGAGAAAGCGATTTCCTCACCAGTCAACCCATTAATCTGAGCGGAATCCTCCCATCCGAAAAAGAAACCCTGTATTTGAGTTTCTTCTGGCAGGCAGGGGGAAAATCTGAAGCTCCTGATCAAAACGACCGTTTTACGGTGCAGATATTGGATCCATCAGGCAATTGGCAGCATGTGTGGAGCACCAAAGGAGGCGAAGAGCTCGACCGTTCCCGCTTTTTCCTAGAAATTTTAGAAATAAAACCAGAATGGCAGCACAGCGCCTTTCAATTCAGATTTTTTTCCAATGGAAGAAAAAGTGGTCCGTTTGATGCCTGGCTACTGGATTATGTTTACCTCAACATGAACCGTTCAAAAAGCTCAAGCTACTTTCCGGACAGGACCTTGACCCAGACAAACTCCGTCAAACTGGGGGATTTTGGAGCCTATCCTTGGGAGCTTTTGGAAAAAAATCAATCTGGTAAATGGTCCGTGGTTAAGAATGAATTTCTTAACCTTGAAAATCGGTTTAGGGCAATGGAATATGCTGTCTCAGTGCTGGACAGCGCCGGGAATACGCTGTTAAGTATCAATTCCAAGACCCCCTTCAATCCTGTGCCCAATGTATTGGAAAGAAGATTCTTCCAAAGTCGAACATTTGAAAAAATTCCCTTACCCAATAAACCTGGTGACGTATTTTTCACTACGCAACTGACCTCCGGTGATGGGCTTCTCTTTGAAGTAAACCAAGGGGATACTACGAGGTATGGCAGCGTAGATTTCAGATCAAATGACCGGATCACTTCAAGATTTCCAATCCGAGATTTCTTTTCCTACGACTTTGGCTCTGCGGATTATGCAGCCGGTATCAATCAACGTTCGGGACAATTGGCAGTCAAGTATTCCACGCCTGAGGCAGTTTTTTTAAAAGGGATTTCAATTTATTTCAGTAATGCACTTCAGGTGAATCAAGCTATTGATGTGGTGGTATGGAACAAATTAGATGCAAAACCGCTCCTAACAATACCAAGTGTGATCCCAGAAAGGCTTCCGGGTCAAGAGTTTGTGTACTTTCCTTTGGAAGAACCCCTTCAAATAAATGGAGATTTTTACATTGGCTTTACCCAGTTTTCCAATGATTTTATCCACATAGGATTAGACAAAAGTAATGATCAGGGGAATAAAATTTTCTACAACGTTGGAGGAGGATGGATACAGAACGATCAAGTAAAAGGAGCACTGATGATTCGTCCTCATGTAAGTAAATCTTCGAAACAAGGTACTGGAAATCAAAACAATACTATTCATAGATTGTATCCCAACCCTGTTGTGGATGAGTTGACAGTCGAAGGAGAATTTACCAAAGTTTGGATCGTGGATTCTTTCGGCAGGCAGATCCTATTGCCCAACTATTCCACAGATCGGGGACAAATCATTAACTTTGAAAATCAAAAACCCGGAATTTATGTGGTTAACCTTTTAACCAATGAGGGTTTAAAATCAATTAGAATACTTGTGAAAAACTAATATGGAAGACATTACGGTTCTAGAACTGAAAAATCGCCTGGAAAATGGGGAAAAATTTCACTTCATTGATGTGAGGGAAGAGTGGGAATACGAAGAAGATAATCTGGGAGCGGATCTTATCCCGCTCGGAGAACTTCCACAACGGTTTCAAGAATTGGATTCCATTAAAAACGAAGAGATCGTAATACATTGCCGATCTGGAGCAAGAAGTGGCAATGCCAAGAAATTTTTGGAAACCAAAGGCTTCACCAAGGTACGAAATGTGTTAGGTGGAATTCTTGCCTACCGCTCCCTTTAAGGTATCAGCTCTCCAGAATTACAGCAGTTAGGAATTAACTCCCCCATGAAAAGAAAATATGATTATCCGCCTACATACAAGTGACAAAATAATATTGACCTGAAGGGATA
>CAZNND010000104.1:0-13578 GCA_964574365.1 uncultured Limnohabitans sp.
AAAAAAACCAATCCCTACTAACCAAACCAATCCAAGTTCCTTAAAAATTTGAAAAACAAATTCAATTGAATTGACCGTGAGTGGGGACACTCACGGGGGCGCAGACCCAGCTGGAAGAATTAACCACAGCCATCCAATCGTCTGACAGCTGTTTTATTGCATTTTTTAACTCAGTACTACCCCTCCTTTTGTCCCTTTGGCAAAAAAATCTCAGCAATCATACACCGTACCGATCCTCCACCTACCTTTTCAATCGTAGGTATGGCTGGACTAATGATAGTAGTGTACCGCTCAATCTGCTGAATCTGTCCCACATTCAAGGAATCATAGGCAGATTGAGACATTACCGTAAATTTTTCTCCAGCCCCATTTGACAACTCCAGCATATTACCGGCAAACTGAAATTTCTGCCTACTGGTTATCGGCAAAACTCTTTTGCCTGATTTGACGAGTCTTTCCTGCACTTTCTGACGTTCCGAAGCTTTTACTATGCTCTCTAGACAGACAACTGCAGTATGAGTCCCCAGATTCATCATCACGTTAGTATGATAGATCGCAGATGGCTTGCCGTAGTTTTCCTGAATCGCATGAAAAGCAACTGCCTCATAACCAAGTAATTTACTAACATAATCCAATGGAATCCGATGGGTCCGGTCTGAAAAACAAGCATAAATCACCCGAGCTTGATGATCCAACACCATACTTCCCGTCCCCTCCAAAAACTGATCATATTCTTCAAAAAAGCTTAGGTCAATGATTTCTGAAACTCCAAAGCCCTTATCAATCAAATATTCTACCACATCCATTCGCTTTTCAAGGCGCCTGTTTAAAGAAAACATGGGATAAATAATAACCTTACCATCTTCATGGGTACTGAACCAATTATTTGGGAAAATAGCATCAGGCTTTTTGATGGCTAAGGTATCTTCCAAAACCAGCACCTCGATGCCCTGATCCCGAAGCAGAGACACAAACCCTTCAAATTCGACAACCGCAAGCTTTTGGATCTCCTCGGAGCTGCGGGGATCTTCTTTTTGATAGAAATTGTTGGCTAAAGTTTCATGATTAAACCCAAAATTCGCTGGCCTAACCATTAAAATCACCGAAGCAGGCTGATTCATCTATTTTTTGAATACCGATAAAGGGTAGGCTGCACGTTGAATCGTTTTTCACTGATCGTAAAAAAAGCACTGCCATCGGAATTGAATCCTATGGCTTCACCTTGGGGTTCGGGAACATAAGGCAATCTTTTTGGCGATCGCTGAAGTGCTTGGGGTATAGATTCTCCCTTTTGACGCTCCCAAAAATAAATCGAAAAGTAATTCTTAATCAGGATCTTACTCCCATCTCTGGAAATATCTCCTGCCACTACACTGGTAAACTCGAATGAATGGAGCTTTTCTAAGGTAGCTGTTCCCTGACCAAAGGCAGATTGTGGTACTCTATACAGGGTGTTTTTTTCATCTCTTTTGGATACGATAAATAAATCTCCAGTCACAGGATCAACCATCAACGTTTCCGCATCACGGGCTCCTCCAGGGTAGGTCAATCTCACTACTTCGGGCTTGACACCAGACCTACTTACAACTTGAGCTGGCTCTGGAAATCGAAAAACGCAGATTTCCCCATGAATGGCAGCATTGTCACCGATCTCTGCAACAAAAACATACGGCTTCCCATCAGGTCCCGGCCCTACCGCAATATCCTCCCAGTCCCGATTTTTCATCCCTTCCAATTCAACCTTCCCCAGCTCTTTTCCCATCGAATCCAACAAATACACCGCAGCCTCTCCACCGCTATCCGTATGCACGTACATGAGGTTGGGATGCTTGTGGGAAAAAGCAAGACCACTAATTTCCTCCAATTCAGGATTCTTGATCACGGACTGGGAAATTCCGGAAAGGTAAACCGAGTCGATTTTTTGCTCTTGCTGGGCATAAACAACACCTTCGCCACAGCTAAAAAAGGGAATGCAAAGAAAAAGGAGATTCAATTTTTTCATGGCTAAAAGTACAAATTTCACCTCGGAAAGGATAAGATTTGAACACAAAGTACAATGTGAATATCCTTCAATTTACTAGAACTTTCAAATCTTGGTCATGTCATGTACCAATTGATCTATCTGGGCTAATTGACAGAAGGTGATTAGGCAACTTTTACAAAATCAAAATCAGGGTCGAAAACATATACCTAGGGCAAATGGTTATTTAAATAAAATAAAACCAAGATGTTATGAAGGATTTATTCCATAAACAAATCCAGTGGTTTAACTTCTTGGACGAGCTTTGGGAAAGTAAGCGCGTATCAAAGCTCATCAGTAACCTGGTGGTACTTTTCTTCGTTGCAGGAATATTGGTTGCATTTTTGGACTACCTGGGATTTTCATTACCGTTTCATGATCTTTCTCCCTTTTTCGCCATTGAACTTGCTTTTACTGTTTTGCTCGCTTTTGAAGTGTTAGGTTTGATCTTCTTGTTACCAAAATCAGTGGCCGACTCGGTTGGAAAACAATTTGAAATTATTTCTCTGGTTTTATTGAGAGATGCATTCAAGGAGTTTGGACACTATTTGGGAGACCTTAGCTGGAAACCGGAATTCCTTTTCGAAATTCTCCCAATACTTTCAGATGCATTTGGAGCCATTCTGATTTTCTTCATTACCGGGGTTTTCTACAGCATGCAAAGGCATCAGCGTATCACCCAAAATTCTGTAGAACAAGAGGATTTCATGTCCATTAAAAAATTGATTTCCATTTACCTAGCCTTCATTTTTATTCTGCTCGGTTTTTTTGATCTGGTAAGTATCCTAAATAACAATGCCCTTCTTTTTAGCATAAAAACTTTTTACACGCTTCTGATTTATGCTGATATTTTTATCCTTTTGTTTTCCTTGCGCTATACATCCAAATATTTCAACCTATTCCGGTATTCCTCCTTTGCATTGGCCACAGTTTTCTTGAGACTCACCTTATCGGCACCAGAGTTTTACAACGCACTTTTTGCGATAATCGCCGGATTGATGGTACTGGGAGTAACCTTTATTTATAATCGCCTACTTATAAAAAAGTCAGGTGTGGATTAAAATAAAAAGCACTACCAATTGGCAGGGAATGTTAAGCTAATTTCCACTAAAAACTAATCCTTGAGCTAAGTCAATACCGATCCACAATAACCAATTAGTTGACAAAAGGATCGGGTTGAAAATGTCATTTCAAGTCTAAAAAAAAACCGCCTGATAGGAATCAAGGCGGTTTTTTTGAGGTAATTCTTTGGGTCAAACCTTAAACGGCAAATCATACACCCTTTTACCCGTCAGCTTGTACACCGCATTGGCTAAAGCCGGAATAAATGGTGGTACAGGAGGCTCCCCAACACCAGTTGGCCTTTCGGTACTTGGCACAATATGAACCTCAATCTTTTTCGGAGCCTGAGTCATGCGGATAAGCTGATAGGTGTCAAAGTTGTTTTGCTGCACCTGACCATTGTTAAAAGTGATCGCAGAAGTAATCGCCAAACTTGTGGCAAATTGTGCACCTCCTTCAAACTGGGATTTGATCCGATCCGTGTTGACGCCAATCCCACAATCCACCGCATAGTGAACCTCGGGAATGATCAAGTTGCCATTGGTATCTTTTTCCACCATAACTACGCAGGCGACATAGGTGAGAAAGCTTTTGTGCGCGGCAAATCCCATCGCTTTTCCTGCAGCGAGGTTTCCTGACCAATTCGATTTTTCTGCCACCGTCTGAATGACCTTCTTCATACGCCCGGTATTCCAGGGAAAATCCTCGATTTTCTCCCCATAATTCTCATATTTCCCTCCTGTTTCTTCTGCAAAACTCAAATTCCTGTCCTCTCCAAGCAAGTCCAAAGCTTGCTGAACAGGATCTATTCCCCTAGTCTCCGCAATTTCGTCCATCATGCACTGGATGGCAAAGGCATGGTGAATATTGCTCACGGAGCGGAGCCAACCGATACGGGTATGGGCTTTGGACTCGTGGGATTCAATCCGAAGGTTGGGCACATCAAAGGGATAATCGGTACAACCCAATCCCATTTCCCCATCCGAAGGATGAAGCTCATCAGGATTGCCTGTGGCGCCGATGGCAGGGAATACCGTATGGTGGTTCCATCCGCTCAATTTGCCGGAAGGATCTATGGTGGCTACTATACGCTGTGCACTTTGGGAATGGTAAAAATCGTGATGCAGGTCATCTTCTCTGGTCCACTGCACCCGGACGGGGGTTTTGGCAGCTTTAGAAAGCAAAGCAGCTTCTGCCACAAAGTCGGGCTTAGACTTTCTTCCAAATCCACCACCCAGCAAGGTGACATTTACCTTTACCTTGTCCACCTCGATTCCTAGAGCGCCCGCCGCAGCTCCTCTGGCCCATTGCGGGTGTTGGGTAGGTGCCCAAATCTCCAACGTACCATCTCCTTTGTAGTCAGCAATCACCGCAAGAGGTTCCATCGTCGCATGGGCATAAAATGGTGCTTTGAAGGTCTTGTCCAAGACCTTTAAAGCACTGGATTTGGCCGCGTTGAAATTGCCTCGTTCCCGGCGAACTTTTCCATTTTGGGTTGTGGATTTGACCATGGCCTCGAGTTGGGCGGCGGAATTGTATTCTTGGTTTGGGCCGAGATCCCATTCGATTTCCAATGCTTCTCGGCCTTTTTTTGCTGCCCAGGTATTTGAAGCCAAGACGGCGAGACCCTCCAAGGGTCTATCCAAACCTGCAGGTATGCCGGAACCTTCAATCTTTATAACTTGACTGACACCGGGAACAGCAAGAGCTTTGGTGTCATTGTAGGAGATGATTTTTGCACCAACAACTGGACTCCTCGTAATCATGGCAATCTGCATGTTGGGAAGATCCACGTCTGCTCCAAACTTCGCTTTTCCAGTAGCGATATCCTTGGCATCGTAGATTGCCACGTCGGTACCCAACAGTTTATATTCGGACAAGTCTTTGGTTTTTACACTTGCCGGATCAGGGAGTGGCATGAGAACCAGATCTGATACAAGGTCGCCGAATTTGACTTTTTTCCGACTTTCCTTTAGGCGAACTTCTGAATTTTCCGTGTAGCATTCAGAAGGATCCACCTCCCATTTGGTTGCTGCTGCCTGAAGGAGCATGTGACGGGCAGTTGCTCCGGCTTTTCGCATGGGTTCGAAAAACATTCGAACAGAAAAGGAGCCGTCAGTATTTTGGTTACCATATTTATCCTCATCTCCCTCGGCTTGAACGATCTTGATTTTGCTCCAATCTGCTCCAAGTTCGTCTGCCATGATCATAGGCAGGGAGGTTCGGATGCCTGTGCCCATTTCTGATCGGTGCGCAATCAAGGTCACCTCATTATCGGAATTGAAGGAGATATAGACATTGGGAGCGAAAGTCATCAGTTCCCCTTTTGGGCTGGCGCACTGGAAATTCACGCCAAGCAAGAACCCACCTGTTGCTAGGGAGCCGATTTTGAGAAAATCCCGTCTGGAAGCAACGAAAATCTGCGAACGATCTTCTGTGGTTTTGTTCTTTTCCGTAAAAACTGGAATAAAATTTTTCATTTCGAGTTCAGTTTGGGATTAACGGGTTGCAGCGGTTTGGATGGCTGCTTTGATCCGGTTGTATGTGCCACAACGACACAGATTCCCCTGCATGGCAGATTCGATTTCAGCCTCTGAAGGACTTGGATTTTGCTTGAGCAAAGCAGCGGCAGTCATAATCTGCCCACCCTGGCAGTAGCCGCATTGGGGAACCACATGCTCCACCCAGGCTTCTTGCAGTGGATGGTCTCCGGCTTCCGAAAGCCCTTCAATGGTAGTGATTTTTCCTGTTCCGACCTCAGAAATGGGCAGGCTGCAAGACCGAATGGCTACATCGTCCAAATGCACCGTACAGGCACCGCAAAGCGCCTGACCACATCCAAATTTGGTGCCTTTCATATTCAACAGGTCCCGCAGGACCCACAAAAGCGGCATATCGGAAGGTACTGAGACTTCCTGCTGCCTACCGTTGATGGTGAGGGTATAGTTTTCCATAAGGCAGGTGTTTATTAACTTTTTTGTAAGTTACACTTTTCTCCAGAGAAGTGAAGCACCTTCTACAGCAACTTTCCAATACTTCTTTCTAAATGAGATCGGTTATCCCATGGCTAAAAAAAAGCTGTCCCCGAAATGGAGACAGCTAATTGACCACCAATGTTGCCTGCTTTCAGACTATTTTATTAAAGTTACTTTACCAGAAGATCCAAGCGATCTTCTTGAAAATCATCAAACTCCGATAGCTGTATTAATTGTTCTGTTTTGGAGACCACCAACCATTCCTCATCCAAATATTCGGATATGCCTGCATCCGGAAAATCAAACTCAACAACTATGTCTTTTTCGTTGAATCCGACATGCCAAATCCCTGATGCCAAAACTTGTGATGATCTTCGAAGTTCAATTTTTCCCAAGGGAGACAATACAAGCGCTGAGCCTTGAAATAGTTCAGACTTATCTCTAAAATCCTCCAAAAGACGCTGGACTTCAAGTGTGGAGTTTTCCAGTTTCTCAAATAGCGAATCGGCAGCCGCCTTCTTTTCTACAAACTGGGATGGAATTGTACTGTTTTCCTGACCTCTGACAAAAACGAGTCGATCCACATACCCATCGTAGCTATCCTCCAAAACAATTCGGTTTTCTAAACGCTCCACCACATACCAATCCTCGTCCAATTCCTCCAGTACCGTTCCCTTCGGAAAATCGATGTAAAGTTCATCCGAAGGATAATCTCGATCTAGCCTCCATCTTCCCCCAATCTTATTACCATTTTTCTGGGCTTCCAATGCGCCCCCATCGGAAAATGAAAAGGATATCCCTTCAAAATTCTTCGTCAGATCCAATCCCTCCTCGACAAATAATTGAACCCTCCAATTCGAACTTTGGATCGGGTTGGACGGTGGTGAAGATACAGGGGAATCTGGAAATAAGACATTTAGATCATTGGTGAACCCGTCAGATTGATCGGAATCGACCAAATCACAGGAAGTAAAAAGGGTAATTGCAAACAAAAAACCATACTTTTTCATAACCTTGTTTTCTTATGTTCTAATTCACTTTTTGATTTGGAAAAGCCCCATTTTCAATCCCAAATTCACCGTCAGGCTGTTTCCCGCATCCGGAACACCCGGAGAATTTTCGAATTTGTCTCCCATAATCCGATACCCCACACCTGCATGGAGCCTCGCGAATCGATGCAAATTCACCTCTATCTTTGCCCCAGGCTCAACAAAAAAGGTTTTGGTCTCTTCGTAATCGTAGCCTCTGCCTTCTTCATCGATTTCCATTTCCATAATTCCCACCGATAGGGGTAAGGTTAGGTGAACAAGCTTTGAGGATTTCAGGGAATATTCAATAAAACCACCAGCTTGGTAGGCATCCAGATGTGCCCGGTTGGGAAAGGTATTGGCAAAAGAAGCCGGACGAACTTCATTGATCAATTCACCATAAAATCCCCCCAGCGTGAGTTTGTCATTCACCACCAAGCCTCCCCGGAATTGGAAAAATGCCGCTCCGGTTCCTCCTATCTGTGTCCACTGAAAGCCGGGATCGGCCATTATGCCAAGGTTTGAAAGGGAAAAGTTTTTCCCAAACAGCGTCTCCGGTGATTCTTGGGAAAAGGCAAAGGTTGAACTGAGCCAGGTTAACAAGAAAATTGCAATTGTTTTTTTCATGGTAGAAATTGTTTTGGTTTAAATTCAAGTTCATTACGTCGGCAATGGAAAAAACCGTTGCCTAATTGAATTATTTTTCTTGAAAAAAGTGACTAAACCTTTCTATCGATATCTATTTCTAAAGAAAGTACAGTTTTTTATTTTTGATTATCCGCCTATATACAAGTAGCCAAATATAATTTGGTTTTTAAATTAAATACTATCCAACAATTGAAACCTTGTCTTTTAAAACTAATAAATACAACCTGTGGAATCGTTAATTTTTCTCCAAATGAAATCAGGTAGGGTGCGGTGGGAAGATTTTTCTCCGCCATGGCGGACAGGCGCGAGGGGCGCGGGGGCTTTTGTGCGCCTGCCTGCTGCAAGCAGGGTGGGAGCTTTGAAAAATCTTGTCCCGAAAGCTTTCGGGATGGTTCTTTTGGATCAAGCGAAAAGAACGAAAAAAAACAGAAAAAAGTATCCCTTGGAGAATAAGGCAATGTTTCACCTAACCAATTGGCTCTATAAATAATCGCGTAAAAGCTTCGTTTTTTTTATTTTCAAAATGTTATTAGGGCTAGACTTATCCACTTGTACGTAGGCGGATAATCATATTTATATTTTTACAGTACTAGGAAATCAAAAACGCATCAAACAATATCTACCTTATTGCATTAAAATACATTTAAAAATATTTTAATTTATCACAAAAACAAAAAGTATATTATGTATAATAAAAAGCAAAGCGCTCCATGATAGTAAATCCGTAGAGCGCTTTTGTTTCAATAGGTAATTACAATTTATCGATCCTCCTCATTCAAAAGGCTGGTTTTTCTCTTGATTATTTTCAGAAAAAGATAGCTTACCCCTGTAATCCCAGTCATGATCAGAAGGAATGGATTGAAATCTTGTTCATTGCGAATCAACTCACCCAACACATTGAAGAGGCAGAAGATAAAGAACAAGGCGAAAACCCCATTTTTCTCTTTTTTCAACACTTTTTTCCAACTAAACGTGTACGCAGGTGCCTGAAAACCTGAAAGCCTTGGCAAGAATGCCGGTACTTTTTCAGCCCAACCCGTATAGACGTTCCCGAATTTTTTTCTCAAAAACTGCTCTTCAGCAAACATAATCCGCTCATAATAAACCCAATACATAAAAGAAAAGCCAACAACAAACCAAACATGGCCAGTGTAGATCGCAGGCCCAAGCCACATCAAAAAATTACCCAGATAGAGGGGATGCCTTACCAGGGAATATATCCCGGTATTGTTCAGGGTATCCGCAACCTGTCCCTCTTTGGTATTTCTCCCGGAAGTGTTTTTAGGGGTATGGCCTACAGTATAGACCCTTATAAACAAACCCAATAACCCGACACCAATTCCCGCAGCCAAAAAGTAATTGTCCAATTCCCGCTTGTATAATGGAAACTCCTCCGGATGAAGTACTCTTCTTAAATAAAGTGACAGCCCAATGACCAAAATAATCAAGGGCAAAAAGCTTCTGTACCTAAATAACCAATTTCCTTGTTTTTCAAACTCTTCTTGTAAAGCCATAATAAATGTTATCTTTTTTTAAAGCGGTCAATAGTACTGTTTTTTTTTGGAAGATTGGACTAGGCACCCGTTTAGTTTATGTATTACAATGAACAAATTACGATCACACTTCCATCAAGGGTTGCCTGAGTATTTTTTTTTCCAACACAAGCAACCACAATCCATGGTTGAGACGTCATGCTTAAGATATGAATTTACCCGATTCGAAAGAACTACAGGAGGTGATTAAGCGCTGTATGAAAGGCGATCGAAAAGCGCAGGAGCGCCTTTTTAAAGTTTCCTATCCCCTTTCCCTAAGCGTTTGTCGACGCTATACCCTCGATTTGGAAGAAGCCCAATCCGTGGTCAATGAAGGGATGCTCAAGGTTTTTCGGGAATTGGATCAATACTCCCCAGAATTTCCATTTGGAGGATGGTTGAGAAGAATTATGGTGAATTCAGCTATCGACAATTATCGAAGGATCAAGCGATACCAGCAACGATTCCCAGAAATCAAGGATGAAGCCGACTTTTCCGCTCCGAGTTTTGATGAGAATATTTTGGACAAAATTAGTGCAGATGAACTATTGAGACTTGTCCAAGAACTTTCGCCTGCCTATCAAATGGTCTTTTCACTGTATGCAGTGGAAGGTTACACCCATCGCGAAATCGCAGAAAAACTTGGGATTTCAGAAGGAACCTCAAAATCCAATTATGCCAAGGCTAGAGCTAAACTTCAAAAAGCTGTAGCCTCATTTTACACCATCAAGCAGCAGCAACATGGATAAGCGCGATCAATTCGAAAAAAAAATAAAGGAAAAATTGGAAGAAATCTCCTTGCCATATCTAGATGAAGCCTGGGAAAAATTCGCACCAAGTCTATATACTCCAACCTTACCATTTTGGAAGCATTGGAGCTTGCCTTATCTCTTTGCAAGCATTCTATTCTTGGTATCGCTGGCTTGGCACCTTCAAGAATCACCTAATTTACCAAGCCCATCAATCGGCAATAATAAACTAACAATAGCTACCACCGATACCATTTATATCAAAGATACCGTCTATGTCATTGATACTGTGTTTGTCAAAAAACGGGTGGTAGTTCAAAGCGACAGCTTTGAACAAGAATTTACAGTTGTGGAGAAACCAAACAGGGAGTGGACTGCCTCAAGCTCAAACCCCCTATCAATGCAACATGAGGCTGCTAATCGAACAACTGAAATAAGCGCAAGTTCAAGCGAACAAAATTCCAAGTCAGACGCACTAAAATCGGAAAACGGATCGGACTTAAACCCACTCGAGGGTCTGAACAGGATTAAACCAAGCCCATCGATGCAAATGGATGAAAAAGATTCCTTAGTGACTGACACTACAAAGATTGGAAGAATATATTCAGGAAAACCCAAGCGGGGAAGCATGGTGGCACCGTCTATCGGGCAAAAGGAGAAAATAGAGTTTCGATTGGAAAAAGAACTGGTAGTTGGGGACACCAGCAATCTGAGAAGTCCACCAATTCCATCCAAAACCAAACCCATGTTTCAAATCGAAGCAGTTAACTCTCTGCTATTTCCAATCAGCCGGTCGATAGATTATTACAATCTCAATCAGCAGGGGATACAAATAGGTCTGGAATGGGATAATGGCTGGGGGATATTTTCCGGAGCAATTCGGAACCAGATGGAAGGCGAACTGGACGAAGAAGAAATCATGAAGCTCAGTCCTTTGGTACTTTCTCGACTGCCCAACCTTCCTGATCCCTTGGGAAATCTCGATGAAATTTTTATAAAAAACCATCAGTGGTTCTTTCCGCTGGAACTCCGCTGGAGAAGCTTGTATTACAACGGTTTTAGCTTTGAAAGCAGTTTTGGGATGATGGGAAACTATCTGATTAGACAAGATTTTACCTACGAATTGGAGAATGATTTTTCTGAAGAATATCAGTTTGGTGCCACAAAAGACTGGGAATTTAGCATAAGCCATCTTCGGGTAGGTTTGGGGACAAATTATCTGTTTTCCAAAAGATTAGGTTTGTTTTTAAGGAGCCATTATTGGCATCCTATTTCAAAACAGGGATTGGTCAGGGAAAAAACTCACGGACTGGAGCTGGGGGTGGGTGTTAGCGTTTTTCTTGGTCGATGAAAAAAAATGAATGGATTTGACATATTTTTTTGGTCTTGTTATCGAGCCCGTGAGCTGAAAAACCAATCTCCCTAAGAAGGATTCTCCATTGGACGAGCAAGTTACTGGAGATTACAACAGAAATCTTTGTTTGGGATTATTGATTAAAAGGCTAAAAAAACCAACTTTAGGGTTTAGGTTGAATTTATAAAAAATGAACATATCACCTTCTCACTTTTACGCTGCAGATGAATTGCTTGGAAGAATCGGAAAGGACCTCTGGATTAGAGGAGAATTTCTATATAAAGATGGCCATGTAATTCTCATTTCCAATTCCGAGATTGATTACTTCTTGTCCGTTAAAGGGAATAAAAAATCCCCATATTTAATCCGGCTCAACCTAGGTGATAAAATAGACAAAAGATTTGACCTAAGCAAAAGAACCAGTTGCAATTGCGCCCAATTCCAAAACAATATAGTCTGTGAACATATAGCAGCGGCACTCCATTACATTTCTGCCCAAAACAAGACCAAACAAGCTAGCCTATTCCCTCAAGATGAGGCGAGGGTGAGGCAATTATACCCTCCGCCACCTGTTGAAATTCCCAGAGAGTTCAAAGTTTTACCGGAAGAATTGGATCAACTGGATAAAATCATACCTGTTCTTCCCGTCAAAGATTCTGGATCTCCTGCAGTCAAAAAATTCCATTTTTTCCCCGATGGGATAACCTACCTAATTTTTCTGGGTGGATACCAATTTGAATTAAGGGTTACCTACAAGAAAAAAGAAAAGCTGTTCAAAATCGATTTCTCGAACCAACTCAAAAACAAAACTCCCGAGATATATGCTTTTTTGAGGAATCGGTTTTCTGAAAAATACCGAGACCAGGATTTCCTTACCGAGGAGATTATAAAAAAGACCAAAAAGAAGTTTCTGGAACAGAAAAACCTGCTATCCGCAGTGAAGAACCCGGAAAATTGCCTTACCATTGATTTAAACAAGGATAAATTAACATTCGCCTTCACGGGGGAATTAGAAGGGATGAGAGATGCGGAAGTTTTAGGCGTAAACCTAAGTCAACTGCTACCTGGGTCAGACATCAACAGCTATATCGAAAAACTCAAGGAATCAGAACTAGCGAAGGAATCCGGTAAGTACAATGCAGGATTAGTATTCAGTTTCCCCTATGGTAGAAAAAACGCTCTGATCACTCCTATTCTGGGAAAAGGAAAAAAGATCGATGAGGAAGGGATTTACACCAAAATTGAAATTCTGGAAAATTTCAACGATCACCGGATTCAGCAAAAAGAAGGGCTTCAAGACCTGATGAACTTGGTGAGTGGTTACAATAACATAAAGGATCCAAATGAAGAAGAAGCTTGGAAACTTATGATCTCAATCGTAACCCAAGCTAAAAATCGCCCGATTTATCTGAGCCTTTCCTCTAATTTCTACTACGGACGCATAGGAGCAAAGGACCTTGATCAAAGAATATATCCTAAGGAAACAACCGCTAAGATGAAGCTGGTTGAAACCAATTATTTCTACAGTTTGGAGGTAAACTTAATTTTTGACGAAAAGGAATATCCTTACAACCCCTCTTCCGAAGAATTCAATTTTTCTATTGGAGTTGTGTTTTTTAAATATAATTTGCTGTATTTCAATAATTTAAGACAATACGAGGGGGTAAAGACCATGTCCAAAATGCTCCCCTTAAAGTTTCCAAAAAACCAGTTGGATATCGTAATCCGGCAGATCATCAAGCCCATGAGCAGTTTTTTGCCATTTGATGATCAAAAAGAGATGCTAACCTGGTCGGAAGCAGGTGACTCCATTGGCGAAGAACTGTATATCACCGAACTTGGAGGAATCATTGCTTTTATTCCCAAGGTGGTTTATGGCGGAACTACAACAATTGACCTATTAGACCCAGCTCTAATGGAGATTCCGGAAACCGGAAATTTTCTTATTCGAAATCAAGCTGCAGAGCAATCCTTTCTATCCTTCCTCCTGGAATTGCATCCATCCTTTGAACTGGTACTTCCAAAATTCCTTTTCACCCTACCGGCCAACGAATTTGCCAAGGGAACCTGGTTTTTGGAAACCTATGAAAAGCTCAAAGCAAGGGGAGTGAAAACCTTTGGGCTGGAAAACATCAAAATTAAGCGCTATTCCCCTTTTCCAGCCAAAGTTGCCACGCAGTTTACCTCCTCGCAGGATTGGTTTGGAGTCA
>CAZNND010000105.1:0-12350 GCA_964574365.1 uncultured Limnohabitans sp.
GTCAGGGAAATCGCTTTTAACATTTGGTAATTAAAACATGGAACGAAGGGATCGAGAACCTTCCTTTTGAAGACTTGTGGGTTATAACCATTAAGGTCATTGAGAAAATTAAGAATTATGACTTAGTCTTTTTTGGAGAAATCCCACTTTTATTCGATTTAACAGTAGAGTAGCTCTTAATTTTCTCGTGGTTAACTACATGAAACTGGTTTTTTTTCAGTCGGACGGAAAAATGGTAAGTTTTAAATGCGATTTCCCTGCATCTCCTGTTTGCTTGAAAGAGCTTGATAATTGGTGATAGCTTAGTTCAGCAATATTTTCGAAAGCTATTCCTTAGCAAATGATTTTTTGGGTTTATCTTGTATAAACCATCACCAAAACATGTTTAGAATTCTTCAGTTTCTGCTCATTTTCATCGCTTTTCAAACCCCTGGCTTGACCCAAACCTACCCCATACCTGAGAGTGCCAAACGAATTGTTTTTCTGGGGAATAGCATTACCTATAGCGGCAAGTTTGTGTCTTATTTAGATGCTTACCTTTCTCTGAGGCATCCCGATCAGCACCTTGAGTTTATCAATGTGGGGTTGCCAAGTGAGACGGTTTCTGGGCTTTCGGAGCTTGGACATGCGGATGGGAAATTTCCTAGGCCTGACTTGAGGGAGCGACTGCATCGGGTATTGGAGCAGTTAAAGCCTGATTTGGTTATTGCCAATTACGGGATGAATGATGGGATTTATTTGCCTTTTGATGAGGGAAGATTTAAAGCATTTAAGGATGGAATGGTATGGATGCATCAAGAAGTGGAAAAAGCAGGAGCGGAAATCGTACATGTCACTCCTCCCGTGTATGATGAACGGAAAGGACCTGCTTATGCTAATGTGCTGGATCTTTATTCAACTTGGCTGGTTAGTCTGCGGTACACCCAAAACTGGAAGGTGATTGACCTCCATTGGCCTATGCGGAAAGCCTTGGAGGATATGCGCAGCGTAAATCCTGAATTTGCTTTCGCAAAAGACGGAATCCATCCCGATGAATCTGGACACTTTCTGATAGCAAAAGTTGTTCTATTAGGGCTTAGTGAGCAAATAGATGAATCAAAAACCATCCAAGAACTGCTTGCTCCTTTTCCCGAAGGAATGAAGATCCTAACCTTGATCGAGCGGCGACAGGAGATCAGAAAATTAGCTTGGTTAAGTGCTACCGGACATCAGAGGCCCGGAATACCTTCGGGTTTGTCGCTTGAGAAGGCAAGCGAAAAATTAACTGAAATCGATAAGGCCATTTTGACAATTCTGGAGAAATGAAAATTTGTACCCACTTCCGAATCGTCCAGCAATTTGTATCGAACTTTTATCTTTGTTTGTATCAGATGATACCATTTCAACTGCTACAATAGGCAGTGATGTGAAGAAAATGCTGAATTAAGGAATCATCCTAACAGAAGGAATCGGGAATAGGACCCTAAACTTCCTTAATCCAAGCCCTCTAAAAACCCCTTAAACTCCTCCAAACTATTTCCCATAGAGATCACCTGTTTTTCTCTTTCAAGAAAAGCTGCCAATCGCTCGGGCAAAACCAATTTTTCTCCCAAAGCTTCCTCGACTACATCCCGGAATTTGCCCGGATGTGCGGTTTCCAAAAAGACACCGACATAACTGGGGTGCTCGGCCATAAAATCCTTCAAACCCAAATACCCCACGGCTCCATGAGGATCGAGGGTATAGCCTAAATGTTTTACAGCTTGTATAGCCTCGACTGTTTGCTCATCCGAGTAAAAATAGCCTTTGACATTTTCCCGAAACAGCTCCTCATCTCCTTCATAAAGTGCCAAAAGTCTAGGGAAATTGCTCGGATTTCCCACATCCATGGAGTTGGAAACCGTTGGGATGGATGGCTGGGCTTTGAAAGGAGTGCCCTGTAAATATTCCGGTACCACCTTGTTTACATTGGTTGCAGCCACAAAATGAGCTATCGGTAAACCCATCTTTTGTGCCAAAATGCCTGCTCCCAAATTGCCGAAATTCCCGCTTGGTACGGCAAAAACGACTTTTTTGTCCCTCCTAGGCAAACGGGAAAAGGCATAGAAATAATACAAACACTGGGGAATCCATCGGGCAATGTTGATGGAATTTGCAGAGGTTAAGAGTAGCTTTTGATTCAAATCCGAATCCAAAAATGCTTGTTTTACCAAAGTCTGACAGTCATCAAATACGCCCTCCACCTCCAAAGCGGTAATGTTTTGTCCCAAGGTTGTAAACTGCTTTTCCTGCAGCGGACTGACTTTTCCCTTCGGAAATAGGATAATCACCTCCACCCCTTTCACTCCCAAAAACCCATTGGCTACCGCGCTTCCCGTATCTCCGGAAGTAGCGACTAGCACTCGGATTTTTTGGCTTTGCTTACCCACCAGCATACTCATCAACTTCGAGCAAAACCTAGCTCCAAAATCTTTGAAAGCTAAGGTCGGTCCATGAAAAAGCTCCAAACTGTAGACATCTTCCTCCACTTTGACAATTGGTGCATCGAAGCTCAGCGTATGATCCACGAGTTCGTGAATCTGCTTTTCACTCAAATCTTCAGAAAATAAGGCTCCGATCACGGAATAGCCTATTTCCCGGAAACTCATTATAGATAGCCTTTCAATAAGTTCCTGTGGCAAAACAGGAATCCGTTCGGGCATATACAGTCCATTATCCGGTGCCAAGCCTTTGATTACGGCTTCGGAAAGGGAAACTTTGTGATTGGGATTGTTTGTACTGTAGTACTTCATTAGATTCTTATTGCTATACCTAGCAGTCGCTACATTCGCACATTTTGTCCAAGATTAGCTGTGGATTGACGACCTTGGTTTGTTGACATTTCTATTTATTCAAGGATGAAAGCTCCTTGAGTATTGATTGCGGAGTGGTAAGCGTCCACTCCAAGCCCGATGGAGTCGTACACTTGCTGTGCGGCATCGATGATGGATTGGACCTTTTCTTTTCCCCTCGAAAGTGAAAAAAGCGTAGGACCCGAACCTGAAATCCCCATTCCCAAGGCGCCTGCGGCCTTTACGGCCTCTTTTACTTCATAAAAACCAGGAATCAAGGTAGCTCGATAGGGTTCGGCGATGACATCACGAAGCGATCTTCCGATCAAATCAAAATCCTCCTGAAACAATCCTGCTATCAATCCTGCCACATTGCCGGATTGGATCGTGGAGTGCTTGAGCGAAACACTATCCCGCAAAACAGACCTGGAATCAGAGGTTTTCAACTCAAAGTGCGGATGCAAAAGCGTGCAATGCAATCCTTCCGGCACATGAAGCTTAATCACATCGAGGGGATGGTAATCCCGAATCAGCACAAAACCTCCGAGCAAACTCGGGGCTACATTGTCTGCATGTCCTGCACCACAGGCAACTTTCTCTGCAACCATCGCAAAGGGAAGCAATTGCTTTTTTTCAAAGGGCTCACCTAGCAGGCGGTTGGCAGCCACAAGCGCAGCGACTGCGCTAGCGGCACTGGAACCCATACCCGAACCGAGCGGGAGGCCTTTTTCCAGGTAAATCTCCATTCCGATATTCAGGTCGAGTTCGTCAAGCATGGCTTGAATCGCTACTGCGCAGGTATTTTTCTCTGCTTCGTAAGGCAAGCGGCCTCCGTCACCTGAGATGGATACGACCTGGAGTCCGGGTTTCTTTTTCTCCCTCACCTCCACCACATCACCCATGGCATCGATTGCAAATCCGAGTATATCGAATCCACAGGACACGTTGGCGACGGTCGCCGGTGCAAAAGCTTTGACTGATCGCATTACTCTCGGGTATAATTACCAATCCGAATCACATCAGCAAATACGCCAGCAGCAGTCACGTCTGCCCCTGCACCCGGTCCGCGGATAATCATCGGACGGTCGTGGTAGCGATCCGTAGTCAGCAGGATCATATTGTCACTTCCTTTCAGGCTAGAAAAGGGATGGGATTCCGATAAAGATTTGAGACCTACTTTAGCCTTTCCGTCTTCCAAAGTCGCCATGAATCTCAACTTCTCTCCTTTGGCTTTGGCATCTGCCAAAAGCTTCGCAAAGTCAGTGTCATGACCTTTCAGTTTTTCAAAAAACTCATCTACCGATTGGGTATGCTGACAATCGGCAGGCACCATGCTCTGGATGGTGATATGGTCAAATTCGAGTTCCTGCTCTGCTTCGCGCCCAAGAATTAGGATTTTTCTTGCCACATCCATTCCGCTCAAATCATCCCTGGGGTCTGGTTCGGTATAACCTTTTTCCTTGGCGATTTTTACGACTTCGGAAAAAGGACCTCCATTTTCGAGCTCGGAGAAAATAAAATTCATTGAACCACTGAGCACCGCTTCGATTCGGATCACTTTGTCTCCCGAAAGCATCAAATCCTGAAGTGTATTGATGACCGGAAGACCCGCCGCCACATTGGTTTCGTAGAGAAACTTGACTCCGCGTCGCTTGGCTATTCGCTTCAGTGCGCGGTAATTGGCCATGGAGGAAGAATTCGCCTTTTTGTTTGGCGTCACGATGGCAACTTTGGCCTCCAAAATTCTGGCATAAGTATCTGCCACTACCTGGCTGGCAGTGCAGTCCACAAAGACCGAGTTGGAGAAGTTCATCTCTTCCATTTTGGTAATAAACTTATCCATGTCCATTGGCTCATCGGTCTCACTGAGTTCATGGGGATGCTTCAGATCAAATCCATCCTCATGGAAAGCCATATATCGGCTATTGGCCATGCCGTGAATTTGCACATCGAGCTCATTGTTATTCAGCAGTTTGTGCTGCTGATGAGCGATCATTTTCATCAAGGCCTTTCCGATCAGACCGGTGCCAACCAAAAAGACGTGGAGGACTTTATTTTCAGAGAGGAAAAATGCCTCATGCAGGGCATTGAGGGCTTTTTGAAGGTCTGGCTGGGGAATTACTGCAGAGATATTCAACTCCGAACTTCCTTGTGCGATAGCGGCCACGTTGATGTTGTTTTGTCCCAAAGCACGAAACATTCTGCCTGAGGCTCCCGGGTTTTGCTTCATGTTTTCCCCAACTACGGCCACTGTTGCCAGATTGTGAAGGAGAGACACCTGATCCATTTCTCCGGACTTGATTTCGTAGAAAAACTCCTTTTCAATCGACTCTTTTGCCAAATAAGACTCCTGAGTTTTGATAGCTAAGCAGATGTTATGTTCGGAAGAAGCCTGAGAAATTAGGACGATATTGACTTTTGCTTCTGCCAGAGCCTTGAAAACCCTGCTTACTGTCGCACCGCCTTCAATCAATCCTGCACCTTGGACGGTGACGATGGAAATATTGGACATGGAACTGATTCCTTTGATCAGTGCTCCATGACTTACTTCGCCATTGATCAAGGTTCCCGGATTTTCGGGTTCAAAAGTATTTTTAATGTAGATCGGGATGTTTTTCTTCATCGCCGGCTGCATCGTGGCAGGGAAAATCACTTTGGCACCAAAGTGAGAAAGCTCCATTGCCTCATTGTAACTTAATTGAGGTATGGTGAATGCAGTGTAAACCAGTTTGGGGTCTGAGGTCAACACACCGGAAACATCAGTCCAGATTTCCAGATCATCGGCCTCCAGCGCTCCCGCAAAAATTGCGGCTGTATAATCAGAACCGGATCGTCCTAAGGTGGTGGTTTCTCCTTTTGTAGTAGAGGCGATAAATCCGGTAATGATTTTTACCCCTTCATTTTTTGTAAAATATTCCTTGATAAGCCCATTGGTTATCTCGTAATCTACGCGTGCTTGACCAAAGCGGTCATTGGTACGGATAACGTCCCGTGCATCCACAAAGTGCGTTTTAATGCCTTTTCCAGTCATGGCTTCCGCCAAGACGAAGGCCGAGAGCCTTTCCCCAAAGCTGGCAACGTAATCGAGCGTGCGGGCAGAGTTTTCCTTGATCAAAAATATCCCATGAAAAAGGTCTTCCAATTCCTTGAATCTAACCTTGACGTAGGTCATGACGGTAGATTGGTTTTGGACTGCAATCAGTTGGCGTACGATATCGAGATGCTTATCCTCCAAGGTCTGTAGCAAGTCTCGGTAGGTCTGATCTCCTTCACGGGCAAGGCGTGCAATGGTTAAGAGGCTTTCGGTCACTCCGCCAAAGGCTGAAAAAACCACTGCTATTTCGTGACTCATCAGCTTGTCTTGAATGATAGCAAAGACCTTTTTAATGTTTTCGGGGTTCGCTACGGATGAACCTCCAAACTTGATGATTTTCATAGATGGGAATGGATTGCTGGGAACTTATATCTAGCCAAAAAAGGCCACGGGGGCGAGTACTCAATGATCACGACGGGTCACCCCGTAATCATCGTGGTCGTCATACCTGTAGATGTCATCAAAAAAGCAGCCTCCTTACCGGTTGTCCGGAAAGGAACAAAAAAAGAGTAAGTGTGAGCTGCAAATACCATAGCTAGGTGAATTGACTTGACAATTTTACAGCGAAAAAACCGATTGACCAAAAGAATATTCAAACAATCGAGGTTTTTTTAGATTTTTTTCATTCCAAGGTCGAAAAAATTATTCATTTCGTAAAAGGTGAAGACTTTCGCCTAAAAAGCTTTGTTCCTTGGATTTTCATTTCGCTGGTTTGATGGCGCTTTGTCTACTGGAAAAATAAAAATACCCATGTTTTACCGTTTTCCAATAGGTTAACATGGGTATTTGGGATAAGAAATTATTCTGGTTCTCAGACCAATTCTTCGATCAACTGCATTTTTCCTCGGAAATTCACCTGTTCTTTCACTTTCTTTCCGATAAGCAGTTCTCCAAGAGGGGAATTTTTGCTCAATAAAAACACCTTAGTATCATCTACTTTAAGTTGCCCAATGCTTATTGCCAGTAAAAACCACTCTGTACCGAGCTTAACCAAAGCCCCTTCCTGAACCGTAGGCGGGGTTTCCTTGATGGTGTTCAGTCGGTATAATTCTTCCAAATCAATCTTGTTTTGTTTGATTTGCTTTTCGATTGAGTTCAGATCCTGAGTCATTGTCTCACGACTGGTTTCATATTTATCACCGGCACTGTTTTTCTCTTCTTCAAGAATACTTTCGATGATATTTTTCCGCTCCTCAGCTAAAAGCGTCTCTTTTTGTTTTAGCTGGTGGATGGCAGTTTGATATACTTTCGCTTTAAATTCATTCATAAAATTTACTCTTCACAAGGTTCTTTTCTTCGCGTATCGATAATGTAAACGATTTTCCATCCATCAGACATTTTGACCAACTGAAATGAATTAACCCCGCAATGACTGAAATTCCCGTTGACATAAAATCTATAGGGAGTCCAAGCTGTGGCCATACTTCCGTCCACTTTGATTTGGTAGTCCAAAATGCGCTCATCCAAGGTGGTTTCTACAGGGGTTGTCGCAATCCTTTTGATAAAATCACCCACCGAATTGCTACCTACTGTACTTCCTTCAGGCTTGAATTGAACGGTCTGCATCAGTCCTTCAGGATAAAACGCACTAGCTACTTTTTCAGGATTTTTTTCCTTCATTCCTTCGAAAAGGCTTTTTATCACTTCTTCGACTGCTTTTTCTTCAGACTGGGAAAAACCCTGAATTAAGAGCGCGAGGGTCAAGAATACAGTCAAAATTACTTTCTTTTTCATAAATCATATTCCTCCGTAGAGTTTAAATGTCATTTGTCTTAGTGCCGGGGTATTGACTGCATAATGCATAGCTTCCGCAATATCAGCCGGATTGACCCATTTACTGAAATCCGCATCTGGCATTGCACTTCTGTTGGATGGTGTATCGATGATGCTCGGCACAAAAACGTGGGTGCGAATATCGGTTCCTTTTACCTCCTCAGCCAAAATTTCAGAGAGTGAAATCACCAACTTTTTACTCAGCGCATAAGCTACTGTACTAGTCGCATCCTGGAGTTCAAGGCTGGGTCGTGCTCCTACAAAAAGAAATGTTCCGCATTGTTGTTTTTTAATAAGGGGCAAAAAACCTCTTACCATGGTGAAAGCACTGAAAAAATTGACTTGAAACATTTGATTAAGATCATTCTGCGAGGTGGATTCCAAGTTGCCCATGGAAAAGCCTCCAACTATCAGGGCAATGGCATCCAATTCTCCGTATTGGATTTGGTACTCTCTTACGAATTCTGCTATGGCAGTTTCATCCGTCACATCGATTTCATAGGTGTCATCTGCCTCCTCTGCAACCTCATTGGAATCTGGTTTTACCAAGGCGATTACATGATATCCCTCTCTTTTAAATTTCTCCACGACTGCACCGCCTAAGGCACCTGCTGCACCCGTAACAATGATATTTCTGCCCATCTTACGTTGAATCCATTCTATATTTGCTAAAATTAGACTTAATTTTTCGATTGACCCATGAATCATCTCAAAAGCAGTATCCGGATAAAAGAAAATGTCCGCAAAAGAAACTTTGTATTCAAGCTTTTGCTCCTCGTTATTCTTGAAATTTTCTATGCCGGAAATACAATTTTGAAGCCGATTTTAGAGGAATATGAAATTTTAAGCCATGTCATTCGAGCATTGATTTTTTTGTTGAGTGCCAATCTCATTTTTTCTTTGGGACGAATTATCACATTAAGCATTTATTTGCAGCAGCGTGAGGAAACCAAGGTTCAGCCCAATTTCGTGATCGGGATTGACCAGATCGCTACCCTGCTAAATATGTTGGCAGTACTGATTTCGTTGATGTTGGCTTTTGGAATCCGACCATTGGAATTTTTGACTAGTATCACCATCGTGGCTGCTGCAATTGCCTTGTTGACCAAGGAGTATATCACCAATATTGTCAATGGCCTGATCATGATGTTTTCGGATCAATTGGAAATCGGGGACAAGATACAAGTTGGACGGCATACAGGATTTATACGGGACATTACGCTGATAAACCTAGTGCTGAAGAATGACACCGGTGAGATCATTTTGATCCCCAACACGATGGCCTTGGCTGTAGATGTAGTTAATTTTTCCAAGAACAATACCCATCAGGTCATTTTTGATGCTGAAATTTCCTCCAGAAATGAAATCCATCTCAATCAGTTGGAAGAAAATCTGGAGCGTGTTCTTGAAGGATTTCCTGAGATTGTAATCAAAGAAGGGGCTCAGTTGCATGTCCTGGAGCGAAAAGCAGACACGATCTTGATTCGCTTTCAATTTCCAATAAAGACCGGAGAAAAACCCACAGAAATCCAGGTTAAAAAAGCCGTTAATCAAGCCCTGATCGACTGGAGACATGAACTTCGACAAGCCTAATTATTTTGACCTCGTGTATCAGGTCGTTCGTGAGATTCCCCAAGGAAGGGTAACGAGCTATGGGGCTATCGCTCATTATTTGGGATTAAAAAGTGGGGCCAGAATGGTTGGTTACGCCATGAACGCCTGCCATACAATGCCTGATATCCCGGCACAGCGGGTTGTAAACAGAAATGGACTTTTAACAGGTAAACACCATTTTGCGACCCCCACTCGCATGCAGGAACTATTGGAGGCCGATGGAGTTCAGGTGGAAAATGATCAAGTTTTGGATTTTGAGAACGTATTTTGGGATCCTGAGAGGGAACTGGGAGTCTAATTCTTTTTCCGAAGAAGATATAATCCCAAAAACATCAATGCTCCGTTCAAAATTAAAGCCTCAAAGCCGAATTTGTAACCCCAAAGCCATTTCTCAGAATTAGTACTGATGAGGTAGGTTAGGATAGGTGCTGAGACGGCAATGTAGGGAACTCCCTGATCTTTGATCTTCAATTTGGTAAACAAGCCAAATGAATAAAGTCCCAAAAGTGGGCCATAGGTGTATCCGGCGATGATAAATACCGAATTGATGACACTTTGATCATTGAGCCAGTAAAAGGCCAAAATCAAGAAAAACATCAATCCTGTAAAGGCGATATGTACTTTTTTTCGGATGGCAACCCGCTTTTCAGGAGCATAATTTCTTTCTATTTGTAGGAAATCAAAGCAGAAGGACGTAGTGAGGGCAGTGAGAGTGGAATCTACACTCGAATAGGCTGCAGCAGTAATTCCCAAGACAAAAACAATTCCGGCAAAAGCAGAAAAGTGCTGGGTAGCCAAAAGTGGGAAGAGTTGATCAGATTTTGCAGGAAGTTGAATGCCCTTGGTTTCTGCATAGAGGTAGAGCATTACGCCGAGGGAGAGAAACAGGATGTTGACCACTACTAAGATGATGGTAAACCAAAACATGTTTTTCTGGGCATCGCCGATCGTTTTGCAGGTGAGGTTTTTTTGCATCATATCCTGATCAAGACCTGTCATCACGATAGTAATGAAAGCTCCAGAGATAAACTGCTTGAAGAAATTGGTACCTGCTTTCCAGTCCCAGTTGAAAATGCTGGATCGTTGGTCCTGAATTACTGCCGAGAAATATTCTCCAAGGCTTTTGATTTCCAGGTCTTTGCCAATGAGTAAAATGGTAATAATGACTGAAGCTAGCATGAAGGTAGTTTGTAGCGTATCGGTCCAGACAACCGTTTTTATACCACCCTTAAAGGTATAAAGCCAAATCAGACCTACTGTAATCAATACCGAAACCCAAAAGGGGATGCCCAAAGAGTCAAATAAAATCAGTTGCAGTACACTGGCAACCAGATACATACGTAAGGAAGAGCCAAGAGATCGGGAAAGAATAAAGAAAAAAGAGCCGGTTTTGTAGGACCAAAAGCCAAATCGCTCTTCCAGGTAAGAATAAATCGAAACCAGATTCATTCGGTAGTAGAGAGGTAGCAGGACTTTCGCAATGGTGAAATAGCCTAAGGTGTATCCCAAAACAACCTGGAAGTAATAGAAGTTAGTATTTCCAACTTCACCGGGAACAGAAATAAAAGTTACCCCCGAAAGAGAGGCCCCGATCATTCCGAAGGCTACGAGAAACCAGGGTGATTTTCGGTCTCCGGTAAAAAATGTGTCAGGAGTCACATGACGAGAGGTAAACCAAGAAATCAAAAAGAGTAAAAGGAAGTAGGCCGAAATGATTAACAGTACCGATTGGGGATTCATAAAGCTAGGGTCAAGTGCTCGCTAAGTTGTCCAATATTCTTAATTTTGCCAAATGAACAAATTCAGCATGCCGCTACCGGAATTAGAAGAGCTTGAAATTCTCTTGGAGGATTTGATTGATCAGGATGCATTGGATCTTGTAGTCTTCAATGATGATGTCAATACTTTTGATCATGTGATCCAGGTCTTGATGAAGGTGTGTAAGCATACCCACGAACAGGCAGAGCAGTGTACCTTAATTATTCATTACAAGGGAAAATGTGCTGTAAAGAAAGGAACTCGTGAGGAATTGAAGCCCATGTGTCAAGCTATTCTTGATGCAGGGATACAGGCAGCCATACTTTAATACACAAAGCCTTGAATTTTCCATCCAAATTGATAGAAGATGCAGTGACCGAGATTTCCCGGCTGCCGGGGATTGGTAAAAAAACTGCATTGCGTTTGGCTTTGCATTTGTTGAAACAAAATGAGGCGATTTCAGAGGCTTTGGCGCTTTCGATTACGAGGATGAGATCTGAAACCCGCTATTGCCGGATTTGTCATACGATTTCAGACCAGGAAGAATGTAGTATATGCCAAAGTCATCGAAGAGACCGGGCAGTGGTGTGTGTGGTGGAGGATGTTCGGGATGTTTTGGCGATTGAAAATACGAACCAATATGGAGGACTTTATCATGTGTTAGGTGGGGTGATTTCACCGATTCAAGGTGTAGGGCCGGATGAATTGAAAATAGATTCCTTGGTAGATCGTGTCGGTAGTGGAGAAGTGAAAGAGGTTATTTTGGCGCTTTCTGCTACGATGGAGGGCGATACTACCTCTTTTTATTTGAGTAAAAGGCTAAAACAAGCCGGTGTTAAAATCAGTACGATCTCGAGGGGGATACCTGTGGGCGGGGAGCTTGAGTTTACGGATGAGGTGACGTTGGGGAGAAGTATTTTGACACGAATAAATTACCATCAAGAATGAAGAATTGTTGGTGGGGAATTAATCAACTTCTATATTTGCAAACCATTTGGGGAATTAGCTCAGTTGGCTAGAGCGCTACACTGGCAGTGTAGAGGTCATCGGTTCGAATCCGTTATTCTCCACAAAAGACTCCTGAATTGGAGTCTTTTTTAGTTTAATGTTGTTTGAATTAGCTCATCCCGATAGCTATCGGGAGGCTAGAGCGTCCCGATGGTAATCAGGAAGGTTCCCGAATTCTTTGGGACAGGTTATCGGTTCGTCCCGAAGGCTTTCGGGACTCCACGAAAGACTCCTATACTGGAGTCTTTTTTAGTTTAATGTTGTTTGAATTAGCTCATCCCGATAGCTATCGG
>CAZNND010000105.1:12450-13289 GCA_964574365.1 uncultured Limnohabitans sp.
CCCGAATTCTTTGGGACAGGTTATCGGTTCGTCCCGAAGGCTTTCGGGACTCCACAATCATCAAACCTAACTTACTGTAAAATAGTAGGTTAGGTTTTTTGCTTTGTCGAGGGGTGCAAATTGGGGCGTTAACTTAAAATTTAGTTGTTTAATTTTTCTTCATTATCCAACTTTTCCCAAAGTTCGATAGGCTTTCTTATTTAAGTTCCTGTTCTTTCACCATCCTACCTTCTTGCGCCGCTTGGCTTTTTGATCTACTTTTCTCGTAGGATTTTTCAAGTCCCTTGGCTTTTTCTCCTGCTAGTTTGGTTATTCCTCCCGTATTATTTCCATCAGGCCTTCGTTCGCCAGTTCCTCCGCTGTTATCCAGTCGTATCCCTGACCTCTCAATCTGTCCATCATTTGGTTTGTTTCCTCTTGTTTGTCCAACAGGTATTTGCGTAGGGTTCCATTCGCCTTCATTTGGCGGTACAGTTGGGGTTTGTAGTCCTTCATTGCTTGTTCAAGGCGTTTGGCGAACCTGCCCATCACCTCTCTGTCTTTGTTTTCCATAAAATTCTAAGTGTGCATCGGTTGGCAGCTACCCGAAGGTGTTGATTTCAAAGGACTTCACTGTCAACTAAGCACAATCTTTGATAGAAGCAGAATCCCAATAGCTATCGGGATGGTTTAACCACTGAACCGCCACTATTGGGTAGGTGCTGTTGCACTAAACCTACGGTAGTTTCTCCGAAAAGCAGCCGAAAAGCGGTATCTTTTTAATTCATTCATAAACCTTTATTACTCATGAAAAAAAATGCCTGCCCGCCGCAGGAGGGAGAACCTCCTTCAGGCTGCTT
>CAZNND010000106.1:0-13116 GCA_964574365.1 uncultured Limnohabitans sp.
TCACTCCTTGAAACTGGTTTGTTCTTTTCACTAGGAGGGAAAAATGCTAAGTTTTTAAAGCGATTTCCCTGTTTGTGAGACTATATCGACCGTTTTACAGAGAATCAGGCCTTTTCAGTGATATGATGTTGTAATTCATCGTAATAAAAACCAACTTGTAATCCTACTGTAAAATGGAGACCTGGTGTAGTTTCAATTTCTCAAAAGACCTAAAAATACCTGGAATTATGTTTCGAAGTGCGTTGTGGAGCGGTGTGGTTGCTGTGTTGTTTTTGTTTTCTTGTGAAAATGCAGGGCCTTTGCCTGAGACTCCAGACAGTCCTCCCAGGACACCGGAGGAGGAAATGAAGACCTTTCAGATTGAAGAGGGATTTGAGGTTCAGTTGGTAGCATCTGAACCCCTAGTGGAAGCTCCCGTTCACATCCAATTCGATGGGGACGGCAGGCTTTGGGTCGTTGAAATGCGTGGATACATGAACGATATGGAGGGGTCGGAGGAGAAATTACCGGTTGGATCCATTGCGATTTTGGAGGATACTGATGGGGATGGGTTGATGGACAACCGAACCGTTTACCTTGACTCCTTGATCATGCCCAGGTCCTTGGGTTTTTACAAAAACGGTGCATTGGTGGCTGAAAACAACTCACTTTGGTGGACAGAAGATACCGATGGGGATTGGCAAGCTGATATCAAAACCTTGCTGGACACAACCTATTCGGCCAATGGACTTCCCGAACATACCGATAATGGTTTTGTTCGCAACGTGGACAATTGGTATTACAGTGCGAAATCACGGCTCAGATATAGAAATATCAACGGGGAATGGGTTCGCGATTCTACTGAATTCCGAGGGCAGTGGGGTATCACTCAGGATGATAAGGGTCGGTTAATTTATAATTACAACTGGTCGCAGCTCCATGGAGATTTGGTGCCTGCCAATTATTTATCCCGAAACAAAAATCATAAACCATCCACAGGAATAGATCACGGGCTTACTATTGATCGCAAGATTTTTCCCATCCGTTCCAATCCGGCGATCAATCGGGGTTATATCCCGGGCACTCTGGACTCCGCTAATCGACTGTTGGAATTTACCTCTGCCTGTTCACCCACCATTTACAGAAGTCACCTTTTTCCGGAAGAATACCATGGGAATGTCTTTGTAATGGAAAATGCAGGAAACTTGGTGAAGCGAAATGTGGTCACAGAAAATGGCAACTTGCTCGAGGCCTACGATCCGAATCCCGGAAAAGAATTTTTCGCATCTACCGATGAACGCTTTCGCCCTGTTCATGGTACAGTAGGTCCGGATGGTGCGCTTTACGTTGTGGACATGTATCAGGGAATTGTGCAGTATGGAAAATATATGACGGACTACCTGAGGGAAAAAACCCTGGAGCGAAAACTCGATTCTCCCGGACATATGGGGAGAATTTGGAGGATAGTGCCAAAAGGGAAAAAACTACCCAATTCCCCGAAATTATCTTCTGCAAGTACGGAGGAATTAGTAACCACACTTTCCCATCCTGATGGCTGGTACCGGGACATGGCTCAGCGGCTGCTTGTGGAAAAGGGGGATCCCAATTCAGTTTTGCTTCTTGAAAAATTGATCAAGGACGAAAAAGCCTCGGAATGGAGTAAATTTCATGCCCTCTGGACGCTGGATGGTTTGGGTAGCTCAAGTACGGAGTTGCTTTTTTTGGCATTGGAAGACAAAAGTGACCTGGTTAAATCTTCGACTTTGAGACAGCTGGAGGCTTTTGCCCTTTCAAATCCCTCCGTTCAGGAAAAACTCGCGCAACGAATGACTAAGCTAGCGTCAACAGCTACGGAGGAGCTTGCCATACAGCTTGCCTTAAGTGCAGGTGTGATTCCTCAGGAAAATAGAACTTTGGTACTAAAATCTATTTTGAATAAATATGTTCATCAACCACTCATCCGGGATGCAGTGATGAGTAGCCTTGGTACCATGGAATGGGCTTTTTCAAAAGTTCTTTTGAAAGATCCGGAATGGCAAACCCCTGAGACAAATCATGAGATTTTTTTGGAAATGCTTGCTGCTTCGATTCTGAAGAAAGGCGATTCTCAGGAGCTTTCGGAGCTTTTTGAAGTCCTTGATCAATCCCGGTTAACCTGGAAGGAGGAAATAATTTTAAATGGCCTCGCTATCAAAGCTGGGGAAATAGAGGAGCAGGGAGCCATCCGATTTCCTGCCAAACCCGCTCTTTTATCCCGTAATGACCTACCATTGGACGATAACCGAAAAAATATACTCTTGAGGGTACTCAGTTGGCCGGGATATAAACCCGTCGCGCTTGCTTCAACAACTTCCAGTCTGGACGAAGATGGACTTAAACTTTTTTCAGAAGGCAGACAAAAGTACCTAACTTCTTGCTCGGGTTGTCATGGCAATAACGGAAAAGGGGCTGCCCGAATGGGGCCACCTTTAGCAAATTCTGAATGGGTTCTTGGCGATGAAGTCAGACTGAGCCTGATTCTTTTGCACGGTATAGAAGGCCCGATCGAAGTAGCAGGAAAAAAATATGATACTCCTGAAATCCTACCCGTAATGCCTTCCCACTCGACACTGGATGACCGTAGTATAGCGGCAATCTTGACTTACATCCGCAACGAATGGGGCAACCAGGCGCCTGCCATTACAGGTCGGACTGTTGGATCCACCCGTGTACTCAATCAGGGGAGGGTTTATCCCTGGTCCGTTGCGGAGCTCAATGCTCATCTTGAAAAATTAGCATCAACACCCAAACCTTAACCAAAACTCTCCAGCCATGACATTTTCCGATTCCCCATATGCAAGTTCCTCCGGGAGGAGGGATTTTTTAAAGAAATCAATCCTTGCCTCAGTTGCCTTTGCTTGGCCTTTTTCTGCCTTGCCTGAAAGTTTAAGGGGAGTTTCCATGGGGGTTGTTGTGCATTCTTACGGGGTTCGCTGGGGATCAAAAATTGAAAGTTCCCGTTATCCGGGTTTTGCCAATGCCTTGGATTTGATGAGGCATTGCCATACGATCGGAGCAGGAGGAATTCAGACTACGGTAGGCGGTTGGGCAGAGGATTTTGCAAAAAAAGTTCGGGATGAGCGGGAAAAGCTGGGGATGTATCTGGAAGGAAGCATTGGTATGCCGAAAGATGCCTCCGATGTGCCCAGGTTTGAACGGGAGGTTCAAATGGCAAAAGAAGCGGGTGCAACTGTTCTGCGTACGGTATGCCTGAGTGGCCGCCGATATGAAAACTTCAAAACGGAGTTAGAATGGAGCGCTTTTAAGGAGAAATCCATAAAATCCATCCAATTAGCTGTACCCATTGTTCGAAAACATCAAATTAGGTTGGCAGTGGAAAACCACAAAGACTGGAAAGCTTCCGAACTTGCTGAAATCATTAAAAATCTGGGAAGTGAATGGGTCGGAGTAACTCTGGATTTCGGAAATAATCTTTCCTTACTTGAGGAGCCCATGTATGTTATCCAGACCTTGGCACCTTATGCGTTTTCCACTCATGTAAAAGATATGGGAGTAAAAGCCTACGAAAAAGGTTTTTTACTTTCCGAAGTGGAGCTGGGAAAGGGAATTGTGGATCTGAAGTCTGCTGTTGAGCTTTGTAAAAAGTACAACCCTCAGGTTACTTTCAGTTTGGAAATGATCACCAGAGATCCACTTCAAATCCCCTGTTTGGAGGAAAATTATTGGGTGACCTTTGAACCGGCAAAAGCACAAGATCTGGCTCAAATCCTGCGGTTGGTAAGAGACCAAGCCTTCCCGGGAGAATTGCCTCATATCCACCAACTCAATCCGGAGCAACGGCTCGCCTATGAAGAAGAGAATGTCCTCAAGTGCCTAGCTTATTCAAAAAAGGAACTGCTCTAACCATTCATTTAACCTTCAATAAGTTGGGAATTTCTGGCTTTAGGGTTACTACTTATTTTGTAAAAACATCTACTAATTCATAATCTTCTGAATATGTCACCACTTGATTTTGCTCAACTTCCAGGAATTGCCATTTTTTCACTTAAAGGAAAGTCTGCCATTGTTACTGGTGGTACGAAAGGACTTGGTTTGGCTATGGCTGCCGGATTGGCCTCGGCCGGGGCAAACGTACTTTTGGTTTCCCGCAATGCCTCTGATGGAGAAACGGTCGCTACTCAAATTGCTGAGAAATACGGTGTAAAAGCCTTGACTTTTGCAGCGGATGTAGTCGATCAGGCGGGTATGGAAGCGATGGCAAAGTTTGCCATGGAGGCCTTCGGGAGCATTGATATCTTGATCAACTCGGCGGGAATCAATATTCGCGGTGCAATCGATGACCTTTCACTGGCTGATTTTGCTAAGGTGATGGAGGTAAATGTCACGGGCACCTGGTTGGCTTCTAGAGCGGTTACGCCGTTTATGAAAGAGCAGAAAAAAGGTGCAATCATCAATTTGGCAAGTACATTGGGTCTAGTAGGCTTGGCCAACCGTACACCCTACACTTCAAGTAAAGGCGCTGTTGTTCAGATGACAAGAGGGCTGGCTTTAGAATTGGCTCCGTGGAATATCAATGTAAATGCAATTTGTCCCGGCCCCTTTTTGACTGAAATGAATTTACCAATTGCCGATACGGAAGAAGGGAAAAAGTTCGTGGTAGGAGCTACAGCTTTGGGTCGCTGGGGTGAACTGAAGGAAATTCAGGGTGCAGCTATCTTTTTAGCCTCGGACGCAGCAACCTATATGGTAGGGTCGATGGTGACTGTGGATGGGGGCTGGACGGCGAGGTAAGGAGGAGAAAAGTATCAAGTATTTAGTATCAAGACACAAGAAGCTGGAGGCAAGAGACAAGACAAAAGATAGATAATAGAAGCTAGAGACAAAAGATAGATACAAGAAGCTAGAGACAAGAGACAAGAAAAGATAGATCCAAGAGACAAGAATCAAGACTTGGATCTCAGCCCAATAGCAATCTGGCTTTAGCATATTGTCAGAAAGAATTGGAATTAGGCGTTTTGTGTAGACCTTAGATAGGGATTTTTCTACTGAAACTGCCTTTCACTAGGAAAGGTGCTTTAGCCTTTTTGCACTTATAAAGATAAATCCAAATTGGGATAATAAAAAAACGGGTTTATTCATTTAAAATATTGATTACCAGATAATTGTAAAATTTTAGCCTGGCTTTTAATCTTGATTACACTTTTTTATTTCATTTTATCCGACTAAAATACTTAGCACATATACAACTAAAATCGAGGTAACTCCGGCAATCAAGGTTCCCAAACTGTGGGATAAATTTCCCTGCTTTGTCGTCATTCCTGAAAGTTGCGTTACGACCCAAAAGCCACTGTCATTGGCATGTGAAATAGCGATTGCACCCGCACCAATTGCCACCGTGGTAAAGACTTTCATCATTTCGGAATCCAGACCTAATGGTCCCATGATTGGAGCGATTATGGAGGCAGTGGTGATAATTGCTACTGTGGTAGATCCTTGAGCCGTTTTCAAACCGAAGGCAATCAGGAAAGGAAGAAATATTCCCCAATTGGCGTCACTCATCGAAGAAGTGACTAAATCTCCGACTCCGGAATTTTGAAGCATTTTTCCAAAAACAGCACCGGCTCCGGTAATCAAAATAACAGGAGCAGCCAGAAGTATAGATTCTCCAATCCATCCAGAGGAGGAAAGTAGCTTTCGGTCAAATTTCTTAGGTAAAGTAAATGAAAGGAAGGTACCGATAAGAAGTGCGATTACTGGGGTGCCCAAAAATTGAATCAATCGTACAATAGCCCCTTCTCCCATGGGTTTGGAAGGATAGGATGCAATGGAAGCCAAAATGATTAGGAAAAGTGGGATCAAAATTGGAAGAATGGATGATGCGAACCTTGGTCTGTCTTTTTGGATGATGATTTTTTCATCTGCCACGATCACAGGTCTTAGAGGGATTTTGGTGACCCATTTTTGAACAAAAATGTATAATGGAAGCAGGGCAATCAAAGAAACAATACCACCATACAAAATAACCATCCCAAGATCAGCACCTAAAATTCCAGCAGCAGCTATTGGTCCAGGAGTGGGAGGAACTAAAGAGTGACTGGCCATAGCCCCCAGAGAAACTGCAACAATTGTAGCGGTATAAGACAAGGTACTTTTTGCTGATAGCGATTTCGCAATTGGATTCATCATAATGATCGTACTATCCCCAAACACAGGAATGGATAGTACCCAGCTGCTCAGCATCAAAGAGAGATTAACTGATTTTTCGCCAACCCATTTTAGTATTCTTTCTGCAATTACCATGGCACCACCGGTTTTTTCGAGAAAAGTTCCAAGAATTATTCCCAGAAGAATCAATAAACCGACACTCCCCATGACGCCACCAAATCCTTCAGAGATAGATTTGATAATCAAACCCGTTTCCATCCCCATCATCAGCCCGTAAATGATCGCTCCTACAAACAGGGCAAGAAACGGGTGAATGTCAAATTTGATAATGGCAACAAGAATTAATGTAAGTGCCGCTAGGATAATCAAAACTGTAAGCATAATGGGTTAGTGTGGGTTCAAAAATTAGACTCCATCGTTTGGAGGAAGCGCCCAAAAATTAAGGAAAAAAGAACAAAACCAAAGCCCGATCATGGATTAATCGCCGTGTGAATATTTTTAAATTGATTTTTAGGTTATTATTTCTACTTTATGCCGAAAATTCGGGTTTATGAAAAATTTAATTCTCTTTCTATTTCTTCTAGGTAACACGTTGTTTTTCTCCTGTGATTCTACTTTTACGCGGGAGATTAAATTTGAATTGCTTCCTACCCCGCTTGAATTTATGGCTACAGGCCAATCAGCCCTTACCTTGGATGTGGTGAGTCAGGCTTTTTCTTCTGCACGCGAAGCTATGGTTGCGGGTGAAAATGTTGGAGTCTTCGGCCCCCTTGAATTCCAACTTAATCCGGATCTCGGTTTTAAAGAGGAAGGGTATCTCCTCGAGATCACCGATGAAAAAGTTATTGTTCAGGCAGGGTCCGATGCAGGCTTGTGGTATGGTTTGATGACCTTGGGGCAGCTTCTGGAGGATGCCAAGGATCAGGGAGCAGCTTTGCTTCTAACAAAAATCAAGGATGAACCGGCTTTGTCCTACCGTGCAGTGCATCTGGATGTCAAACACCACCTGGAAAAAAAAGGCTACTACTTCGAGTTGATGGATCGATTCGCGGCGATGAAGATCAATGCGGTCATTGTCGAGATAGAAGACAAACTCAAGTATGAACTTCAGCCCAAAGTGGGTTCTTCGGACGCCTTTTCCATCGCTGAATGGAAAGAACTTAGTGATTATGCACTAGCTCGCCATATTCGAATCAGCCCATTGGTGCAAGGTTTGGGTCACGCATCCTTTATTTTGAAGCATGATGAATTTGCACCACTTCGTGATGACCCGGAAAGTGATTGGGCATTTAATCCACTTAACGAGGGTACATATAAAGTGCAGTTTGATCTCTACGAAGATGCATTGAAGGCCTTTCCCCATGCCAATTACCTGCATGTAGGAGGTGATGAGGTACATACGACCGGAAGAAACTCAGGAAAATCTCCGCTGGAACTCCAATTGATCTGGCTCAATCGCGTAAGTGATTATGCTGCCCAAAAAGGCTTGACTCCGATATTTTGGGACGACATGCCATTGAAAAATGCGGAGGTGTATCGTTCCATCTACGACTCGAAACTCACCAAAGTCCAAGTGGACAGCATTTGGGCAGCGGATGAACCTAACCTGAATAAGTATATAGACCTTTTTCCAAAAAATTGCGTCTATATGCGATGGAACTATGATATGCCCGAATCTCCCGGAAATAACAGAGCCATCCAATGGTTTACGGATCATGGACTAAAAGTCATGGGAGCTACCGCAGGACAAACCCGCTGGAATCTGATGCCCCAGGATCAGAGCAATACCAAAAACATCAAGGATTTTGCACTGATTTCTATCCGAAACAAAGCCGATGGATTGCTATTGACACTTTGGGATGACGATTCTCCCCATTTTGAATTGTACCAAAGAGGGATTGCTATTTTCGCAGAATATACTTGGTCGGGAGAAAAACGATCAGCGGAACAGTTGCATGCTACTTATCGACAAAGAGCTTATGGTCCGGATCTGGCCTCCTTGGATTTCGAATTTATCAACGCCCTGGAAGGTCCTGTTGCAGATTGGAAGGGAATGTTGCTTCAACCTAAAAAAGATCGAAATCGTCTCAGAAAATTCGAAAATCCACTCGATGAAGCCATACTCTCTCTTCCAAAATCAGATTCGGTTGGAGCATGGACTAAAGCTAACGAATCCAGAATCGAGCAGGCAAAAGCTAATCTCGCCAAAGTGGACTCTGTGATGGAGCGTATTGCTGCAACAAAAAAGCTTGCTCTTCGCAATCAGCACCAATTAGAAGTGTATGAGCAGGTAGCCCAGGTGGTACAGTTTTCTAACCGTGCCATATTGACCTTGGCCGAATACGATGAGCCCAGTGGAGAAAAGCGACAGGTAGCACTCTCCAATCTCCAAAAAATGGGAGAAGAGTGGACTTCCATCCAATCCAAAGTAGAGGAAGTCTATGGCAAAACCCGACAGCTAAACAAACCTTCTGATTATATTCTTGACCAAGATCACCACCATCACCTGGCAAATCAGGCATTGAATTTCAGCGATTGGCAGTTTTATGTGGAGGGCTTGTTTTTGGAGAAGGTGAAAAAAGAGGTAAAGTAGGTGTTAAGAGCAGGTGTCAAATAAAAGTTTGAGCAGGCTAGTTAGGGCATCTGATTAGCTTTGACAACGATTTCCTTTCCGTCGGTACCTGCATAAAACACTACGATTTCAGCGGGAATATCACCTTCATTTTTTCCATAATGGATCAAATTCACTACTTCGATGATCGGGTCCCAGGCCTTCATATGGAGCCTATTTCCCTTTTCATCAATTACGGTAAGTTCACCTTTTAGCAAAATGCCTGCATTGATCACAGGATGGTAATGCTTCGGTAGTTCGGAATGTGGAGGAATAGTGACTTTGACAATGGAGATTTTTGGTTTTCCTTCAGGATAGGAGGGGAGCGAATCTCCGTTCCAAGAGAGATGAGATTCGATGAGTTTTTCGGAAGTGGGCTGTTGGAATCCGTTTTCTTTTTTGCAGGAGCAAAAAAAGAGAAGCAGTAATCCAATTAGGTAACTTTTCATAGGCTTAAAGAAACAAAATCAAGGAGAGTACGGCTGTGGTAAACATGATTCCATAGCCTAAGTAGAGGTGTCGTCGGAGGGATAGACTTCCCGCATAGATTCCTATACCCAATTTTATAAGCGTATTAGAGACCGATGCGATCAATACAGCAATAGCTGCAGTCTTGAGGTCGAGTTTGATTCCTGCCAGCTTGGAAACCGAGATAGTGATGGCATCAATGTCCGAAATACCTGCAATTGCGCTGGAAATCAGAGTTCCGCTCTGTCCAAGGTTTTTATTAGCATAGGTTACGAGTAAACTGATTAGCATGTAAATGAATCCAAAAACCAGTGCGCTTTTCAGGTCTAAGGGTTTTTTTTGAGGAATTTCAGTCTGGTTTAGATCATGATTTTTCTTTCGCTGAAAAAGAAAAAAAGTCACTCCGATAGCGCTTAGAAACACAAGAGATATGGGAAGAAAGAGCTTTTGAAATAACCCTTGATTGAAAATAAAGGACCAAATCAATATCCGGATAAACATGATGGAGGATGCCGCTAAAATGGCAGTGGCGCAAAAGGCAGATAGATTCGGATTTTCTTTGCTTTTTTTAGTAAAAACCCAAGTTACCGCCGTACTAGAAACCAAACCTCCCAAAATTCCGCTCAAAATAATCCCCTTATTTTCTCCGATAAATTTGATCAATAGATAACCTGAAAAACTTAGCCCGGAAGTCAGTAATACTACCCAACCAATTTCTCTTGGATTCAGAACTTCATAAGGGCCGAATGCCTGGTCGGGTAAAAAAGGAAAGATTAAAAGCGCCAAAACCACAAATCGGATAAACGCATACAATTCATCCGCAGTAATTTTCCCAACAATGGCCTTTAGCTGAAATTTGGAGGAAAGGATGACTACCAGAATTACCGTTAGCATGAGACTGATTTCGATCAGTCCATATAAGGCCATACTTCCCAAAAGAAAAGTCAGGATACTGCTGAGTTCGGTAGTCATGCCACGGTCACCCTGAAGTGCCGTCTGCCAATAAGAAACCGATGTCAAGACTACAAGCCCAATAAATAGGGTGACATAAATCCATGGGGACAAGAGAAAGTAAAACAGGCCTGCTATGAATCCAAAAACCGAGTGAAAAATAAATGTTCTTATTCCTGAGTACCCATGGCTATTTTCTTTCATGGCACTGTACTGACGTTCCAGCCCGATGACCGCTCCAATCCCGATTGCGACAATAAGCCTGATCAAGAAATCCCATTGGCTAAGAGAAAATGAGTCTTGATCGATAATGAGATTTTCCAAAATGAGTTAAAAGCAGCTTTTTCGTTTTCCGATCAGATCAAATATTCGAAATAATCCCCTTAGAAGCAAGGATATCGAAAATTTAGGTAGAAGGACTAACCAAAAATAGTTAACTTAAATTGATTTAAACCTGAAATTAAGCGGAAGATGAATTATCGAAAATTTGGTAATACTGATATGCTCGTCAGTGAAATAGGCTTCGGGGCCTGGGCAATTGGTGGTTCGGCAAATGTGGGAGGCGTGGAAATCGGCTGGGGGCATTCGGATGACAAGGAGTCCGAAAAGGCGCTCAATACCGCAGTCGAGGCTGGCATCAACTTTTTTGACACTGCAGATTTTTATGGATTAGGGCATTCCGAAGAGCTGATTGGAAGGGTTTTAAGGACAAATAAAGAGGTGCTTATCGCCACAAAAGTGGGGCAGAGAGTGGGTAAAGATGGCGCCATTCAGATCGATTATTCAAAAGATTACCTGATCGAGGCTTGTGAAAACAGCCTTAGAAGACTGAAACGAGAGGTTATTGATTTCTACCAGCTTCACGTGGCAAGAATTTCGCATTTGGAAAAGGGGGATTGCCTGGAGGCGATGGAGCTACTGAAGCGGCAGGGAAAAATCCGGTATTGGGGCAGCTCGCTGATTACGTTTGCACCGGATCCTGAGGCGGAGTTTTTAATGAATTCGGGCAAAGGACATGGGTTCCAAGTTGCATTCAATCTGATCAATCAGTTGGGATTGCCCGTAATCCAAGAGGCAGGGATGAATGGGTATGGGATTATTGCCCGTATGCCGCTTCAATTTGGCTTGTTGAGTGGAAAAATGAAGCATGAAACCCGCTTTACAAAAGATGATCACCGGGCAAATCGGTTAACTTCTGAAATTATTCAAGCAGTGAATCAGGTATTGAATCAACAGGTGATGCCCTTCACTGAAAAGTATGGTACTAATCTTTCATCCTTGGCCTTGAGTTTTATTTTGGGTATCAATCACGTGAGTACCGTAATTCCGGGAATCCGCACAGTCGAACAGGTAAAGCAGAATACCTGTGGCTTGGTTCAACTGGAGGAAGAGGATCAGCAGTTTTTGCTGGATTTGTTTGAACAGGAGTGGGCTTCGATATTGGAATTGATACGGTCAAGAGGATAATTTTATGGTCCTCGAAATTTGCCATTTCAAAGACCTGGTGTCGGATTTTTAATCTGACCTTAATCATGGAATTACAAATCTCCGATCATATTTTGAGACTTATTGGTACAATTTACCTGTATTGTTTTCAATTCTAATTCAAACTAATATATTTGAAGATTTAAGATTTGTACTGTTTTTAAAATGTATAAAAAGAGCCCTAGAAAGAGATAATATAGTCTTGTGCGATTGGCTCGAAAATGAAATCGAAACCCACCAAATCACCCAAGAACACTGGATGCAGAGTTGTTTGAGGGAGGTGGTGTAAATTTAAATTTGAACAACGAAGTTTTATTTAATTGGTTTTTTTCTAAAACTATGGGATCAAATACAAAATTAGAATGATAATCAATTTATTTCCTTTCATTGAAAAAATCCAAAAATAAATCCATCACTTAAATTTCTTCCTAATGAAATTGGTAGTAATATAATAACGTGTAAATACACGTATTTTCTAAAATTGATCTATTCTTGAAACTTTTTAATCCAGTCAGTAGAAAATTTAACAAAATCTCCAATTGGCATATCCTCAATTTCTTCATTAGAGTAATTTTCTGACAATTTTGTATTTAAATCCTCTAAGAATTGGTTGTAGGCAATCCATATTTCACTTTGACCAACAATAGTTTTCGCAGGAAAATTTTCTGAGAACCAATTTCTAACTCTTCCAACCAAAAGCTTTGGTTCATCCCCATGGTTTGCTATATCTTGGCCAGCTATATCTGAAATTACCTTTTGATAGTGATATCTTTCAGTTTCCAAGATTAATATTTTTTTCGTTTTTAATTTTCCTTTACCATACTCTAGTGCTCCAATATCTAATCCTAATTCAAAAGGCATATTAAATCTGGGAAATTCACCGGCATGCATGGCCTTACTTCTTGATAGATCGTGAATTCCGAATATACAAGTTCTGATTAATTGTTTAATTTGATTAACTCTAATTGTGGAAGAAGAATAAGTTCGTGACAATTTAGGGATAAAACCCAGATAAATTAATTCAAAAACTAAAGCCTTTAAAAGAGGTTTGTATTCAGAATCAAAAGGACAATTGATAATAACATTATGCTCAAAAGCCATAGAAAAAGCTTATTGCTTGGCTAAAGAAACTCTTTCTTCAACCTCTCCAGAATCTTTATGAACAATAACTTCTCCGCTAATTTTTACTGCTGTCTCTTTGGCAAATCTTACAGCACCTCCTTTTGTGCTAAACACCTTAGTAGCCCGGGTATTTCCATCTGCTACTACTCGCCATTTTTCACCATCTCCAGTAATCACGTGAAATTTTCTTGAATTGACTGGCCTTGCAGACTGAGCTACACTGGTGCCAAGTCGTTTTGAATATATCCTTCTCTTTGACATGGCATGAATATACGATTTGTTATTTCAGAACTCCTTACCCCGTGTTGTGAAATTACCATTTTTTCGTAAAAAGT
>CAZNND010000107.1:0-12953 GCA_964574365.1 uncultured Limnohabitans sp.
CCTTTGTGGTTCAAAAATTTATCGGTTTTATTTCCTACCGGCAAAATAGCGAATAGGCAGGCTTATTTGTATATTTCCGTTTCTTATTTGGTACCATCAGTATGAATCCCATTCAAAAAACAGCTTATTTCTTGACCATCCTAGTTTTTGGATCAATGGCTTTGAGAGAAGGTTCTTTTATTCTGGTGCCGCTTATTTGGGCAGTATTTCTTGCTTTTGCCCTTTATCCGATGACCAATTGGTTTGAAAAAAAGCATTTTCCCAGAGGCTTGGCTATTTTTTCAAGCATTTTCTTAGTCTCTATTGTGGCTTTTGGTATTTTTTATATCCTTCTCAACCAGATGGTAGGCTTAATCCGGGAAATTCCTGAAATAGGGGAGAATATTAAGGAAAAACTGCACCGGTATTATGATGAATTGAGTTTGATCCTAGGGGAATCTTTTTTTGATCCTGATCACAAAACCGATTTATGGTCTATTCTGAAGAGCGAGAATTTGAATCAAACCCTATTTTCTACAGGTAAATCTTTAACCTTGATCGGAATTATTCCCTTATACACCTTTTTATTGCTGTATTATAAGGACTTCTTCACAGAATTTCTCGTTAGGTTCTCCTCCAAAAACAAAGAGGCGGTCATCCATTGGGTTCATGATTCAAGTTCCGTTATTCAATCTTATCTGATTGGTATGGTCAGGGTAACAGGAATTGTTGCCGTTTTGGCAGGACTTTTCTTCTATCTGATTGGGGTTGAGTTTTTTCTTTTGTTTGCAGCCTTTATCGCCATCATGAATCTGATTCCTTATGTTGGGGTATTTCTTTCTTCGGTAGTAGCCATTTTTTATGTCTTTTTGACTACTCAATCCTTATTCTACCCGCTAGTGACTTTTATTACGCTTTGGAGTATTCAGCTTTTTGAAAATAATTTGATCACGCCCCTGGTGGTCGGTTCAAAGGTTAAAGTGAATGCCCTCGCCGTGATTTTCGCAATTTTAATCGGAGGATGGCTCTGGGGGATTTCTGGAATGGTGTTGTTTATCCCTTTAATTGGGGTGTTGAAAGTCACATTTGAACGAAATGACGGGCTACATCCCTTCGGTTATTTATTAGGCGATGATGTGCCTGTAAAGGAAATTTCTGAAAATTTTTTCAAAATCTTCCAAAGGAGGGTTAATTCAAGAAAAAATCCTCCTAACCAAACCCTTGGAGGGTGAAGCATTTATCGACACATTTTCTACGTAAAACGGAATTTCAATGAAACTTTTTCACTTCCGGTGCATCTGCCTTCGTCGATAGCGCTTCGGAAAAGCGCTCTGCATACTGTTCAAGAAGTTCCATTACCCGTTCTTGTTTCGGTGATTTTACAATCAGGCCTGCATGGTACTCAAGAGGAACCCGGAAACAGACCTCCGGATCGTCAAAGCTGCTAAGGTCTGGATGTTTGTATTTCGAAAGGGTTAGCACTATTCCTGCGTAATTTTTTGACACTTTTGGAAGGTCATATTTTTTGTTTTTCACTACCGAGTCTTCAATTCTCGCCCATTCAGCCCATAGATTGATATTCGTTGCAGCTTCTACCATTTCAGCCAGATGCGCTCCACCCACCCGTGAAGCGGTTTCCAAAAAGTAGATTTCCCCATCCTCTCGAGATTTGATGAATTCGGTGTGCGAGGCTCCATTTTTCAGGCCAAAGGCTTTCATAATCGCCGCATTTACTTTTTTGATCTTTTTGTCGTCTTCAGATCCATAGGGCAAATTAGCCGAACGGAAAATTCCTCCTCCCTGGGAAATTTCCATGGGCGTGGCAAGGTAACGGGAGACCGTCAGAAACAGGTTTTTTCCCTCCAATTGAAGCCCATCGGCATGAAAAACATCTCCGGGTTTGAATTGCTCAATAAGGTAATATATCCGGTTGTCACCCAATTCGTCCAACTTTTTCCAGAGGGTTTCCTTGTCGAAAACTTTGATGATTCCGTGTGCAGAGGCTTCGGAACGGGGTTTAAGTACCCAAGGCGCAGGAACAGATTCGGCAAAACGGTTGATGTTCTCGTTATGAAAAAGTGAGGAAAAGGAGGGCACTCGGATTCCAGCATCTTTTGCCTTCATCCGCATGGCCAGCTTGTCTCTGAAATACCGACTGGTGGTTTGACCCATCCCTGGGATCCGAAAATTTTCGCGGAGAAAAGCGGCTTTTTCCACATCATAATCATCCAGAGCCACAATGGCATCAATTTTATGATCTTTCATCAAGCCCCCCACACCTTTTAGCAACAAGTTCATGTCCCATTCCAGATCTTGGCCTGGCATATAAAAAATCTCATCAATAAATTCCACCGCCCAGGCTTTATCCTGGAGCTGCTCAGTGGTCACCAAAAATACCCGGTTTCCCTGCTTTTTCAAGGAAGTCAAGAAGGCATTTCCCTTAAAGAAATTTGAAATGCAAAGAAAAGTCTTGGAATCACTCATGAGCTAATAGTTTTATTTTTTTTTAATCTCAAAAAAATCCTGCAAATCTGAAAGTAATCGATAAGTATTACAGCAGGCTTTCGAAATATTTTAGCAGTAAATTAACTCCATAGGCCGTTCCTGTTTTGGTCTTTGCAAATTCACTGTCCGAAAATGCCACTCCGGCAATGTCCAAATGGGCCCAAGCCGGATGCTCATGGGTGAATGACTGAAGGAATTTTGCAGCAGTTATTGCGCCCGCAAAAGGTTTTCCATGGTAATTTTTGATGTCCGCAATTTCCGAATCCATTTCCTTGCCATAGGATTCCCAAAGCGGGAGTGGCCATGATTTTTCCCCAACTTCTTCCCCCGCTGACTGCAATCCATGGGAGAGGCTGCCATCGTTGGAAAACAAGGCCGCACACTCGTAGCCAAAGGTTCCTATACTGCTCCCCGTGAGTGTCGCCAAATCGATGACCTGGTCCGGTTTGTAATTTTTTATGAGATAGGATAGTCCATCTGCAAGAATTAAGCGCCCCTCTGCATCGGTGTCGATCACTTCAATACTCAAGCCTGCATGACTTCCAATGATTTCTGAAGGCAAATAGGAATCTTTATCTATTGCATTCTCCACCGCTGGCACTATAGAAGTCAGATTGATCGGTAGCTTCAGGTCAGCGATCAACTGGGTTGTGGCTAGTACGGCTGCTGCACCTCCCATATCTGACTTCATGTGATGCATGCCCTGTGTTTTGATATTCAACCCGCCGGTATCGAAGGTCACGCCTTTACCAACCAGGCCAATATGATTGACAGCTTTTGGATGTCGGTACTCCAGGATTATAAACCTTGGGTCTTTGGAGGAACCTCTGCCCACTGCCAAAAAGGCGTCCAACTTTTCCGATTTCGCCTTCTTAGAATCCCAAACTTTTACATGTAGCTCAAACTTTTTCCCAAGATTTTTTGCCCAATCCCCCAGATTTTCGGGAGTTATCTTATTGGGGGGAAGATCAACAAGTCTAAAAGCCTCCATTTTTGCATTGGCAATTTTTTCGGCCCTTTCCGCTATTTCTTTTGGATTTTTAAGGTCAGTAATTACTTCTACTCTTAATTTGCTGAAATCTCTGGGTTTCTCTTTTTTGTAAAATCCAATGGAGTAAGCACCAAGTTTGAACCCTGTCAGGGCTGCTTCTGTAGGTATGCCTTTCAGCGCGGTTGGGAAGTCCAGAAGAACTTCTTTTTCCAAAAGTGCTGCATGCTTGGATAGTATTCTTCGGAAGCTATTTTCAATGGTTTTATAGTCTGGATTTTCCCCTAGTCCAAGAAGCAGTACCAATTGTCCTTTCTCCTCAAAACTGTAATGGGTATCTTTTTTTCCAGAAAATAGTGCTGAAGCGATGGACTTTTCTAGTTTTTTTTCCGCTAGTATTTCATCAACCAAGTTTTCAAATACGGGAATTACGCGGAGTCCGGTAGGGCTTGGGTTTTTTGGATTTATTTTGAATTGCATGGTCGTATCAAGTGTAGATTATTCGGGTTTGTCGCTGAAGAAAAGCCATTCCATCGCTTTTGGAAATTCATCGCTCCAATAGGATTCGTTATGTTTTCCATGCTCGTTGATGGAGAGTCGGATAGCCATTTTTCCCTGTAGGCTTTCCCTTTTGAGTAGGCGCTTTTTGAATTTAGTCACATGTTGAACCATTGTTTCGCTTTCGTTGCCTCCGGCATAGAGGTAAATACGGGTTTCCATGGGTTCAAAAAATTCGAAAAACCCCAATTTTATCTTTGGAATAACCCAAAGGGATGGGGAAAAGATCATCAATTTACCGAAAACTTCGGGGTACATCAATCCGGAGAAAATACTCACCAAGCCTCCCATAGAACTTCCTCCGATCCCGGTAGATTCACGGTCTGGTTTTGTTCGGAACGTCCGATCAACGAATGGCTTTAGGGTATCGGTCAAGAATCGGATGTATTGTTTGCCCTGACCTTTTCCCAGAAGGGTTCTTCCCACATTGTACTCTTGAATCCGATCTGATTCACCATGTTCTATGGCAATGACAATGACTTTTCCGATTCCATAGTCGGACATGACGGCAAGTTTTTTATCGATTTGCCAGTTACCGAATTCAGCGTTTTCATTGAACAGATTTTGGGCATCCTGAAGGTACAGTACCGGATAACTTTCGGTGCTTGTATCATAATCGTGTGGAAGGAGTGCCCAGATTTTCCTGGTCTTATTCAATTGTGGGATTTCAAATTCTTCTGAAATTAAATGGATCTGGGGTAGCTGGGAAGGCATGTAGGGCAGCCAGTTTTTTCTCCATTTGGCTACTTTTTCAATTTTGAACTGCTGCTCATCATTCCAGTGTCTGTTTGGTGTCTTATTTCCAAATCGGTCAATTTCCACTTCCGACCAGTCTCCTTTGGTAAATTTGTAGATCAGTTCCTGAGGAAATTCAGATGTATCGGGAAAGGCAAACTCATAGACACCCTCCTTGATTCTGTGCATTTTAAACCTGAAATCCTGTGTCGCCCAGTTGTTGAAGTTGCCGGATAGATACACAGGTCTGTCGTCATCCTCGTCGGTATGGAGGATGATTTTTTTGGTGTCTGCCTTGGTTGTACTAGCAATGAAAAGATCTGAAACCATGAAAGGGTGCGCTTCAATGAATAACCCGACGAGTCAAAAATAAGTTTTAGACGGTAGGAATGAAATTTTTTTAAGTTTTCAATCCACCTCTCCGGGGCGAAAACGAATTTCCTCAGGATAGGGTATGGCGTGAATTAGTTCTCCCTTTCGGATTCTTTTCTGTAAGTTCTTCCAAAACTCCGGTTCGAACAAGTCCTTATGGTAGGAAATAAAATGTTCTTTAAGATCTGTTCTTCCAATCATCCATCGCTTAAAATCTTCCGGAAATACATCATTTTTATTGATTTCATACCAGGGTTCAGCTGCGTAAATCTGCTCGTAAGTCTCAGGTTTGGGTTTTTCCCTGAAATTCATTTCATCCAAAAACTCAATTTCGTCGTAATCGTAGAAAATCACGCGTTTTTGTCTGGTTAGCCCAAAGTTTTTGGTCATCATATCGCCAGGGAAAATATTGGCCTGTGCAAGATTTAGGATTGCCCTTCCATAATCTTCTGCTACTTTTTTACCCTCTTCAATAGAACAAGTTTCCAAAAAAATATTCAAAGGAATCATTCGCCGCTCCGTGTACAGATGTTTGATTACCAAGAGATCACCTTCAATTCGAACCAAAGAGTTGACAGTATTTCTCAGTTCCAGCATCAGTTCGGCACTGATCCGGTAAAGTGGAATTCTGAACTCCTCAAATTCATGGGTATCTGCCATCCGACCCACCCGATCGTGGAGGGATACCAATTGGTATTTTTCACGGACTTCCTGTCGGGTAAGGCTTTTTGGCGGTTCAAAATGATCTTTGATCAGCTTGAAGACGATATTCAAGGAAGGAAGGGTAAAAACCGTCATAACCATTCCTTTGATTCCTGGTGCAAGCACAAACTGATCGTTAGTTTTTTCTAAATGATGCAAAAAATCCCTGTAAAAAAGAGTTTTTCCGTGCTTGTTGAAACCAATGGCATTGTAGAGTTCATGAATGTTCTTGTGCGGGATAACCGAACTCAAAAAGCCAATGATTTGAGAAGGAATTTGGGCATCAACCATAAAATAGGACCGTGTAAAACTAAAGAGGTGACTCATCAGATTGGGGTCAAAAATCAGGGTGTCCACATAGATTCCTTTTGGGCCGTTCAATATGGGGATGATAAAAGGCATCCATTTCTTTCCCACAAAGGTCCTTCCAATGAGGTAAGCGGCTTTATTTCGGTAAAAAACCGGTTTGAGAAGTTGGGTGATGTCGCCGATTTCCACCTGATATCTGCCGAGTATTACCCGTTTGACCCCTTCAAGAAGGAACCGGAAATCCTGTTCTTTGTCCATAAAGGGTACACCAAAATCGAAGTCTTCGAGGATTTGCCGGATAATTTGTTCCAGCCCCATGCTTTTAGGATAGGTGAGCAGAAGGTTGCCGTTTTCGCGTATTTCGCAGAATTTGTATCCCTTTTTCACATACATCAATTCCTCGTCCAGGGGATTGTTGGGGAATGTTTTTCGGAAAACGGAATTGAAAAAGGTTTCAGCCAATTCGACATCATTTCTGTGGCTGATCATTTCTTGATATTCGGATCGGATCAATTTCCATATTTCCCGGTTGGTATTGTCGTCGCCGAGAATTTCCTGGAAGACACCTCGAAGTTGGATGAGCAGATCTTTGTAGAGCCGAAGCCGGTTGCGGTGGTTGAGTTGAGCATCATGCCACTTTCGCTGAGCAAAGTATAGGGGAGCTAGTCGGGTGTGGGAATTGAAGGAATCGATGTAGGTAAGGAAACCTTCAAAAATTTTGGTGGCCAGGGGGTGTGCTCTTTTGGGCATAGGTTGTATGGATGAAGTTAGAAAAAAGGTTTTTACCAAGGGTGATTAAAAATTAGTGAAGGTTTAAAAACCTCAATTTTCTAAGAATTAAAGGGATTTTAAGGTGCCGAATAAAATTCGGAAAATTTTTCGCAATCGATTGTTTGGAGAGAAAAAAAACATTTTCTACTTTTCGGCAGTATTCATGAATTGAATATCTACAATAGGTTTAATAGGTTTGAGAGCAGGAAAAGGTCGGAGTCATATTCCGGCCTTTTTTATTTTTTTTACTCACACTTTGCAGTCGCATGCTATGGCAACGGTATTGCGATTCGTTGATCAGACGTAGTTCCCTGAAGTCAAATGACAAAAGAATAATCGCCCATCTCCGCACTTTCCAAAAAAATATTGTTCCAGATTCTACTCACAATATGTCGGTTTCAACGCAAACTTTGTTTTTTCATTCCCGTACACTAGCTTCATATCTTTAAGCTTTTGTTATGAAATCAATCCAAAATCTTTGTTTGGTTTTGACGCTGGTTTTTTTGATAGCGTCCTGTGATAGCCGGAAATCTAAGTCGGTTGAGCAATTGGGTCCAGTTTCCACCAAGGATTCTGCTAGTGATTTTCAAGAAAAAATAGCTCAGGGTCTAACTGAGAAACCTTCGTGGAAGGCACATTGGGCGAATATTTTGGGTGAATTCGATGTAAATGACTTTGAATGGATGTTTACTGATTCCCTCGATCCCATGGAGATGCCCGAAAAAAATCCTGTACCGAAAAGCAATCCGCTTTATCCCTATCAGATTGCCCATCCTGATGGCGATGGTACCGTAGATATTTATTCCTACAAAGTGGAGTCTCAACCTGAATTGGAGGAACCTTACCTCAATCCCGATTCCGAGGTGGTTTGGTATAGGGCTGATGGTATGCGGGAGAGACTCCTGTTTATTGGGCCTTCGGGCATGTTTGAAGAAGGATTTTGGATAAGCCCAAATGAGTTTATGGTATTGGGCTATTTTCAGGAGGAAGAGGGATTTCGACCCATGTTGTGGTTGATCCACACAGAAACGCATCAGCTCAGTCAGTTTCGCTTGAAAAAGTGGGCAGCGTCCTATGATTCTGATTCCTATTTAAGTCAAAAGCTTACTTCTTTGGAATTGGCTTCCAATGGAAATTGACCGGTTAAAAACTATCCTTTTCGAAGGGTTGCAGCAACCTCTTCCCGGAAAGGATGCACACCTTCTGATGTCACCTCAACCGCTTGACCTCAGGAGGTTTTCTTTCGATATTCCCCAAAATCATAAAAAAAGCGGCGTTCTGATCCTGATTTATCCAGAAACAGGGAATGGGGTTTTTCCCTTGATCAAGCGTCCTGTATATCCGGGAGTTCACAGCGGACAAGTCTCTTTACCGGGTGGAAAAATGGAACCGGATGACCCTGATGTCGTTTTCACCGCACTGAGAGAGGCACAAGAGGAAATTGGAATTGATTCTGAAAAGGTAGAGGTCTTGGGCCGGCTATCTGATTTGTATATTCCTGCCAGCAATTTTTTGGTTTCTCCGGTAATCGGCTTCCTCCAAGAAAGCCCCCGTTTTTTACCCGAGCAAAAAGAGGTTTCAAGAATAATTCCTACTGAAGTCAAAACTTTGATTCAGCCAGGCATCCAGAAAAAAACTATCCTTGATCTGGATAAGAGTATTCGCTTGGATACACCATTTTTTGACATCGATGGGGAGGTAGTATGGGGAGCTACTGCAATGATCCTGAGTGAATTACTCTACCTTTTGAAGGATAAATAAGTCTAGCTCTGGTCTTTTTGGGCTTTTGTTGGTATTGTTGTACAGAATATTTAGACTGGACAATGGAAGAAAACACCCCTTTACTGACCAACGATGCGGTAGTTTTTGGCCTATTGATGATCACTTTGGCCTTTGTCTTTGCTACTTCGGCAAGCAACCATCCTTTTTGGAGGAAATTCTACACCTATATCCCTACCGTTTTGCTTTGCTATTTTATTCCTGCAGTATTTAATTCTCTGGGTTTGATTTCCGGTGAATCTTCCAACTTGTATAAAGTTGCTTCGAGGTATCTTCTGCCGGCATCCTTAGTCTTGTTTACGATCAGTATTGATTTTAAAGCCATTTTGAGATTGGGTCCCAAGGCCTTGACCATGTTTTTGGCAGGAACTGTTGGCATTATGTTCGGAGGGCCTTTTGCATTGTTCGTTGTGGGACTCATTCATCCTGATATTTATTCTGGAACAGGGGCAGATGAAATTTGGAGAGGGCTATCTACAATTGGTGGTAGCTGGATCGGTGGTGGAGCAAATCAAACTGCCATGTTGGAAGTGTTTGGAGCTAGCCCGACTTTGTTTGGTCAAATGATCGCAGTGGATGTTCTTGTAGCCAATTTTTGGATGGCCTTCCTGTTGTATTGGGCTGCCAAACCAGAGAAAATGGATAAACTGCTCAAAGCTGACACTTCGGCGATTTATGAATTGAGGGATAGGATTGCCCGTTTTAGAGAAGGAATTATGAAAATTCCAAGCCTAAAGGATTCTATGCTTATTTTTGGGGTTGGTTTTGGTGTTACGGGTGTTTCCCATTGGGCTTCGGATTTTCTGGCGCCATGGTTTTCTACGAATTATCCTGAACTTGAACAATATTCCTTGACTTCTGCCTTTTTCTGGATTGTTGTAATTGCCACTTCAGCAGGTTTGTTGTTGTCCTTTACGAGGGTTAGAAATCTGGAAGGCGCCGGAGCTTCGAGGATGGGTTCTGTACTGCTTTATGTTTTGGTGGCTACGATTGGTATGCAAATGGATTTAGGCGCGGTTTTAGATAATCCCATACTTTTTTTAATTGGAATCATCTGGATCGTTTTTCATATCCTACTGATGGGCTTTGTTGCCTGGATGATTAAAGCTCCATTTTTCTACATCGCTGTGGGTTCCCAGGCAAACGTGGGCGGTGCCGCTTCAGCTCCCATAGTGGCTTCTGCTTTCGATGCTTCCTTGGCTTCTGTTGGAGTACTGCTGGCAGTTTTGGGGTATGCTGTAGGAACCTACGGAGGATACTTGAGTGGATTGATGATGAAATGGGTTTTTGACTTGCATTAAAAATTCGAAAAAATTAAAGCCCTGAATTTCAGGGCTTTTTTCTTATAATTTGGTTGTTTTTACCGCTGTTCCACTGACGGTTACCATTAGCATTCCTTCTCTGATGGTTTCATAGTCCAAATCAATTCCGATGATGGCATTTGCTCCAAAATGTCTGGCCTGCATTTCCATTTCTGACATGGCAGTTGCCTTTGCCTCGCGGAGAACTTGCTCGTAAGCGGAAGACCTTCCCCCAACGATATCGGTAATACTTGCAAAAAAGTCTTTGAAAATGTTGGCACCGATGATGGTTTCTCCTGATACAAGTCCCAAGTATTGGTCAATGCGGTAGCCTTCTAAGTTGCTGGTTGTTGAAATGATCATGTTACGTTAATGTGTTGGTTTTTGATTATGGGTACTTTGACGGAAAAGGCTAGAAAATGTTTGGGATAATGGGTAATTAAATGTTTAGAAATTTCCTGTGTTATTTGGTAGGGGGCAAAGCTGAAGTTTTACAAAGTGGGAGGTAGGGAGTACGAGGTTCGTAGTAATAAGTACCAAGTACGAGGTACTAAGTACTAAGTACGAGGTATCGAATACGATATTTTTTAGGGGGAAGAATTTTTATTTAATTGACGAGACCGAATGTCGATTATAATGCTTGAATTGTATAGTTAATATGAATTTCGGAGGATACCTCCCAAATGGACTTCTTCCCACTAAACAGCCTCTAGCTGCAGCTGTTGAGAACACAGAGAATTAAGAAATCTAAGGTGCGAAATAAGAAGTACAAGGCATTAATTTGGTATTTTATAGATGAAGTAAAAATAATAGCTGTATCTGGGTACGTGCACGTATCTTGTGTTTCTTAGAATTTCTCAATCTAAGTTAGATTAGCCTATTCAATTTACTAATTTTCTAGGCCTTAGCTAGAAAATTAAAAATTAGTAGGACCGATGGATATATCTATTTTGGTAGGCTCATGTAAATGCGATGATCACTGAATTTTTATTTCACCAACTAGTGAAAAAATCAAAAACCACATAGCATCAAAAACCACATAGCAACATAGAATCCATAGTAAAAAGCCATATTCTTGACAACTAGCCGACCCTTTGTTTCTTAGATACTGATGGATGAAACATAGCTTTTTGTTCTTAGAAAACCTTTTCTATATAAGAGGCGAAGTATAATTAAGCGGATCCACATATATTTATATGAATATACAGAATCCTACCAAGTAGCATTTCAAATGGTTACAAGACCAAGTAAATGCTATATTTTCAGGCTTCTTCGGTCATCGGTCTTCCAGCCCAAAATCAAAGAAATAGTTGTCCACTGGCAGAATAGCGTATGATCACCGATATATTAATATTGATTTGTTTGAAAAAAATCAAAAGGGATTAAAATGCAAAAGATAATGTTGAGATTAAGGATAACCATTAATTTTGTCCTATGATTCTTTATTCTAGATTCGGAAATAACCTATTAAAATCGATGATGAAATCCAGGAAAATCCTCTTATTTTTTTTAGTCCTGTACCTACCTCAGCTTCTTTCTGCCCAGAAATTCACAGAAAAAAGACCTACGTTGTATGGTTTCACAGGAACTACAGGAGCCAATATCAGGCAGTTTAATGAACTGCTAAAAGACCGTGGCTTAAATCCTTTGGACAATCAATATATTTCTTATGGATTGGGTTATCAGTCCAGGATAAATGACTTTGTTCTGGGTTTCGAAATATCCACCCATCAGAATAGTTCGGAGCCAATTAGCAATTTTAAGATTGATTACCGCACCACCCGAGCTCTGCTCAACATCGGGTATTCGCTGACTGAAGAGGGAAGATTTCAATTGATCCATTACATGTCCTTGGGTATGGGATCCCTTAATTTTCAAATGTTGTCTGAAAATCAAACAAATAACTTAGATGATTTTCTGCGAAATCCTAAACAAGGATTTATTCTCCGCAAAAATGATATCCACAAGGGCACATCCAATTTTGGCGACTTTTTGACCGAGATTGGGTTTCAGGCATCCTATGATATTTTTCTTCCAGGAAGGGAAGAAGCTATTCAGGTAATAGCTAAAGCTGGCTACTCCTTTAGTCCTTTGGAGGGAAGTTGGTCGATGAATGGAATTGCTTTCGATAATGTCCAATCTGGTGCTTTTGTCAGACTTGGTGCAGGAATATCCTTGCCTGACTACAGCTTTTTTTACAAAGATGCTTCGATAAATTTTTCCCTAATCCGAGGTATTCATTTTAATACGCCTGAAAACCTGAACGAATCTTTGGTCGAAAATGGACTTCAGCCATTTGAAGGTAAGCCTACAAATTTGGGTGTAAGGATCCTTGGGGAAACAGATGGAATTCTATACGGTGTGGATGTGTTTAATCTAGGCCTTTCTGGTCAAGCAAGTGCCACTCAAAACCATACCTTAAACAGTCTTAGGATTTATGGTAATGGAGGGCTGAAATTTTTTCAATTTAAAAACTTTGCCATGGGAGCCTTGGCAGGGTTGGGCTATGGGAATATGAGGTATTCCTTGTTAACCGTCCAAAAGCCTAATTTTCCCGAATTGTTTGACCAGCGGTTGTTTGACGGTTATTTAACCTCCGCAGGCGTCATGTTAAAACCAGAAGTGTTGGTTGAATATGGGTTGCCAATGACAAAAAAGAAACTTTTTAATCTAGTATTGACGGGTACGGCTGGTTATGAATTGGCGTTTCCGGGGTTTAAGTTGGGGGATGTTTCCATGACTAATTACCTCTCAGGTCCCTACATCACGTTTGGAGTTGGCATCAGACCCTAAATTTTGACAAAGGCAAAAATCAATTTTCCCCTTTATGAATATTCGCTTGTATTTAAGTAGCCAACTATGATTTTGTTTGTAAATTAAATGGCATGCATATACGCTTCTTTGCCAGTATGGAATAAAACCGATAAATTTTTGAACCACAAAGGACACGAAGG
>CAZNND010000108.1:0-12535 GCA_964574365.1 uncultured Limnohabitans sp.
GGGTTTTATACTTCTGCTTTTCCAGATCAGTGGGAAAGTATTCAGACCACGCTTGGTTCACTTTCACATACGTATTCCAAAGACCGGTTCTACCTCAATACTCGGGCGTATTGGAGAAGAAACGAGGATGAGTTTCGATTGAGAAGAAATGAGCCTTCATTTTTTCAAAATCTGCATACCTCGGATGTCAGTGCCATTGAGTCCAATGGTAGTTACAAAAGTAAAATTGGCACAACAGGCTTTGGGCTAGAGGCTCGAAAAGAGTCTATCGAATCATCCAATCTCGGGAATCACAAGCGGGAGCTATTGGGTATATTTCTGGAGCAATTGGTCAATTTGGGTGAAAAAACAGATGTCCGAGCTGGGCTTTATTCCAATTATTATTCGGAGTTTGGCTGGAAGCATTTTCCGGGGCTGGAAGTGGGATTTCAGGTATCGTCGGCCATTCGGTTTTACACTGGCATTGGTTCCAGTTATCGTATTCCAACCTACACCGATTTGTACTATCGAGGCCCAACCAACATCGGAAATGCCAATTTGATCCCAGAGCAGGCGCTGTCTATTGAATTAGGAGGAAAATGGAGCAAAGACAACTGGCGGGGAGAGCTGGTTTATTTTAACCGTACCAGTCAAAATCTGATCGAGTGGACCCGTACTTCTTCCGCGGAACCTTGGCAGCCCCAGAATTTCAATGAAGTCATTTTTAATGGGATAGAGGCCTCTGTTTATTATCAGGTGAATCCTACAGGAAATCCTGTTCAGGTCAAGGAATTGATGCTTTCTTACAATTTTATCGATGCGGAGTTTATCGAGACCCCCGGATTGGAATCCCGATATGCATTGACAGCACTGAAAAATCAGATGATCGGAGGTGTTTTGCTGGGTTTGGGTAAGAAAATAGAGTGGAATACCAAAATGCGCTACGTAGAGCGGATTAGTCAGGATCCCTATTTTCTGTTGGATATGAGGATAGATTACAATCGCTTGGGCAAGATTGGCTTATTTGCAGAGGCCTCCAATGTCACGAACGAGGATTATGTTGAAGCTGGGACAGTGCAGATGCCGGGCAGGTGGTTTAGGATGGGATTTATGGTGAATTTGGAGTGATAGGTGTTGGGGAAAATGGGAGGAGTGGCATTTCTTTGATAATGACCTTATTCGCTTGAACGGGTAATCGGGATGTTCAATTTTTTTCAATTTGCCTTAAGAATCCCCTTTCCGACTTTCTTTGGTAGTGGCCAAATCAGTCCTTTTTTTTCCTAAATCCGGTAGTTTCCCATTCCGCAATAGGATGTTTTCAGATAATTAGCGAAATTGATTGGACAAAAAACTTCTCTAACCTATACTTATAAAACACTCTACATGCTACCATAGGCACCAATCGCTAAGGGTACATTGGCCAAAATTGCTTGTTATATTTTCGCTAGGAAGAAATAGATAGACGGGTTGTAAAAAACATCAGTAAATTGAAATGGAACTCAAAAAAGACCTCATCCAGCAAATCCAATCGATTATTGCTACTTCCAGAGAGCGAGCCATTCGTTCGGTAGATACAGAGGGGGTGGTGATGTATTGGCAATTAGGCAAGGTGATCTTTGAAGAAGAACAAGGTGGAAAAGACCGGGCTGAATACAGTAAATACCTGATAAAATCCATTTCAGGCCTCTTCCAACCCCAATTTGGAAGTGGTTTTTCCGTTCGACAATTGGAAAGGAACCGGTAGTTTTATAGAACGTTTCCAATTGCGTCCGCACTGCGGACGCAATTGAGTTGGACACATTATAAAAGCCTTATCAGCATAGATAATGAAAACAAACGCGAATTCTATATTGCCGAAGCTACCAAAAACAACTGGACAGCAAGGCAGCTCGAAAGGCAGATCAACAGCCAATTGTTTGAAAGATTATTGATCAGCAACTAGGTACAGGCAGTGCTCGCCGTAGCCCGGGAAGAAGTTCGGCCAAGCGATGCTAAAGAACTCATCAAAGACCCGATGGTTTTGGAATTTTTGGGTTTGAAGCGAGAAGCAAGCTATTACGAAAAGGATTTAGAAACTGCGATCATTACCCATTTACAGGATTTTTTATTGGAAATCGGCAATGGGTTTTCGATTGTGGCCCGGCAAAAGCGAATTCACCTTGAAGGAGATGAGTTTTTCATTGACCTTGTTTTTTACAACCGCTTGCTGCAGTGTTTTGTGTTGATTGAAATAAAGACAGAAAAGCTTACCCATCAGGATATCGGTCAGATGCAGATGTATGTCAATTACTACATCGTTTTGAAAAGCAGGAGTTTGAAAATCCAAGTATTGGCATTTTGCTGTGTGCGGATAAGAATGATGCCGTAGTAAAAATCACCTTACCAGAAAACAACAAAACCATCATTGCCAGTAAATACCAGTTATACCTGCCCTCAGAGCAGCAATTGATGAATGAAGTCATGAAGGAGATCGAAAGATTGGGTCAAAATAACGGTTAAGTAGCATGGGTAAGTGTAAAAATATGGAGGGTCTGGAAATGAGAGGTGATCCAATAGCCCCAGAAAAACATCAGGCAGGGCCCCTTTCCGTAAACCTCCAAAAATTTCATTTCCCCCATTTATCCCAAGAATCCCCTTCCCGTCTTTCTTTGGTAGTGGACAAATCAATTACTTTTTCCACCCTAAACTCGGTAGTTTTCCATTCCAAAATAGGTTGTCCTTCAGGAAATTAGTGCATTTCAATGGACAAAAAGATCCTCCAACCTATATCTAAACAACACCACTCCTCCATGAAAAACGAATCCAAAATCCCGATCCGAAGCATCATGTCATGCCTGTTGCTAGTTGGCATAAGCCTGATTGGGCATTTTGGGATATTGGTTAATTATTAGGGTTAATGATTCAAACTAATCTCCCAATCCAGTGCATTAATTCTCTTTTTGAGCTGGATTATTTTTCCAATCAACTCAGCAAAAGGAAGGGAGTTACCATAAATCATCTGAACCTGCATTATTTTATAGTCTGCTTCCCAGGATTTCAGGATGCTTTCTGGAGGGATTGGGTTGAGGAATTTCGGAGCATGGTTTCGGTAATCCAGGCCGTTGATTCGGGTCAGTTTGCTTCGGTGTTTTACAATCTCCTGATAGAGTGAGGGAGATTCCAGGGCTTTTTCCAGGTACTGGCTATCCATGATCTTTCCGATGTCGTACAGGTGTCTGCTCAGTCGGTGGGTTCGGATAGTGGAATCAGGTTATTGAAATTCCTCATGCAGCAAAAACAGCTTTTCCAAAAAGGTGCGTTCCACGTTCACGCAGGGGATGGGTGTTGGGGTGTCCGCAAAAGATCTTCCCTCAAAAAAGTCACCAAGGAAACTTCTAATTCCTCTGATGGTGAAGGGCTCACGAAGCGATCGACTGCCAATTTCAATCAAGATTCTCGGGCGGATATAATCCGTTGGTTTTGACACGAGGGAAGGATAAGTGATCTCAATGGTTTGTGGGTCTTTGTCGGAGGACTTGCTTTCAGGCAAATGAAACACTACCCCTTCTAAACCTTCCCCATGGAATTTTTTCAGAAGTGAAGGAAAAAACTGCTCCCGGATAAACTGATGCGAGACTCTTCTCAGTTTGTCCACCTGGTTTTTGCCCAGTTCACCTGTGAATCCCAGAAATTTTCTGTCCAAGGCAAGATCAATATCCTCAGACAGGCGCTCGATAATACCCCAGCCCTTGCTCAAGGAAGTTCCTCCCTTAAACACCAAAGAATCCGCAAAATCCAATTCGAAGATCAGTCTGAGCGTTTGCACCACCCACCAGTCTTTTTCGACGGCAGCTGCTTTCAATTTGGAATTTTCTATAATTTCCTTGATAATGTTGAGTTTACTTAATTCCGGGATTTTTATCCACTCTCGCATAGCGATTGTAATTTTTTGAAGGTTAAAGTGCCTGTTTCATGATCAATCTAATCCATTCTGGAGCAAGTCCTAAATCATGCTGCAAGCTATTCTGGTCTTCGCTTTTGAGCAAAGCAATAATTTTTTCTTTCTCTTCTTCCAGGACCCCATCTTTTCCCAATGCTTTCAAGGCCTGAATAGTCAGCCCACTGATTTTTCCCTTTGCGGTCAGGTTTTTTGGACTTGTCTTTTTAAACAGGATTGATTTTGTTTTCCCAACTTTGATTGTTCTTGGTGTTCCATCTGTGAGATAGACAATGTTCATAGGGACTTGGGGAGACAATCCTAAAGCGTTTAAAGCAAATTCTCCGGTAGGAATTATCCTTGCCTTGTCTCTTTTCGCAATAGCAATGGCGAGTTCTTCCGTCGTAATAGGCACCTCTCCGATATAGGGATCATGGGCAGGCCGTGCATAAATTCCCCTGGCTACCCGTTTCACTTCTTCTTTTTCCGCTAATCGCTCCAAACATTTTTGAATCGTATTGGCATTACCAAAAGAAATAAAATCCTCAATAAAAAATACTGTGCCTCTTTTCGATTTTTTTACTTTGTTAAGTATCTTGTTTTCAATGGATAAATTCATCTCATTCAAAATTTAATTGTCGTAAAAAAAGAAATTATTTACGACAAAAACAAGATCATTTTAATCACCATCTTAATCCTAATTTTGTCACATTAGGAACACTAGGTGAAGTTTAATAAGATTTTATCTCTGACCTTTTTAATTGAAGCCACAAAGGCATGTCTAGTAATGCCTTCTTAACAATTTCCCACATACTTGTCCGCCGAAGGAGGATTTTCACAGATCTGCTGCTACCCTTGGAATAACCAATCTGAATTGAAAAAATCTGTGTGAACCCGCCTACAGAAGGCAGGTCTGTGATTTTCATCTGTTTTAATCTGTGGGAACTTTGGAATTGGTCCCCGAATTCCCATTTTTCCTACTAAATTTTCAAATGTGACAAAGTAGGATTAACGATTCCTTTTCAAAAGACCATTCTTCGGGGGTTAAATTGTCAGTGGCATGATTCCTCCTCCTTGTAATTCCTAAAGATCTCATTTTCTCCCTTTACCCAAAGAATCCCCTTTGTGTCTTCCTTCCTTTGTGGCCAAATCAGCCCTTTTTCTACCCTAAACCCGGTAGTTTTTCATACCCAATTATGATTTTTTTCAGAGAATTAGTCAAATTAATTGGAGTAGTAGTTTACTAAATTTATATTTAAACAACACAGCACCTCCTCCATGAAAACCCAATCCAAAATCCTGATCCGAAGCCTCACATCTTACCTGATGCTCTTTACCGGAATGGTGATTGTACTTTGGTTTGTGTTTGTGGTGGTGACGAGAGTGCTTGGGTTGGGGTAGTATTCCGGTACGAAGTACAAGGTACCAAGTAGGAAGTACCAGGTACCAAGTAGGAAGCAGCTGTAGAAGCAAAATAAAAGAAATAGAAAAAAAACAGTCGGATGGAAGAACTGGTCAAGCTGAAGCGATTGCGGATCAAGAAGGATATGCTACTAATTACCATTCAGGAGAAGAAAGAGGCGAAAACCAAATCGCTGGTTTACCTGCTCATCTTTTTAGGTCTGTTTGTTACCGCAGGAATCCTTCTTGCTTCGGGTGGCCAACCTGGAGCCTTGGACGGGGGGTCAACATCAGCCGGAAATTTCGCCAAGTTTCTGGCTGGTAAGTTTCTTGTGGTCGGTGTAATCCTTCTTTTTCGAACGCTAGGGCTAAACAAGGAAATCCAAGAGCTGGAGAAGGAATATGAAAAGATGAAGGAGGGAGTGAGGTATTTGAATAATTGAAAATTAATGCAGGGAACAAGTTAAGATCAAGGGTAAAAATTTTGGGGTTTAACTGTTTCCTTTTTACATTGAAAGTAAGTTGTATAAATGATTGACTATAGAATAATGAGAAAATACATGCAATTACTGCGCAAGGCGTCGAAATAAGCATGCCTTATGCAGTGGTTGCGGAAGCACAATCGTTGGCAACAAGCTTAAAAAATAACATCTACAACATAAAATAAGAAATATGGACAAAGTGAAAATTACGACTTTAGTAAAGTCAATAAAAATTGAAGGATTGTTTGAGATGTTCAATTATCACATTGAATATCCAACGTCAGAAAATGTTTTGATAATAACAGGTCCTAATGGATTCGGCAAGACACAAGTCTTAAACATATTGTTTAACCTTTTCAATAGAAAATTCTTGTTCTTTAACAAACTAGTGTTTGATAAAATTACTGTTTGCTTGACTGGTAACATTAAAATAGTTATTGACAAGACATCAGTTTCGAATGAAAACCAATTAGAGCTTATTGATTTTGAGGAAGAATTAAAAACACCAAAAACACCTAAGAAGGATTTAAAATTTGCCTTCTATGAAAATGAACAAGAAATTGAAGTACTCAATTACTCAGTCGAATTAAATGAAAACTTAATAAGAACAATAGATAGATATCTGCCAGTAAGTAGAATATCAATGGACAAATGGATTGATAGACGAAATGACCAAATTGTTGGAATTGATGAATTACTTCATGTGTATGCCGACCAATTACCTGCTGAAATAAGCAAGAATATTCTAAGAATAAAAACTCCAAAGGCTAATGAAATTCTTAAATCTATAAATGTTCACTTAATCAGAGAACAACGTTTATTTAAGAAAGTCTCTAATCCCGAGAAAAATTATAGAAGTGAAAGGGAACAGACTATCATGATTGAAACAATTCAAACTTATGCTAATGAGTTAAGAGAAATTATTCTTGAAAAATCACAACAATCATTTATTATTTCACAATCATTAGACAGCACATACCCAAACAGACTTATTTCAGAAAAAAGCAGAGTTTCAAGGGAAGAGTATGATGACAGATTCGAGAGGTTAAAAGTTAAACAAGATAAACTAACTCGAAATGGACTTTATGAAAGTAAACAGAAAGTTTTAAGTTACAGTCAAGACGATGCAAAAGCCTTATTGGTTTACTTAAACGACCTTGAACAAAAACTAAGTGTATTCGATGAACTTCTTGAGAAGCTAGAATTGTTCACGAGTATTTTAAATGAAAGACGATTTACTTATAAATCAATTGCAATTGACAGGGAAAAGGGCTTTTACTTTAAAACGACAAAAGGCAAAATTCTTGACTTGAATGAGCTATCATCAGGAGAACAACATGAAGTTGTCTTGCTTTATGAATTAATCTTCAAAACTAGGTCGGGTATAATGGTATTAATTGATGAGCCAGAAATTTCGTTACATATTTCATGGCAAAAGGAATTCTTGGACGATTTATTAAGAATTATTAAGATTCAAGATTTTCAGGTTTTGATTGCTACTCACTCTCCATCAATAATCAATGATAGATGGGATTTAGTGTATAATTTAGAAAAGAGAGACTAATATGAAAAAGGCGGACATTTCATACCAGGAGAAACTAAACGAACTTAGATTAGACATTTCTCATCCAAACAGCAATGGAATAAGTTTTATCCTTTTAGAAGGCGATACTGATATTCGTTTATTCAGGAAATTATTCAACCTCAATAATTGCAAAGTTGAAAACATACCAGGTGGCAATAAAAAGCTTGAAGAATGTGTTCAAACTTTGGTAAAAATTTATCCTTTGATAATTGGAATAAGAGATGCGGACTTTATCCGCATTAACGAATCAGAATATTTGCTAAATAACATGTTCTTAACTGATTTACATGATATAGAAATGACCATGTTAAATTTTGAGCCAATTCTAAATGCCATTGTATTTGAATATTCAAATCTTGATATAGAACAACATTTAGCATTCAGAAATAAGCTGTTAGAAGTCATCAAACACATAAGTTATCTTAAATTGCTTAATGACAAAGAAAATCTTGAACTTATATTCAGTTCAGGTTTCCAAGATTTAATTTCATTTGCTAATCAAAAGATTGATTTAGACCAGTATTTAGATAGAGTTATTTCAAAATCACCTAACGCACTAATCAAGGACAAAGAAATACTGAAAGTAAAAATAGTTGCAATAGAACAACAAAACCCTGATTTACTCCAAATCACAAATGGACATGACTTAATAAATTCCGTTGCAAAGTATTTTAGAGAAGAAGAAAAAAGGAATGGACTTAGTGGGGAAAACTTAGAAGCCACTTTAAGGATGCTATTTAATATTGACTTCTTTAGCCGAACAAACCTTTATGAACAACTAGATAATTGGAAAAACCAAAACAATGTTCAAATATTCGCATAAAAAAAACCAGCTGGTAGTAGGCGTTTGGCTCAATGGCAGTTGAATTGGTTAATTGAACTTTGTACCTCTCATCAATCCCGAAATCTTTTGGAATGGTGTAATGACAGTTTTGTGTTCCGAAAACCGCCACTACTCCAAGCGCCAAACCGTCACCTGCAATAATTACTCACGAACAACTTGAAAAATAACATATGGCAGACTATACCTTTGGACAATTTGAAATCGGATCTTCTTTTTCGACTGACTTTGAAACACTATTGTCAATAATAAAAGGACGTTCAGTTATTTCTGCAGCGGACTGGGGCAACTTTAGATTTGAATTGGGACTAAGTGGCAACCTAATGGTTCGTTTTTTTAGAACTCAATCAGGTATGACATTAAACCTAATTAGCACAAGAAATTTTGACGAGAATCCAACCTTAGTTATTGATATGGGTGATATGCAACAAAGAGTTCCCATTTCAATTATTGAGAAAAAACTTAATGCACTTCGGACACTCTATGCAATCTACTATTTAATTTATGACAATAGAGAAAAAGAATTAGAACAATTCATATTAGAAAATCCAAATGATGACATAGAACAATCATTATTAAATGCTGACGAACAACTTTTTTTAGAAAGTATATCGTATGGTTCTTAGGTTCTGACTGTTTGGGCTAAGACACAAAAGGCATATAAATCTATAATCTCCGTCGGCGGTCTAGTTTTTGAACGCGGACGAGAAGCATTTTTAAGTAAACTTGAAGCAGATTCAAAATTGAAAAATGCGGAAGCAAGACTAAAAAACGCTGAAGCTGAGTTTAAAGAAGCAGAAGTAAAAGAAAAAAAATTTGACGTTGCTAAAAAGCAATTTGACTATTTACTAGAAGTCAGTGACAAAATCGAATCAGTCGAAGCTAAAGAACTTCTAAAAAATAAATTAATTGATGCAACAAAGAAATTTACTCTAGGTGACAAATCAGACAGTGAATCTTACAAACAACTTGGATAAAATCGCTTATTGAATCCTGTTTTTGCGTTTTGCGGGGAGACGTGCAAACTAGGGGCTTTGTCCTTCACTTTAAGTTCAGTGCTGGTTGACAGTTTTGTGCTCAGAAACCCGCCACTAACGCCAAACAGCAAAAATTTATCTGCAAGCGTAGAATATCATGGGATAATAAAATACGACAGTTGAAAGAATGAAAAAATATACGGCAAATTATACTTATACAAATCCGAATTTTGTGATTCAGAACCTTGTAGAAAATCAGACAAATTCTGACTTGTTGCCAATTTTGTATGTAACGAAAAATATTTTGCAACGTGGATTCCCAACAAATCTTTCAAAATACTTGCAATCTCAATTAGGTGAAATCCATAAACTTGACAATTTTGAAGAACGCTTTTTGTTTGCAACAAACCAAACACCCACTTGGAATGACACTATAAAAGGCGACAAACACAACAATTATTACCCTGCGAAGGATTTTTTTGAAAGAATTATTCCAAATGAATTTGGAGAATATTCATTTATCCAATCATTGCTAATTCCTGAAATCGAAATAAATGAAATAACAGGAGAAGACAACAAAAATTTTATCAACCAACAAGTAGATTTCTATTTGCCTCAAGCCAAACTTGTAATTGAAATTGATGGACAACAACACAAATTTGATGAAGTTACAAGAGTTTCAGACAGCAAAAGAGATAACTATCTATCGGGTAAAGGAATTACAACGATTAGGATTACAACAAAAGAATTGCAAAGTGGAACATTCACGCTTAAAGTTGACATAATTTTAAAGCATTTAAAACGTTATGAAAAACTTTTGACTTTTTATAAAACTGCTTGTGATAAAATAGAAAAAAAATACTTGAGTGAAGATGAAATTAAAACGAAATTATTGCCTACGGCAATAATCCGTTTTCAGATCTTACTCATTGAGTTGATAACTCATAAGTATTTGACATTTGAAGAAGATTGGAATTTCAATATTTTACTTCACGAAAACTTACCGGACTTTGCAGAGTTGGCAATAAATGATTTGTTGATTTGGATTGATAAACTTTGGCAACTCAAAAACAAAGAAGAATTAAAAAAGCCTAGTTTCAACATATCAATAACGAATGACAAATCCAAATTTCAGCCAACAACAAAGGCGGTAAATATTGACTTTTCTCTTTTCAAACGCTACACAGACGAAAACAAAATCAGTGAAGATGTGATTTTTGTTCGCACAGACTATTTTGATATTGTAAAAGACAAAAACTACTTTAGAGTTAGCACAACCGAGCCAATCAATTACAACGTAACAGACGAAGACAAAACAAATTTAGAATTCTTTCTTGATAACATTTTTGACAAGCCAAATTTTCGTGAGGGTCAATTTCCAATCATTTCAAATGCACTAAACCGAAAAGATACAATTGGACTTTTGCCCACGGGTGGCGGAAAATCCTTGTGTTATCAACTTCCTTGTTTGTTGCAACCAAGTATAAATTTTGTGGTTTGTCCAATAAAATCATTAATGTATGACCAGCATGACAATTTGGTTAAAACGCTTGTAACCAATGTCAGCTTCATTACAAGCGATTTAGAAGAAGACGAAAAAAGAGAAATAGAAAGAAATTTTGAGCAAGGAAGATATTTGTTTGTATGGATTTCTCCAGAAAAATTTCAAATTCCGAGTTTTAGAGATAAGATAAGTTCAATAGTTGCTAATTTTTCTATTGCCTATGCAGTTGTTGACGAAGTGCATTGTCTTTCAGAATGGGGACACGATTTTAGAACTTCATATTTGAATTTAGCCAAAACAGTTGATAAACTAAGTCCTAAAGATGAAAACGGAGTAGGGAAAATAAAATTTATTGGCTTAACAGCTACCGCTTCAGTTAATGTTTTGAAAGACATAAAAATTGAATTCGCACGACAAAAGCAACGCTTAGAAGATGAAAATATAAAATCACTTTTAGATTATAGTCGTAAAGAATTGAGATTTGAGGTTATTAACGATAAGGGAAATAAAATAGATAAGCTCAAAAATCTTATTAACGAGCTGAAAGACAAGGAAAGTTTTATTGAAACAACTGATAAGGCGGGTTTAATATTTACACCTAATGTAAATGGTGCGTATGGATGTTATCAGGTTTCAAATACATTGAATACACTTTTTCAAAACAAAGTGAGTTGGTTTTCAGGTGATATTCCAAAAAGAGATGTTTTGGATGAAAAGACGGGTAAAAAAATTGGGACAAAACCTGTAATGAACCGAGAAGAATTTAATAAGTATAAAATAAAAGTTCAAAAGGACTTCAAAGAAAACAAATATCAACTTTTAGTTGCAACAAAAGCCTTTGGAATGGGCATTGACAAACAAAATGTTTTTTACACTTTTCATTATGGATTGCCAAGTTCAGTAGAAGCACTATACCAAGAAGCAGGCAGAGCTGGACGTTGGGATAAGAGGATAGAAGAGAACAAGAGTAAAATCGGGAAATGCTTTGTTTTACATTCTCCTGAAACACACAACCCAGAAAAAGTTGATCGTCTTTTTCACAAAAACACAACATTTGCGGAAATGAAAGCTATTAGAGATGAAGTGGGCTTTGGTGGTAGAGATATTTTTAAACAAGTTTTTCTCTTTGTTCAAGGGCAAAATGATATTAGTAAAGATTTTGAAATCATTTTAGGAGTAATCAAAAACTACTTTAAGGAAAGAACAAATATTAGGATATTTTGGAATGACGCATATTCTAAATTAGAAATCAACAGTGACGTTTTACAAAAAGCAATTTATCGTTTAAGTCTATTAGGCATTGTTTCAGATTGGACAACAAATTTCATTGACCATTTTGAAGTTCAGTTTAAGACTATTGAAGATAAGCATATTGTAAAAAGTGTTTCTGACTATATATTCAAATACGAACCTAATACAGACGTATCAAAGGAAATACAAAAAGTTCAGCAGAATACGGTTCTGGAAAAAGCAATGTGGTATTTATTGAATTGGACTTTTGAAAACATAGCATATAGCCGAAAACAATCACTTAAAACACTCTCTGAGTGGTGTTCAGAGTTTGAAGATAGTGAGAGTTTTAAAAAACGAATTGATAGTTACTTCATTTTTTCCGAAACAACCTTTATTCTTCAACATATTGCAGAAAACCCAAAAGATTATGAACAATGGTTTGAAGCATTATTTAAAACTGAAGAATATGAAGAAAATGGGATTAAGAAAAAAAATAGAATTCACATACCAGTAATTTTGAATATTGAAGATAGAATAAAAGAATATCTGCGTATCCGCTTGGTTGCACGTCGCTATTTATTAATCGGATTTTGGATTTAGAAATGACAATTACCTAA
>CAZNND010000109.1:0-11949 GCA_964574365.1 uncultured Limnohabitans sp.
TTGATCATTGAGTTTGATCATTGTTTTAGTTTGGCAATCGGGGTTCTTCCACCTTTGGTCACCTGATTCATCTGGCAAAGAATCTCGGCATCGAGCGGCAAATAGAGATCCACCCGTGAACCAAACTTTATAAATCCAAACTCTCCGCCTTGCTCTAGCGGTGAACCTTGTTTGACATACCATTTGATTCTTCGGGCCAAGGCTCCTGCAATTTGACGGATCATAATTTTGGTTCCATTGCTGTCCCGTAACACCATGGAAGTCCGCTCGTTTTCTGTACTGGATTTGGGATGCCAAGCTACAAGATACTTTCCGGGATGGTATTTAAAATATTCCACCACACCTTTGACTGGCGATCTGTTGACGTGAACATTGATTGGAGACATGAAAATGGAGACTTGCTTTCTTTTTTCTTTCAGGTATTCCTCTTCCAAGGCCTCCTCGATCACTACTACTTTACCATCGGCGGGGGCAAAAACGATTCCCTCTTCCTGAGGGGGTTCAAACATCGGATTCCTAAAAAACTGGAGAACTATAAGGTAAAGAAATATACTCACTAAAATGGAGACATTCATCCAGAGTCGCTCATCAGGAAAAAAATAGTAAAGGAAGTAATTCAATCCGGAAAGGATTATCATCATCCAAAAGAGTAATGCCCTTCCCTCTTTGTGTATTGTCATCATAAGCATATTATTAAAAAGACGCAGAAAAAGCTTTCCACGCCCAAAGTTAAAACTTTAATCCAAACCAAGGCTTAGAAACCTCCCCGGAAGGTGTAAGTCTTGGCCACCTTATCAATGGCAACTATGTACGCCGCGATCCTCATGGGGACGTTATATTTTAAAGAAGCCTGATACACAGTATCAAAAGCATCTTTCATAATCCGGTCAGATCTTCTGTTGACCCGGTCAGCCGTCCACTTATACCCCAATCGATTTTGTACCCATTCAAAGTAGGATACCGTTACACCTCCGGCATTGGCCAAAATATCGGGAACCGCCATAATTCCTTTTTCATTGAGAATTGCATCTGCTTTGGCTGAAGTCGGTCCATTTGCTCCCTCAACAATTAGTTTTGTTCTAATTTTATCTGCATTGGCGATTGTGATCACATCCTCCACTGCTGCGGGAACCAGCACATCTACTTCCAAAGTCAACAAATCACTTGCATTTTCCATTCGGTCACCTCCGGTAAATCCTTCCAGAGTTCCGTTATGACTGTCGCGGTACTGAATAGCTTCCACTATGCTTATTCCCTTTTCATTATAAAAAGCACCTGTATGGTCTGAAATAGCCACTATCTTTAATCCTCTCTCCTCAAGCAGTCTAGCTGCCCAACTACCCACATTTCCAAAGCCTTGAACCGCACAGGTGGCTTGAAATGGATTGATTTTCAATTTTTGCATGGCTGCGAGTGCAGATACCATTACTCCACGACCTGTTGCCTCAGTTCTTCCAAGTGACCCCCCCAAAACCAGTGGCTTACCAGTTACTACTGCGGGTACAGTCATTCCATGTGCTTTGGAATATTCATCCATCAACCAAGCCATTTCTCTGGGACCCGTACCCATATCGGGGGCAGGAATATCCTTATCTGGACCAAAAACATCGATCATTGCCATCGTATAGGCCCGCACCAGACGTTCGATTTCGCCTTTTGACATTTCCCTAGGATTACAACGCACCCCTCCTTTTCCTCCTCCATAGGGAATATCCACGACAGCACACTTCCAGGTCATCCAAGCAGCAAGCGCTCTGACTTCATCTAGATGAACATCAGGAGCAAACCGTATCCCCCCTTTTGCAGGCCCAAGGATGTTGGAGTGGATTACGCGGATTCCTTCAAAAACCTGAATTTTTCCACTATCCATGGTGATTGGTAAGGAAACAATTACCTGTTTGGCAGGATTTTTAAGCACATTGTACACCTCTTCTGACAGGCCGAGTTTTTCAGCGGCGATGTTAAATCTCTCCATCATTGACTCCAAAGGATTTTCTCTATCCTTAATTGGAGCAGGTTCTATGTAAGCCATATTGGGTTTTTAATAAAGTGAAATGCAGTACAAACTTAATCAGTTTTTCAAAGAGAGCCCCCTTGAATTAAAATATTTTCAAAAAGGCAGTAATAAATGGTGCTGAAAGTAACAATCCGTCAAAACGGTCCATAAATCCCCCATGTCCGGGGAGTCCCTTGCCGGAGTCTTTGATTTCAATAGAGCGTTTGAACAAAGACTCTACCAAATCCCCGTAGGTACCGGCGATGATGATGATGCCTGCGATGACCAGCCACTTCCAGTCTTCCAATACGGTAAAATACTGCGCCAGGATAAAAGAAATTAGAATTGCTGAAAAAGCTCCTCCAAGAAATCCTTCCCAGGACTTTTTGGGTGATATTCGCTCAAAAAGTTTGGTTTTTCCAAATTTGGTACCGGCAAAATACGCACCGGTATCACTTGCCCAAAGAATCAAAAGGCAACCGATAAGAATTTCATAATGGTAAATTGCGTCCACAGAAAAAACAGCCAGATTAAGCAATGAAAATGGAACAGCAACATAAAAAATCCCCAGATAAGTATAGGCCACACCTGTGAAGGGCTTTTTGTCTGTTTTCTTGTAGAGTTTTATAAAAAAAGTTAGAGAAACAAGCGGAAAGATCAAATAGAGATACTCATGCGAAAGGCGTTCCTTTTCAATCATGAAAGTCAGAACAAAAATCATCAATCCCAGAAAAGTGCCGAAACTTTTTAATGGCAACATCCCGTCTAAGCCGGACAGTTTATAAAATTCCATTTGGGAGAACGCTAAAATTCCGGCAAAGATCAAAAAATACGTCCAATCAGAATAAATGGAGCCTAAAACTACGATCAATCCCCCCACGAAAGCTGTAATTGCCCGCTGAGCCAAATTGCTGTAGTTATTGATATTAAAACGCGATCTCATGCTGAATCAGTTGCAGGGCAGACAGTGCCTGATCATTAGGGACCAATACCTGATACGTGCCGCTTAGTTGATAGACAGTTTCTTTTTTGTTCAATAGAACTGCGGGCACACCTCTTTCTTCCAATACTCCCTTCACAATTTCTGCCCTAATTTGATTTTGATCCTCAAAGACCCTGATCCAATTTTCCATGTATGGCCTTGTTCGATTTTCTAAAATAAAGGAATCCAAGAATAAGAACCAAAAGTCCACCTAATGCGATAGGATAAGAGACCGTATCTGTAGATTCCAAATCAAACTCAATTTGCCCCTTATTGGAAAGGTACACCATCAAAAGTGTCAGTGTATTATTGAAAAAATGAGCCAAAATGGGATATACTAGCGATCCAGAATAATGGTAGAGGTAGCCGAAAAGTGCTCCCAAAAAAAGTCTAGGAAAAAATCCGTAAAACTGAACATGGATGGCTGAGAATATGAAGGCAGTTATCCAGATACCCCAATGTAGGGACTTGAAATAGGAATTCATCTTGGGTTGGAGCATGCCTCTAAAAAACAACTCTTCCCCCACAGCGGCGAGTACACCAATTACTAAAATCCCAGCTACTAATTCGGTTGTGGATTGAAAATCGGTCAAAAACTTGGTCAGTTCCATGAGTTGATCCTCCATCTGTTTCATCCAAGTTTCGATTTCAGACAGGAACTCGGGAAATTGAATCAGGGAATTCCAATACACCAAGAGACCGTTAAAAGCCATGCCTCCCATTGCCATCAACAGTACGAGCAATGAATTTTTGCCCCTTAGTTTGGCAAATTGACTATCCCAATGAAGGTTTGCCTTATCTATAAAACTTGTAATTACCCAAGACGCAATCCAAAAACCCAAACCGGAGACCAGTCCTTGTAAAACAAGCATTGCCATTCTACCATTTGGCACATCATAATTACCTGAAGCAATTGCTACAATATCATCTAGTGACAGATTAAAAAGTGAAGTAACAACCGCCATCGTGAGCGTTTGGAGCACTGCAAGTACTCCAAAAGTTATCAACACAATAACGACTAGCGACAAGAGCCAGTTATGACGCTTGGCAATTTCTGATTGGGTTTCGTAAATCTCCATAATTGGGCTAAATTTACGTCAAATTTAGAATTGAGCGGTGGTTAAGATTGGAAATATAGCATTAGGAGACTTTCCCCTCCTATTAGCCCCCATGGAAGATGTGAGCGATCCACCTTTCCGGGCTGTTTGCAAGCAAAATGGAGCAGATTTGATGTTTACGGAATTCATCAGCTCCGAGGGATTGATCAGAGATGCAGCCAAAAGCATTCAAAAACTGGATGTTTACGATTATGAACGTCCTATAGGCATTCAAATTTTCGGAGCGGAGATCGAATCCATGCGGGAAGCTGCAGCCATCGCCGAAGCTGCAGGACCTGATATTTTGGACATCAATTATGGATGTCCCGTGCACAAAGTGGCCTGCAAAGGTGCCGGAGCTGGAATCCTTCTCGATATCGATAAAATGGTATCCATGACTGCTGAAATCGTCAATCGAGTTAACATTCCTGTAACAGTTAAAACCAGACTGGGCTGGAGCCATGACACCATCCGAATTGTGGAAGTGGCAGAAAGGCTTCAGGATGTGGGTATTCAGGCGATTTCTATCCACGCCCGCACCCGGCAGCAAATGTACAAAGGGGAAGCCGACTGGTCGTACCTCAATTTGGTGAAAAACAACCCTAGACTCCATATCCCTGTGTTTGGAAATGGTGACATTGACTCTCCTGAAAAGGCCGCCGAGTACCGATCCAAATACAACGTGGATGGGATGATGATAGGAAGAGCTTCAATCGGATACCCCTGGATTTTCAATGAAATCAAACATTTCTTTAAAACGGGAGAAAAACTAGTGGCTCCTGATCTGGCTGAACGGATTACTGTAACCAAAAAGCATCTCGATTTTTCCATTGAATGGAAGGGTGAAAAGCAAGGAATCCTTGAAATGAGGAGACATTACACCAATTATTTCAAGGGAATGCCGAATTTCAAGCCTTTCCGTACAGAAATGGTCACAGCAGAAACGTATGATCAGGTCTGTGAAATTTTGGAAAGAGTAGTAGAAGCCTTTGCTGATTATGAATTTCAAAACTAGAATTTGAATACACTCAGAGGTCTAATTTAACCGCTGAGGTTATTTTTTCAGCTTTTATCTTTAAGTATTAATTCCTTTGCAGGTCAAATCGCCCAACAACCCAATGAGCACCATTTCGTCTGAAAACAGCCTTAAGAACTGGATTCTTCTGGTGATATTAACGCTAATATGGGGCACTTCTTTTATTCTGATAAAACGCGGGTTGGAGGTATTCAGCCCGGGAGAAGTGGGGGCCTATCGAATGGTGTCCGCTGCAACCTTACTTTTACCGCTTTCCCTACCTAGAATCAAACACCTAAACAAAACTCAGGTCAAAAACCTGCTCCTTGCGGGAATGTTGGGCAGTTTTATCCCTGCTTTTCTATTTCCAATTGCTCAGACGCAGCTTAGTAGTTCACTTACCGGCGTGCTCAATGCGCTGACACCTCTGTTTGTGGTAGTAGTCGGAGCAGTTTTCTTCAATACAAAAATTACGCAAAGAAATGCAGTAGGGCTGTTCATTGCCTTCATTGGAGTGATTATTTTAGTTGCTTACAAAGAAAGCGGTGGTTGGGATTCTTTGACCGGTATAAACGGCTATGCACTATTTGTTATTGCAGCCTGTATTTGCTACAGCTTCAACCTGCATGTGATCAAAACCCGTTTCACCAAACTAAAGTCAATCGAAATCTCTTCGATCTCCTTGCTTTTGATTTTGCCTTTGGCTTTGATTTATCTATTTGCCGGCACGCAATTTTCCTATAAACTTGCTACCCACCCCCAAGCTTGGGAAGCCTTGGGATATGTCACGATTTTAGGCATGGTGGGTACTGCTACAGGATTGATTCTTTTCAACATCATGGTGAAAAGCGCCAGTCCCTTCTTCGCAAGCTTGGTAACCTATACGATACCAATTGTCGCCATCATGTGGGGAGTTCTGGATGGGGAAGTTTTACTTTTTGGACACTACTTGGGTATTGCTGCGGTGATTTTTGGAGTTTGGGTAGGTAATAAAAAGTAGTAATGCCTATTTTCTTTCTTGGTACGCTTTCAACTCCCTCTTGTTCATCTCCAGGATAATGACGTCCTCGGGATGGGCTGTTACGAAAGATACCGGTTGCCTGATTTCCACTTTACCTTTGTCACTGATAAAACTGACAGGAAAAGGCTGGTATTCAAACTTATTTATTTCCTTGATACTCCTACTAGTGATCATTCGCACATGAGGTCCTGAAGAATAATTTTCCCCTCCTGAGTCAGCCAAGACTTCACCTGGATAAACTAGCTGACCGACCTTTACTTTTTCGGTACCTGATTTGAGAACGGTAAGCTTGGTAAATGTCCCATCCTCATGGTAAATCTCTATATAATTCTCTTGGGCAGAAAAACTGAGATTAGCAGACGAGCCCTCTTTGATATCCATTTTCATTTCTGAGACAATACCTTTTCTTGGTGCTACGATTTGAGTGGGCTGGTCAAACGCAAATGAGACACCCACAAAAGATTCCTTTGCCTGTTCCCCTTTAACAAAAGTTTCCAAAGAACCCATATTTTGAGCTCTTACTACAATCCCCTCCAAAACAGGAACTAAATAGATGGGATCAATTTTGGTTTTTGCATAGATATTCCCCTTAGCATAGGAAAAAGAATACTGATAACTCGTTCCTTGACCAGCAAGTGTGGGCCGCAGCGTGGCCACTTTAGTAGTGCCTGGATTGGCGATTGCCGTCGCATTAGCTCCCCCGGGAGTAGATAAGTTTTGAATCTGAGAAAAATTAAGGATGACGGTATATGGGATTAGGGTCGGATTATTTGCATAAAAATTCACATTGTTATCTTTATCCCGCTCGGAATTAACGGTAATTTGAGCTTTGAGTGATTGTTGGATCAGTAGAAGAAAAAAGAAGAAGTAGCTAAATCGAGCCATGGACTATTTAATTTGATATGGTCGGGCTAAACTAACCTCTAAAATAAAATTTCCAAAAATTTAATCCTCCAAATTCATCCGCTTTCTCCAGGCAAAGGCCAGCATAGGAAGCTGCTGATAGGAGTTGATTCCCGCTTTGACTCCTTGAGACTTTAGGAAGATATCGTTTGATTTCCGGCTAAGCTCCAGAGAGAACGGCTTGACTGCTTTTGCAGCTTCTTGAATTGAAATCAGGTCATTTTTTACCCCAGGCGAGAGACCGTTAAGCAATTCTCTGTAATCTTTTGGAGACATTCTGTAGTAGTCCCTTAATTGGTACATAAGCAGTCGCAAATGTCCAGAATAGCGAAGCAGAGAATCATCAGAATTGGTACAAATAACCCAAGCAATGAAATTGGCTTCCCCTTCATCGGTAACACCATAGCTGTGCGCCATTTCGTGAGCAATAGTGAAAGGCTTCTCCAAAGGGTGAAGGGAGGGATCGATGTAGCTTTCCCCAGTGAAAGGAAAATAGATGCCTAAAATCCCCATTTTCCTCATGAATCCCGGAGGATGAAATTCCTTAGTACGAGGTCTGCCCGTGAAATTTAAGCCTAACAATTCCATATGTTCGCTCATATTTGACCTCACCAACTCCTCCAAATCGCTGTAATTAATTATTTTAGTAATCGGAAGGGTGTCAGATTTTACCTGCTGCCGGTATTGCTTTACAAGTCGGTAGGTTATCCCAACTTCTGCTTTTAACTGTTCCAGATTAAGGGATTTTGGCTTCAACGAAAGTTGTTGAAAAATGGGCGTCCGCTGATAGTTGTATCCCCAAAGGATCAAAAAGAAGAAAACCAAGGCCCCACCTCCATTAGCGCTCGCTTTTATGGTATAAAGCGTTTTGGATTTCCAACCCGTTCTTTTTGAGAATCGGTAACCAAATACACCCAATACCAAAAGGACAAGAAATAAAAAAAGATATACGCTTGGGAAAGGTAAATTTCCCAAAGTCAAATCAATTGTATTTCTAATTCCCGGAAAAAACATTCGGGAATATAGTTCATCAGTAGCTTTGGGATTTTGGGTGGCAAAATACCGGATGACCAAAGCCAATACTCCCAGGATGGCCCATGACCAGTCTCTTTTGCCCATAAATTAAAAATTAGGTTTGCTTAAATCCCTTCAGCCTGTACTTCCTTCACTTCCGGAAGCATGCGGGTGAGTAAGTTTTGAATTCCTGCTTTTAAGGTGAGCGTGCTTGAAGGACATCCGGAGCAGGAACCCTGAAGGAGAACTTTTACCACCCCCTCCTGGAAGGAATGAAAGACAATGGCCCCTCCATCTTGCTCGACGGCCGGACGGATATACTCGTCCAGAATTCCTTTGATTTTCTTTACGATCTCGGAATCATTTTCATTAAAAAGTGGATCCTTTTCAAAATTCGCTTGGACTGCCTTCTGCCCGGATTCGAGGTATTGCTTGATATGATCCCGGATGATAGTTTGGATTTCGGCCCATTCCACGTCTTCGGACTTGGTCACTGTCACAAAATTGGAGGCTATAAAGACCCGCTGAACAGCTGCAAAATTGAAGAGTTCCTTTGCCAATTGGCTGTTGGAGGCACTTTCAGCATCAGGATAATCAAAACTCACTCCTTCATCAACGAGTATAAAGTTCGCTACAAACTTGAGGGAATTTGGGTTTGGATTTGCCTCCATGTAGAGTTGGACAGGTCTCGATTGAGCTTTAAGCATTTTGATTCTAAGTTATTGAAGGGAAAAGCGAAAAAAGGCTCCGGAAGTTCCGAAGCCTTATCTTTTTTAGCAATTACTTTGGTAATTTTCCTTTAGCGGCATACCAGATGCCTCCGTAGAGATGCTTCAGGAAATCAGGATCTTCCCAAACTGCATCCACATGTCCAAGTGCAGTGTAAAACACTCTGCCACCATCAAACTGGTGATACCAAGCCATGGGATGGCTTGCGCCCATCGCCTTTGCAGGTTCATAGGTAGTTTCATCTGCGTTGATCAAGACTTTGATGTTAGGATTTAGATTTCTGAATTCATACAGTTCATCTGTCCACAGCCAGTTGTCAGGTAAATGCCAAGTTGCCGGATGGTTTTTATCCACCACCTGAAGTCTGAGGGTCTGCTGACGTGGATGCGCCAAAAAGTAAGCTCCAATCATCTGATTGTACCAAGGCCATTCGTATTCGGTATCTGTTGCTGAGTGAACGCCAACAACACCTTTTCCACTTTTAACAAACTTTTGAAATGCTGCTTTCTGAGCATCATTGAAAATAGTGCCGGTGGTACTCAGTAATACAACCACATCGTATTTGGCAAGATTTTCGTCGGTAAATTGATTGGCGTCCTCGGTAGTAAATACTGAAAAGACCTGCTTTTCAGCCATTTTTTTCAAAGCATAAACACCATTCGGGATGGACTGATGACGGAATCCGGCAGTCTTTGAAAATACAAGGACACGAAACTGACCGCCCTGCTGGGCTAAAGCTGCAATACTGACCAACATGGCCAGTAAAAATGCGAGAAAGGTTGATTTTTGAATCATAGGTTTATGGGTTTAATAATTGATTTCGGATTTGGGATTTGGAATTCGATATTCGATGTTCAGTATTCATTATTCGATATTAACTAATTTAAATTTTAAATATTGAATACCGAACTCTGAATGATGAATATCGAAGATTAGAAGATTCTACAAATTCGAAATCCAATATCCAAAATTACTTGATCAGCTGAAACTTCTCTCCAGCTTCTTTTCGTGAAAATGCATTGAAATGCCACCATTCGCTACCTATTCCTGTAAAACCTGCTCCTTTCATCACTTTTCTCAGGATTTCACGGTTGGATATTTGGGTTTTGGTGATTTTCCCTTCCCCAAGCATCTGGGATTCCCGGTCTGGATAGGCGGGGTAACCAAAAAAATCATAGCCGGTACCCATGTCCAAAGGTTTTCCGGATTGATTGTCAAAAATGGTCAGATCAACCGCTACTCCGAAATTATGCAATCCTCCGATTTTCGGATCCGAAACATACAAGGGCTTGATACTATCCGGCTTGTCCAGGCTATCCCATAGGATCTGCTGTACGCTCAGTGGCCGAACACCATCATACACCAATAACGTGTAGTTGGGATACTCCGCTTGTAGTGCCTCCTGGGCTTTTGCCAAGCTATCCGCAACAATCGGCTGCAGGTAGCAGCGGACATGGTCTCCGTAAACATCTTTTCCAAAAAAATTATCTTCCGTAGAATATTTTAACTCCACCTTAATTCCGGGGATCACTTGTTCAATATCCACCAAACCTTGGGAAATCAGCTTTTTCTCCAGTTCGGGAAGTGTTGTTGAGTCGGGAATGGTACCGTTTTTTTGATCAAACAAGATTTCCCGCTGCTGTTGCGAAAAGGACTCTTGATCACTCTTTGGAGTAGCACAGGCAAAAGCCAGAAATACATAAAGGAATCCGGTATTTTTCATGAAGGCAAGCTTTTTTTGACCAAGGTTGCGGCAGCCTGAGCAGTCGGAAGGACTACGATATCGGCCAAAACAACATGCGGAGGTCTGTTCACCACAAACTCCACGATATCTGCAATATCTTGTGCAACAAGGGGTTCATATCCTTGATAGACCGTTTCTGCCCGTTTTTCATCCCCCTTAAACCGCACCAATGAGAATTCTGTTTCTACCAGTCCGGGATGAATTCCGATTACTTTGATTCCATAGGGATTTAGGTCTAATCGCATTCCCTTGGTGATGGCATCGACTGCATGTTTGGAACCACAATAGACATTTCCGTTAGGATAAACCTCCTTACCCGCGATGGATCCAATATTGATGATGAACCCAGATTTGCGCTCCACCATTCCGGGGATGATGGCTTTGGATACGTAGAGTAATCCTTTTACATTGATATCCATCATCGCATCCCAGTCATCCAGGCTGCCTGTTTGAATCGGATCGAATCCGTGGGCATTACCGGCATTGTTGATCAGCACATCTACAGACGACCAATCTGCGGGGAGATTTCCCAGAATTTCTCCGACTTTTTCTCTGTCTCTCACATCAAAAACCAGGGGGAAAAAGCGAGTTTCGGTGGGAAGCTCATTTTCCAATTCTTCTAACCTTTCTTTTCTTCGGCCAGTAGCGATGATATCAAAACCCATTTTGGCTAAGGTAATGGCAGAGGCTTTTCCGATTCCGGAAGTTGCTCCTGTTATCAGGGCTATTTTGTTTTTCATGGATTAAAGATAAGGGAATAGAAGATTGAAAGAATTGAAAATTGGAAGAAATAAATATCAGCTTAATTACAAGTATCGAAATTTAATTTTGCTTGAGATTTTGAACTGACAACTTGTTTTTCAATAGCTCTATGCCCCATTTAACCTCAACGCTGAAAAACAAAAAAACGTGAGTAGTAAAACCAATACTGGATCAACTCAATTTCTGCAAAATATCAAAAATCTGATTTTTCGAACCATTTAGGGAATTTAGAGCATTAAGAATCTTTTTCGTTGACGGTAAACCAAAACAATCATGCGCATTTTACTAGACAGATTTTCTTAATTCCCTAAATTTCTCGATGGTAAGCTAAATTACTTAGTTTTATAAAAATCGTGAAAGTTAAAACCGGTTGAATAAGCCTTAAAACTAAATAGATACAAGTTAAGTCTTCAGATGTTTGCTTGTATGATAAATGGATATTCAGAAAGGCTATTTCCTATGTACATGTAAATAGGCGGATATTCTGATCGGAAGATTTGGAAACCAAACTTCAACTCTTTTTTACAGGGAAATCGCTTTTAACATTTGATAATTAAAACATGGAACAAAGGGATCGAGAAGCTTCCTTTTGAAGACTTGTGGGTTATAACCATTAAGGTCATTGAGAAAATTAAGAATTATGACTTAGTCCTTTTTGGAGAAATCCCACTTTTATTCGATTTAAC
>CAZNND010000110.1:0-11896 GCA_964574365.1 uncultured Limnohabitans sp.
TTAAAGTATTTTTATTTGGAAGCCGGTAGTGGAGCGACAAACCCGGTATCTTTTCATGCTATTGAGATAGCAAAAAAAACTGTATCCAATCCGGTTATTGTAGGAGGTGGATTAAATTCTCTGGACAAAGTTGAAAAAGCATTTTCAGCAGGGGCGGATTTGGTTGTATTAGGAAATAAAGTTGAAGAAACTCCCCGCTTTTTGGAAGAAGTCTTGAAGCTAAAAAGTTGCTTCAATCAGGTATTAAATATTAATTAGAGATTCCCTTCTTCTCATTTTTCCAGCCGGTACGCCAAACATCATTTTAAAGCGCCTGCAAAAATATGCTGTATCCTTATATCCAACCTCTTTCCCGATATCACGAATGGATTTTTTTGTTGTTCTCAACAGCTCAACTGCTGCCTCCATTCTCTGGTATTCAATGTAATCCTGTGGATTAATTCCAGTGAGCATTTTGAAATATTGCCCTACATAATCCTCTGATACATTGGCAATTTTAGCCAAAATTTTATTGGATAAGTCACCGGAAATATTGGTTTTGATAAAGTTAAAAAGATCAATTAGGCGTGGATCTTTAAAGTAAGTCGAGTTGGTGGAGAGTTCTTCTGTGAAAAGCCGATTTTTAAGAATATGCCTAAGCAATTCAATAACTAGAACTTCTGTCAGTGCCTTTAATGATCTTTCTTTTCCTATGGTGACACTTTCTGATTCTTTAAGGATATCTTCCAACAGGTTAGCTATTCTATCATTAAATCGAATAATGAAAGGGGGGATGTCAAGCGAATTAAAAAAATTGACTAGATCGAAAACTTTAGATTCAAAATGTAAAATTGAAATACAATCTTCATCACAGGTCTTTACTTCTTTAATACTTATGCTCTGTAGGTATTTTCTTTTATTTTCCGAGAATTGCTCCATAGAAATATCTTGATGCTTACTATGCCCAAAACTCAGTAGTGTCTTTCTGTCTTTTGGTAAGAAAAGAACCTCGCCTTCGTTAATTAATTCATGATCCTCGCCCAATTTAAGGATACCATGATGGAGGAGCACCAGTGCGTTTTCGTTTTCTACGTAATTCGCGATTGAAACGGGTTTTTCAATCTTGTAATTTGCGCCTTTTAAAAATCTAACCTGAACTGATTCAATGACTTTATTGTAATATTCCATGAATTTTAGTTAAATAGTATATCAAAAATATCACTTTTACTTAGTGAAATCTTAATATTTGAAGAAAAAATGTAAAATATAGTAAATTAAAAAACTAAAATTGGATATAACCTAACTTCTCATTGGGGTAAAAATTACTTTAAAATACCCCTTGAAATAACAATCCGTTGGATTTCTGAAGTTCCTTCATAAATCTGAGTGATTTTGGCATCCCGCATTAATCGTTCAACATGATATTCTTTCACGTAACCATATCCGCCATGTATCTGAACTGCCTCAATGGTAACATTCATAGCAACCTCCGAGGCATATAGTTTCGCTTTAGCGGAGGCAAGTGCATAATCTTTACCCTGATCTTTTAACCATGCCGATTTATAAACCAAAAGCCGTGCAGCTTCAATTTGAGTGGCCATATCAGCAAGCTTGAATTGAATGGCCTGGTGTTGACTGATTGCTTTTCCGAAGGCTTTTCTTTCTTTAGAATAGGCAAGAGACAACTCGTAAGCGCCAGATGCAATTCCTAAAGCTTGAGCAGCAATACCGATCCTACCACCATTTAGGGTTTCCATAGCAAAGGTGAATCCAAAACCTTCCTCTGCGATCCGATTTTCAATAGGCACTTTGACATCGGTAAACATAAGTGAATGAGTATCAGAACCTCTGATACCCAGTTTATCTTCCTTTTTTCCGATTACAAACCCGTCCCATCCCTTTTCTACAATAAAAACAGAAATTCCTTTATATCCCTTGCTCGCATCAGTTTGTGCGATAACCAAATAAACGCTGGCTGATGATCCATTGGTGATCCAATTTTTAGTGCCATTTAAGACATAATAGTCCCCTTTCAATTCCGCAGTTGTACGTTGAGATGTTGCATCTGATCCCGCCTCAGGTTCGGAAAGGCAAAAAGCACCAAGAATCTCTCCTTTTGCTAGTTTGGTAAGGTATTTTTCTTTCTGAAACGTAGTTCCATATTTTTCTAAACCCCAACAAACCAAAGAGTTGTTTACGGACATGGATACTGACGCAGAGGCGTCAACTTTTGAAAGTTCTTCCATGGCAATGACATAGGATAAGGTATCCATTCCCCCTCCGCCGTAATTAGGGTCAACCATCATGCCCAAGAAGCCAAGTTCTCCAAGTTTCTTCACCTGTTCGGCGGGGAATTTCGCAATTGTGTCTCTTTCAATTACCCCAGGAAGTAATTCGGTTTGGGCGAAATTTCTGGCTGCTTCTTGCACAGCTAGATGCTCTTCAGTCAGTTGAAAATCCATTGTAGTATTAAAATTTTTAGTTAAAAATTCATAGTCAAAAGTTCGGTTAAAAAAGAAAAGGGACAATACTGAGTCCCTTTTAAAATTTTTATTTTGATTTTAATCAATCCCTACTACCAAAGAAAACATAAATGTAATAAGCAAGAGTGGCTAGAGAAGCCAAAGCAGCAACTACATAAGTCATTGCAGCCCACTTTAGGGCATCTTTGGACATATCATATTCGGGGCGTGTTACGATATTTCTACTCTGAACCCAAGCCAAAGCTCTATTAGAAGCGTCAAATTCAACTGGGAGCGTGACCAAGGTGAATAAAGTCATTACCGAATATGAACCTACTACGAGATACCCAATCATTGGAACAGGAAGTCCTAAAGCAAAACCACCAAATAATGAAGCAATCAGTACAACATTTAGGATTTTTCCTGAAATGTTTTGAAGAGGCACTAGAGTAGAACGTAGATTCAACCAAGTATAGGAAGTGGCATGTTGCACAGCGTGTCCACATTCATGGGCGGCTACTGCTGTTGCAGCAGCATTCCTTCCATAATACACATCAGGTGAAAGATTTACAGTTCTATCCATAGGATTATAATGGTCGGTCAACTGACCTTCCACGCATATGACTTGCACATTCTGGATATTATGATCAGCTAGCATCAACTTTGCAATCTCTGCACCGGAAAGGTTTGCCTGAAGTGAGGTTTGGGAATACTTTTTAAATTTGCTTTTCAACCTGCTGCTGACTACAAATCCAAGAATCGCAAATACGGCAACTATTACTATAATCATTTTTTTGTTGTTTAACTGTTTTGTTTACGAATTTAAGGTTTGTTGGGTTCAATCCAAATTGGAGTTTTCACTATGATTAACCAACTGATGAATCCTACCAAAATAATCAAGAAAACCTGTGACCCATGAATTATTGCAGCAAATATTTTACCATCTGCTTCAGCCACCCCAAACTGGATTAAAATATAGGCTACAAGTGCATGGAATGTCCCAATTCCGCCCTGAACTGGTGCGACCATGCCAATACTACCCATTACCATGACAAAAAGCACTTGGCTGGCAGACAAATTGGCAGTGCTTTGAATACCCAAGGATACTGTGAACATAGTCAAAAAGTAAATAATCCAAATTCCAACAGAGGTAATCCAAAACCCTGAAGGGTTTTTTAGCTTTCTTATCGACTGTATTCCAGAGTAAAGCTGCCTGGCAAACTGCTGAAGTTTGGTCACCATTCCTTTTCCCCTGAATTTTCGTATAAAAAAATAAATGAATAGACAAAAAATGAGCAGTCCTCCAATGAAAAGCGGTAGGTAATTTTTGATTTTTTCGCCGATACTTTGAAAGTCAATAAGATCCCCTGCCAAAGATGAGAACAACTCATTCTCCACAATAAAAGCAAGTACGATGCTTGCCAGAAGAAAGATTAAATCCACGCTACGTTCTATGATCACCGTACCAATTAAATGGCCCACCGAAGTACCATTAGTCCTGGCTAAGATGCCACATCGTACAATTTCCCCGGCTCTTGGAACTAAAAGGTTGGCCAAATAACCGACCATTACCGCATGATATGCGCGATTGGGGCTTACTTCCGATTCATCTTCTTGCTTTTGCATAAGTAAAGTCCACCTCCAACCTCTAATCCAAAACCCAATCCACGATATGATTAATGATATAATTATCCAAAACCAATTGCTAGACTGAAGCTGAATCTTAAGGCTATTGAACTCAATATCCCTATATAAAAACCAAAAGATCCAAAGTGCGATTCCCAAAGAAATAACAACTTGAATAAATTGCTTGAATCTATTTATGGACATTAGGTCAATTGGTTGTTTTCATCTGGAAATACCAGAACCGGTTTAAAGGTCTTAGCCTCTTCACTGCTCATCCCAGCATAGGAAATTATAATAACGATGTCGCCAACAGCTGCTTTTCTTGCAGCAGGACCGTTAAGGCATACTATCCCGGTTCCACGCTGTCCCTTTATGACATAGGTTTCCAGCCTTTCACCATTGTTCACATTGACCACTTGGACTTTTTCATTCTCAATCAAGTTTGCAGCGTCAATCAGATTTTCGTCTAAGGTAATTGAACCCACATAATGTAGTTCTGCTTGTGTAATTTTTACCCGATGAATTTTTGATTTAAGAAGTTGGATTTGCATTGGTTTAGTTTTTCCACAGCAAAATTAGGGAATAATCTCAAGGTTGTCGATCAATCGAACAGGGCCAATGTAGGCCGATATGCAGAGAAAAGATTTCGATTTTGGGTCAAATTCCAAGTATTGCTCAAAAGTATCCGGATTGACCAATTCAATGTATTCCAGATGAGCTTCTTTTTTTTGAAAAAAAAATTCTTCAATACGATCCTTTATTTCTTGCCAGGGACTGCCTTCAGTCAGTTCTTTCTTTGCAAAGTTGAGACTTTGGAATAGGATGAGTGCTGTTTTTTTTTCTTCTAAGGACAAGCGGAGGTTTCTTGAAGAAAGAGCTAATCCATCGGAATCCCTTCGTGTGGGTACAACTTCAATTTCGAGATCGAAAGAAAGATCTTTTACCAAACGTTTTACTATAGCCACTTGTTGAAGATCTTTTTGTCCGAAATAGGCGGTGTTTGGTTTGATCATGTGAAACAGTTTGGCAACAATAATTCCCACTCCATTAAAATGGCCTGGCCGAAATTTACCTTCCAAAACATGCTCTAAATCTCCAAAATTAAATTTTAGTGTTGGTTGAGTCGGGTAGATCGTATGGACTTCCGGGATAAAAACATAGTTTACACCTACAGATTTGAGCTTTTCCATATCAGCTTCCAGGGTAATGGGATAGTTTTGGAAATCCTCCTGATTTGTAAATTGGGTAGGATTTACGAAAATGGAGACCAAGGTGATGTCCTTTTCCGAAAGACATCTGGCCACTAAGTCCAAATGCCCTTCATGTAACGCACCCATAGTGGGTACAAATCCTATGCTTTGATTTTTTTGGATATGACTGAGCCAGTGGGGGTACCATTCGGTCAGTGAGCGTAATTGCATCACGGTAAGGTAGTATTTCGGCCAAATTGTAACAAAACTAGATTAATATCCAGAAAAACAACGCTTTTAGGCTTTTTTATTTATATTTGCGCAGTTGTTTATCACCAAGTAATAAAATCCCCAAAGCATGTCCAAACTACGTATCCTCTACGTTGCGAGTGAAATCAACCCTTTCTTACAAACATCCGAAGTCGCAAATTTTCTAAGAAACCTACCTCAAGCCATGCAGGAACGAGGTATGGAAATTAGGATTTTAGTTCCTCGTTTTGGTTTAATCAATGAGCGGAAGAACAGGTTGCACGAAGTAGTCAGGCTTTCTGGGATAAATATTGCAGTAGGCGAAGAAGAAAAGCCATTGATCATAAAGGTTGCATCTATTCCAAATGCAAAGCTTCAAGTGTATTTTATCGACAACGAGGATTATTTTCAAAGAAAAAGTGTGTTTCATGATAAGCATCAAAAGTTCTATGAAGATAATGACGAACGAGCAATTTTCTTTTGTAAAGGTGTTCTGGAAACGGTGAAAAAATTGGGTTGGGCACCGGATATTGTGCATTGTAACGACTGGATGACCTCCTTGATTCCAATGTATTTAAAGACAACTTACAAAAACGAGCCACTTTTTAAGGATACGAAAACTGTGTTTGGTATCTATAACAATGGATTTTCCCATACCTTTGGAGACGATTTGTTAAACAAGGTTAAGATGGTGGATATCGATGACGCAATTTTAGCACCTTTGAAAAGCAAAGACTTCTCAGGCTTTATCAAGATGGGTATTGAATATGCCGACCGAGTAGTAAAAGGTTCGGAAGTCTCTGCAGAACTAAATCAACTCATCGAGGATTTTTCAAAAGACAAAAAGTTTGAAATCAGTATTGAAGAAACACAGCAAGCTCATGATGAGCTGTATGGAATTTATACCAGCCTTGCAGGCTAAGTTTACAGTTTTCGCATTAGTAGCAATAGGCGTTCTTGGTGCTTGTAGCGATCCTACAACAATAGGAATAGAGCTTGCTCCTCGAAACAATCAGGTGGGTGTCATCTATAAAGAGTTTCTTTTGGATGCTCAAGTGATTTTGCTTGACTCTTTTATCACTACCAATGCGGGCATCCTTATCGTCGGTGACGAGGAAGATAACTATTTCGGAAAGACCAGTTCAACGGCCTACACCCGCATGTACATCGATGAAAGTTCGGAGCGTCCTAAAGCTGATGCAGTCCTCGATTCAGTATTTTTCAAATTTGCCACGGTGAGTGTCAATGGATCTAATTTGGACAAACCGAAGAGATATACCGTTCATCGACTATCAGAGTCCATCTTGGATACGATGTATTATAATTTCAGTAGGTTAACTTATCAACCTGCCCCAATAGTTGATGCGGAGATTGTATTCAATAACAAAAAAGATACTGTAGTTTCAGTTCGTGTCAAAAATGACTTCGCAGAGGAATTATTTGCCAAGTTAAAACGAGGCCAGGAATTTGATAATTTATTTAGCTTTCGCCGCTATTTACCAGGCGTAGCTATTGTTCCGAGAAAGGGTGATAATACGACCGCAGGTTTTTCTTTAGGCGGAAACACGGGGATAACAGTTTATTATCATGCATTGGGAGATACTGCTAGACTGACGTATAACATTAATACGTTTTCATCAAGAAGTTTCAACGGTATAGAATCCCTCCGAGAAGGCACCCCCACTGCACTCATAACCCAATATCAAAAGACATACAATACTGGTAATGTAGTTGGAATGAAATCAGGTCTAGGGCTAGCTCTAAAAATTGATACCAGTCCAATTGATTCCTTTTTGGATTCTCTATCTGGGGTAGTGTTTAACCAAGCCTATTTGACTTTGGGCCCACTTGAACCTCAAGACGAAAATAATTCGCCGATTACCGGGATGGTGATGAAATTTGTGGATTCTAAAAACAGAGTCTTACTCAGTACCATTAATGGTGCCGAATTACATATACAAGCTGACGGTCAGGCTCAGGTGATTGATGATGGGAAAGGTAATTTGGTTCCTAATAATTTTTTTCTGTCTTCTGCAATCTTAGAATATAACCCTATAGACAAACTATTCAGGGCAGGAATTACTTCCCATATGAACTCATTGTTCCGTAAGCAATTACAGCGTCAAGATTTACTACTATACGCAACTACCCCTCAAACGGGAGATGATTTCAAAAAATCGCTTCGTCAATTTAAAGTATCAAAGGATAAAATTAAGGTTACAGTCATTTACTCAAAAACTTTCTAGTCAAACGATTTCGAAAAAGATTCTTTAATCCACTTATGAATTTTATCAAAGTGGATTATTTTTTTTGAAGTCAATCTCTTTTATTTGCAAAAGTCATTCAAAAAAACAAGAACTTTTATTTATGTGCGGAATTGTTGCGTATGTAGGATATCAAGAAGCCCTTCCTATTATTCTTAAAGGTCTCAAAAGATTGGAATATCGTGGCTATGATTCTGCGGGTGTCGCTTTAATAGACCAAAAAGGGCTCAGTATTTACAAAAAGAAAGGAAAGGTAGTAGAGCTTGAAAAACATTTGACTGAAACTGGTCAGCTTCTTTCCAAAATTGGTATAGGTCATACGCGTTGGGCAACACATGGCGAGCCTAATGATGTTAATGCCCACCCGCATTATTCTTCTTCAGAGAGGTTTGCCATGATTCACAATGGAATCATTGAAAATTATGAAGTTTTAAAAAAGGATCTGATCATGAAGGGTTATTCCTTTCAGAGTGAAACAGATACTGAAGTTTTTGTCAAGTTTATTGAGGACATCTACACCTATAATGATTGTTCTCTTGAGGAGGCTTTACGTTTGGCATTGCATAAGGTTGTAGGAGCATATGCCATTGTCTTAATCAATTTAGAAGAGCCGGATACTTTGATTGCCGCTAGAAAGGGCTCACCATTGGTGATTGGCATCGGTGAAGATGAATATTTTTTGGCCTCGGATGCCACTCCAATCATTGAATATACCAACAAGGTCGTTTACTTAGACGATTATGAAATTGCGGTTGTCCGAGAGGGTAAATTGCACGTCAGGACAATCCAAAATATAGAAACCAATCCCTACATCAATAAACTTGAGCTTGAGCTTGAAGCTATTGAAAAAGGTGGCTACGAGCATTTCATGCTAAAGGAAATCTTCGAGCAGCCAAAGTCTATAGCTGACTGTTTGAGGGGGCGATTGGATGCACAGTCCGGAAGATTAGTTTTGGGAGGTCTTAGAGATTATATGAACAAATTCCAGAATGCCGAGCGGATAATAATCACTGCTTGTGGTACGTCATGGCATGCTGGTTTAGTAGCTGAGTATCTCTTTGAGGAATTTGCCCGTGTTCCGGTGGAGGTAGAATATGCATCTGAGTTTAGGTATAGAAATCCTGTTATTAATGAAAGGGATTTTGTGATAGCCATTTCCCAATCTGGAGAAACTGCCGATACCCTTGCTGCCATTGAATTGGCCAAATCTAGAAATGCAACCATTTTTGGAGTATGTAATGTGGTTGGTTCGTCTATTCCAAGGGCCACCCATGCAGGTTCCTATACCCACGCAGGTCCCGAAATCGGAGTGGCTTCTACTAAAGCCTTTACTGCGCAGATTTCTGTGTTGGCCATGATGGCCTTGAAGCTTGGATATCAGCGAGGAACTTTGCCTGAAAATAAATATATCCAACTTTTGAATGAATTGGCAGCCATTCCCTCAAAGGTAGAGAAGGCTTTACAGACCAACGCCTTGGTTGAATATATTGCTTCTGAGTATAAGGATGCAAGTAACATGCTCTACTTGGGGCGTGGATATAATTTTCCGGTTGCTTTGGAAGGAGCTCTAAAGTTGAAAGAAATATCGTATATCCATGCGGAAGGGTATCCTGCGGCTGAGATGAAACATGGTCCTATCGCATTGATTGATGAAGAAATGCCGGTGATTTTCATAGCGACTCATGATAGCTCTTACGAAAAAGTGGTAAGCAATATTCAAGAAGTTAAAGCAAGGAAGGGAAAAGTAATCGCAGTGGTCACCGAAGGTGATACTCAGGTTAAAGCTTTGGCTGATCATGTGATCGAAATTCCCGAATGCCATGAGGCATTTACGCCTTTGGTTGCAGTAGTTCCTTTGCAGTTGCTATCCTATCACATTGCCGTAATGAGGGGTTGTAATGTGGATCAGCCGAGGAATTTGGCGAAATCCGTTACCGTAGAGTAACACAAAAAAAGCCCGATTACTTCGGGCTTTTTATTTACATTCCCCTACCGTCCAAAACGTTATGCCAGAAAGTTCTGCTGTGCAGATATTTCCGTAGGTTTTTCCGTCACAACCACAGACTGGATTGTAATCTTTGGTGCATGGGCCATTTCTTATTTTCTCTGGATCAATGCATACCGAAAGGGGAACTTCCTTTTCACATTGAAAAAATAAGAATATAGGGGCAAAGAAGAGATTTACAGGTAATTTTTTCATGACTATAAGACGAATTTGTTTTTGAATATGCTACAAATCGATAGGTAAGGTGAGAATAGGCAAGAGGCTAGCCAAGAAAATCCGTATTTTTGCATCGCCAAGGACAAACCCATGCTGGATAAATTACAAGCCTTAAAGGAACGATTTGAAGAAGTAGGTCAATTGATCATTTTGCCGGATTCCATGTCCGACATGAGCAAGTACGCCAAGTTGACCAAAGAATACAAGGATCTGGAAAAGATTGTTGAAGCCTACGACAAGTATAAATTGGTACTCCAAAATATTGAGAGTTCAAAGGAAATTTTGGAGAAAGAGAAGGATCCCGAGTTTAGGGAAATGGCCAAAGCTGAATTGGATTACCTCAGAGCGCGAAAAGAAACTCTTGAAGAAGAAGTAAAGCAGTTGTTGATTCCCAAGGACCCTAATGACTCCAAAGACTGTATTCTGGAAATCAGAGGAGGTACTGGTGGTGATGAGGCAGCGATATTCGCAGGCGATCTTTTCCGAATGTATGAGCGATTTTGTGAAATACAAGGATGGAAATTGACTGTTCTTGATTTGACTTTTGGATCCGCCGGAGGCTACAAAGAAATTATTGCCACCGTCTCAGGAGCAGATGTATATGGCATGCTAAAATATGAATCTGGTGTCCATAGGGTGCAGCGTGTTCCGGCAACTGAGTCACAAGGCAGGGTTCATACTTCTGCGGCCTCTGTCGCTGTGCTACCTGAAATGGACGAGGTAGAAGTTCATTTAGATATGAATGATATCCGAAAAGACACGTATTGTTCCTCAGGTCCGGGTGGTCAATCTGTAAATACCACTTACTCAGCGGTGCGATTGACACATAATCCAACGGGCTTGGTGGTTACTTGTCAGGATGAGAAATCACAAATCAAGAATTTTGAAAAAGCACTAAAAGTACTTCGTTCCCGATTGTATGAGATTGAATTGGCAAAGCACAATGAGGCCGTTGGAGCCCAAAGGAAATCTATGGTGGGAAGTGGCGATCGATCCGATAAAATACGAACCTATAATTATCCTCAATCCCGGGTGACCGATCACCGAATCAACAAAACGGTTTATAATCTTCCAGATGTGATGAACGGAAATATTGAAGAATTTATATCTGCGCTGCGTTTGGCGGAAAATTTGGAGAAGATGCAAGCAGGGGGAATTGATTAATATAAATTCCTTGGATTCATTAAAATAATTAGCTTAAGTTGTAAAAATTTCAATAGAAGATATAGATCGGACCAATGGTTATCGAAGGTGGAAAGGGAATAAATCTAGTTACTTGGAATGAGCAACACTTTCATCAGCTCTATCCCTTAGCCAATAATCCCAAAATTGCCATGAACCTTAGGGACAGTTTTCCCCAACCCTACACTATTCATGATGCACGTTTTTGGATTGAATACAACCAAAAATTTAATCCACCACAAAATTTTGCCATAGAGCTTGACGGACGGTTGGCTGGTTCGATTGGTGCGGAGAGAGGGAAAGACGAGTTGCGAACAAATGTACAGTTGGGTTTTTGGGTAGGTGAGCCTTTTTGGGGCAAAGGGATCGCCACAGAGGCAGTAAAAGTTTTTACACAGTTCCTTTTTGAAAAATTTGATATAGAACGCATTTACACACAGGTTTTTGACTACAATGGGGAATCTATGAAGGTCCTCGAGAAAGCGGGTTTTATTCCGGAAGCCATATTAAAAAATGGGTATATAAAAAGAGGGAGAATTGGGGATCTTTTCCAATATGTAAAAATCAGGGATGAAGAATAGACTTCAACCCTTTATTGTACTTCTTTTTTTATTGATCGGGCCTTAGCTTTAGAAATGACAATTTTTTAAGAAATGCTGAAAAGATTAGTCAGTTCGGGGGCGGGCATCAGGATTTCCATGGAATTGGATTTTCCGAAACGTT
>CAZNND010000111.1:0-9739 GCA_964574365.1 uncultured Limnohabitans sp.
CAATGATTTTCAAAATCACCGCAAATCCAGTTTGCGAGAAGTAAGGAGTTCTGAGACTAAGGTCTTTTTCAGAATCCGGTTTTCTATCCCATTGACCCCAAACTCCTCGTATTGGCAGACGGTATTCAGATTTTTGTTTTTGACCAGGTTCTGCTTGATGGTCTGTCCGACAAGGACTTTCCCCTTGACTTTGGCGTACAGATTTTCCTCAACCCGATAGTAACTTTTCTTCAAACCTTTTCGAACGATGTCCTTGACCAAATTCAGGAATTGAATCATGATGATCGGAGAAATCAAGTCTTGCTTTCTCGTCAAAGGAATCCATGGGCTGTCAAACTTGATCTCAAAAAGCTCTTGGGTATGATCCCTTACTTCGGGTTCCTGAAGGGCTTCAAAGAGCATCCTAAGGACATCGACTTCGACAAGATCTGAAGGATTGGATAGTTCCAATTCATCTCCAGAATTCGGATCGATTTTTTTATTGAGCTTGGATTCCACATAAAACCATTCCCTCTCTAGATGAGGAAACCAATCCGCACCCACGTAATAGGAACATTCCAGAAAATGGATGCCAGATTCCTGAAAAAAACGGGCACATTTAGCCTCCTTCCGATTACGGAAAAGGATATCAGAAATCCACTTCCCTTCGATCGGACCATCCACTGGGGTCTTGACATGTTCCCTGTAAAACTTACTCATCATTACACCGAAAGCTCTTTGACTTTCTCAGCAGCTCGTTCATTCAGAATTCCATCTTTGATGTATTCCTTAAGCAAGGGCTTAATTTCAAAATCAAGCTTAAGCTTCAAAGTGGCTTCATCCTCAGCCAGGAAATAGCTATGACCCAATTGAACTTCCTGAGCATCAAAGTCAGAGTTCAAATATTCTTTTTGGAAAAGTGCACCTACCTTTTGGAACAATGCAAGAGCCTTTGCCTGAGTCAGTGGATCTTTTACTACATCACGTATTGGCTGCTCGCTTGGATGAACATCCACAAAAGCAAACCTTCTTCGGATAGCATAATCAATATGCCCCACACTGCGGTCGGCCGTATTCATCGTTCCGATGATATAGAGGTTGGGTGGAATAACTAAAGATCGAGAACCGTCAACTTCGTACATGGATTCAACAGACTCGCCTCGATATTCTAATCCATAGATGAGTTCTCCAAGAACAGATGGCAAATTAGCCCGGTTGATCTCATCGATAATCAGTACAAAATTTTTCTCTTCCACCGGATTAATCTCTGAAAAAGAAACTGTTTTGCCTTTCACAAATTCCTTGAAAAGATTCAATACCCTCAAAAAGTAACTGGAATGATGCTTAGCCAAACCTGAGATTCCTGGACTTGCCTTTACCTCTTGTCGAGTGTTTACTCCTGCCAAGTAGAGTTTTTTGATATCAGAAAAGAGTAGTCGTTGACCCGTGACCAACTTCCAATTATCTCCGGTATATCTCACCGCATCTTCATCCACTTGGAAAAGGTAAGTAGTGGTACCATCCAAAAAGAGTTTTCCTTGACTAGATTCGATCTCGTCCTCAAGGTAATCACGGAAAAGATCAAAGTACTGGTCAACTTGCTGTTCCTCTGAAAGCTGTTCTGGTGACTTCTTGGAATCTTGATAGTTTTGCCAAGCTTTTTCTACCATCTCACCAAATACTTTATTGATAGATCGATAGCTTACAACCCCATTCAAAGTGTCTGCCACAATGCCTCTGACAAAATCATCGTAGGAATAAGCTGGATGAAACTGAAGCAATTTCATTTCTCCAGAATTCGGGGATTTTTCAAAAAGAAACTTTGCCAATGCAGCTCGGTAGGAATCCTGATTACTCTTAAGCCCACCTTTCCACAGTTTCTTTTCAAAAGAATCAATGATCCCAGAATACGGAATCCTATAAACGGTTCCAGATTCCAGTTTAACGGTAACTCCAATTCCATCCAAAGACTCCACCTGGTATTTTGTGCTACCTGAGGAGCTTAGTACCTCCATTCCTTCTTTCAGATAAGAACGGATAGACTCTATGGTCATTTGCTGAAAGCCACAAAGTTGATCAGCAATTTCCTTAGCCAATCTTGTCTTCCCAGTTCCCGGAGGTCCTTGAAGGATAATTTGTTTCTTGTATTTCAGTAATTCGACTGCTTGAGCTTTCATTCTTCCAGATTGAATAAGGTTATACCATTTTAAAATTGACTTGGTGGATTCTGCATCACCCTCTTGGTCGCACCGAGTAAGTGTCCCTCTGGGTGAAATTTTAAGGTCTAATTCCGGTCGATACCAATCCAGAATCTTAACTTTCCTCCTTCGGACCAGCCAATCAAATTCTTTATCATCCGTGACTTCAAAATAGGGCCCGTCCACTCCCCCAAGGCGATAAATTGAGAACCGTTTTTAATGGCGACAATGTCTCCCTCCATCATTTTTTGCTGGAAAGCGTCCTGTTGGCCAGCCTCTTCAGTGTCCCATTTATCCAGTCCAATGACTCTTCTGTTGATCAAAATATGCTTTTCGATTCCAGCTGGACTCTTGGGCTGGTGCATCTGCATATGCCAAAAGTTTCTCATATCAATCCATCAAATACTCCGCAATATCCTCGATACAAACTATTCCCATCAGCTTCTCTGTAGGCTTTACTGAATGGGTAATGATCAGTCCAAATTACTTATCTTCTCTTTTGACTTACTACTATAAAGCCCAGTAACTTCGTAAACTATTGTATTCCTGGGTGTTAGTACATAATTCTCCTTGGTTTCAATATGGGGCCTTTGTAATGATGAAGAAATTTCTGGGCGTTGGCCATGTAAATTGTTAACCCACAACAATTCTCTCGGCCAGATCAAGACTAAAATTGCCGATTTGCTTTATAAAATACTTTTTACAAAATTCTTCCTTTTCTGTTAAAACCTTCATGTTAGTAATTAAACAATTACCTAAAAGGTCTTTAAAATTTGTAAAGAATACTTCTTGAGTACTGGCGTTTTCAACTTCAAGAATTTTAACCCACTGCATAAAAGCCCTTAAATCTTCACTGTTTAAAACTCCTTTAAAGCCTCCTTTATATTTTGCATCATAGATTACTATTGTATCTAATTCGGTTGGATTTAAAGGTGCTGATTCTTTTTGAAAGGAAATATCCGGGGTAAATGAATCACTAATAGGTAGATCTGTTCTATAAATTTTTGTTCCAAAACACACCTGAAAACCTTGCACTTTTTCTTTACGAGGAATCAATTTGAAATATGAGAAACTTTCTTTTTTCCCAGGTTTCTGAGGAAAAATCTTTTTATTCTTTGGATTCAAAATCAGTTGAATATCATATTCGATTCTTAAATCATCCAACAAAACCAAAAGACAGTAGAACTCGTAAATGCTGTCCTGTCTTCTTGAACGCGACTTTATTCTATCTAAAACCTCAAGATGCCCAAAGCACTTATTGGAGGAATCCCACTTTGAAAGTTTCCTTGTTGTCACAAGTAACTTCCTAAAATCCGATGCATTCATGACCTTTTGATTAAGTGTGAAAGATTTGTTCTTTTAAAAAGATCATTGAAATTTTTAAGTAATTTTTCTTCTTGGGTTTTGGTTGAAGTCCCCATCTCCAGAAATTCAACAAAAGAAGAAAGATTTTCATTAATTAGATCTACCTGATCCTTAACTCTTGATTCATAAGAAACTTTGTAGTCATCATCTACTTCACCGAAAGCAAGATCATTTAAATTCTGATCAGGCAAAATTTCCTTCATAGTAGAATAAGATTTAGACAGCATTTTTGAGGGATTTATTATGGCAAATTCCAAGTATTTCTTAAGCAATTCAAAAACCTTAGTGTAATCATTTATCTCAAAAAATACACTTGGCATTTCGGCCATTAACAATTCCATGAAAGATTCTCTGTGCTCAGCTGGAAGCTCATTTAATACTCCCCCCAAAATCGTCCTTTCGATAAAGACCTTATCCTTCGTAATTGCTTCATACTCTAAATGATTTATTTCAGTATACTTTAACTTAAAGTGGTTAGATGGGCGTTCCCAATTTCTTACCCGTTTGATACTATACAAGTAATATTCTAAGGGCTTTTTCTCATTAAATTTTTCAACTAATTCAAACTCTATAAGATGATCGTTTTGAATCTCATTATTCTCAAAAAGACCTTCCTTAATTTTGACATCCTCAATTAAAAAAACACTTGAGAAAAAAAAGTCAGTACGATTAACATCTAATAATACCGCCATGTCACCTTTGGTGCCTGAAAATTCTCTTTTCTGATAAAATTGAAATAAAAGTTTATTCTCATTTACAAGCATTTCTTCCCAACCTGGAATCTTAAAAATCCAATACCTGATATTTTCCATAATTTTTTCTTATTAAAATTTCATATCAATTACCTCAAAAAATCCGCTTCAATAGGCTCCAATAGCATTAAAATCTTATCCTCTCCTTGGTACAACTTTTCACGCCGAATCCTACCAAATCCCTCTCCCCAAAAATCTTCAGTTATTGGAATTTCAAATTTTCCCAACAAACGTCTATTGAAATCAAACTGATTTGAACGCTTCGGGTCATCCAATTTATAGTTTGGAAACGGTCCAGCCAGGTATCCTTCTTGAAAAAACGGCCTCATAGCCGAAGGAGGACAGACATTTAATAACCTGAGATTTACCAACTCTTCATATGAATTATACCCTATCGCATCAGTCTGCCAAGGCATCCCCAGGACATATACAATTCCCGTCCTTCCAGTATTTCTGTCAAATGCAAAAGAGCAAGCAACATGCAGGGAATGGGTAAGATCAGCTAAAGGTGTGTCGCACTTTTCGTAGTGTTGTAACAATGCCCAGGTGATTTCAGGGTAGCTGTTGACCATTCGAGTTCCTGCAAAAGGAATTTTTGCAGATCGAAACACCTTTATCAACTCTTCAGATTTCTGCTTTAAAATATCAAACCTTCCTTTCAGTTGCCGTGGCTTTTTATCCTTGTTTTCCCGAAATATGGAAGGAAGAATTGTAGTATGACCTTCATTATTTTTATACTCTCTTCCTTGACCTCGATAAAAAATGAGGAATTGCCTATTGTAATGAAGAATCCTCGCGACATACCCAACCAGCTCGTCATAAGTCTGAACCGTCATCGGCTCGCTTGAAATTATCTCTTCATTTCTGAAAGGCTTGGCCCAATCCCTTAACCTACCAGAATTCTTTTCAGTCTCCAGATTAAGATGACAAAATGCTTTTTCAATTTTTCGCATATCAGGATTTTATAAAAACTTCAATCTTATCCATCAACTTCTTTTTCAAATCAGCCCCATCCTTCCAGACTAAATGCTGATAGTTACGTGTATCGAAGTGCGCTTTCTTTATTTGATTTTCCCGACAGGTATAAATCACTTTTTGACCTCTTCCTAAAGCATAGCCTGCTTCAAAATACACTCCTGCTTTATGGTTAGTAAAATCAGCAATCGTAAACTTTGCCTTTTTAATCCCAGCAAGTATTGCATCATTGATTGTCACATCGCTTTTCGGGTGCTGATTTAAAACAATGTAAGGTTCAAAGCCTGATTCCCTTATTGCAGGCTCGATACAATCGTTATAGACCTGAATCATTTCGGGATCGAAAGACATAGCTACAAAAGCAATATTTGAATTCTTACTTTCCAGTAATGATTGAAAAAAGCCCCACCCTTCCAAGGTTAATGAGATCGAAATCCACATTTTCGTAATACTCTTCTCCTCAAAAAATCCTTTAGAAATACCCTCCCGAACCAAGGCATAAAACTCATCAGAGTTTCTACAACCGGTTTTTGCTATTAAGGAGTATTGATCATTAGCACCAAAATTTAGCTGGATCCATTCGCCAAAATGTTTGGACTTTTTCCCAATTACAGAAAGAATCTCAGAAAGCTTTTGGAATGGCGTTTTGGGAATAGATGAAGATGTAAGAAGTGCTATCAACTTAGGCGTTGTCATCATTACCAATCCCTTAGGCCATATATCATTGAATATTAAATACTCAATTTCTCTTTTGTTTTCAGACCAAAATTCCTTGTTATCAAACAGCTCTCCAGAAACAATCAAAAGCCTCTTGTCTAATTCTGGATAAACCCAATAGTTTCCTTCAACTTCAAAATCATCAGGTAATTCCATAGGATAAACCTGAAAATCCTTCCCTGTTTTACCAGTTATGGGACAATGATTTGCATGATAAACTTTTGCCATCTATTTAAACAATTTTAAACACCCTATACCCCACTCCCCCAAAGTCAAATCCATCTTCTTCCATTTTTCCAATCATAGCCTGTGAAAGTCCAGAGTCGGCTAAGATGACCTTGTAACCATCTGAAGTAAAGCTGCCTTTCTCGCCGGACTCTTGAATGATGTACTTCATTTCCTTGGCGTCGGTGCTGTGGATAGTAATCTTGGAACCTATACTTATCTTCTGGGCTGAAGGCTGAGAAAATAAAGGTGTGTCAGCGTCAAACAAGCCTCCTTGTGGGCTTGGCTTGGGAGGCTTTGGCTTGGATTCTTTCGAGCCTTTATCCTTCCCCTTCTTCTTCCCAAACCACTGACTCACTTCCGGTGGAACTGGCTTTCCTTTCTGCTCGTAGAAGCCCTCTACATCTTCCTGCTTGTGCAGACCTTGCTTGGCTTCTTCTTCGAAGTACTGATGATTCAGGTCCAAGAGACGCTTGAGGATTTCCTTACGGGCATCGGGATGGATGGTATAGCGCACCCGATCATTCTCAGGAAGGTAATCTACTTCATAAAAATCATGGCGAAGTTGGACATCTGTCCATCCATAAGCTTCCAAAACGGCTAAGTCCATCTCCTTGTGGAGTTCTCGGAGCCTTAGAATATCCTGAAAGGAATCAATACAAATTTGTCTTTCCTGCTTGCTTCTTACCTCTATATCGACACTTGTTAAAAACTGCATGTGGAATAGATTATATAGTTTTGTTAGCCCTATTTGCAGAGTATTCATTATTGATGCTCTTAATTGATAATATTCTCCCCCCTTTTTTTCTAAAGAAGAAGGTTTTGATTTAGGAAAAGGGAAGGTTTCAAAACAGTCATTAGGTGAAAAATTGATTGTGCTTGAACCTAAAGTTGAGCTATATTTCCAAGCCCATTGGTCATAAATAGTATTTTGCAGAATTGAAAAATCCAAAATATTTTCAAAAGAAAGTACTACTACTTTATCCATAAAGACAAATGATGAAGGGACATATGCAATATTTACATATTTAGATACACGAGGTATAACTAATACTCTTTCTAATTTTGATATCGTGCCATAAAGTGCTGGACGTTTTTCACCATATATCCACCACTTTTCAGGTAAGGGTTTTCTAAGTGCATACTCCCCAATTAACTCATTACCATCTTTATCCAAGGCCCAACGCTGCCTGTCAGGTTTCACAAGCTGTTCAATTATTTGATAACAGTCTGGATATTTTTTAGCTTCTTCTTCACTCCAATCAAAAAAGTTGATAACCCAACGACTTGGCTTTTGACATGGACTATTATTTAGATCGTCACCATTCAAATAAGGAAAAAGGACATCCTTGTTTTTTAAATTCTTTTTTATTAGGAACTCTGCTTGTTCTGGCTCTAAAACAAATCCTTTACCCAAGACAATACTACCTTGAAAACTTTTACCCTCATTAGCCTTTAATCTATGAGGATTTCCTAAAGTTTCAGCATCATCTAAATAGGGAGTAATTGTTTGAACGTTTTTGTTACCCAAAACAAAAATACCTTTCCATTCTTGCCTGGTAATTGTAACTAATGCAACTTCTACAGCTGCTACTCCAGGCCATTTGGTGCTTTTTACAGCATGGTTTATTGAACCTCCATTCTTTACAATAACATCCAACCCATCTTCCCTTGCCTTTCCTTGAGCAATAGTGTTGGTGGAAATCAATGACTGGAATCCTCTGTCTTTTATAATATCAAATGATCTTCGGAAAAAATAAGTCACTAAATCAACAGCACCGATTGGAGCAAACTCATACTTGATAAATTCCAGGAAATTATCCCCAAAGTTTCCAGTAAGTTTTTGTCCTCCCAAAAATGGTGGATTACCCAGAATACAATCAAATCCCCCTTCTTGAAAAACCTCCGGAAACTCCAGGAAATAGTGGAAAAACCCTTTTTCTTGGGCTAAGGTCTCTGCTTTCGCAGGAGGCATTCCGGTAGGAAGGGTCTTTTCTCTTAGGTACTTGCGGTAGGTAGCATCGGTGCAGATATAGCTTTTCTGATCCGGAGTCTTGGGGATAAAGAACTGGGCTACCTGCATATCAGCCAGGCTCTTCAGCCGGGCATAGGTAGTCCCTTTGTTCAGTTCCATAAACTTCTTCTGCTTGGCTTCGATCTCTTCAGGTGTTCGCTCCGGTAGGTTTTTGAAGAGTTGGAATTGCTCGATGGCTTTGCTGACCGCCTCATTTACATCCGTGGAATAGTCCATGGTAAGCTGATCTTTTTGCTTTTGCTCCTCAGCATTTCGCTTGCGGAAGCCGGTAGCTATAGTCTTATCATCTCCGGGAAGGGCTTTGAAAGCCTCATCGGCGATACCCTTTTCCAGTTCTTCCTTATGCGCCAGTCCCACGATGGCATCCCCACATTTGATCTTATGGTCAAGGAAATTCAGCGGTTCGCCGGGATTATGGGCTTCCAGCCATAGGGCTACTTTGCAGAGCTCGACTGCCAGTGGATTCTTATCCACCCCATAGATACACTCCCGGATCACATCCCGTACCGCCTGACGCAAGGCAGTTGGAGTAGGCTGATCTTCACCGGTTCGGACCTTGGCCAGCTCGGTGCCGATCCTGCGCGCTGCAGAAAGGAGAATATGCCCACTTCCACAGGAGATATCAGCCACTTTGATCCCCAAGAGCGCTCTTTCCTGTAGGTTTTTTAGCGATGCTTGATTGGCTGGAACCCAGAGTCGTTCTTCGGGCTTTTCCAGACAGTCTTGGATGATGTATTCGAGTGAATGCTGGATCAGCGGACGTACCAGTTCCTCCGGAGTATAGTGTGAGCCGGAAGAAGATCGCTCGGTACCCTGCACAAAACCAAAACTCGGGGAAGTCTCCAGTTCCGTGAAAACGGGTTCGTACTCCAAGAGTCCCTGATACACCGAACCAAACTCTTCTACATCCAGATCCCCAAAGTTAACCTTGACCACCTGCTTCCGGTCCTCGTCCATAAAGTAGCAGAGGCGATAGAGCGTGAAGAGCAGATCTTCGTTTTTCAGGGCAGATTGGCTCAGGACTCCCAAGGCCGAAGGATGAAATATCCCCGATCCCAAGGGTTTGATGCCGAGCTTTTCCCCATACTTGGCCGATTCAAAGAGACGGAAGGTAATCTTGATATTTTCCCAAAGGTCCTGCTTGGCACCTTCCACAAAAATCCTTCTCAGGGCCAGATTCCGGACCCGGTTCATGGAGTAGAAATCGTAATAAATCTTACGCAGACGGGTCAGTTCCCCATCCCGCTTTTCGGGATAGACCAGACTCCTATCTTCTGTCACCAAAAGAAACAAGAACCGATAGATCAGCCGAAGCAGGAAAAGGTAATACTGCTTGCCTGTAAGTTCCCCTGCCTGAATCCGATCTCGGAGTTCTTGGTTGTCGGGATGTTTGAGAAAGCCATTCCCCAATCGCTTGATGGAGCTCTCCACTGCTTCAGATAGCTTTTCCCGGATTCGGGTTCCCGAAGCCAAGGACTCCTGATGGTAAAACT
>CAZNND010000111.1:9839-11839 GCA_964574365.1 uncultured Limnohabitans sp.
GATAGCTTTTCCCGGATTCGGGTTCCCGAAGCCAAGGACTCCTGATGGTAAAACTCAATAATGGATTCCTCTCCACCTGACTTTTCCTTCGGCATTCGGGAAGCATGAAGCACCCGATAAAGCAGGGCAAAATCCGCAAAGAGCTCCTCCTCCATCATCTTCTCCAGATCAAACTCCAAATAGGTCAGTCTCACCAATCGGGAGGCATCCCGCAGGAGCCGAAGTTGCTTTCCGTTGGTGACGATGGCGTAGAGGTAATCGTCTGTTTTATTGAGGTATTCCTGCACCAAGGCATGGGGAGAAAGTCTCGGACCGCTTGTTTCCCGACGTCTGTCCAAGCTGTCATTGATCCCCATGATATGCACCGGAAAACCGGATAGGTTGGCAGCCCTGTGGCTGATGGCATAAGTTTTCCCTTCGAGGTTTTCAGCATTCGCCTTGTCCACCTCATAGCCCAAGGTGAGCAGGAAAGGTAGCATCCAGAAGTTACGGGTCTCAGTGGTACCGCTATCCTCCTCGGCGATTCGCTCACGGCGCAGCTTGAAGGCTTGCCAGTATCCACGGGCCGAAGCCCAAGCCAGACCGATCTCATCCCGTATCTTGCTATTCTTGGATACGCCAAATGACTCGGGAGTCTGGTGCTTGATATCCTCTGCCGTGATCTTGTCGAGAATCTCACCGGAGATGATATTACCCTGTATGGTTATGCTGGGGAAGGTCATTTGTAAAAATTATTTTTTTAATCTTTCGCTCAATTCATAAATAAAATCATCCAATACTGCCAGGTTTGGAATGTTGGCCTTTTTACAAATTCCCTTTAAAAAAGTAGCCATCACTTTATATTTTTCGCCTTCATTAAGCCCCTTTGGCAATCTGATTCCAAACTCCTTGAATACTGTTTCAGAGCGGTTGTTGGCAACAAAGTAATTGAAAGGATCATGGGCAGTCAAAACCTTTGAAATCAAAGCTGGGCCAGCTTTTTCAATTTTGTATTCTCCTTCCTTTTCAATGGCACCCTTATAGCGTTCTGCAATGTCGAGATTGTCATTAACAAGCATTCGGAGGGTCTTTTTGAAAGCCCTTATATTACCCTGAATTGGTTGTTTATTAATATGTCTTAGCTGTCCAAGTTCACCTATTGAAAAGAACTCATCGATATCCGGATTTTGAAAGTTTTCCATGTAATCAAGGCTATTCCTAATATCAATCACAGCTTTAACTCTACTTTTTCTTCTCGCTGAATATTCATTAGACTTTCTGAATTGGATCAATTCTTTGAGGAAATCTTTTTCCCTTAACATGGTCGCATTTAACGCCTCTCTTGCTTCTTTCTTAAGATTAACTGCGACTTCTTCTTCCTTCTTAAAAGTAAATTCCCTTTGTTTAAAGCTTTCGAAATACTTATCAAGCCATTCTTCAGTCAACTTAACACTGTTTTTATCCGACTTATATTCCTGAAATATTTCTAACAGCTTCTTACATGTTTTTTGATCAGTGATCTGAACTGAAATCTCAGTATGATTTTTCAAACCGCCCATTGTGAGGTTTGATGACCCTACAAATGCGGAATATTTCCCATTTGGATTTTTCATCAGATAAAATTTAGAATGGAAATATCCATTCTCAAACAATCTAACTTGCCATTGATCCGATATAATTTCATTTTTGAATAGGGTGTCAAGAACAACTGGAGGAGTAGGCAGGTCAACACCTGTAATTATGTTCAGTTTGCATTTTTTAGCAGCCACATTTAAAAAATCCAAACCTTGGATTGAAATCATTGCTACGGCTATCCAAGCCTCTTCAGCTTCTTTAAGGGCTTTCTTCAATTCTGGTCCAAGTTTCTCTACAATCTGTGTCATTTTGGGTTATGTTTAACTCCGAACTTTTCTCCGAACTCATTTCGGTTTTCTCCGAACTTTACTCCGAACTTTTTGACAATTTCCTCCGAACTGGATTTGATTTCTTCCGAACTCAAATGGGTCTTTTATTACGAACCG
>CAZNND010000112.1:0-11741 GCA_964574365.1 uncultured Limnohabitans sp.
TCCTTCTCCAGCCATTTTTCATCCCGGCTTTTAAAAATTATGATACTGTCTTCCTCTTCTTTCATTATTTTTCTAGCCATTGAAAGGAGCTCTTTCAGTTTTACTTCTGTGATTTCCCCTTCAAAAACTGAGTTTTGAATCCAATTCAGGTATTGCCTGCAAAGCTTTAGCATTTTGGCAACTCTGCGCTCCCCAATGTCATACACCAAAATTACGTACATCTTACCCCCATATTTTAAAGGGTTGATAGGTTTCCATTTCCAAAAGATGCTTACTGAGTTTGTAACATTCCAACTTTATCAAATGCTTGTAAGACACCTGTTTTTTCAAGGTCCGATGGGCAATAGTCTCGGCTAGTCGCTCTTCGAATGCCTTGATAAAGATTCGCTTTCCGGATTCCTTGAGGACAACTCGGTTTACCTGGATATCGAAGTCTTTGGATTGAATTTCTTTTTTATTCAATACCCTAAATATCACCCGATCCACCAAAATGGGTTTGAAAATCTCTGCTAAATCCAATGCGAGGGAATACCTTCTATATCCGGGTTCATGAAGAAAGCTAATGGTCGGATTAAGCTGGGTATGGTAAATTTGATCCAGGCATTGCGTATAGCACAGCATGTTGCCAAAACTGACCAAGGCATTAACCTCATTGAGGGGAGGCCGCATACTTCTGCCTTCCATAGCATGTTCATTGATAATCGTATCAAACCCACTATAATAGGTTTGACGGATGTTTCCCTCGATGCCCATCAATTCCGAAATGGCTTGAGTACCCCCTATCTTTCCGTTTAGCTCTTCTATTTTCACGAGTTGGGACTCTAAATCTTTATTCCGATTATGATAGTACCGGAGATTTTTGATGATATTGAATCCACTCCCTTCTATAAATTTTTTAGCAATCTTAAGCCGCTTTTCAAGATCGATGTAATGCCTGGTTTGTTGGATCTGCATTTTGCCCGCCAAAAGGTATTCCTTGGGCTGAAAGCTGCCGGTGTAATGCTCATAGAAGTCAAAAAAATGCACGCTTATCCCCGCTTTTCCCAAGAAATTAAACAGCGATGAATTGGCATCCAAAGAGCCGAAACAGTATAAATCAGAGACACCTTCAACAGGAATAAACTTGGGCTGCCCCTCTCTGCCGTTTTCATCCACAGGGATAAATTTCAGTGTATTGTCTTTGCGGCTCAATCTCCCCGGATTAAACAGGTAATATGTTTTTTTCATAGCTCTTCGATGTAGCAAAAATCAAAATAGCTGCACTTTTTGCAGATGGGTTTTTTCTCTAAGGGAGGGCAGGAGGCTTGGCTGACAAGTGCTTGGATTTCCTTAATCAATTCTTGGATTTTTTGGTCATCCCCTTCTTCCCAAAAGACAGATTCCCGCTGCCGGAGTCGGGGATATTCCAAAAGGGCCTGTGGATCTTCTATTCCATTTTGCCGAAGGATATAGAGGTAGTATTTGACTTGGGCGATATGGGCAGTTTCCACCTTGTCCGACTTTTTGACCTCGTGGATGGTTTTTGTTTTTGGGTCGTAGAAGTCGATTTTGACTCCTTCGATTTCCAGTTCGGTGTATTTGGCCGATCGGTCCTGATAGCTTGTTTCTCCGATTAGTTTTCCCTCGGCGACAATTTCAGAGGTATGCTCCATTTGGATTCCGTTTGCATGAAGCCAAGTCTGCCGCTTGCATACATGGTAAAGGTTAATAAGCGTTGCATTGGTTAACATTTCAGATGAAGTTTAGCTCGTTCATTTTCCCTAAATCAAGACCTCGTTCCAAACTGTAGATTTGTTTGTGACTTACCAGGTAAATCAATCCAAACTGTTCAGAATTTCCCCCATTTATCAGCTCGGTAATGACCTTACTTTCAGAGAATAGGGAAAAAGTGAACAATGCCATGATGGATTGTATGATTTTGAGGTTTCGCTTCTTTTGCCCAAAACCTTTATCCTGATCCAAAATCAACTGCTTGTAAATTTCAAACACCTCTTCTCCTGACAATTGGTCATTCTCTATTTTAATACCAAAACCTTCCAAAAACTGGATTTGCTGATCTGTCAAAATCGGCTCCTTGTTATTTTGTTCATTCAAAATCCATAGGTTAAGGCTGATTGGGACAAAGACACTAGTATTGCTTTGATCAATAAGTTTGAACTCTTTGTCGATTTGGGGAAAGTTGAGTTGAGCGATCAATCTATTGCGGTATTCAGAAAGTGTACCTTTCATTTGGCTTTCCTTATTCGTGGCCTCCAAATAAGACTTCACTTTATCATAAAGCCGATCAAATCGCTTGGTTCTTAAAATTTCAAAATAGTCGGTTTCAAGACCTGCTTTCCATTCTTTGAACCTCCGATCTTTTCCATAAATAAGGGATGCATCGTCCAAATCAAAAAGAAATACCGTGCACCCGGCTTTATTTACGTTTCGGTTGACACGACCGGCAAGTTGCTCTTCTGAGTCAACAATGGATCTGTTTTTAAATCCCAGGTCCATATCAATATCAACCCCAGCCTCTACCACTTGAGTGGTGATCAGTAATACGTTTTTATCCTTATTTTGCCTATTCTTGAGCGAATTGATAATGTGCCTCCTTTGTGGCTCCAAAATGGTTCCGCTCAAAACGAATATTTCATAGCCTTCAAAAATCCTTTCGGCGAGGCTTGCAAACTCTGTGGCGGATTTTTTAAAGATAAATTCTACAATGATTCGTGCCGACCCATTTGCCTTTCGGTAAGTCTCGGATTTCTCAAAAACGATCTTAGCCAACCATTCCATAAAATCTTGGCGCTCCTCCTTTGGTGGTCTATTTCTTTGCAACAGTTCATCGCTAAAGCTGACCCGATCAGCAAAATTGGGATTGGTAAAGTATCCGCCTATAGCATCTGGAATGAGGTTTCGAAAGTGTGCCTCTGCCAAGTCACCGATTTTAGGCAGTGTGGCAGACATCACAATAAAGCGGATATTTAAAGCATCTGCGTATTCTTTGAGCAGGTAAGCCACTTTGTCCCAGAGCTCTGGATTATAGGCTTGCACTTCATCAATAACTATTACACTATTAGCCAAACGGTGCAACAGGTAAATGCTACTCTTATCATTGGCCTTAAGAATATCAAAAAAGCGAACGTGGCTTAGGAAAGTATAAGGATAGTTTACAAACTGATTGTGGATATCATCTAGCCTTATTTCTCCATACAGACCATCCTCCTTTCCCTCCTGCTCATCCTTCTGTTTCCAAGCTACCCGGCTATGTAGTTCTATCCATTCATCAGGATGTAAACCCAAGGTTTCCTGTGCTACTTTTTGGGTTTGTGTGACCAGTGTGGTAAACGGGAAGACATAGAAAACCTTGTTCAACTCCGGGTTAGCCTGCAGAAGTTCCTGTGTAGCGATAAACGCCATGTTTGTTTTGCCCCCACCGGTCGGTGCTTCGATGTAAAACAGCTTTTCCGAAGCGAATTGGCGAATGTTACTGATTACCTCCGCAGCCATTTTGGATCGTAGCTTGTTCAGGTTGTTGTTTGATTTTTCCTGAAGCTGTACCAGAGACTGATTGAGAAAATCATCATGATTTTCATATAGTGCCATGTTATGGGCATGTGTGGTTTGCAGTCTTCGGAAATGCCGTTGCCGATCATCGATATTCAATACTCCAAATTCTTGATAGTGGTGCTTCCAATTGTTATTATAGTGCGAGGTGGCGTAATAGTCAGCAGCCGTGAGCAGGGAGAAGTTAAGGCGGATGACTAAAAACCATTCAAATCCTAAGCCTTTGAATTCGGCAATACTGCGGATGTTAGGGATAGCTTTGACAAATTCTAGTAAGTAATCCTGACGAAAACATTCGAGATATTCTTCCAGTCCCCCACAAACACTTTCGGAATACCTATTGAAAGTTTCTTTTGAGGAAAAATCATCCAAACCTGAACTATGGTGCCTAATGATATTGTGGGCAAAGGCAAACATTAAGTCCATTAATAGTTTCTGCTCCTCCTGATCTTGAGTTTGTTTTAAACCATTCGAGATTTGATGGGACAAAAAAATAAACGCACTAAGTAATGAATGTTCAGTTTGTATTTGATTGTTTTTGGGTGTTGGGAAATATTGGATGTTATCCATTTTCACCCTTTGAAAATTCTCATTTACCTTTCCGAAATCATGGTAAAGAATTGTTTCCCAAAATAACTGCTTAGCGAACTCAGCAAGTTGTTTGTTCTGCTTACAGAGTTTGATAAGCAAATTATCAAGGATCAGCTCAACCCCATGTACTTCTACTAAATCCAAAAAATAATGAGTGACCAACTTCATGTGGTCACTCAAGAGTTCATCTGGTGTATGGGCAAGATATTTTGTATGGTTATTTAAGAGCAGTTCCACCTTGCTCTTTCCTATGAGATGCTCGAAAGTAACCATTTTTAATTGAGTTGGACTACCTCATTCTTTCCAATAGAATAAAGATTGTCTATTTGGAAATCGGACTTAAACTTGGCATTAGAATACACAAACGAAACTAGGTCATACTGATACTCTTTACCTCTTTTTGAAGATTCAAGCTCCCGGAATCCTAATGGAAGCCGCTCAAAATAGAAAAATGCATCAGTGGATTTGTTTAGCAGTGCTGCAAAACCGACAGGACGAACGCCTGATTCATTATTCCTAGCTTGATCGTTTTCTTCCCTTTTGATAAACAGGGTCTTCACCTCAAAATCCTGATCAAATCGAAAAGGTTTGAGTTCATATTCCTGAAATCCTTCCCACCAAACCGGGAACTCATTCTTTCCGAGGTAGGGAATGTATTCCGCTTTCCCCTGTTTCAGGTAATCAAGGAGTTGGTCACCATCTGCTACTACCACATACACACGGAATGAAGGCCTAATTAGGGTGTTTTCGTAGGCAATAAAGTTCCCGTCTTTATTGGCGTAGCCTACCGTGTTGGTATAGACAATGGTCGATTTTGGAAAATTTCCATTTTGATCGCCGAGCGGGGCTATTCCTACTTTCAAATTCTTCAATCTTTGGTAATATTCCGGAAGCTCTCCTCGCTTTTGGTAGCCTTCCATTCCGAGGATTGCACCAAAAATTCCTAGCAATCCTGGTTTGTGTAGCATATTGTAGCTCATGGAAACACCGTCATTTGTATCGGGTTTCCTCAAAAAGCCAAAGTCCGCTTTTAAATCTATGGAGATCAGCTTTTGCATCATCACAGGTCGAGTTCTATTGAACCTTCTGGTTTGTTGACAATCGTTGAAATAGCCTTATTGTAGTACACTTCTACTTTTTCGATCTCGGACTTCACATGATCTTGAGCCAGTAGTTTCTGTACCCCACTCAAATCAATTTCTCTTTTATCGGTATCAAGTACCTTCACCAACTCCACAAAGGAAGGGAGTACCATCTTGGAGTTTTCCTTGAGTTCTACCCATAGCAGGAGTTCATTATCAGTCCCTGCTTTAGCGGAAGAATTGTAGTAGGTGGCGCCCCGTCGAAGACCCAACTTGAGGTTATCAATATCAGCTGTACTCAGGTGATTTTCCGTGCCCGATAAGGAGGTCAGCACATCCAGATTTTTAGGATTTACTGATATCCCATGTACATAGTGTCCTTCACGGAGTTTGGACTGAGTCCCTAAAGTAGTCATGGCTGAATCTTCCTTACCCTCGGCAGAATTCCGAAATGGTGACATTATTTGTTCTGAGAATATTTCACCTCTCACAAATTGATTAAGGCCGTGGGTGATTTGAGTGGGGCCGTGCATAGACAGGTTGGTGGAACCAGCATATGTTCCTCCGAATAGCCGTATATCGAGACTAGTCAAAAGTTTTGAAAGCATTTCTTTTTTCTTAGTTGCCTCTTTAGTTGCACCACTGCCTTCACCTTTGGGTATAGCACCAAAGTGGCTTTCGTAGGTCTCATCAAGTGATCTTGGATTTAGGGTATCTTCCTTGAACGTTTTATAATAGAAAATTTTTTCTTCCGTCTCATGAATGAGGTAGTTTCTCACCAGATATTTGAGGGCCTTATCTGTCGCATAGACCCTACCATCTGGCAAAGTGCGAGGCTGGTGGGTAAAGTCTGCATTGAAGTTGGAGTTGATGCTTTTGATAACGACAGCTCCATAAGCTCTTTTGTTGAATTTGGTCATAGTTGTATTTTTTTAAGATGGCAAATCGGTTTTTTTGGATTGAAAAAGAATATTTGGACAGAAATACCCAGCCAAAAGGAAAGGCCTAAGTTCGGCAAGTCCCTTTTGAGGGATATAATCAAGGACTTCAGCAGCCAACTTATTAAATCGTTTGAAGTCAAATCCAATGGCGTGTTTATATTTTAATAGTATAGAAGCAATGGCTTCATTAAAATGCGAATGGCTAGTTTTCTGGAGAAAAGGCTCCAATACTGCGTGAGTTCGCTCACTTGCTTCACTTTTACTTAAAAGGAAGTAGATCAATTGTCCAGCTCCAAAAGCATACCCTTCATCAGAGTCAAAGTGAGTAGCTTCATCCGATACTACTTTGGCCATCAAGGCCTTGTGATCTTCTATTTTACTTGGCATAATTGGTGAATTTTTGTTTTTATCAAAATATTGGTAAAGACTGAAGTAAATATTCAGCTTAGATTTAATAGTGTATTCTTTATCTTCTTTCAGGTCATCAATAATTCCAGTTAAGCAGATATCTTCAAACTGAGTTCGACCGATACTTGACCGCATGGATTTGTAGATAAAATCATAAATAGGTTTCCGATATTTTAAAAGAAGTGTATAGAGAGCAGGTCGATAATATTTAGGATCTAGGTCATCAAAATATCGCATGGATATTTCTTCTTTCTTTTCATCTATCTTGATAAGTGCATTATTGAACAGCTGACGAATAACAACTCGCTCAAAATCAAATACTGAAAATAGTGATATAGGCTTTTGAATAGTTTTATCCTTTTCCTTGATTTCAGTAACATTTTCAATTGTCCATCCATTTTCTTCCTCAGTCTTTTCATCCGAGAGCTGATAATGGAATTTTGCTACGAAATCAAAGTCTTGAATTATGCCTGCAGAATAGTAGAGCAGATAATAATTACCCAAGTCCTTATTTCGCTTCCATAATTCTGAGATGATCTCGCGATGTGTGATTTTTTTATTTTCTTCCTTGTGATAGATTTTGGTGGCATCTTCTGTCAGCTCCGGCTGATCTATAAAAATAGGAATGGGGTTGGGGAATAGCCTCTTCCCGGCCATAGTGGTAAAGTCGGACAAGGCCTGGGCATCTGAGGCACTAATTCGGCTTGTGATGTCAAAAGAGGCTGTTTGGTGGGTGAGAAATGGTTTTTTGCTATTGAATCCATTCTGGAAGTTGCTGGTTCCATAAACCTCTCCATTCAATTCTATATTGTATTCAGCTGTATTGAACAATCCCTCCGCTGCATAAAGGTTACCGAAGGCCTTGTACTTTGCTAGAGGTTCATCTATGTAAATATTGATATAGTCACCTTCATCCAGATTGGGATATACTTCCAGACTTTCCAGAAGTTGCTGCATTTCTGATTTCAGGAAATTTCTAAACTGAAGAGATCGTTGCTTCTCTGTTTCGTCAAGTCCATATTTTTCATCAAAACACTTTGCAAAGTATGCTTCCGCCCGTCCCAATATATTCAACTTACTGGTTTCCTTAGGATACTTTTCACCGCCAATCCATGACTCTCGCTTAAATGCAAAGCAATAGGGACTAGCAGAGTGAATTCCTTTGGCTGGTAGGTCAAAACATTTATTGGTATCAATCATCCAGCCAGCAACTTGCTTTTTTGCACAATCTTTCAAGAAAAGGGAAGTTTCTCCATGCTTTTTACCGAAATAACGCTCGCTGTTTACTACAAATCCCTTTCCATTTTTGTCAAATTGGATAAGGATGTGGAGCCCCGCTTTTGGCTCTATCGCTCGCTCCCTTACCATTTCTGGTATGGTTTTTACAAATTGAGTTAGTTCTTTGATCATTCTAGTAAGTATAAAATTATTTCAAGTATAAGATTTTTAAACTAATTATATATATTTACAACTCCACAGGAATTGAAATAGTATCAGATTCATAAATTGCCTCTAACTCAATCGCACCAAGGTGGAATCTCCCCAGAGCAAAAAGCTTTGGGGATTTGAATAAAATGACATGGAAGAAAAATTCAACCATCAAATTCAGGCTTATCGGTTAAGGCAGGCTGGTTTAAATAATCCCCAGGAAATTGAAGCCTCCTACCAAGATCCGTACAGGCAGTCTTTTCCAACATATAGCGAAGAAATCCTTTACTGGATCTCGATTTTAGAGGACGGTAGACCTGTGAAAGTTGCATTTCAATATTACTTGGATGGAATAATCACGCTAGATGTCGTCAGACCAACAAGAAAGGAGATAATGGAAGAGTACATGCCATTTATTAACAGGTAAAGATTTGCTCGCCTCAACAATTCCGAATAACTTGCATAAACTATTTGTAATATATCGGAATAGATGAAAAGCTCTCTAGGACTACCTCCAAATTTTAAAAATCCTTTTACTGAACAAAATCCAGATGAAGTTTGGGAAAAACTAAAAAGGTCGCCCAATCCACTTACCAGAGAAGAGGAAATTCTGCTAAAAAGTGGAAAAATTTCACTTGCCCAAATCAAAGACCAACGCAAGAAATAATCTATAGAAAAGGAAATAGATTCAAAACTTGAATTCTTAGAAGAGATTAGATAAGTTATTTTTAATTCTTTTTTCTCTTTAATCATAATCATCGGAATAGTCGTTTTATTTTGCGATTTCAACGAATAGGCTCGTTTAGTTCGACTGTTTTTCTTTTATATTCTGACACAGAATTAACTATACTTACTATTTTTCACCTCCACACACCCAAACCCCTGACTATTCAAATGTCCGAAGCCGGAGTAATAGCCGATTTCGTGCAGTTCTACAGGAGCATCAAATATAAATTCGAAGCTGTAGCCGATTAGCTTGCTCTCTTGGGGAGTCATTTGCTTGATCACCACTCCATTTTTATAAATTTTCCCAACCGGTTCAAACCGATAGGCCAGGTTTTCAAAGGTTACTTTACTCAGTTCAACCCCAGCCATGGCTTGAGCTGCCCATTTTGAAATCAGGTTTTGCACCAAATATTCTCCATACTTGGCATGGCCTGGATCCAAGTAGTTTTCGCCACCATCCGCTCTCTTTTCCTTAATCAGGATAGGAGATACACAGCGGTAATGCATCTTTTGCTGAAAAAAAACCGGCCCAGTGGATTCTATTTTTGATACCCGATAGTTCGCCCCGGAAATCTGATCTCCCAAGTAAAACTGTTGACCCAAAAACAGTCCTTTAATAAATTCTTCAGCCACCCGATCAATCAAAAAAGAAACATAAAGCTCCGCATTCTGGCCTATGTGTTCCAATCGCCCTTGATTCAAATGTGCCTTCTGATTATCTAAGAATAATCTGGAAAAGGTGAACAATCGGAATGACTTATTTCCCAATCGATATCCCTCATCGTGAAGAAATTCAGAAAACTCCTTATTCCCTCGTTCTATCACTCGATAAATAGCAGATGAAAGCTCATATTGGTAATTAATCGGTATAAACCGGTTTTTATCTTCCCTTTCCAATAGCAGTTTAAATCTCATGATCAATTCGTTACAACCAAAACTAGGATAATTCAAATCATTCAAAAAGCAACTGACACTAATTGTCATTAAAAATTTTTAATAATTGCTTTTTTAGTTATAAGAGGAAAATTAATATTTAGAATACTTTGTATGTGGATTTAACTGAATTATTAGATTATCAAATTCCTTGAATCCCATTTTCATTTAGGCTCAATGTCTTTTATAAAAAAAAGGTAGAAGTAGGTAGTTGTCCAATGAAATACGCTAAATATTTAAAAACATACTCTTTAAGACAGGAAAACTACCGGGTTTAAGGTGAAAAAAGGGCTGGAGTTGACCACGAAGAAGAAAAACGGAGGGATAATTCTTAGGGCAAATGGATAAAATGCAAATTCAAATAGAGTTAGCGGTGATTACCTTTATCAATTTATGAAGCAAAATGAATCCGCAATTATTCAGGGAAATACAGGTGCCACCATACCACACGCAAACAGAAAACTCATTTTGGATATGGAAATACCAATGCCACCAAAAAAGGAAGCAGCATTTTTTGATGGCTCAACGTTACCTTATAATTAAGCTTATAAACACTTTGCACAACCAAAACACCAAACTCCGGGAGGCAAGGGCTATTTTATTGCCTCGCTTGATGAGTGGGCACATCGAAGTGTAAAGAAGCGATCCGGGCAGGGCTGATCCCTATTTTTTGTTAGAAATTAACTTTAAAGTGAAATAATAATTTTTATATTTCGGTTATAAGTGAATACATTTACGCTTGAACTATTTGACGACCAAGGGAAGGTTTGCACCTTTTACACCGTAAGGAGGGAGGATGCCGAGCTTTCGGAAACCGATAAGTTTTTCATGAAATATGAAAACCACAGCACCTTACAGAGGCCATTACAGGAATTAGCAAAGTTTATTTCCAATAAAATTGGTGATGAATTGGGAGCCTTGGAAGACTTCTTCAGATTTGAAAATGCGGCACATGCACTTCCCCCTTCGGGCACTTACCGAGTAGAAGACCTTTCCATCAATTTCGGCAATTTTCCCCTTCGCCTCTATTGCTTGCGTTTGTCAGAAACCTTGGTGGTACTGTTTAATGGTGGCGAAAAAACGGCCAACACCGCTCAAGGTGGAAATACAAGTATGGCCTTTCAAGAGGCCAACCTTTTTGCCAAACGCATACTAGGTGCCTTGATAAACAAGGAAATTTACCTAAGCGCTGACCAAAGAGAATTTCGTTTTTACACGGGCAGCGATGAAATATGGATCTAAAAGACAAACTACATGAGAAGCAAGGTATTTCAAAGAATATTAGACAACACCCCAAAGGATGTTGACATTTTCGTGGATTGGTATGCCGACCTGGTGGTTCGCATCAATCAGCTTTTGCGTGAAAAAAACATGACCAAAAAGGAACTCGCAGAGAAGCTGGACAAAAAACCATCCGAAATTTCCAAGTGGCTGAGCGGTGAGCACAATTTCACTTTGCGTTCACTGGCAAAATTGTCGGCTGAACTGGGAGAGCCTTTGTTGGAAGTGCCCAAGAAAAAAGTACAGACCGAATTTGTGGAAGATGGTTTTATCTGTAGGGTTCACACGTTTGTGAGCTATACCAAACTTGAAACAAAAATCAGCGATACAGTCTGGCAGGTTGCTGAAGAAGCCGCTCCACTTTATGAATTAAGCAATGCAGGATAAAACTATTTTCGACCCGGAAAAAGTTGCTTTAGTTAATTTCAAAATGATTAAAGGCCAGGTAGATACGCCTGAAAATTTTGATCCCAGCAAAGCAGCAGGGTATCAACTTGACCACTCTTTGCAGTTAGGATTTAGCCTTGAGGACAAATTAGCCAAGGCGGATTTTTCGGTAAGCATCAAAACCGATAGCAAAGGCGAAAACGAAACGGAGGCGAGCGGTAATTTTCATCTGGTTTTTATCTATAAAATTGAAAATTTGGAAGAGCTGGCCATACCAGAAAAGAGCAAGCGATTGAACCTGAATCCGGGATTGTCCAATGCACTTTCATCGGTAACCTATTCCACAGCGAGAGGGATTCTTTTAACCCGATTACAAGGGACCGCCTTGCAAAATTTCGTTTTACCCATCATCAAC
>CAZNND010000113.1:0-11638 GCA_964574365.1 uncultured Limnohabitans sp.
CAAAAAATGCCTTTTTTGAAAGAATTAAGCTACTTTAGGTTTTTAGAAGTGCCCTTTTATAAGTATTTAGAGAAATATATTTAAATCAAATGGCAAAAACAATGGCTAACCAATTTATCAGTTACAAAATTTAGGTTATTCGTTTTACAAAAGTGAAACAATTTAACGAAGCAATGCCTAAAGGAAAAAAGGATTAAATTGATAACAAAGGAGCCCTTAATGAAATGGAAATGGTCCGGACTTGGTGGAAAGGGAAGGACACTCCTACCTTGACACCAACTGCAAAGCTAACTTATGAAAACGGGAAAGTTTACTTAAGTAATGCGAATCCCAGTGCCTCGATCGGCTATCGTTTTTCTGAAACCGAAGGCTGGAAAGTGTATACCGGACCTTTTGAAGCCAAGAAAGGAGAAACTATTTACCTCAACTCCCACCGGATCGGATACGAACCCACTGAAATTTCCCAAGTCATCCAATAAGCCCTAGAACCCATGAAAAAATCTCTCCTTTCGTTTTCGATCCTTCTCCTTTTCCAGTTTTCGAACGTTTCTGCCCAAGAAAACATGCTCTGCCAAGGAGCCTATTGGACGGAGGATGAGGCAGCTATTTTTATGAAGCAAACCGCTTCGGCTTGGACCACTCAAGTCGACTGGGAAAAGCGGGCAGAGGTGATACGAAATGGAATCATCCAAGGCATGAAGCTTGAGCAAATACCAGCTCGAACTGCTCCTTTCAATACGATTATCCATAGCACCCGGGAAATGGATGGCTACATTGTCGAAAACATTGCCATCGAAAGTTTCCCCGGTTTTTTCATCACCGGAAACCTTTATAGGCCACTCAACCCGGCTCCGTTTACCAAAAGTCCGGCAATCCTCAGTGTGCATGGCCACGGACCTGACCTGAGATTCGGAGAAAGCATGCAAAAGCGAAGTGCAGCCTTTGCTCGGATGGGGGCAGTGGTGTTTGCCTATGATATGGTGGGTTACGGTGATTCCAAGCAGGTGGATCACAAGATTCCGATCGCATTGACCCTTCAAACCTACAATTCCCAACGGGTGGTTGATTACCTGATTTCCCGTTCGGATGTGGATCCTGAACGAATCGGGGTGACAGGGGAATCCGGTGGAGGTACTCAGTCAATTTTGATTACAGCCTTGGATCCGAGGATTACCGTTTCGGCTCCGGTGGTGATGGTTTCGGCCTACTTTTTCGGAGGCTGTACCTGCGAAAGCGGGATGCCGATTCATAAAAGCAACGACCACCAAACCAACAATGTGGAAATTGCTGCTTTGGCTGCTCCTCGGCCTATGCTGTTGGTTTCCGACGGAGGAGATTGGACTAAGAACAATCCCCGAATCGAATTTCCCTACATGCAAAAAGTCTATTCAACCTACCAGGCAGAAAGCCGGGTCGATAATGTCCATTTAGCTGGTGAGCGCCACGATTATGGGAAAAACAAGCGGGCTGCGGTGTATAATTTCTTTGGGCATTACCTTGGACTCAATGCAGGGCGAATTCCCTATCAGGATGGTTTTGATGAAAGCTTTGTAACGGTACTTTCGGCAGATGAATTGAGGGTTTTTACCCCAAATCACCCTATACCTTCTCGGGCCTTGAAAGGGGATAAAGCCGTTTTAGACTTTCTGGGGATTCAATAAGCTTACTTTTGTTCCTGGATACACGAGATGCCATTTTGGGCTCCCTGGCCAAATGGTGGCCTTATTTTGTATTCTCGGATGAACTTGACTACATCGGCATCTGTCATCTGATAGTCTGGCGTATAGCGCAGTTCATCCCAATAGGTGGATCGGGGATTGTCAAACCTTGGATCTCCAGTGTTTTTCATCCAAGCCAGCAGTTCTTTCCTCAGTTGTTCTTTTACCTCGGCAAAAGCAGGGTCAGTGGCTAGGTTGTGAAGCTGGTAAGGGTCTATTTCGATGTCATACAGTTCTTCCTCGGGTCGTGATTCAAAAGCGAGAGCAAAATAATCCGGCAAACCGGCTTGGGCTTTTCCCTGCATTTCCATCATCAAAAATTTGGTAATGGAGTGGTCCACGTCTCCAAATTGGCCGACAGACTGGTGAACGGAAGGATTTCCGGCAGGATCCCGTTCGGGCATGGGATTCCAGATGTAAGCAAACCGGTGATTTCTGATCCCGCGCATGGGATAGCTTTGGTTGCCTTTTCGGACATTGGCATGGCGCTCTCGTTCAAGAAAAACCTTGTCACGGTTTTGTTTTTGTCCGGCCAAAAGGGGCCAAAGCGACTGCCCGCTCATTTTTTCAGGACTAAGCCCGGCTGCCGCCAAAAAGCTGGGAGCAAAGTCCACAAAATTCACAAAGTCAGCAACCACGGTGCCGGGTTTGATTTTTTTGGGCCATCGGATTGCTAGGGGCATCCGGGTGCCATAATCGTAGAGATTTGCTTTGGCTCGTGGAAAAGGCATGCCGTTGTCGCTGGTCATCACGATGATTGTGTTGTCCAGCTCACCGATTTTCTCCAACATGTTGATCAGCTGCCCACATTCCCGGTCAAAACGTTCGATTTCAAAATAATAATCGAGGATATCATTTCGCACGCAGTCATTATCCGGGAAAAAGCCGGGGACTACCACGTCTTCCAATTTCATTCCGGATTGAATTCCGGTATTGGCTACATAGTCTCGGTGAGGATCCGTACTCCCAAACCAGAACGTAAACGGTTGATTGGCGGGCTTTTCTTTGATGAAAGCCTCGAAGTCGGCATAGCTTTTTCCACTGGGGTTGTGCGCCAATCCTGACACCTTGAAATCTCCCGGTCCCCAGCCTTTGCGTGTTGAGCCGGTGAAATAGCCTGATTTTTCAAGCAAGCTTACATAGGTGGGGTATTGGGCGGGCCATTCGGGCCAGAGGTTTCCCCCGCTTTCATTTTCGTGGGGATAGCGTCCGGTCAAAATGCTCGCTCTAGAGGGTGAGCAAGAAGGAGAAGCCGTAAAAGCATGGGTAAATAGTGCTCCTTCCGCTGCCAACCGGTCAAAAGTCGGTGTTCGGACTACTTGATCACCATAAACTCCCGCATGCGGAAAGGACCAGTCATCAGCGATGAGGAAGAGGATATTGGGTGACTTTTGCTCTTTGGAAGGAAGGAATGAACTAAAAAAGAGCAGAATAAGGCTGAGAATAGGCATGGAAGGACATTTTTGAGGCTTATGAAGATAATTCAAAAAACGCAGAGATGAAAAAAGTATGAAATCAAAAGTCAAAACAATTGGAGTTAGTGGGAACTTTGGCCTTAAGGTCAAAACCTATTACTAACATTAAAAATCAAAAAATTTAAGGTCAATTGGTGATTCAGACCTTGTATTTAAGGTCAGATCCCCTACCTTACATTAAAATTTCAATATTTTAATGTCAGATCAGTGCTACCCTATCAATCCTGACCGGAATATCCCGTGGAATAATCTCCCGCTTTTGCCCATTGATCCTTCATTTTATAGGGATTTGGACGTTTTTCAGACCTTGGGAAAAGCAAAAGCTGCATTGGGAAAGCTTTAAGGCCGTAGCATTGCAATACCCCCCAATCAGGGTATTTTGGTGAATACGATCAGCTTGCAAGAAGCCAAAGCATCCAGTGAGATCGAGCATGTTTTTACAACTGACGATGAATTGTATAAGGCTTTTAGTGATGAGAATTCTCAGATAAAAGGACCGGCAAAGGAAATATTGAGGTATCGGGAATCTATTTGGTCTGGCTATAAGTATCTGGCTGAGCGTGGAAATTTCGATTTAGGCTATTTTGAGTTGGTTTATCAAACAACTACCGAATACAATGATGGATTGCGGAAACCCTTCGCACAAACGTACATCCGACAGGGTGGTTCGGGGCCAAATGCAGGAAAACCCTTCTACACGCCACCTCGTGGGGAAGGGGTTTTGCAGAAACTTATGGATAATCTGATCCAGTTTGTCAATGCTAATCAGCAACCTGAGATAGATCCTTTGATCAAAATAGCCATTGCGCACTTGCAGTTTGAGGCCATTCACCCCTTTCGGGATGGAAATGGGCGAACAGGCAGGATATTCAATATTCACTTCCTAGTGCATAGCGGACTTCTAGATCTACCGATTCTGTACCTAAGCAAATATATTCTAAGGGAAAAGGAGCAGTATTATGCAAACCTCGCCGGAGTTACCCAACGAGGAGCTTGGAAGGACTGGTTTTTGTTTATGTTAAGAGGAATAGAAGAAACTTCTGAGGATACTTTTCAAAAGATCAACGATATCCTAAATGCCAAAGAGGCCATTCTCCAAGTCTTGGAAAAAGAGACCAGCATCACCAGACCGGAATCACTAGTGGAAGCGATTTTTACCCAGCCTTTTACCAAAGTCAAACATTTGATGGATAAAAAACTCTACGCGGAAAATACAGCCAGACAATATTTGAATAAGTTGGTTGACTTGGGTGTATGTGAAAAACGGAAAATCAGTGGAGGAGACTACTATCTCAATTTAGAATTGTATCGGATTTTGGGAAGTTAGGGAATCAGCAAGTCGCTTAATTTTTCATTACCACCCGCCAACACGTTCAAGTCAATTTTCTCCTTGACTCCGGGTAAAGTTCCTCGCTCTGAAAATTGCCAAATCGTCCAATTCTCGGTTTCAGGTTCAATAATGGAATTATAGTTGGCAATCCAGATGGGATACTCGTCGAAACCGTGGCCATGAAGAACCTCCCAGAAAAACCTGTCCCCGGTGTAGATCATGGGCTTGACTCCGTAATGGTCCTCCACGATGTTGAGCCAATTCTTTAATCCTTCCCGAAGCCTGTCCTTGGATTGTATGGTGCTATGCTTTTCGATATCAAGCACAGGGACCAAATCCCCACTTTTTAGCGAGGTGGTTTTGATGAAATTTCTAGCCTGAAGGCTACTATTTTCATTGGGACGGTAGTAGTGATAGGCTCCCAAACGCACCGGAAGGGAGCGAAATCCCTTCCAATTTTGCTTAAATCTGTCATCCACTGCGTCTTTTCCCATGGATGCCCGGATGACCACAAACTCAATCTTCCGGTTTTTGAGCTGAAGTTCAAGCTTGTCAAACTCAATCCTCCCTTGGTAATGGGATACATCTATCCCTAAAATCCCATCCGAAACATGGGAAAAAACATGTTCAAATTTTGAGTCCTCGGTAAACGTTGGAGCTTTTCGGCTGACCCTACTAAACCAACTTTCAAGATCGTATCTGAATTTTGACACCAAGATTCCCGAGACCACCGTCAACGTAAGGATGATAAAACTGATCACCATCCAAAAACCGGTTTTTTTATTTCGGAGCATAGCTTTAGTCTTTGGGGTTTTTCCTACAGGTTTTTTCCTAGTAATCAGGGATTTTCAAATCTAATCTTGAAGTCCCCAACTCAAAAGAATAACTACTTGGGACAGCCTCCTTTAGCAGATAGGTCTCACGGAAATGATCATTTAATCTCAAACACCGCCGACTCCCAAGGGCCAAAGTCCAGATCAATCTCTGCTCCTGATTCTGTCACTCGCAATAAAGTCTTCTTTTTCCCAAACATCACCTCTTTAATCTCCCGTTCTCCGGATTCCAAGTTCCATGCTTTCAGCAGTTCCGGAGAAAGTTTCAGCGTCGTTTTGACCGATTGGAATTCGTCAAAGTTGGTCACTACGATCAGTTTTTGGCTGTCATCCCATCTGGCAAAAGAAAAGGCCTTGTTGTTGTAATCAGGATTTAAAGACCTGTTGAATGCATGTAAATCCAAGTATTCTCCCATCAGCGCCGAACTGTTTCGAGTGAAGTTCAGCACTTCAGAATAGTAGTTTCGTAGTGCTTTTTCATTGGCTGAAAGTAGCCCACCGTCAAACTTGCCTCCATTCATCCACTTCTGATGCTGAGGCACACCGATGAAGTCAAAAATGGAGGTTCGACTTGGCTGACCAAAACCGGCCATTTCCGCACCCGGTTCGCCTACTTCCTGTCCGAAAAAAATCATGGTTGGTGAGGTTGAAACTGTCGCAGAAACCACCATGGCAGGCATAGCTTTCCAAGGATTTCCTGCAAACTCCGGACTGGCAATGCGCTGCTCGTCGTGATTTTCCAAGAAGTGTAGCATGTGGTGCTCGATGTCTTTCAAGCCAGCCAAGATCGGGACCAGATTATCCGTGCTGCCGTGACCTTGCATGATTTGCTTCAGGGTGTCATACAACTCCACCTTGTCGTAGAGGTAATCCATTTTCCCCTTGCGAATGTAGTCTCTGTAAAGGCTTGGATTATATACTTCGGCCAAAAGGAATGCCTCTGGATTGGTCATTTTGATGTGGGAATTCAAGTAGGACCAAAATTCGACAGGGACCATCTCAGCCATATCAAAGCGGAATCCATCCACACCCTTGCCCAACCAAAACTGGGTGATGTCCTTGAATTTTTTCCAGGAATCTGGGACTTCTTTGCCCTGCCAAAATTCATGATGTGCCTTCCAATCCAATTTATCAGCACCTTCAGGCAAATCTGCAAAATCCTTTTTCCCATCGGGACTTACTCCGTAATTGATCTTGACGGTTTCATACCAGTCGTAAAAATCAGGCTGAGCCAATCGAGAACCGTTTCCGGTCCATTTGGCTGGATTTTCTTCAAATTTTCCATCAGACAGCGGATGCTTTTCCCCGCCTAAAGGTTGGTAGCCATTTTTGGGTTCAGGTACCCGGAAAGCTTCTCCGGGGATGTAGTAAAAGTTGTTGTTTTTATGGTATTCCACCGTTTTGTCGTCGTCGGCTCCAAAGTCTCGGACCCCTTCAGGATTATTTTTCCCTTCATAAAAGCGAGACACGTGATTGGGCACGATATCAATAATCACTTTCATCCCGTGTTTATGCGTTCGGGCGATTAGGGCTTCAAATTCCTCCATCCGCTTGGCCACGTCCACCGCCAAATCGGGATTGACCTGATAGTAATCCCGAACGGCATAAGGCGACCCAGCACGCCCTTTGATCACATCAGGGTCATCCGAACTTACTCCGATCTCCGGAAAATCCCCGATCACACCATGATGCGGCACACCGGTGTACCAGATGTGTGACACACCCATTTTTTTGATTTCTTCCAAGGCCGTATCCGTGAAGTCATTGAACTTCCCGATACCGTTTTCTTCCTTGGTTCCCCAGGGTTTATTGGTGGAATTCGTATTGCCAAAAAGGCGGGTAAAGACCTGATAAACGACTATTTTTTGAGGTTTCATAGGCTCGGGTTCTTGGGGTGTTGGCGCCTGGCAGGAAAGCGCTGCCGCGACCATTACCGCTGGGATTAACATTTTCTTCATCAGGTTATCTGGTTAATCGGTATAGAAAGATCGTATTTCTTTTGATCAAATCGGGGAACTGCTTCATATTGATCGTTTCTCCGGGTGCATGTGCCCCTGTTCCCGAAGCACCCAATCCATCCAGGCAATCCATAAATTCCGCCACAAAGGAAATATCCCCAGCACCACGACTTCCCGGATCTCCGGGCTTCACGGGGCCATATCCCAGATCCTGACTGACTTTGCTCAGAGATTCCGCCAAGGCATAATTTCCTTCAGTAGGCTCCATGGAGGGGATATAGTCGTAAAAAGTGATCTCGGCATCGGTTTGGTGGAGGTTTTTGGCGACGATTTCACGCATTTTTGCTCGGGCAGCTTCTTTTTGAGCTTCACCTAAAAATCTTAAATCTCCGGTGACAATCGCCTCTCGGGCGACGATATTGGTTTTGCCGAGGGAAGTTCCGGCGCCAGTTACTTCATCCAGTTTCACATCCGAACCGCCAATAAATTGTCCGGGATTGAAGGTCAGGTATTTTTCACCAGCCAAAGCTTCACGGAATTCGTCAAGAATTCGGGCGGCTTCATAGATGGCGCCGTATCCTGCATTTTGCCCAAACACCCCACTGGAGTGACCTTGTTTGCCGCTGGTTTTCAATTTCCAGCCTCCGGCACCTCTTCGGGCTACGGTTGCCGTGCTAAATCCCTGGGCTGTTTCATAGCCCAAAGCGATATCGTGCAGCTTGGCTCGTTCAATAAAATCCTTTCGGGAAAGCTCTGCATTACCGGTGCTTTCCTCATCTCCATTGAAATAGACGGTGATTGTTCGGTCATCCAAAAGTCCCAATTGATGTAAGGCTTTCAAACTGGCCAAGACTAAGATATCACCACCTTTCATGTCATTTGCCCCTTGTCCGGTGGCAGTGCTGTCATTGAGGTAAGTGAAGGGAGTGAAGGGCATGTCTTTCTCAAACACGGTGTCCAGATGCCCAATTAGAAAGAGTTTTTTGCCTTTGGTTCCTTTTCGGGTGGCCACAAAATGTCCGGCACGATTGACTTCAGCCGGAACCTCTACCCATTCGGTCTGGAAGCCGATTTTTTGGAATTCCCGTTCGAATACCCGACCGACTTCCCGCACGCCTTCTTTGTTGAGCGAACCGGAGTTGATGTTGATGACTTCTTCTAAAAGGGCGAGGGTTTCGGTATAGTTGTTATCGATGAGTTCGAGCAGTTTTTTCTCGTCTTTGTGGAGTTTTTGCTGCGCAAAGGAGAAAAGCGAGGAAGTCGCAAGAATCAGAATCAAGACGATGTTTTTCATGGTTGAAAAATAGGTGAAAAAGTGGGTAGGGGCAAGATGTCCTAGAATTGAAAAATACAGATCGTGGCTTAGATACCCAAAATTGAATTCTGTCATACCTGCAGGCAGGGTTGGAGCTTTTAAAAATCTTGTCCCGAAAGCTTTCGGGATGGTTTTTTTGGATCAAGCCAAAAGAACTAAAAAACAGAAACAAGCATCTCTTTTGGAATAAGGCCATGTTTCACTTAACCAATTGGCTCTATAGATAATCGCATAAAAGCTTCGTTTTTTTTATTTTCAAAATGTTATTGGGGCTAGACTTATCCACTTGTATGTAGGCGGATAATCATAAAATCGAATAAGAGAGATACTTTTAGAAAAACAAATTGATTTTTCAAAAAGAAAATGTTCAGCGGTGTATGAATAATGGTTGACGACAAAAAGTGTTGTGGGACACATATCGACAAAAAAACAAAAGAAGATTTGCTTCTCTGCCGTATTGGCGAAGAAGAGTATGAAAAAGCATTGGGGGATACCGACTGTATTCCAATGGAATTTACAGGAAAGCCAATGAAAGGGTATGTTTTCGTTATGGAAAATGGCTTTAACACTAAGCAAAAATTGAGCTATTGGTTAAACCTTTGTTTGAAATTTAATCCTATGGCAAAATCATCGAAAAAATGAAGTTAACTCAATAAAATTAAACAAAATGACAAATGCAATTAATTGGTTCGAAATCCCAGAAACAGTTTTCGAAAGAGCGAAAAATTTTATGAAACTATTTTAGCAGCAGAGATTATGGAAATGCCGTTTCCAAGTGGTAAATATGGAATGTTGCCATCAGATATGTAAAACGGTGTTGTTGGTGGACTTGCCCAAGGCGAAGGATTTGAGCCATCAGACAAAGGAACAGTGGTTTACTTGAATGGTGGAGATGATTTGAGTGTGCCTTTAAGTCGAGCGGAACAAGCGGGCGGAAAAATCATAAAGCCCAAAACATCCATCGGAGAAAACGGGTTTACGGCTCATTTTATCGACACCGAAGGAAACCGAATTGCCTTTCATTCATTGAAATAGCGTAAGTCAACACAATAAATTTAAAAATTAAAAAAAATGAAGAAACTTCAATTTAAAATAGAGATAAATGCAACTGTTCAAAAAGTTTATGAAACGATGTTGGGCTTAAATGACAAAAAGACTTACGAATATTGGACTTCTGCATTTAATCCTACTTCTACATATGAAGGAAGTTGGGAAAAAGGAAGCAAAATTCTTTTTGTAGGCTGCGACGAAAATGGAAAGAAAGGAGGAATGGTATCTAAAGTTGAAGAAAATGAACCTGCAAAATATGTTTCAATTCTTCATTATGGATTTTTGGACGGAGAGAATGAAATCACAACAGGCGAACAAGTTGAAAAATGGGCAGGTGGACACGAAAATTATTCGTTTCAAGAAAACAGCACAATAACAACAATAACGGTTGATATTGATACAATTGATGAGTATGAAGATTATTTTAACCAAACCTATCCAAAAGCATTGGAGAAATTAAATGAAATATTAAACTAATTAAATAACAAAAAATATGGCATAAATAAATCCTTACATTTACTTTAATGGCAATGCCGAAGAAGCATTTAATTTTTATCAATCGGTATTTGGTGGAGACTTTGCTATGAAAATGCGTTTTAAAGATATGGAATTTGAAGGCAGTATTTCGACAGAAGAAGAAGCTAACAAAATTATGCATATTGCTTTACCAATTGACAAACATGATATTTTAATGGGTAGCGACTCGCATTTAGCATTAGGTGTACATAATGAAAATGAAACTAGAAGTAAAATCTTCATTAGTGCTGAAAGTAAAGAAGAAGCAGACAAATATATAATTGACTTTCAGCAGGTGGACAAGTCGAAATGCCAATTCAAGCCAGTACTTGGGGTTCATACTTTCGAATGTTTAGAGACAAATTTGGAATAGAATGGATGGTGGACTTTGACCCAAGACAAAAATAAAGCTGTTCGAAAATAAAACAACGAACAGCTAACAACTAAGCTTTCGTTGCGTTCGAAGCACAGCCAGTCCGCCGTGGCGGAAACAATGAAAGCGCTGTTGCACGAAACCGGAATTGAAACATCTTAAATATGGGTTTTTCGTCGCTATCGAAATAGTATTTTAAAAATTGAATATCAACGACTTACATCAAAAAAATTGACATAAAATAAAAATTAAATAATTGATTTTCAGGATGTTATAAATGTTAAAATCTAAAACCTAACACCTGAAATTCAATCTAAATATAGAAATTTAAGGCTGGATCTAAAACTACCGCAGGTTTAGTGCAACAGCCGATTTGCAAAAGCCGGGGTTTCGTGCTACTATGACAGTAAAGTGCTAAATTCAAGTTATGTGCATCTAATTAAGTTTAGTGCTAAAAATCCCCACCTTCGCCAAGCGCCAAAAGGTTTTATGCAATTTTAAACAAACTAAATAATTAATTAAATTGATAAAAGAATTTAACACAAACCAACAAATAGAGTTAAACGATTTTGTACTCGGAATCCAAAATGGAGAATTTGGACTTGGATTTAAAAGAGACGAACAAATAGACTTAATAAACACTACAGAATTTTATAAAAATGGTGGATTTTGGATTGCTGAAATTGAAAACCAAATAGTAGGTTGTATAGGACTACAAAAACTAAATCCTAAAATTGGAGTGTTGAGAAAAATGTTCGTAAAAAAAGAATTTAGAGGAAAAGAGTTAAATATTGCCCAAAAATTATTTGAAAAGCTAAAAGAAGAAGCAATAAATCTTGAATTTGAAAAAATTCTTTTAGATACGCCTTCTGTTGCGGAAGCGTCTCACCGATTTTATCAACGAAATGGTTTTATAGAAATCGGAAAAAAAGAAATTCCTAAAGGGTATAGTTTTCCTGATAGAAATTCTAAGATATTTGAACTAAAGCTGCAATAAAAAATAAAAACTGCATACAACATTTAGCCCACTAGGGAAAAGCCACTTAAAAAAAGCCGGGATTGGAGGTTTA
>CAZNND010000114.1:0-11136 GCA_964574365.1 uncultured Limnohabitans sp.
AAATTAAAGTCGATTTTTTTCTCAGATATGGAATAGTCCAAAAATTCATTGGGGAGGGACTTGCCTATTTGTATATAAGCGGATAATCATGAAACTGAAAATGGATATAGAGAATCTTTCCAGTATCCAAATTTTATTTTGTTTGTGTTTAAGGATATATTCGGAACAATAAGAAGATCCTAAACTAAAAAAATGGATGGGAAAATCAACGTACACCCAAATTTTCAATTTTGATTTGAACACCCTCGAAATTAAAGCTTTAGCTTTTCAGCCTTTGTGTCCTAAACCATAAATTTCTAGAAAAGAGAGAAAATTAATCGCTTTAGAGCCGAGGATTAATCCCATACTAAACACGTAAAAAAAGAACTTTGTGACCTTCGTGTCATTTGTGGTTCAAAAATTTATCGGTTTTATTCCCTACTGGCAAAATAGCGTCTATGCATAAAACAGCATATTAAAAATCGTAAATCAAATTTTTATGCTCCAAAAAGTCATTGAAATTGAAAATTGATCACTTTTTCCATAGAATATAAAACAAATCCAAACCAGATGCAGGATCTTCAACCAAGGGATAGTCCTCATGGGTGATCTCCACTACCGAATTTCCTTGTTGCTGATGAAGTTTATTTCTGTTGATGCGATTCAGAATTTCATATGGAAGGCGAAGTACCGAAGCGGGTAGCTTGTGTTGCAAATCGAAAATATCAAAGCGCATAATTTTATGGACCGACTTGCGATTGGCCTCGTGGTAAGCCCAAACTCTTTCATTTCCCCCGATTCCCTTCGCCTCCACCCGATCAAAAATACCGGTTGACAAATCCAACAGTTCCTTTGGCGTATATTCTCTTTCATGCCAAGGATTCCTCGAAAGCGAATGGGTTCTATTCGGAGTGGAAATAATGGCTTTACCCCCAGGTCTAAGCATCCGATAGATTTCCTTCAAAAAAAGATGATCGTCTGATATATGCTCAATGACTTGAAAACTAACTATAGTATCGAAGGATTCGTCTTCAATCGTGTGAAATGGAGGGATAACGGCCTGTTGAAAGTTTATGCCGGGAAATTTTGATTGAAGCACCTTAATGACCTCTCCAATTTTATCCAATCCCAAATACGATTCTGCATAGGGGAGCAACTCCTCTACCCCTCTGCCTTCACCACAACCTATTTCCAAAAGATGCCCCAAAATCCAGGGTTTTGCGGCTATGTAGGCCTTTAATAGCCTCTGATGAATTGGATTGTCACTGATCAACTTATCTGAAGCAATTTCCGTAGTGTAGGTAGCCATTCGAAATTTTAGTATTTTGGCAAAAATAAGGCTAATTTTTAAAAACAAGGACCAACTATCCAATGAATCAAAAGCAATTTCTACTCATTCCTTTTTTTATTCTGCTTGTAACCTTCGCACAATCGTCCGTTGCACAGAAGAAACTCAGTTCCATTGATCAATCCCTCCGCTATTCCCTGTATTCCAGATTAGCACTCAAAATTATCCCGATTCAGACCTCTCCTACTTCCTTTAAACTCCAATTTGCCATAGAGAAAATTGAAGAGAATTCTTCCTTCGAAGATTTTAGATTTAGTTATTCCATTTTATCCTCTTATGAGCAAGAAATTTCTTCCGATCAGGTGATTTCTTTGAGTTCAGCGGATGTCGTTGCAGATACGGAGCGGCACTGGCTTTTTGAGAAAACGGTTGAAATCCCTCAAAGCCAGGCAACGGCTATTGCATTTCTCAGCGTGGTGGATACCCGACAACAAGACGAGTACGTTTACCATATTGACATCAAAAGTGGTTTTGTGTACAGCCATCCGGATTTTGGTATGTATTATGCCAATGAAATCCCTTTTGACCAAAACTACCTGACCAAAGGGGAAGCTCTTTTATTCAAATCTGTATCCAAACCCTCCATTTACAGCTTTTATTATCCTACGCAGTTTGAGGTTCCCTTTCCTCCAATGGAAACACGACCCAATGAGGTAACTAAGGAAATCAAGGTAGAGAATCAGGGTGATTTTTTAGCCAACATTCCCAAGCCACTTCAAGAGGAGGGCTATTATTTTTTCCAGACAGATACCAGTTCCCAAGCCGGATTGATGTTAAAAACTACCCACGATGCCTTTCCAAAAGTGAAGGACTGGGATGAAATGGTACAAATGGTTACCTATATTTCTACCAGAAAAGAACATGAAACCTTGCTCTTGGCCCAAGACAAGAAAAAAGCCTTGGATGAGTATTGGATTAACTTAACCAGAAATCCCGAGATCGCTAAGGACCTTATACGAAACTACTTCCGTATGGTAGAGTTTGCCAATATCCTGTTTACTGATTTTAAGGAGGGCTGGAAAACAGATCGTGGAATGGTGTATATCGTCATGGGCCCCCCGCAGGAAGTGGTTTTTTTTGAAGATCGGGAAGTTTGGTCTTATCCCGGTATGGATGAGTCTTCCAAAATTCGGTTTAACTTTGCCCGGGTTAAAACGGTTTTGACTCCTCATTTCTACACACTAAACCGCTCAAGGGCCTATCAGCCCCTATGGTTTAAAAATATTTCCCAATGGAGAAGCGGAAAGATGGCTTTTTAATCGAAAAAGGAGCCCTCGATAAAGATTTTATTTTTGGAACACGTGCAGTGATGGAATCCATCCATGCCGGAAAAGAAATAGATAAAGTATTGATTCAAAAAGAGTTGAACAACGATCTGATTAAGGAATTGCTTCAACTTTGCAAGTCGGAAAACGTCCCTGTGGTGCGGGTGCCGGATGCCAAACTCAACCGGATCACCCGCAAGAATCATCAGGGGGTTATTGCACAAATGTCATCCATCGCCTATGCCTCACTGGACAATGTGATTGATCAGTGCTACGCCTTGGGAAAATCCCCTCTAGTCCTTGTCTTGGATCACATGACTGATGTTCGAAATTTTGGTGCGATTGCCAGAACAGCCGAATGTGCCGGCGTGGATGCCATCGTCATACCGGAAAAAGGGAGTGCGCAAATCAATTCAGATGCGGTCAAAACCTCTGCTGGTGCCCTCAACTTTATCCCTGTGGCAAGAGTGAAAAATCTTTTTTACACTTGCCGGGATCTTCAAAAAATGGGTCTTACCCTGATTGCTGTAACTGAAAAAACAGAACTGCTGATGTATGAAGCCGACTTCTCGGTTCCTGTTGCCCTTATCCTCGGGTCGGAAGAAGATGGGATCTCACAGGAAATTATGGGTATTGCCGACAAAAAAGTGAAGATTCCCATGTCCGGCAATATCGAAAGTTTAAATGTTTCCGTATCTGCGGGTGTTGCCATTTATGAAGCAATCCGGCAACGGAAGGCCTGAGAAGAGGATTTCAAACGAAATCCTCACCCCTTTTTTTGGCATTAGCCACAAAATCCCTGAATTTTTTTTCTGCATCCAACTTGCAGATCAATAGGACATTATCCGATTCATTGATCAGATAATGGTTCAGCCCCTGAACCACGACGAGCTTGTCCGAATCCGTTTTTATGTAACAATTCTCAGTTTCAAAAACCAAGGCGTTTGCTTCAAGCACATTGTTAAACTCATCCTTATCTCTCAGCTCATGAAGACTTTGCCAGGACCCTAAATCAGACCATCCAAAATCACCTAAGATGACATAGACCTCGTTGGACTTTTCTAGGATACCAAAGTCTATGGAAATATTTTTTACCTGTGTGTAGGCCCTGTTGATAAATTCCCGTTCGGTATTTTTTCCATAATGCGCCCTACCCTCTTCAAAAATATCAGCCATATCCGGCATCAAGTGGTGAAAAGCATCCAACAAGCTTTGGATTTTCCAAACAAACATGCCTGAGTTCCAAACGAAATCCCCGCTTTCCAAAAAGGTTTTGGCAAGCTTGAGGTTGGGCTTCTCGGTGAAAGTTTTGACCTTAAGGGAGGGATGGTGATTCTCCCTTTCCAGGTATTGGATGTAGCCATATCCGGTCTCAGGCCGATTAGGCTTTATCCCGATAGTGATCAATCTTCCGGGTGATTGGGCGGCCTGAATAGCAGTTTCTAAGGTTCTGATAAACCGATTTTCTTGTAGGATCAAATGGTCTGCCGGCGTTACTACCAAGGTGATGTCAGGATGGAGGGTGCTGATTTTGAATGCAGCATAGGCAATACAGATGGCTGTATTTTTACGAAGTGGCTCTGTGAAAATCTGATGATCTTGGATATCGGGCAATTGCTCTTTTACCAGCTCCAGATAGTGGTGGTGGGTAATGACAAAAAACTGATCAGGCGCTGCGATTTCCCTAAACCGATCAAAAGTCATCTGCAATAAGCTTCTGCCAGTTCCTAGAATATCCAAAAACTGTTTGGGCTTACTATTTCTGCTGTAGGGCCAAAATCGAGAGCCTACCCCCCCGGCCATGATCAGGATAAAAGTTTTATTTTTCATGATAGTTTAAACGATACCTTCTTTCATTAAATCATGAATATGAACAAATCCTGCGATTTTTTCCCCATCCAATACGACCAACTGGGTAATATTGTAGTTTTTCATCAAATTCAATGCACGTACGGCAAATTCATCCAAAGCAATAGTCTTTGGATGCTTAGTCATAATATCTTTGGCTTTTAACTGAGCGATGGCCATTGTTTTTTCAAGCATTCTTCTCAAATCCCCATCGGTAATAATGCCAACCAAACTACCATAAGCATCTTTTACGGCGGTAGCCCCAAGTCTTTTTCCGGATATTTCGACAATTACCTTAGTCAAATCTGCTTCCTCATCTACCAAGGGTACCTGATTCTTGGCAATGATATCACCGACTTTCAGATATAGCTGTTTGCCGAGAGATCCCCCGGGGTGGTATCTGGCAAAGTCATCAGAAGTAAATCCTCTGGCCTCAAGCAGGCAGACGGCCAAGGCATCCCCTAAGGCAAGGTGGACGGCAGTACTGGTAGTCGGGGCAAGATTGTGGGGACAGGCTTCCTCAGCTATGCTTGCATTCAGCACAAAATCAGCATGTTCCGCCAAAAAAGATTGTGTATTGGATACCAAGGCTATTAGGGTAGCTCCCAGATTTTTCAACAGGGGAACCAATACTTTGATCTCCGGTGTATTTCCGGATTTGGAGATGCAGAGTACAAGATCTTCTTGCTGCACCATGCCCAAGTCCCCATGAATAGCATCTGCGGCATGCATAAACAAGGCCGGAGTCCCGGTTGAATTCAAGGTAGCGACCAATTTTGCTGCAATAAGTGCACTTTTTCCAACACCAGTCACCACGACTCTTCCCTTGCTCCTTACTATACGTTCTACACAAGCCTCAAAATCACCATCCAACAAATCAATAAGATTTCTTATGGCTGTTGATTCATTTTCTAGGACACGAACAGCTGTTTTTCTAATATTTTTAGCTAATTTCAACCTTACCTTCGTTAGTTTCCAATTTTATACAAAGGTACAAAAGTAATCTTTCCATCCTGACATCAGGTCGGATTCACCCACTAAGCCCTTTCTTCTCGTGGAAGAAAATGTAAAAATAGATTTAAAGAAAATCTTCGGATTTAGCCAGTTCCGGGGCAATCAGGAACTGATTGTTGACAATCTGCTCAAGCAGCGAAATACCTTTGTGATTATGCCGACAGGCGCCGGAAAATCACTTTGCTATCAACTGCCGGCAGTGGTGAGTGAGGGAACAGCTATTGTGATCTCACCTTTGATAGCCTTGATGAAGAATCAAGTGGATCAGCTCAACGCCATTGGAATAAATGCACATTTTCTAAATTCCACCCTGACCAAATCAGAAGCCACAAAAGTCAAAAATGAGGTTTTGAAACAAAAAACCAAGTTACTCTATGTGGCTCCGGAATCCCTCACAAAAGAGGAGAATATTGCATTTCTCAAGGAGGCTCGGCTAAGTTTTGTAGCCATAGATGAAGCCCACTGTATTTCCGAATGGGGGCATGATTTCCGGCCCGAATACCGCAAAATCAAATCCATAGTGGCGCAAATCGCCCCTCACCTACCGATCATTGCATTGACCGCCACTGCTACTCCTAAAGTTCAACAGGACATTCAGCGCAACCTGCAAATGGAAGAGGCCGATTTGTTCAAATCTTCATTCAATCGCACCAATCTTTTTTATGAGGTTCGGCCAAAAATTAAAAATGAATCCAAAAAATCCCTGATCAAGTTTATCAAACAGCACAAAGGCAAATCAGGAATTATTTATTGTTTGAGCAGAAAAAAAGTAGAGGAAATTGCAGAGCTGCTCCGGGTCAATCAGATCGATGCGGCCCCCTACCATGCCGGTTTGGAGTCTGCTATACGCATCAAAACTCAGGATGATTTCCTCAATGAAGAGTTGGACGTGATCGTAGCCACCATTGCTTTTGGAATGGGGATCGACAAGCCGGATGTGCGCTATGTCATCCACTATGATGTGCCCAAATCCCTCGAAGGCTATTACCAAGAAACAGGCCGGGCAGGAAGAGACGGACTCGAAGGACACTGCCTGATGTTTTACCGATACGAGGACATCATCAAGCTGGACAAGTTCAACAAAGATAAAGCGGTCACAGAACGCGAAAATGCCAAGATTCTACTTCAGGAGATGTCAGCTTATGCCGAAACAGGCGTCTGCAGGAGAAAATTCATTCTGAATTATTTTGGTGAAACCATGGAGGTGGACTGTGGCTTCTGCGACAACTGCAAGCGGCAACGAGAAACCTTTGAAGGGATGGATTATGTGATGACTACCCTGGAAGCGGCCAAACAAACAAACGAACGTTTTCCTTTGGAGCACTTGGTAAAAGTAATCCGGGGGGAGATGGACGACTACGTCATCAGCTACAAGCACGATCTGCTTCCGGTATTTGGAAAAGGAAAAGAGGAGAGTGAAAAACTTTGGACCTCAATTGTCCGTCAATCGATGATTGCAGCACTTTTGGAAAAGGATATTGAAAACTATGGGGTTCTAAAAATCACTCCAAAAGGCTTGGACTTTATGGACGCTCCATTTTCTGTGGATTTGTATAGGGACCATGATTTTGAAAAACTTACCGAAAACGAAACCCAGGATTTAAACGTCAATTCTGGACCTGCCTACGACGAGAAGCTGTTTGAACTGCTAAAGGCCGAACGAAAAAGAGTGGCAAAATCAAAGGGACTTCCCCCTTATGTGATTTTTCAGGATCCTTCGCTCGAGGAAATGGCTACCGTATATCCCACCACCAAAGAAGAACTTGCGCAAATCAACGGTGTGGGAATGGGGAAAGTTGCTAAGTTTGGGGCTCCATTTATTAAACTTATTACTGCTTACGTTGAAGAAAATGAGATTGAGACCGCTTCAGAAGTAGTAGTAAAGACTTCCGGCACGAGATCAAAGGTCAAAATTTCGATTATCCAACAAATTGACCGGAAGATCGAATTGGATGAAATCGCTGAAAATCTAAATATGTCAATGCATGACCTCCTTCATGAAATTGAGCAAATCATTTACAGTGGAACAAAACTTAACATCGACTACTACATTCAACATATCATGGATGAGGAACGGGAGGAGATCCTTCATGATTATTTTATGAATGCAGAGACTGATCAAATCAAGGTGGCCATGGAGGAATTGGACGATGAAGATTTCGCAGAAGATGAGCTGCGGGTCTATCGCATCAAATTCATTTCCGAACATGCCAATTAAACTGGAAGCGAGTTCATGAATATACTCTTATTGGGAAGTGGAGGCAGAGAACATGCCTTTGCTTGGAAGATGGTGCAAAGTCCGGAATGTAGCCGCCTTTTTGTGGCACCGGGAAATCCCGGTACAGCTGAAATTGCTGAAAACATCCCTCTTTCGCTAACTGATTTTGCCGGGATTTACACATTTATTCTGCAACAAGCCATAGATCTACTGGTCGTAGGGCCTGAGGAACCTTTGGTAAAGGGTTTGGTGGATTATCTGCATGCCCAGAAAGACACCCATAACTTACCCATTGTAGGTCCTTCCCAATTTGGAGCTACGCTGGAGGGCAGTAAGGATTTTTCAAAACGCTTCATGCTGCGAAATGAAATTCCCACTGCCCGGTATGAAACCTTCACTGTTGAGCAATTGGAGGAAGGTCTTTCTTATTTAGAGAAGCAGGCCTTGCCTATCGTCCTCAAGGCGGATGGATTGGCTGCGGGCAAAGGTGTTTTAATTTGTGAAAGTTTGGAAGACGCCAAAGCTTCACTGAAGGAAATGCTTTTAGACGCAAAATTCGGCGAGGCATCATCAAAAGTGGTCGTGGAAGAATTCCTGACAGGCATAGAATTATCGATTTTTGTTGCCACAGACGGAAAAAACTATAAAATTTTACCTGAAGCCAAGGATTACAAGCGAATTGGTGAAGGCGATACCGGCCTGAACACGGGAGGTATGGGGGCAGTAAGTCCTGTAGTTTTTGCGGATGCTGCGTTTTTGCAGAAGGTCGAGGAGCGAATCATACAGCCTACCATTTCCGGTTTGGCTACAGAAAACATGGATTACAAGGGATTCTTGTTTATCGGCTTGATGAACAAAAATGGGGATCCTTATGTCATCGAGTACAACGTGAGAATGGGAGATCCCGAAACCGAAGCGGTTTTACCTCGAATTGACAGTGATTTTGTAAAGCTGCTGAAAGGAATAGCTACGGGCAACCTTTCTGATTACACCTTAAAAATTTCTGATGAATATGCCACGACAGTAGTGATGGTCAGTGGAGGGTATCCTGGAACTTATGAAAAGGGCTTTGAAATTACGCTACCTCAGGAAACTCCCGGCAGTGTGATTTTCCATGCTGGAACTTCAAAAAATTCAGCAGGAAAATTGGTCAACCAAGGAGGAAGAGTATTGGCCATTACCGGAATGGGCAAAGACCTACAGACAGCTTTGGACCATGCTTTTGGTACGGTAAACCGTATTTCCTGGGAAAAGGCTTATTTTAGAAAAGATATCGGACAAGATATCTTGAACTTAGTGAATTAAACCCAATAACAAACGAGGCGAAAGCCCTAAAGATAAAAATAAGTATGGCAGGATGTAGTACATGCTCGACTACCGGAGGTGGGACAGGAGGTTGCCAGAACAATGGCACTTGTGGAACGAGCGATTGCAATAAAATGAATTCTTTTGACTGGCTTACTCACATGGGAATTCCGCAAGTGGATAATTTCGATGTGGTGGAGGTAAAGTTTAAAGGGGGAAGGAAAGAATATTTTCGGAACGTGGACTACCTCTCACTCACTACGGGGGATCCGGTAGTTGTGGACGTTCCGAGCGGACATCATATCGGATATATTTCGTTGCAGGGCGAATTGGTCAGACTACAAATGCAGAAGCGTAAGGTTCGCAATGACGATGCAATCACACGAATTTATCGGGTTGCGAATCAGAAGGATATGGAAAAATGGGAGGAGGCCCGAAACCGGGAGATTCCTACCCTTTACCGCTGCAAGCAGATTGTGGATGAATTGAAATTGGACATGAAAATGTCTGACGTAGAGTTTCAAGCAGACAATTCCAAAGCAACATTTTACTATTCTGCAGAAGATCGGGTTGATTTCAGGGAATTGATCAAGATTTTGGCAGGAGAATTTAAAATCCGGGTTGAGATGCGGCAAATCTCCCTCAGACAGGAGGCGGGCAGACTTGGAGGAATAGGCGTCTGTGGCCGTGAGCTTTGCTGTTCAACTTGGTTGGTTGATTTCAAAAATGTAACAACCTCAGCCGCCCGCTACCAAAATCTCTCCCTCAATCCGGGAAAGTTGAGCGGGCAGTGTGGTCGACTAAAGTGTTGCCTCAATTACGAGCTCGACACCTACATGGATGCTATCAAAGATATTCCTCAAGTAGATAAGGCCTTACAAACAGAGCAAGGGCCAGCCAAGCTTCAGAAAACGGATATTTTCCGGAAACTCATGTGGTTTAGCTACAACAATGACAACGATTGGCACAGCATAAGTTGCGACCGAGTTAGGGAAATACAGGAGCTCAATGAGAAGGGGATAAAAGTATTTAACCTGCAAGTGGACAAATCCTCTGAAATGGAAGATTTGGCTGCACAATCCACAAGAGAGCTGGAATTGTTGGACAAGAAATTCTCGAAAAAGAAAAAGAAAAAAAAGAAAAAGATCCAAGAGGGTCAGCCTTTAGAAAATCCCGAACGGACAGCTACTCAAAATCAAGAACGACCCGTCAAACAGGAACAGGAAAGGAAAATAAGCCCTGTGACTCCCCAAAAAGCCCAAGCTCCTGAGTCCCAACCTAAATTGGGCGGTGAGAACCGAAGAAAAAAGAAGCACAAAAACCGTCCGAACCAGAATCAAAACCAGCAATCTGCTCAAGCTTTGATTAAGCCTGAGAAAACTGATCAAACGCCTGAGCGATCAAATCCAAAAAATGAAGGACAAAAGGAGGAGAGTAAAAAACGGTTTCCTCCTAGAAGAAATCAGGGACCAAGTAATGGAGAAAATGACTAAGAAGTTCATCGTTTCACTTTTTTTGTGTTGGGGTATGTTTTCTTCCTGTTCCGAAAACAGGATTTACGAAGAGTTTCATGTTCTTTCAGACATGGAATGGGCTGAAAACGACTCTGTAGTATTTGATTTGAGGGGACTACAATCCCTGGAAGGAAGAGCGCTGATCGCAATACGGTACACGGAATATTACCCACACTCCAATTGTTACATTCGTGTGATCTCTTTGGATTCTGCTCAGCGAAGCATGCAAAATAAGCTGCTCAATGTACCTATTTTTCACTCTAAAACAGGTCAGCCTATGGGAAAGGGATTTGGAAATAGCTACACCAAGTACGACACCTTGCCATTTGCTATACCAGAAGGCACTAAATTACTGGTGATGAAGCAATATATGAGAAATGACCCATTGGAGGGAATAGAGGCTGTTGGACTGAAAATAGTGAAACCCTAGCCTATTCACCAGACAGCGCTTACTAAAAGTTGGATTGAAATACGAGGTCGGTTTGAGCACAGGGAAATCGCTTTTACCTTTTGGTAATTATAACATGGAAGGAAGGGATCGAGAACCTTCCTTTTGAAAACTTGTGGATTTGAACCATTAAGGTCACTGAAAAATTAAGAATTATGGCTGAGTCTTTTTTGCAGAAATCCTACTTTCATTCGATT
>CAZNND010000115.1:0-11101 GCA_964574365.1 uncultured Limnohabitans sp.
GCCTATGTACAAGTAACCCAATTTTCTTTGTCTAGAGATTTTGAACTGATAATTTGTTTTTTACTGGCTTGATGCTTCATTTTATCTAAGCGCCGAAAATCAGGAAAATTTGTCTAGTAAAACCAAGACTAGATAATCTCAAGTTGCATTGCAAAAGTTTACCTTTTGATTTTTTACCATCGAGGGAATTAAGAAAGTTAAGAATTCATTTTTAGTCCTTGAAAACCAGAACCAAAATGCTTTATTAGAAATCAGGCCCTCTTAATATTCTTAATTTCTTAATGGTACAAAAAATGTAAAAGTTTCAAAGAAAATACGGAAAGTTGAAATGATTGAATACGCAGCATCAACTAATTAAATAAATTAAGAGCTGTCCTATTGACTTGTATGCAAGAGGATAATCATATTTGGTTATTAAAAACATGGAACGAAGGGATCGAGAACCTTTCTTTTGAAAACTTGTAGATTTAAACCATTGAGATCATTGAGGAAATTAAGAGTTACGGCTAGGGTTTTCTTTGGGGTAATTCCACATGTATTACCTTTAAATGTAGCGCTTAATGTCCTTAACTTTCTTCATGGTTAAACTATATGAGTCTTAATTTTTTATTCACTATGAGGGAAAATGGTAAGATTAATAAGCGATTTCCCCGGTACTTTATTCTGAAAATTGTCAACTTAATATAGACCTACTCTGTCAGATTCAGAGAAGTGGGTAAAATCCGATAAGCCTTTTTCCTTGAACTTTTAATTCGAGAAAACAGGGAAGCGCTACTATTGCCTTCGTGCCTTCAAAAATTCAAATATGACAAAGTTGGAATGGTCATATGTCCTGATCTTTTTCGGGTAAGCACAGGATTGGTTTATTGTCTCAGTTTGGTACATTAGGGAAAAATGAGTTGTCAGCCCCAATACCATGCAGCTTTAGCGATGAAAAAACTAATTCTATTTGCAATTCTCGTGGGATATTCCACTTTTTTATTTTCCCAACAAATCATCCGTCTTTATCCTGGTAAAGCTCCCGGTTCGGAATCTTGGACTTGGACAGAGAAGGAAACCAATCCTTTTCCTAACAACAGGATGCTTTTCAATGTGTCCGAACCGGTACTACTCCATTATCCTGCTCCCAAAGACAAAGCAACGGGTACTTCCATCATTGTGGCACCCGGTGGGGCTTTCCATATTCTTTCCATTGACAACGAAGGAATTCGGGTGGCAGAATGGCTCAATAGCCTTGGGATTGAAACATTTGTGCTAAAATACCGCCTGGTCAAAAGTGAAACGGACAATCCATTTGTAGCGCTGATTCCCTTGATGAACAATAAGGACAAGTTGGATTCCATCAATGCTCCGGTAGTTGAACTGGCAAAAAATGATGGCATCGAAGCCATGAAATTTGTCCGAACCCATGCGGCCAAATTGGGGCTTGATCCAAAGAAAATCGGGTTTATGGGCTTTTCTGCCGGAGGTACTGTGACGATGTCGGTCATATTGAGTGCGGAAGAACAGTGGAAACCTGATTTTATCGCTCCGATTTACCTATACAAAAAAGCGGTGTTGGGCAAGGAACTACCCAAAAAGGAAACCCCCATGTTTATCGCGGTAGCCACTGACGACGGACTTGGTCTTTTACCTCATAGCATTGAGCTTTATGAAGAATGGGTAGCATCTGGAAATCCCACAGAACTGCATGCCTACGAAAAAGGGGATCATGGTTTCGGTTTTTCCCCCAAAGGTACCACCTCGGATATGTGGACACAGAATTTTGAAAACTGGTTAAGAAAGCGCAAACTCATCCCATGACCCCTTACTTTTCCTGTGAAACAGTCCTTTTCCAATACCCAAATCCACTACCGAAAATCAATTTATCCCCATGAAGAAATTTCTTACCCTTGTGTTCTTGATCCTTTCCGCTTCGGTGGCACATTCCCAACAGGATCTGTTGCTATCCAAGTTTCAAAAACCTAGCAACGAAGCCAAACCCCGTGTTTGGTGGCATTGGATGAATGGGAATATTACCCAGGAAGGGATCAAAAAAGATCTGGATTGGATGGAAAAAACCGGGATTGGTGGATTTCAAAACTTTGATGCCAACCTGTTTACGCCGGTGGTGGTTCCGCAAAAGCTGGTTTTTATGACCCCGGAGTGGAAAACAGCATTCAAATTTGCCACGGATTTGGCAGTTGAGAAAGGACTGGAAATGGCGATTGCCGGTTCGCCCGGCTGGAGTGTAACAGGAGGCCCCTGGGTGAAGCCTGAGGATGCGATGAAAAAGTACGTGTGGTCCGAATTGGAAGTGGAGGGTGGCAAGACCTTTTCCGGCAAACTTCCCCAACCTTCGGATCAAACCGGGAAATTTCAGGATGCGCATTTGGAAAGCGGGGGACTTGGCGGAGGATTTGTCGGGGACATCCCGAATTTTTACCGGGATGCCCTTGTGGTGGCTTTTCCAGTTCATGAAAAAGATTTTTTGAGTTTTTTGCCTAAACTCTCTACCAGTGGAGGTGAATTTTCTCTGGACTTGTTGACTGACGGAAGTATTTCCAAATCCGCTTTTTTGCCTCCTAACGAAATCGGACAGGACATGTGGATCCAATATGAATTTGAAACCCCGCAGACCTTCCTTGCTTTCAGTATTTCCGGAGCTATGAATGGACCTTTGGCTGAATTTGAAGGGGGACCAAAAAATCGCCGATTAAAAGTTTCCGATGATGGGATCACCTTTCGAACCATCGCAACCGTCTCAGGCAGTACAGTCCCATTCAACACGGTTTCTATTACTCCAACCACGGCAAAATATTGGAGAATTACCTACGAGACCCTGCCTCCTCAGCCCAATGTTTTTGCCGCCATGGCCGGATTGCCCCAGCCGGATAAGCCGGACGGGGTGCAGGTTGCTGAATTCCAGCTTTATACCTCTTCCAGAATCGATCAGGTGGAGGATAAGGCCGGTTTTTCTCCCTGGACTGAGAATTACAGCTTGGTAGATTCAGAAAAAGAGTATGCCGGAATCCCCATTCCCTCCCCATCTGTCTTTGACCTGACTTCATTGCTTCAACCTGACGGGAGCCTAAATTGGAAAGTTCCAGCGGGAAAGTGGAAAATTGTCCGTTTGGGCTATTCGCTTACCGGCCGACAGAACCATCCCGCCTCCCCGGAGGCCACGGGACTTGAAGTTGATAAACTGGATGCGGAGGCAGTTCGCCGGTATATCAACCACTACCTCGATTTGTATGAAAACGCTACTGGAGGCAAACTGGGTGAAGGAGGCTTGGAATACATGATTTTAGACAGTTACGAAGCCGGTCACATGAATTGGAGCGTAAATTTTCCACAGGAATTTCAAAAAAGGCGAGGGTATTCGCTGATTTCCTATTTGCCTGTCTTAACTGGAAGGGTAGTGAACAGTGTTGAACAAAGCGAGAAATTTCTTTGGGAATTTAGAAAGACCATCGGGGAACTCATCTCGGACAACCATTACGATGTGATCGGAGAAGAGCTGAAAAAGCGCGGGATGAAGCGTTACACTGAGGCTCACGAGAACAAACGTATTTATCTGGCAGACGGGATGGATGTAAAACGGCATTCGGATATTCCCATGTCCGCCATGTGGACCCCCGGGAGTCTTGCAGGAGGTGCCGATGAGGAGGTGCGGAGTGAAGCCGATATCCGTGAATCTGCTTCAGTAGCCAATATTTACGGAAAAAGGTTTGTGGCTGCAGAATCGATGACTTCGGTGGGCAGGCCTTTTCAGGAATACCCGGAGCGGCTCAAGCGGACGGCAGACATGGAACTGGCTTCCGGACTGAACCGATTTGTCATTCATACTTCCGTGCATCAGCCTTTGGATGATAAAAAGCCGGGATTTTCCTTGGGACCTTTCGGTCAATATTTTTCACGTCAGGAGACCTGGGTGGAGATGGCCAAGCCCTGGATGGATTATTTGGGACGAAGTTCTGCAATGCTTCAGCAGGGAAAAAATGTGGCTGATATCCTCTATCTCTACGGAGAAAACACCAACATTACCTGGATTGCAAGGGAAAAACTCCCCCAAATTCCAAAGGGCTATGAGTTTGATTTTGCCAATGCTACAGCACTGATGGAAGCAATTGAAGCGGAAAATGGAAAACTCAGGTCAAAAGGTGGAACTTCCTACGAGGTGTTAGTGCTGGACGAAAGCACCAAGCTGATGAGTTTGTCACTTTTGAAGAAAATCAAAGCTTTGGCCGATGCCGGAGTAAAAATCAAAGGATCCCGACCAGTAAAATCGCCGAGTTTGGGTGATTCAACTGTCGAGTTTCAAGCTTTGGCAGATCAGATTTGGGCAAAAGAAAATGTCGGTGAGAAAGTTGAAATTCCGGCTTCGGCCGATATCCAAATTTCAGGCACTGATCATAAAATCCTTTTTCGCCACCGAACCACAGGTGCTGAAGAAATCTATTGGCTCAACAACCGGAATGTCAATCCCACCGCTGCGACGATCAGTTTTCGAACAAGTGGAAAAAAGCCCATGCTTTGGAATCCGATCGACGGAAGCGTCAGGGAGGTTTCGTTTCATGTAAAAGGCGATCGGACAGAAATTTCCCTGGAATTTGAATCCTGGGATGCCTTTTTTGTGGTGTTCAGGGAGCCGACTACAGCAACTTCCCTAACCCTTGCCGAGAAAAAACCGGTAGAAGAAAGTGGGGTTGAAGGAACCTGGTGGGTGAATTTCGGGGATAAGAAAAGTGAATTTCCTTCTTTATCGTCCTGGGCAGATAATCCAGATCCAGCTGTGAAGTATTTTTCCGGTACGGCAACTTATTACAAATCCTTTACAATGAATAAGTTAGATCCATCATCTGCCTATTTCTTGGATTTGGGAGCGGTGAAAAATTTGGCGGAAGTTATCGTCAATGGGCAAAACCTCGGAATTGTCTGGAAAACCCCTTTCCGATTGGATATAAGCAAAGCACTCAAGGCAGGAGAAAATCAATTGGAGATTCGGGTGGTAAATCTTTGGGTTAACCGCTTGATTGGGGATGCCCAGCCGGGTGCCGTCAAGACTACCTTCACGACCATGCCGTTTTATCAGGCAAATTCTCCATTGCTTACCTCAGGGCTTTTGGGTCCTGTCAAGGTAATCCGGATGAAGTAGGAGGGGAATACGATGGTGATAGATTGATTGGAAATTGAATTTTACACATTCCGGGGAGGTCAGCATGGAAATCGCTTTTAATATTTGGTAATTAAAACAGGGAACGAAGGGATCGAGAAGCTTCCTTTTGAGGACTTGTGGGTTATAACCATGAGTCTACTACGAAAAGTCATTTTGAATGGAAAAAAACCTCATTCTATTCAAATTTCTAGGGTAATTCTACCATTTTACCACTTATCGGAGTGGACTCAACCATTAAGGTCATTGAGAAAATCAAGAATTATGACTAAGTCTTTTTTGGAGAAATCCCACTTTTATTCGATTTAACAGTAGAGTATCTCTTAATTTTCTCGTGGTTAACTAGATGAAACTGGTTTGTTTTTTCAGGCGGACGGAAAAATGGTAAGTTTTAAAAGCGATTTCCCTGGGGAGGTCAGGAAAATGAATTGAATTGGTGAAATTAATCCGAAATCCACCCATTTCCTGTCCTCCCCTTGGTTCTTTTTGTCCAAAGAAAAACCAGATTAACCTATGTTTCTCAATTAATCGTATTTCAATTCTGTGGACACTTTGCCCGTAGTAAGGGAAACAAATCGAATCCACTTTCCGGTGGCCATTTCGTCAAAATTATAGCTGAATTGACCTCCGGCTAAAATTTCAACCTGTTTGAATTCATGCCAATCGTCCGAACCGGAAGGATCGATTTCGAGGCGGATGCTCATCGTTTCATTTCCGTGATTCGTGATCGAAAGGCTGCGCTGATCGTAACCTCCAAAAAGGTAGGGATCGGAAACTTCTCCTTGTGAAACCACTGATTCGGACCAAGGGCCACCTTTTCCTCTCGGTTTCCCCAATTTCCAAAGGTCATCTACCACGCCTGCCCAAATCGCTATTTTACCGTCTTCGCTTTTGAGGAGGTGTTGGTTTGTTCCTGAATATCCAGGATCGGCCCCCGAAATGAGCAGCAAACCCCGATAGGCGGCGAAATCATGCATCAACAGCCGATGGGTGGAAATGGGTTTGATTTTGGCATAACCATCTGCGTTTTCGGCGGGGAGTTCAAAAAAAGTGCCACCCAGGTGAAGCAAATCGCGCTCAGTCATTACTTCCCTGACAAGCCGGACTTGTTGCTTTTCCATCAATTCCGTGTAAATCGGCTCTCCCAAAGGCAGTCTCCAACGCCTTCCGTTCGTATCGGTTACCAAATAGGAATTGCCATCCTTAGCGATCAAGGGCTTGGGAATGGAAAGCGTCTGGGACATCCAGGAGCGAAGGGAGTCATTGGAAGACCGTTTGATTTGGAGAAGACTGTCCATTTCATAATAAAGACCATGCTCAGAAAGAATCCCAAGGCGTCGGTTTTTTCCCAATGCATACATCACACTCCCTTCCGGTTTTGTTTGATCGACTGTGTTGAACCCTTGGAAAATTTTGGAATCCATCAGGTCTTTGTTTTCCTGGTCTGTGTAAGACAAAGTAAACGACAACACACCTTTCTCCTGTGTTTTCACCCGAATCCATTCTCCGACTTCGTTTGGATCAAACGTGACCAAACTGCTAGATAGTTGCTTGAGGGTAAGTGTTTTTAGCGTCTTCCAGGAGTTGGTTCCTTTTTCATCCACCTCGATTGTGAGTGAAATTGGGTAATTGCTGTGATTTTTAACCCAAACCGCCCGATTTTTCCAGCCTGCAAACAAAAATGGTTCAGAGGGAACGCCTGCTTTCACCGAATCTTTCAAATAAATAGATCCTACCGCATCGATCGGGCCATTTCGGTCGGGAAGAGATAAGTCGGTAAACCACAAATTCGACTGGGACTGTCCTGCTCCCGGAATTCCAGCTTTGTCCGGTCGGTTGCTCAAAAACTCGCTTTTCGTCGCATCATCAGACCCAAAAACAAGTCGGTCATTCCAGCGTTCGAAGTCTCCGATGATTTTGAGGTAAGCAGACCTCGGCCTCATACCGGAAGAATTTTTTGGGGAAAAGGTGGCCGGGAACCTCCAAAACATGCCATGCAGGGTCATCAGAAAATCCTTTTCTCGTGCGGTTCCCACATTTCTTATTCGGGGCCATTCCGTATTCCAACCGTGGGCACCGTCGTAGGAATTGGATGCTTTGGGGACACGGTAAAAAGCCCAAGCCCCATCCTGACGAACTCCAACCATAGCTGATCGATTGTCCCAGCCTGTCACCCAAATGGGATCGGTTTCAGGATTGTCATTTCCAAAAATTCCCCCGGGGCCGGTCACTTCCACAAATTGCATCCTCCGGATCAGTTTCCAGGCTTTGCCGTTCCATTCAGTCAATGAACCTGCCTCTATTGTCGGATCAACCCGTGCTTTTGCTCCCGATTCTCCGTTGTTGGAATACACATAAACGCCTTGACCCGAATAGAATCCCTTCCCGTGCACGCCCGGCAGTAGATTGCTTTCATAAGTGCCACCTCCTGCCTCCTTGCGGATTTGGTTTCCATCTTTGAAAAGGACTGTGACCTCCAGCGTGTGCACATCCACTTCGTAGAATCCCTCTTCCATGGTCGCATACAGGATTTTGTTGGCAGGATCTGATATGCTTCGGGCCATGCCGGTCAGTCTGCCCGGAATTTTGTCCGGGGAGATGGTTCTGATAGTTCCCTTGGAGTCAATAACATGGTTGCCGATAAACAGTTGGTTTGACTCCTTGTGAATCATTCGGTTGGCATTTGTTCCGCCTACGGATTCCGGTCGGATTGTTCTGGAGAGATCTTCATGGATCTGGTAGAGTTTGTCGGAGGAACCAAAGGGCAAGTGGGGGCCATAGCTGATTGTCCAAAGTTTGCCCGCCCAATACACCACGGCACCGGTTCCACATTCCCCTTCCTCATTGAACTGAGCCAGATGGGGATATACCCCGCTCAGTTGCCTGTATTGAGCAAGTAAAGTTTGGGAAGTCAAAGCCATTAAAAAGACCGGGAGAAGCCATTTTTTCATAAAATAAACCATAGAGGCGAGAAGATTTAGCCATTCCGGAAAAAAATCACGGAGAATAGCCGTTCGGAAGATAAGCGGAAAAAGGAGAATGACTGTCTGCTAGTATCCCAAATCCTATTGAATTAAAAAATGAGTAATGATTCGGTGTTTTGGAGGGTGAAAGTTTAGATTTGACACCATCTCTCGCAATGTTGGTAAGGCGCAAAGTAAGTCTCTTTTCTTTTTCTAAAAAAAATCTTCTTATAAGCCAGTTTTTTTCTTTTTTCAACCAAACAATTCCTTTTCGAAAGAAAGGTAAAACATGGCTACTTGTTGATAGCCAGTTATTCAAATTGGGTGATATCCAGTTCGAATGAGGTCAACTTTGTGAATCCCGATTTGTACAAACAGATCAAGGCATTGCTGCTCCAGCTCAAGTTCTGAATAGTTGTTCTCAAAATCCTTTGCTTCCACTTCGATATAACTTTCGCCGTCGGCAAGTCGATCAACATGGATGGTCACGTTGCCGATTTGATAGATTTTCCGGGTTTTTTGAACCTCACCCAGCAATTCAAAATCAATAAATAATTTTTGGATATCCTCCTCGGATGGGTTTACGTCATACCGATAAACGATCGTTTTTTCGGCCTGTCCTCCAAAAATCCGTTCATAATGGGTGATTAGGCGGAAAAGCGTTCCATTACGAAATTTCAGTTTGCCCTTTGAACTATCAAAATAATAATCGTGCTGATGATCTTCTCCTTTATATGCCGCCCCAAGGAGGACTAATTTTCTTTCCACTTGCTCACGGTCCAGAACACGGGCTTTGAGGGTGATGTCTTTGTACGGTAACATGGGCTGGTTTTGAATCGGCGAAGCAAGATAAGTTTGGGCTTTGGAAATGTACGGTCCTTTTAGGCTGGACGGGAGTCAAGGTGATTTTTTTTCTAAAAACATGTGATCCCTTCGGGATCATTTTTACCTCAAATTCATTTTAACTCGGAAAGGCAATAAAGGTACCCATAACATGCTATCCGATCCAAAAGCGCTAGTCCCCAAGAGCGATTCAGTTTCGGGAGAGTCCTAATCCCAAATAATCCAACGGAATCTGTTTTTTTACACATTTTAGCTAATTCATAGAAAATCAGCTCTTTCACATGCTTTTCCCATTGCCTTAAAATTCGGGTTTAAACGATTTGCCAGCTCAAGCAAAAATTAGGAAGGGGGTTTTGAATTTTCGGAATATCAAAAAATAAGTATCTGATTTTCAATTGATTCTTATCACTGGGTCGGAAATCCCTCTTGGATATTTTTACCCTTTCAAGGAACGAAAAAGTCCCAATAAACTGAAAAAGATGGTTCGCTCCACGGATTTTTAAAAAATACTGAAGATGGGGGTCTTGGTCAACTTCCTGTTTTTTGCTTTTACCTAAAAAAAAATTGAAACGTATGGATTCAAACCATCCTCTTTTTGAAAACCCCCATTTGGAGAAATTTTCCAAGTCCAATGCTGTTTTTGTCATCAGCTCTTTGTTCGTTCTTGCAGGCACAATTTTTTCAATTGGCGTAGTTGGCTATTCGATTTCTATACCTGGCTTAACGGGCTGGTTTTTGACAGGATTCCTGATTTTTTCACTGATAGAATATTTGATTCATCGCTATGTTTTCCATTCAGGAAATTATCGGGAGAAAAAAAACTGGCAGTCCAAACTCCATGGAATCCATCATGAACGGCCTGCTGCTCGGGAAAGGTTGACTTTACCAATGTCTTTAGCTTTGGGTGTCTCACTGAACGTTTTTCTCATTTTCAAACTCTTGATGGGTAATTTTGCCTTTGGATTTTTCCCGGGCTTTATTACGGGGTATGCATTGTACCTTCTCGTCCATTTTTGGATTCATACCCGAAAAGCCCCCAAAAACCAATTGAAGGTGCTTTGGAGAAATCACCATATCCATCATCATGTCGATGATGGGAAGGCTTTTGGCGTGACCAGCCCTTTCTGGGATTGGGTTTTTGGAACATTACCTTAATTTTTAAACAACCACTTTGAAGCAGTTTTTATGACTAGTCACAACGGATTTGCCATCGCCATAGCCTGGCCTGAATTTGTAGGAAAGCAAGCCGGAAGTTGGTACGATAAACCAATGACTTTTATTGGAATCAATAAGGGATTTCACTACAAGGTCGGACATGCTTCCCTGGTCTTAATCTCCAAGGAGGATGGAGATTGCCGGTATTTTGATTGCGGCCGATATCACGCTCCTTACCAACACGGTAGAATCATGGACGTATCTACCGACTCGATTTTATCCATCGATACAAAGGCGAATTGGAGCAATGATCAATTGGGAAATATTCAGGATATTCTGCAGGAAATTCAGAAAAATCCATGGACTTGTGGAATGGGACCCTTGGTCGCATCCTACAGTGAAATTAAATACGAGCAAGCCCTGAAAAAAGTCAAGGACATCCAGAGTGCTGGCATAATTCCATTCGGCCCGTTTACTCCTGAGGGCACAAATTGTTGCCGCTTTGTACGAACAGGAATCTTGGCAGGAAAGCCGAGAATATCAGAAGCAAAAAAGCTATTGTTCAGCTACTTCTGGCATCTCAAACCCATGCCCGTCACCAATGTGGACTTACTCCCCAATCAATTGCTAGTTCCAACTGCCAATGAGGAGGTGCACAAGGAAAAGTACCACAGTCTGGGAGCCTACACTTTGGAAACAGTTCATGGCACTCTACCGGTACCTCCAAAACCAACAAGAATTCCTGCAGAAAGCCAATGGTTGGCGGGGGAGGTTGCCGGGTCTTGGTTTAATTTGGAAAGTATGGGGGAGGATTTTTGGATTTCCCGCAATTCTCCGGAAGGCGCACTGGAATGTTCAGGCTTGTTCAAAAATGTGTCAGAATATCCCTTTAATGACCAAGAACCGTTCAATTTCACCTATTTGTCCCATTGTAGCGAGGTCAATTTGATTCAAGGTGGAAGAAAGTTGCGATTCGAAAAAATCA
>CAZNND010000116.1:0-11046 GCA_964574365.1 uncultured Limnohabitans sp.
GGATATACGGAATCTTGCCAGTAGCCAAATTTCATTTTGTTTGAGTTTAAGGATAAAAATCGATCAATGGGAAGAACCTAAACTAAACAAAGGGTTGAGAAATTCAAAGCATACCTGAATTTTCAATTTTAATTTGTATACCTTCGAAATCAAAGCTTTAGCTTTTCATCCTTTGTGCCCTAAACCATAATTTTCTAGAAAAGAGGGGAAATTTATAGCTTTAGGGCCGAGAATAAATCCCATACTAAACACGTAAAAAAAACTTAGTGACCTTCGTGTCCTTTGTGGTTCAAAATTTTATCGGTTTTATTTCCTACTGGCAAAATAGCGTATATGCATGAAATCCTTACTCTTTATTTGGATAACCAATTGGATTATCCAAAAAAAAATCAAGTTTTGTCCAAACTTCTACTCAGCATTTGGGTGGATTTAAAGTTTAACTAATTTAATCTAAAAAAGACCACCTCAAAAAAATGGAAAGTTTGGAGGCGCAACAACAACCTGACCGCTCAAATCTGCTGAGTTACTTTCAGGTGTTTATCGCATTACTTCTTTTTATTTTTGCTATTGATTTACTGACCGTTGCAATGGGCAGAATCAATAGCGGTGTAGCTCTTGAAATCCTCCAAGCAACTAAAAATCCTTTTGTTAGCCTTTTTATCGGCCTTCTTGTTACCGCCTTGATTCAAAGTAGCTCTACTGTGACGGCAAGCCTTGTGGCTATAGTGGCCTCCGGTAATTTGACATTGGAACAGGCAGTTCCCATTGTACTAGGGGCTAATGTCGGGACGACTTTGACTTCAACTTTTGTTTCATTTTCTTATGTCATGAATAAAAAAATATTCAGAAGGGCCTTGTCCGCTGGTATTTCTCATGATGTATTCAATATTTTAGCGGTGGTATTGCTTTTTCCACTCGAATTATATTTGGGATTTTTATCCGGGATTGCACAAAAGATTGCAGGTATTTTTGCATCTGACAATGCTTTTGAAGGTCCTATCGTCTACAACCAAATGTTTACCCGATCACTGACAGAATGGACTGTAAATCAGATAAACATTCCTTTTTTGACCATGATAGTTTCTGTCTTTTTAGTATTCTTTGCGATAAAAGTACTTTCAACAGCTATGTATAAGTCTTTTGTCAAAAACTCGTTTGAAGACATCAATAAGTTTATATTTCAAAAAACAGGGCTAGCTTTTATCTATGGAGTGTTCTTTACCGCTGCTGTTCAATCCAGCACTGTGACCACATCCTTGGTTGTGCCATTGGTTGCAAATAAAAAAGTAACTTTAAGTAAGGCATTCCCATTTATCGTAGGAGCCAATATAGGAACTACCATAACCGCAGTTATTGCCTCTATTTATAAACCCGAAGCCGCTATCGCTTTGGCAATTGTGCACGTATTGTTCAATAGTCTAGGTGCCATTATTTTTCTGCCATTCCCCAAGATTAGAATTATTCCTGTATGGATAGCAAATATTATGGGTAGAAAATCAGTTCAAAATAGGCTATTTGGGTTTGCATATATTTTACTCACCTTTTTCATTATCCCTTTCTTACTAATCTATTTCACTAAAAATTAACCTTCTTTTATTTTCCAGGCTTCCATTAGGGCTTTCGCAGAACTTGTTCCGATACGATCCGCTCCTGCCTGAATTAGTTCCAAAGCGAATTCCAAGGTCTTAATCCCTCCGCTTGCCTTTATTCCAATGGCAGAGGGTAATACTTGTCGCATCAATTCAATGTCTTCCAATTTAGCTCCTGAAGGTGCATACCCTGTGGAAGTTTTGACGAAATCTGCTCCAGCGTCCTGACAAATCAGACATGCTTCACGTATTTGGTTTGAATTGAGATAAGCTGTTTCAATAATCACCTTGAGAATTCGCTCTTCCTCATGACAGATTTTTGCCAATTGCGCAATTTCAATCTTTGGCCAGTTCATGCCCGAATGATAAGCAGTCTGAGACCAAACCAAATCCAACTCATCTGCACCATTTTTAATAGCCTCTTTTGCTTCAGCCACTTTAGTAGCAGTATCTTCAAAACCAAAAGGAAATCCAATAACCGTTACCACCTGAATATCTTCCTCCTTGAGATCCCTTTTTGTTTTTTTTACCCAAAAAGGAGATACACAAACACCTATAAACTGCTCCTCCATAGCATCCTTAATCAATAGATCTACGTCTTTGTCCGTCATCGTAGGTTTGAGTAAGGTGGACTCCAAAAATCTATTCAGATTCTTCATTTTTTCTTCGTTAATCTCTTACAAAATCACTGAGATACATGTATTCTAAAGTAAGATCACCGTCTCTAGCCACAGTAGCATGTTCCAGGATCGAACTACTTTCTTCGAATAATGCAGGAATTACCCATTCTCTAAGTTGTTTTCCGAACTCAGTACTGGATTCTCTGGGTAATTCACAAGGTAAATTATCTATCGCCATCACAGATATGCTGGTTTGATTCCCAAAAGCTGGTAATTCAACCCCAGTTTCCCTATCAACATCAAAGATAGGTTCGGAGATTGTCGTTGCACGTAGGGTAGTGGGTATGGATCCTCCCACGTCACAGGTGATATCCGCAATTACGGAAATGGAAAATTCAAAGGAAATGATTTCCTCCAATTCAAAAAGTTTCGGCGCCTCAGGATTCCAATAGGCAGCTGCAATCAAAATTTCTCCCGCTTCGGCAAACTTGAGAAAATGGCTTTCATAAAGATGAGGTTTGGAATAGAATTCCTGCTGATCAAACCCACCGTCTAACTTTCTTCGGTTATAATCCGATGAGGATAGAATGACAAATACAGGCTCTTCATAGTAATTGGTGAGAAATTCCTGCGTGTTTACCTCTTTGAGTTCAAGAAACCTTAAGATTTCTAAAACGCCTTTACCCACTCTTCCTTGTCCTGTAACGACAATTTTAACAGGAGGAAGTGATACTTTTTTCAATTCAGATTTTAAGTCGTTTAGGTCACTGCATTGAAACGCTCTTCTTAAATCATATAACCCGGTTTTCTTTCCATAGGTCCAAAAGGCATTGTAAGCACCCACAATCCCCGCCCAATGCCCAAAAGTGACCACTCGATCACCTTGCTTGTTTTTCAATACTTCATAATCGATTAAGCGAATATTTTTAGATAAAATAGCTTTTAGAAGACTTCTGTTTTTGAGTTGCTTTTTGATGGTATGGGAGAAAAAAAAATAAGTTTTCCATTCGATCAATTGATCCACAGGAACTTCCTTGACCCCAAATAAAATATCCGCTTCAGAAATATCGTCCAAGACCGCTATCCCCAATTGCCTGTACTCTTCATCTTCAAAGCAACGTATTGGGCTAGATTCAACCAAAAAACTGATTTTTGCTCCATAAGCCTCAGAAATCTCACGCACCTGCTGAGGCGTGAAGGGAACTCGCTTATCGGGGGGGAATTTTCCTTCTCGAATTATTCCAATTTTCATAAAAATATAAAGTCTTGGGTTTATTTTCGCCTTATGGCCTTTCTTTACATAGTTCTTAGCTGGGTAGTTTTCTATTCATTACACAGCCTGTTAGCATCCTACAATTTAAAAATAAAATTGAAGGCAAAATGGCCTGTGCTAAGGAAAAAATATCGCTTAATCTATTCCCTATTGTCCTCAATCCTTTTTTTGGGAATTGTAATTCAAGCACTCTTTTTACCATACCTTCCTGTATTTAATCCATCTAAATTTTCAGCCTACCTTGGATACATGCTTACGACCTTAGGAGTGGTCATCTGCCTGAGGTCTTTGAAAGAAATTTCATTTGCTAATTTCTTGGGTTTTACCGACACCACATCTAAATCCGAGGATCCCTTGGTTATTCGAGGTATATATTCCAAGATAAGGCATCCACTTTATCTCGGGCTGCTTTTTATTTTCTTTGGATTCTTTGTGGTGTCTGGCACTTTAGGCGCATTTATTCATCTTTTTTGCTTGCTCGTTTATTTGCCCATAGGCATCTATTTTGAGGAAAAAAACTTGCTTAAAATGTATGGTTCAGCCTATGATGACTACCGCAAAAGGATTCCAGCTATTTTACCTTTTAAACTAAAAAAAGGGCTCTAAGCCCTTTTTTTTAATCAATTCCAAGAAAATCAACCTGAAAAACCAAGACTGAATTCGGCGGAATTTTGTCATTGTTGTTTTGATTTCTGTATCCTTCAGGAGATGGGATGATCAAGATAGCCTTTGAACCCGGTCTCAATCTTCGGAAACCAAAATCCCAGCCAGGTATTACACCTGAAGCCCCCACTACGAAACTAAATGGTCTATAAACTCTCGATTCAACAAAAATATTGTTAGCCCTAGCTACTGACTCGTAAGAGGTATCAAACACAGTACCCAGCTCCATTAGCTTTCCAATATAATCTGTATATACCACTGTATTTGTGGTCGGGCGAGAACCTACTCCTTCTTTTTGAACGATTACAACAACCCCACTTGGATCATGAAATCGGTAAAGGCTATCTATTTTGGCTGTATCTAAATACGCCGCAATCTTCTTTCTGTCAATCTCCAAGTTTCCTGCAGCATCATAGGCAGGACCACGATCGAATGGATTCGTCGTCTCACAGGAGGCCAGGACTACCAAAAAAAGGACTGCAAAGGGAAGTAATCTATGCATTATGGATTGGGGTTTGGACCTTTTTTGACACTTACAAGTTCAAGCTCAAAAATCATTGGCGAATTTGGTGGGATAGATCCAGAACCTTGACTGCCATAACCTAGTCTAGAAGGAAAAATTACCGTGGCCTTTTCTCCGGGAAACATCTTGGAAACTGCAAATTCAAAACCTGAAATGGTAAGTCCAAGGCCAATAGGATACTTTAATGGCTCGTATTTCCTGGTAGGACTGTAAATTCCTTTATCTTTTGCCACCTGCTCCACTGAAGTATCAAAAACTTTATTGTCAAGAGTTTTTCTTGTATAGTTGACCACAACAGTGTCTCCCCGTGATATGCCATTTATTTCCTCTTTTATGGAAACTTGCCAGAACATATAAAACCCCTCAATTGGCTCAGAGTATTCTTTGACAGTTGGGATGGTATTATCTTTTAAGTATTTCTCAATAGCCTCCTTGTCCCTTTCCAGGATTACTTCCTGGGTCTGGTCAGGATCTATGCAAGAAAAGTTAGAAAGTATTCCAATCGACAAGACGAAATGGCTGAGAAATTTGAATTTCATATGCTCTGGTTTAGTTTTAGAAAAGGATGGATATCATAATTATTTTTGAACGTCGGTGACTTCTACGTCAAATATTAAAATAGAGTTTGCCGGAATTAGTTCTCCTGCTCCATTTTCACCATAAGCTAAAGGTGAAGGAATGATAAATTTGGCCTTTGAACCTTTTTTCAAAAGCAACAATCCTTCGTCCCAGCCAGGGATTACCTGACCCATTCCCACGTTTACCGGAAGTGGCTCATAAGGGCGTCCTTCATTAAAAACATTGTTTGCTTTGGCGATTTCAGGAAAAGAAGTGTCGAAGAGTGTTCCATTCAACAGATAACCAGCGTAATTCACATACATGGTTGTACCTGGAGTGGTTGCCTCTCCAACCCCCTCTTTTTCAACAATATAATAAAGACCATTCTCTGTTTTTTGTGCAGTCAATCCTTTTTCCTTGAGATAGGATTCAATGGTTTTAGCTTCTTCTACGATTAGAACTTTTGCTTTTTCAGCACTTTTTTCCTGCTCTTTTCTCATCACTTCTTCGTAAAACGCCTGCATTTCAGCTTCAGTTTTGACCTCATATGCACCCAATCGCACTTTAATGATATCATCTTCCTTGATTGGAGCTGGCTGATTTCCGTTAAAGATAATTTTTGCAGCAGCCTCAAATGAGATAGAATCGCCTTTTCTTAGACTTAGGAAAATCTCATCCATCCCATTTTGCGGGGTGATGGAATCATTCGCCATTAAATAACCTGGGAAAGGCTGCGTAAGGGTACTGTAAATAACAGAATCATTAGCCGTAGTAATCTCCAAATTATAGAGCAGGAAGCTGCCATTGGGGGCTTTTTCAGAACCCTCTTTAACATAGGTGTATTCAACAGCGTCTTTTTCAGTCACTTTGGTTTTTTGACAGGAAGACATGGTACTTGCACCAGTGAGAAGGGCCATGAGCGCCACAAAGCTTTTGTAATTTTTCATAAGTATTTAATTGATTTTCATTAGTCTAATACACTACCTTCTAGTCAAGGTTTCTTGAAGAAGTTCAGTAGAATGTCTTTAGGGCTTAACTCATGTTTTTCGTAATTCATCCCAAAGACTTGATTTTTTATAATTAAATAAAATTGGTTGCGAAAGAATTCTGAGGGTTAAACTTCCACCACGGTTCCAATTGGGAAAAGTTCGGACTGATGCTCTTCTACCAATTTTTCAAAACGTTCCACAGTGTCTTTTAAGCTTTGACTCGACTTGCCTCCAGAAGCATTCTTATGCCCTCCTCCATTGAAATAGGTAGATGCAAACTTGTTTACGACCACATCACTGCAGGATCGAAAGGAAATTTTTATCCCATCCTCCCGTTCAGAAAACAACGCTGCAAGTTTAATTCCATCCAAAGATAGAGCATAATTCACCAAACCTTCGGTGTCACCGGTTTGGCTTTGATATTTTTTAAGATCTTTTTTACTGATAATAAAATAGGCCGTATGGATGTCTTCTCTCACTACCAACCTTCGGGTGATCGCAAAACCAATAAACTTAAGCCGATTTACCGAATTGGAATCGTAAATAAAATTTGAAATTTTGGAGGTATCAGCCCCTGTTTCCAAGAGTTCAGCTACTACAAGGTGTACATTTTTAGTGGTATTGGGGTGTCTAAATCCACCAGTGTCTGTCATTATCCCAGCATAAAGACACTCTGCAATATCTTTATCAATCAGTTCTTTATCTCCCAATTCAACAATTAGTTCAAAAACCAATTCACAAGTTGCTGCGGCTTTTGTGCTCCAATACCTTAAATCGGCAAAATCCTCAGGATCCTGATGGTGATCAATGTTCACTACAAAGGCTTCTGATTTTCGGATCAATTCTCCTAATTCATTCACCCTGTTTAATACCGAGAAATCAAGACAAAAAATGATATCAGCCTCCTCGAGCTTGGAAATGGCCTTTACTTTGTCTTTTTCAAGGGAAAAGTCAAGCACTGCATCATTACCTTTCATCCAAGTGAGAAAGTATGGGTAGTCCGTAGGAGTTACGACAGTCACCTCATGCCCTTTCTTGATCAGGTAATTCGCCAAACCTAGAGAAGATCCAAGAGCATCTGCATCAGGCTTGACATGGGTGGTAATAAAAATCTTCTTTGGGGAGGTAAGTTCTTGTTTAAACGCAGCTAAAGCTTCCATTAGTTCGAATCAGCACAGCACATCTGGCTCCAGTAAGGTGCAAATGTCAGTAAATTTTCCAAAAATCCCAAAGCATGGAGTTTACTGATTATGAACCCACTAGAAGATATTTACCAAAGACATGGACAAAACTTAATTTAAAACACCTAGTTTTGCAGCCGAAATAAACCAATCAAATCCCAAACCCATGGCAGGAAACAGAACATTCACCATGATCAAGCCTGATGCTTTTGAGGCCGGAAATTCAGGTGCTATCCTGAAAATGATGGAAGAAGCAGGCTTTAAAATCGTGGCCATGAAAGCTACCCGATTGACCGCAGAACTAGCCGGTAAATTCTATGCAGTACATAGTGAAAGGCCTTTTTATGCGGATCTGTGCAAGTACATGTCTTCAGGTCCTATAGTTGCAGCTATTCTAGAAAAAGACAATGCTGTAGAAGACTTCAGAGCCCTCATCGGTGCTACTAACCCTGCAAATGCAGCTGAAGGTACCATCAGGAAAATCTTTGCAAAATCCATTGAGGCCAATGCCGTACATGGTTCAGATTCAGACGAAAACGCATCAATTGAAGGAAATTTCTTCTTCAATCAATATGAGCGAGTGATCTGATATTTCAGGTTAATGTAATTAAAAAGCCATCCAAAATGATGGCTTTTTTTTGTGTAAAAGTTCAGAGGTTTTACTAGTCGAAAGTCAAGCGGTTGAGACTATATCTTGGCATCCGGAATCATTTCCGTCATAATCTTTGCAGATAGCAAAGCCAAAGGAATACCTCCACCAGGATGAACACTTCCGCCACAAAAATAGAGGTTCCGTATATGCGAGGAAAAATTCGCATGCCGCAGGAAAGCTGCAAATCTATTGTTTGAACTGTTCCCATAAAGTGCGCCATGGGCAGAGGATGTCTTTGACTCGATTGTTCGGGGTTCAAGAATTTCCTCGACTTCAATCAAGCGCTCGAGGTCTGTTTTTAAAATTCTGTTGATTTTATCGATGATGTTTTTTCTTGCATCGGCAATCAAGGAATCCCAATCCTGCCCTTGATTATTCGGCACATTGATCATGGTAAACCAGTTCATGCAGCCGGTAGGGGCGTCGTCTTCTTTGTACACTGAGGTGATGTTGATATAGACTGTCGGGTCGTGGTAGATGCTTCCTCTCTTGAAAATATGTTCAAATTCAGTCCGGTAATCATCAGAAAACAAGATGTTATGAAGGTCTAATTCTGGGAAAACCCTTTTAATTCCCCAATAAAAGATTAGGGCGGAGCTCGATTTGGGTTGATCAAGAAGCTTTTTGGGTTGCTTTTGGTCTTTTAGGATGGTCTTGTAAGCATTTACCATGTCCATGTTATTGATCACCACATCTCCTTTAATAGATTCACCAAGCACTTTCAGTCCAGTTGCTTTTCCATTTTCCACCAGAATTTTTTCTACGGGCGAACCAAAGTGAAACTTGACTCCCAGATCTTGTGCTAATTGATAGAGGCTAAGGGTGATGTCATGCATGCCTTTTTTGGGAAAAAAGGCCCCAATATTGAATTCAAGATGAGGGATAATGTTGAGGGTGGCAGGCGTTTGATAGGGATCAGAGCCATTGTAGGTGGCGTATCGATTAAAAAGCTGTACTAACTTCGGCTGGGAAAATAGCTCTTCATTTGCCTTATTCATGGTAGAAAAAATTCCAAGTTTCCCCATTTTCAGGTAGGATTTCAGGGCTTGTGATCCAACCCAGGTTCCAAATCGGTGTAAGGAGCGGTGCATGAAAAGTGGAGCCAGGTGGTCATAAATGAAGGCAGAACGTTCAAGTGCCTTTTGTACCTTATTGGCCGGTTCACCCATATTGATTTCTATTTCTTTTGCAAATTGCTCTTGATCTGCCCAGGCTTTTATTTTTTTTCCATCTTCCCAAAAATAATGACAGGCTACCTCAAGCTTGTGGTAATCAAAATGGCTCCTTGGATCCTTCTTGGCCAGCCGGAAAAGTTCTTCGACCTGTTCGGGAAGGGTGAATAAAGATGGCCCAGCATCAAAACGATAGCCTTGGATCTCGATTTCAGAAAGTTTCCCTCCTGGGTAAGCATTGGCTTCAAAGACTTCGACTTGATATCCTTTTAGTGCCATTCGGATGGAGGAAGCGATTCCGGCGATTCCGGAGCCCACGATCAACGCTGTTTTCATTTTTTTGAAGATTCCTTAAAGTGAAATCCAGATTAGAAGTGATATTGTTTCAGAAAAAGCAGGAAACGTACACGCTTAAGTTATGTTTTTTGGAGAGTAAAAAACTAAAAAAAGCGATGGTGGCATAATTGGGAAGAATAATCCGCCGAATTATCCGGCAAGATGGTTCCCAAAAAATCAATTAGCATACATTAAATCCGTTTACAGTCATGATTTCAGGGGGTTATTGTGGTATTTTTTCAAAAACACATTGAAGGCAACCAGATAAACAGGATTCTCCCCCATTGCAATTCTGATGCAATTGATCAAAACCGACAACCAGGCAAAAATCCCCAATCCTAGGAGAAGAAAAACAGGTAACAACAAAATGGCAAAAATCCCACAAGGTACCATCACTACCAGTAGGTTGATTTGGAAATTTATCAGATCCAGGGCTTCTTTTTTAAGCGCGTGGAACTTGGGTTTTAGCCAAATCCAAACGAGTAAAGTTGGTAAAACCGTAAGAAATAAGGCACTGAGGTGGAGGAAAAGACGGTGGAAAATGGGAGATGAATCAGACGATTCAGCCTCCAAGTCTAAAGGAGCGATTTGGTCCCAATTTATCCCGAGTATTTCTGTCAGGGCTCGAAGGGTAGCTGCTCGGGGTTTGACTTTTCCGGATTCAATCCGCTGGATAGTTTTGGTGGTAGCCTTGATTTGCTCAGCCAAATCTTCTTGGGTCAGGCCCTTTTTCATCCTTTCGGTTTTGATTTTTTCTCCTAGTTTCATCGGCTGTACTTTATCCAAAAGTCAGTTAAATAAACCAATCCGAAAACCCCGTTTACGAGACATTTTCAGGACATTTAAACTTCCGGAGGTGTTTTTTCATACGATGCCTTCTCCTGTAAATTTCCGAATGGGATTTCCTTTTGAATTTTCCAGTATCCCCCGTCCCGCTTGAGCAAGCACAGCCGATCAACCTGAAAATCAGCTTCAAATTCAAGCTCTTTGCAAAGATTCAGTACTCCTTCAAATTTAGTGGGCTTCAAATCTTTAAAGGCCAAGGTTAAGTGAGGGTGGAAGTTGCGGTCACTCAACTCATCAATCAGATGAAGTTCACGCTTACAAAAATTTTTTAATCCTGCCTGGAGTTGATTAAGGGCATCATTTGGACTTATTTTCTGAAAAATCACCCGCTGACCAAAATTTCCGATTCCTGAAATATGAATTGGAAAATATTTCTGCCCTTCCAAAAATTCAGACAGCTTGTTCAGGAGAAATGCTTCTTTTGACTCATTGTAGGAAAAGGGCATTTTAAGCGTAATGTGTGAAGGTGACTTTTGGGCATACTTCAAATTAAACTGTCGCCTAATTTCCTCTTTAATTTCTTTGGATTTCGACCATATAGGTTCGGGGGGCACTATAGCCAGAAAATATTTTTGAATACTTTTCATTCAATAGAGATTATCACGAAATAGTTTGTAAGGGTCTAAAATAGATTCTAAGGTTGT
>CAZNND010000117.1:0-10832 GCA_964574365.1 uncultured Limnohabitans sp.
AAGCGGATAATCATATAAATTGAAAATTCTTCAAAAAATCCACCAAACACATTTTTAACGCCTTAAACAAATTCAAGAAAAATATTTCGGTTTTTTTCACTAAATATGCAGTATTAACATTAAATTATCTTATGTTCAAACTTTACAAAACAATACTATCCCTGGCATTTCTTTGGGGCTCTGTTGGCTGGGCTTTTGCCCAATATACAGTATCCGGTAAGGTGTCAGATGACCGCACCGGCGAACCACTTATCGGTGCAAGTATTTTATTAAAAGGTACCACTTCCGGTACGGTCACCGACCTGGATGGGGGATTTTCGATCAATGTAGCTACAAATCAAAGTGCAACATTGATTTTTTCATCCATTGGTTACTTAAGTCAAACGGTCGAGATAAGCCCTAGTCTTACTACTCTAGCTATCCGATTGAAGCAAGATGCAACAAACTTAGAGGAGGTAGTGGTCACAGGTTTGGCTTCTTCTGTGAAAAGAAGTAATCTCGCCAATGCAGTTTCTTCAGTTTCTGCCAGGGACTTGCTTGGAACTACTACCATTCAAACTACTGACGGTGCATTATACGGAAAAGTGGCAGGAGCTACGATCCGCTCTAACGGAGGTGCTCCGGGTGGAGGTATTTCGATACAGCTTCGAGGTATTTCTTCATTGACTGGTGCTTCACAGCCTTTAATCATCGTGGATGGAGTGTATATCAATAACTCCTCGCAGCGTTCTGGCCGAGCCACCGTATCAGGTGCGGGAGGCAGTAATCAGGACGATAGCTCTAACCGTCTGGCAGACTTAAATCCAGCAGACATAGAAAATATCGAAATCCTAAAAGGACCCTCAGCTGCAGCTATTTACGGAACTCGTGCCAATGCGGGGGTTATCATTATCACGACCAAAAGAGGGGCTGAAGGCCGAACAAATGTTTCTGTTTCACAGGATATAGGATCTGCTACCCCACTACGATTGCTCGGAGTTGATAACTGGAGCGAGGAGAAAATTAACTTCTTTTTCCCTGCTGCCAGACGACCAATTGAACTAGAACGATTTAGAGCCGCACAAAGCACAGGGAACTTTATTGACTACGAAAATTTTTTCTACAACAACCAAGCTACCCTACTCAATACAAGGGTTAACGTGTCTGGTGGAAATGATAAAACCAAGTTTTTTGTATCTGGAAATATTACCGATGAGGAAGGCACTGTGAGAAGGACCGGTTTCAAGCGGTATTCTGTTAGAGCTAATGTTGATCATAAAATCACCAATGGAATTAAACTGGGTGTATCTACCAACTACATTCAATCTGACACGGATAGAGGTTTTACAGGAAACCAGAACAATTCAGGTGCTTCTATAGGGTACAGCATTGCGTATGTTCCTAATTATTATGACTTGAGAAGAAATGCCGACGGTAGCTATCCGGTAAACCCTTACTTCTCCGAGAATCCCGTTGCAGTAACTGAACATGGTATTAACAATTCCAAGGTTAACCGATTTATTCAGGCATTTACGTTGGACTTTGACCTCCTAAAAACTGAAAACAGCTATTTGAAGGCTTCATTAGCTGGCGGTTTGGATTTTCTTCAAAACTCCACATTAGTATATCTTCCTGAATTCCTCCAGTTTCAAAGAGGCCAAGCAAACCCAGGTGATCTATTTGTCGGTCGTCAGGAAAGTTTCAATACCAACTTCCAGGCAGCTTTAGTGTACAATTGGAATTTAGGAAAAGTCAACATGAACTCCCAAGCCGGTCTTGTACGATTGGACTTCAGAGATAATGCATTGTTTAATAGAGGCAGGGGACTTGTTCCTGGCATGAGAAACCTCAACCAAGCCGCAATTCAGGAAATCAATCAAAACTTCAGCTCTTCCGTATCTGATGCAGGTGTTTTCTTACAGCAAGAAGCAAACTTTGAGGACAAAATCATTGGTACGGTAGGTGTAAGATGGGACAAGTCAACCTTAAATGGTGACCCAAATCAATACTACGCCTTCCCAAGAGCTTCAGTCGCATTCAACCTCGGTAACTTCGGCTTTTGGAACAGCTCTGTAGTAAATCAACTAAAGCCAAGAATCGCTTATGGTGAGACAGCAGGTCCGGTGAATTTCGGCGCTACATTTACTCCATTGGGTGGTACCAATATTGGTGGTTTGTTGGGTTCAGTAGTAGGTACTCAAATCGGAAATACCCTAATCAGACCTGAAACAGCTACAGAGTTGGAATTTGGTGTGGATGCAGGTTTCTTTAATAACAGAATGGCAATTGAGGCAACCTATTACATCAAAAACACTCAAAATAACATTCAGAACCTAAACCTCTCCCCTTCTACAGGGGTAACATCCACTCCTTCCAACGAAGCCGAGTTACAAAACAAAGGTCTTGAACTAAGCTTGTCTGGCACCCTGGTAGAAAAGTCCAACTTCAGATGGTTTACCCGTGTGATGTTTTGGCAAAACCGATTGAATATGACCAGATTGGGCATCCCAACCTACATTGCGGGTGCTTTTGGATCTGGTCTTGGCACCTTCCTGTATGCACAAGGATTTTCTCCAACTACCATTGTTGGAACTCCGGCAAATGCGGAAACAGCGGGCGGATTCACTGTATGGGGCAATGCCCAGCCAAAATTCAACATGTCCTTCTTCAACAGCTTCAACATTGTGAAAGGATTGGATTTGTCTGTCTTGGTTGACTGGAAGAAGGGCGGAGACAACATCAACCTAACTTCATTCCTAAACGATGGTGGTGGTACTACCAACGGTTGGTTTAATGATGACAACGGAGACGGAATCCCAAATGGCCGTCAGCGTGAACCTGCCCCTCACAACAATGCCGGAAGATGGGTGCAAGATGCCTCTTTTGTGAAAATCAGAGAAATCGGATTGTACTATACCTTCCCAAAAACCACTATTTCAAACCTGTTTGGCACAACGGTTCAAGGTGTCAAGCTCGGGACATCCGTCAACAATGCTTTCCTATTTACGAAGTATGAAGGATATGATCCAGAGACTTCTACCTTTGGTGCCCAAGCCATTGCTAATAACGTGGACATTGCTCCATATCCGACCCCACGTCGTGTATTCTTCCATTTAACTATTGATTTCTAAACCGGCTAAATCATGAAAAATTTAAGAAATTATTTCGCTTCAGCTTTGATTTCCGCCGCGGTTTTGTCAGGCTGTAACCCCTTGCAGCTTGATGATGTTCAAGATCCAAACAACCCATCTGTAGGTTCAGTATCCAATAATGCCACCCCTCAACAAATCCAGTTCCTCGTGACTGGACTCGAGTCCCGACATAGGGGATATGTGACCAATATTTCTCAGGCGTGGAATACCTTTGGCCGTGAGATTTGGTATCTCAACGCTTCGGATCCTCGTTTCCAAACAGACTGGTTAGGTCAAAACGGACGTGTGCCGGACAGGGCTTATTTTGGGTTTGGTACGACTGGCGGAGGTTCTTGGGCGGCTCCTTACCAAGCCATTAAGCAGGCAGATGTTTTGGTTGCTGCTGCTGCCAATACTAACCTGATTCCTGAATCTTCTAAAAAAGCCGTATCCGGCTTTGCTAAAACAATTCAAGGATTCCAGTTTATGATTCCTGCAAATTTTGTTTATCAAAATGGAATTAGAATTGATGTTAAAGATCCTCAAAATCCAGGTCCTTTTGTTCAGTATGGTCCTGCATTGGATGCGATCAAAGCCATTCTGGATGAGGGAGACGCTGACTTGCAAGCAGCTGGAACTGGGAATTTCCCTTTCACGTTGACTAGAGGTTTTAACGGATACAACTCATTGGCGGGTCTTCGCCAGGTAAATCGCGCAATAACTGCCCGTTTAAATGCCTATAGAAAAGACTGGCAAGGAGTTTTGACTGCTTTAAGTGCTTCATTCATGAATCTCAATGGAGATTTGAATGCGGGACCTTCACATCCTTATGGAGCATCACCTGACGTGTTCAACCCATTGTTTTACGTGCCTAATGCAGCAATTAACACCATTATTGTGGTTCACCCTTCGGTGTTGAGAGATACCATCCCAGGTGATAAGCGAATTAAAGCCAAATTTTTCTTAAGAACAACTCCTGTCACTGTAACTACCGACGCAGGAGCATTGGTAGGAACACATCAGGATGCAAGATGGGCTTCAAACACGGTCTCTATTCCATTTATCAAAAATGAAGAATTGATCCTCCTTAAGGCTGAAGCCCATGCCAATCTCAATCAGGCAACTCAAGCGGTAGAAGCTATAAATATTATCAGAAATGCAGCAGGAATCGGTCCTTACACTGGCGCTACTACTACAGCAGCATTGATTGATGAGATTCTTCTTCAAAGGAGGTATTCTCTTTGGGCAGAGCCTTGGGGACATCGCTGGATTGATGCCCGTCGATACGAGCGCCTAAATCAGATTCCTACTAGCTTTGACGGTGGAACCATCTTCACCCAATTCCCACATCCACAAGCTGAATTAAGCTGGGATCAATATAAGGGGAATTAATTTTCAAAGCTTTTCCATTAAAAAGACCGACAGAAATGTCGGTCTTTTTTTCTTTGAAAAAAGTCACGAGGGATTATCTGGAAAAGACAGGTAGAACACAAAGTTTCAAACCCACCCGATCCGGTTTCCTCCTACTTCAAAACTGTACTTTCAAAGAAGAGAACTGGATCAGTTTTGAATAAATCAGCAGTATCGAAAAGTGGTCAAAAATTGAACATCATTGAGATCGAAGTAAGAGCTAGGATTGGTTTGTTTGGAAAGACCTTTACATCTTTTGAACAAGCATAAAACCTTGGTAACTTAAGGCTAAAGAAAATTGGGTTCTCTACAAATTCAAAATCCACCTGTTACGGGACAATGAACCCATAACGTTTAGAAAGTCTTACTCCATTTTCAACTAGTGCACTTAATCACACCTCTATTTCAACCCAAACAAGGGCCTTATCCAAATCCATCTCCTGATACCCAATTCATAGATCAGCCAAGCTATGCCAAAGGTACCCACGGACATCAGAGAAAATTTCAGAAAAACCCCCAAATCTGCATGCATAAGATAATACCCCAATGTGACTGTGATGGTCTGATGAAGGATGTAAAATGGATATACCGCTTCATTGGCGTAGGTAAGTTTTGCGCTCGGTTTATTTAGATAGGTAGCAGCGTAGCCAAACAACACCAAAATCCAAGCCCAAAGATTGATGACTCTGAATCCCGCCTCGACAAAATGCACCAAAGTCGTATCCTCGAAAAGTTGCCTCAAACCCACCATCAGCGTAAATCCGATCAACCCTAAGTAAAGGTATTTTCTGCGGTTTTCCTGAACAGTTTTCCAAAAGATATCCCTTACCGATATCAGGAGAAACCCATAGAAAAAGAAGGTGATGAAATTGATGATATTGAACCAATCCCCTACCAAAGCATGGGTAGATTCAAAGTAAGGCTCGACCAAAGATTCCCAGATATAAAGCGGAATTACTAGCCAAAATAAGCCAAAGGATTTGTCCGCCAACTTCCGCATACCTCTTAGAATCGCTGTCCGGGGATGGTCTCTGAGGTACAAAAAGACCGGAATCAAAACCAAAGAAAACAACAAAAGGTAAGGCAAAAACCACAGATGGTGCCAGGAAAAATTTCCTTCCGGATAGACTCCGATAAATGCTTGTGAAGGCCAAAAATCCAAATATCCTCCACTAAACTGCCCCTTATCCAATCGTTCAAAATAGACCTGTGGCGGCACTATCAGGATAATCCCTGCAATCAAAGGAATCAGCAACCTGGTGATTCTTTCCTTGGCAAATTCTCCTCCACTTCTTCTTGACAATGCATAGAAAGTACCCATTCCAGATATTACGAAAAGGATGGGTAGGCGCCATTGGTTCACAAAAAGCATCGGCCAACGGAGATTAGGGTAGATGATGTCATTTTTGATATGCCAACCCCAAGGGACGAAAAACATCCCTACATGGTAGAATATCAACAATCCAAACACGATGACCCGTAGCCAATCTAAGTCGTACCTGCGCATTTTCTTTTCTTTTGGTCAAAGTTAGAAATCAAAAAAACGATTAAAATACTCTTGGGATGGCTGTCAAGGTTTTGTGATGAATGACAAAGTCTAGGTCTTGATCCGACTTTCAAACAAAGGGATCATCCCTCTTGAAACAGGAATTGTCTCATGATGATAGGTCAAATGAAGCTGATATCCTTGAGCATTCCCCTTGATATCGATCACATGGTGAAGATTGACTAAGTAAGATCTGTGAGTTCTGATGATTTGGTCAGGAGCATTTAATTGAGCCTCAAATTCCTTCAAGGTCATCCTTTTCAGCAGTTTTTGGACTTGGCCATTTTGGCTGACTAGGATCTCAAGGTAGTTTCCCTCAGCTTTGGCAAAGAGAAAATTTTTAGGCTCAAGGGAAAAGTCATCGCTTTTTTGTTGGGTTTGAATGGCAATAGTTTTATTCTTTTTCGCTAAAACTTCAAGTTGTGGCTTGGCATTGAATTGGGAAGTACTATCGATGTGCTGACTTTTCAGTCGGATGTAATTGACCGGAACCAAGATCGAAAAAAACAATACTCCAACCAGACAGGTATTTCTGATTTCTTCGATTAAATATCTCCAAGACCAATTGTAAGGATTGTCGTAAATCAGGTCTCTTATCAAAAACTGGAAAACACCAATAATTACAAAAAGAACTGTGGCAAAGATCAACTCCTTTTTGACTGTCCATTTATCCTCATTTACTTTTATGGAAACCGGACCCAAAAAGAGTAAAACCCCCAAAGATGCATTAACCGAATGGATCACGCTGATCCAAAAAAAATCCATTTTATGTTCGGGAGTAAACTTATTGAAGGGCTCAAATAGATAATTAAAAAATAGACTCATCATAAAAATGGATAAAGCAAAGTAAAAAAGCTTTTTGCCTTTGTAATAAAAGGGATATGGCTGTTTCAAAAACGCTGATAGGTTCGAATTCATCTTTTCTAATACACGATAAAGCCCGCGGCCAAATCCTTTTTTGGGTATAAACCCTCAGTTCAAAGATCCATAAATGCATCTTTAACGCTCGGTGAAGTTGGCTACTTTACCCAAATATCCATACCGATTCGAAATGAGTACATCGCTTTTAAAAAATTTCTCTTTTGAAATCTCAACGGGAATAATCTGGATAGGCATTAATTTCTCGCAAAGATGGCAATACGTTAAAAAATCAAAAGGCTTTGCGCCTTATGCGACTTCGCAAGAACCACATTCGGCTGTTCCGCTTCTCCATAAGCTAGACTTTTTCATCAATTCTTCATCCTACTTTCGGAAAAGCAGCATAACCAAATCTCCTTTGCGCCTTACGCGACTTTGCGAGAAACAAATTTGCAATCCTGCCTCTACAGAAGCTGGACTCTTTCATAAATTCTTTATCCTGCTTTTGGAAAAGCAGCCTAACCAAATCTCCTTTGCGCCTTACGAGACTTCGCGAGAAACAGTTTTGCTGTCCTGCCTATCTTGGAGCTGGACACTTTCATTAATTCTTTATACTGCTTTCGGAAAAGCAGCCTAACCAAATCTCCTTTGCGCCTTACGAGACTTCGCGAGAAACACATTTGCTGTCCTGCCTGTCTTGGAGCTGGACTCTTTCATTAATTCTTTATACTGCTTTCGGAAAAGCAGCATAACTAAATCTCCTTTGCGGATTATGCGGCTTCGCGAGAATTACATTTGCTGTCCTGCCTCTCTTGGAGCTGGACTCTTTCATTAATTCTTTTACTGCTTTCGGCAAAGTAGCAAAACCAAATCTCCGAATTCCACCAAGGCCTTTTGCACATTTTAACCTATTTTTGCACCTCTGAAAACACACCCAAGCATGTCTATTGCCAGCAAATACGAACCGGCAGCCGCCGAGGCCAAATGGTACGCCTACTGGATGGAGCACAAGCTCTTTTCCTCCCAAATCGACCACAGCAAGGAACCCTACACCATCGTCATTCCTCCGCCTAACGTCACCGGCGTACTCCACATGGGTCACATGCTCAATAATACCATCCAAGACGTACTCATTCGCCGTGCCCGAATGCAAGGCAAGAACGCCTGCTGGGTTCCCGGGACTGACCACGCCTCCATCGCAACCGAGACCAAAGTAGTCCAACTCCTAAAGGAAAAGGGCATTGAGAAAAAGAATATTTCCCGTGAAGAATTCCTCACCCACGCCTGGGAATGGAAAGAAAAATACGGAGGTATCATCCTCGAGCAACTCAAAAAACTTGGTGCCTCCTGTGACTGGGACCGAACGGCATTCACCATGGATCCGGGACTCAGTGATGCGGTGATATCGGTTTTTGTAGATCTTTACAAAAAAGGAAAAATCTATCGAGGCATTCGCATGGTCCACTGGGATCCAAAAGGACAAACTGCCCTTTCGGACGATGAAGTGATCATGAAGGAAATTCCCTCCAAACTCTACTATATCCAATACAAAATCGAGGGAACAGCCGATCAATTCCTGACTATTGCCACCACCCGCCCTGAGACCATCATGGCTGACGTGGCGATCTGCATCAATCCAAATGATCCCCGATTTACTCACCTAAAAGGCAAAAAGGCCATCATTCCACTGATCAACCGTGCTGTACCAATTATCGAAGATGAGTATGTGGATATGGAATTCGGTACAGGTTGTCTTAAAGTGACTCCTGCACACGATATCAATGATTACGAACTCGGCATCAAACACAAGCTGGAGGTCATCGATATTCTCAATGATAATGGCACTCTCAATGAGAAAGCCCAGATTCTGGTAGGGGAGGATCGTTTTATCGCAAGAAAGAAAATAGGTAAGCTCCTCGACGAAGCCGGCCAACTTGCAAAGGTTGAAGATTACAGGTCAAATGTCGGCCATTCTGAGCGTACGGATGCGGTTATAGAGCCGAAGCTTTCCTTGCAGTGGTTCCTCAAAATGGACGAAATCACCAAGCCTGCCTTCACTTCCGTGATGGAAGACGTGATCCAACTTCATCCGCCGAAGTTTAAAAACATGTACCGGGTGTGGATGGAAAACGTGCGCGACTGGTGCATTTCCCGGCAACTTTGGTGGGGACATCGAATTCCTGCATTCTACCTTCCGAACGGAGAGTTTGTGGTAGCCAAGACAGCAGAAGAAGCTTTAGCTCAAGCCAACTCCCAATTCGAGACAAACTATACCACTGCTGATCTGAAGCAGGACGAGGACGTATTGGACACTTGGTTTAGCTCATGGTTGTGGCCGATTTCAGTATTTGATACCGATGTATTTACCACAGGCAAGCCAAACGAAGAACTGAAGTACTACTACCCGACAAATGACCTGGTGACAGCGCCTGAGATTCTATTCTTCTGGGTCGCTAGAATGATCATTGCGGGTTATGAATATACCGGAGAAAAACCTTTCAAAAACGTGTACTTGACCGGTATTGTGCGGGACAAGTTGGGTAGAAAAATGTCCAAGTCACTCGGAAACTCTCCCGATCCGCTCGAACTGATCGCTCAATACGGCGCAGATGGAGTGCGTACAGGCATGTTATTTTCTTCTCCAGCCGGAAACGACCTACCCTATGACGACAAGTTGGTTGAACAAGGCCGAAACTTTGCCAACAAGATCTGGAATGCCTTCCGATTAGTAAAAGGATGGGAAATCGACAAAAAGCTTGATGGTTCTGGAAATGAATCTAGCATAGTCTGGTTTGAAAACCGCTTCAACCAAGCCTTAACCGAGATTAACGAACATTTCGAAAAATTCAGAATCTCAGATGCCTTGATGGCCACCTACAAACTGGTATGGGATGACTTCTGCTCTTGGTACCTGGAAATGATCAAGCCGGCTTATCAGCATCCCATCGATCAGGCCACTTATGACAAAACGATTGCCATTTTCGAAGGTATTTTGAAAATCCTACATCCGTTTATGCCATTCATCACCGAGGAACTTTGGCATCAAATCTCGGAAAGATCAGTAGAAGAATCCCTGATTTTGGCAGCTTGGCCAGAAGCAAAAGCCTTTGATCCAAATACCATAGAAGAGGCTTCACAAGTTTTTGAAGTAGTATCACAGGTAAGAAACCTCCGTGCCTCTAAAGGTATGTCGCCGAAAGAGGCGCTCGACCTCAGTATCAATGCTAAAAATCCTGAGCTTTACAGCCGATTTGAAGCGGTATTGACCAAGTTGGCCAATCTTTCATCACTCAGCTTTGCCGAAAAGGTGGATAATGCCATGAGCTTTGTAGTGAAAGCTGACGAATTTTTTATCCCTATTGGTGACACCATCAATATCGAAGAAGAAAAAGCCAACCTGAAAAAGGAACTTGAATATGTTCAGGGATTCATGGCTTCAGTGATGAAAAAATTGAGCAACGAGCGCTTTGTCGCTGGTGCCCCAGCCAATGTCCTCGAAATGGAACGTAAAAAGCAGGCAGATGCCGAAGCCAAGATCAAGGCTTTGGAGGAAAGTTTGGCGAAGTTGGGTAACCTTTGAGGTCTGAAAGACCTCAAAGGTTTTAACTAGACAAACTATTTCCAACAGTTTGTCCAAGAAAAAGTCGCAAGATTTCCCAAATTAAATAATAACCCTCCAAGGGTCCTCAAACCCTTGGAGGGTTTGCCTCTCGGGAAGCCTTTCGCAGGGGATTAATTCAAGACGGTGAAGACTGGATGGAAATGATCAAAAGCAGAAATCAGTCCTCCCATACCTATAATCAGGATATAGCAGAAGGTATAGCAAATAAAATTTCAAGTAGGTACTATTTACTTTTTAACCCAACTTGCCGATTTTCTCCTTAAAGCGAATTTTTTTGATGTTTTTT
>CAZNND010000118.1:0-10472 GCA_964574365.1 uncultured Limnohabitans sp.
TGATCAAACTCAATGATCAATGATCAAACTCAATGATCAATGATCAAACTCAATGGTCAATGATCAAACTCAATGATCAATGATCAAACTCAATGATCAATGATCAAACTCAATGGTCAATGATCAAACTCAATGGTCAATGATCAATTATCAAACTCAATGATCAAGTGAACTCCAAATCGAGCATTGAAAATTGATCATTGTATATTGCTCATTGCTCATTGTCTATTGCTCATTGTCTATTGCTCATTGATTCAGGCTTTTTCTCGCACTGGTGATAATTCTTCCGAAAATTGCGGAAAGCTCTTCAGCTTCATTCAATAGGCCAGTTCTAATTAAAGCATCCTCCAATTCGGAGTAAGCTAAAATTTTCAAGGTGGAACGGGATTCCTTTAGCTCTTTTAAAACAATCCCGTTCTTATGAATGAAATCCCTTTTACTTTCAGCGCCTTGAGCCTCTCCGTAATTCAAACAAGCCCCGCAGGATGATCTTATTAATTGTCCTTTAAGATGGTTTTCTGCAAAAGTATCCCCAAATGAATTACAATACTTGATACACTCACCTGCAAACCTAACAAGCCGATCTTCTAAATCATACCTTTTATCCATTTGTTAAAAATTATTTGTTATTTAAAAAATTGGTTATTGATTAAATTGAAATTTTTTGATCATTGATCATTGATCATTGCCAATTGCTCATTGATCATTGTCCATTGATCATTGTCACGTTATCGCCAGACGATACTTCCAAATTTCCCGTACCTGTTCAATATCCACTTCGAAAGGTACATAAATTGGGTTTGAGGAGCATAAAAGCAATTTTCTTTCCGCTTTGATCCGGTTGTAGGCGATTTTAAACGTCACCCCATCCTGCTCGGTGACGATGACGTAGCGCTCTCCATCTTTGATGGCCATCCAGTCGTCCACATACTCACAGACAATCCAAGCCCCATCGGGAATAGGCAACATGGAGTCCCCATCCACCTGGAATACCCGGTGCTTTTTGTCCGAAGGAAGAAAAGGCAGAGAAAACCGTGGCAGGTCCGAAATAAACTCCGGATCGGCAAAGCCTGCCAAATAGCTCGCTTTGGCACGTTGGGAGACCACTTCGATCAGTTCTCGCCCCTCCGCATCCACTGTGGTAGAGAGAACCCGCAGCTTTCGGCCACGCAGAAACTGATCCGTCTCGAGAAGCTCCCGGAGTTTGTACTCCGAGTAGGCTGTCAAATCCTCTTTGATCAAGATATCGAGGGAGACATTAAAGTACTCCGCAATCTGAATCAGCATCTCTATCGGAGGAGTAATGTTAAGTTCATACCCTGCCAATTTAGAGCGGGAGATTTCCAGACGCTCAGCCAATTCTTGCTGAGTTAAGTCTTTCTTTTTCCTCAAAAACTTAAGATTAGAATGGAGTTGCATGGTCTTGGGGAATTTGAAATACATTGGAAACACAATGGAAACACGATAGAAATAAGCCTCGGAAGCGAGGCGAAATACTGATACTCAACATAGGTTTCTTTTGTCTCTTAAATTGAAACACTGTAGAAATACCTTTGAAATAAAACCCGCAAGCGGGTTGAATTATTTTTTCAATTGCTACCTCCATTCTGATTTTTGGCGGAGTACGTAGATTTGATCATGTTGTTTAATTTGACTTGAATATCAGGTCTGAGTCGATTGAATGATTCGAACTCTTGATCGGAAACAATACCTCGTTCAAAACCCAAATCAATCCAATGCTCTATTCCTTCGGATAAAGAAGCTCTGGAAATGTAATAAAACCTGATTTTTTCCAAGTAGTGATACCTGGCATACCCTTCTGCAATATTTGCACCCACCGAATCCACTGCCTCTAGCATCTGATCTACCCAAACTTTGCGTTGCTGAAAGGTCAATCGTTGATAAACCTCCCAAGCCATAGAAGATAACTTTCTCGCCAAGCGATACACTTCCAAATCCTGAAGTGGTATAAAAATTTTCTTGGATTCCATAACTTAAACATTTAGCAGAAAGATCCTAAAAATCAATTCAATACCCCCTGTATTTCATCGAGCGTAGCGAGATCTATTTCTACTGTATTTCACAACGTGTATTTCCATTTTATTTCATCGAACGCAGCGAGATCTATTTCCACCGTATTTCACGAAGTATATTCCAATAGTATTTCGCTAAACCCATTTCACGAAGCGCTGCGGAGTGTATTTCAATTTTATTTCACCAAGCGAACCGAGATCTATTTCCACTATATTTCACGAAGTGTATTTCCACTGTATTTCGCGAAGCGTATTTCACCGACCGAAGGAAGGCGGTATTTCTATCGTATTTCTACTGTATTTCTACTGTATTTCTTCCAAGTCCGACAACTCCCGCCAATTTCCTAGCCCAAATCTACTCTTTTTGTTTAAATTATAAACGTTAAAATGTTTAAATAATTGACAAAATACCATGGACGGAAAGCGAAGCATTGTGCATATGGATTTGGACACGTTTTTTGTGTCGGTGGAGCGACTTTTTGACAGCCGGCTGAATGGCAAGCCCATCCTAATCGGGGGTTCGAGTGACCGGGGAGTGGTCGCTTCGTGCAGCTACGAGGCGCGGAAGTTTGGGGTACACTCGGCCATGCCCATGCGGACCGCGAGGCAACTCTGCCCCGAGGCGGTGATCGTGCGGGGGGATTTTGAGAAATACAGCCAAAAATCGCATGAGGTCACCGAGATCATCAAGGAATCCGTCCCGCTTTTCGAAAAATCCTCCATCGACGAGTTTTACATCGACCTGACGGGCATGGATCGGTTTTTCGGCTGCTTCAAGCTCGCCCACGAACTCCGGCAGCGCATCATCCGCGAGAGTGGACTCAACATTTCCATGGGCCTATCGGAAAACAAAACTGTCTCCAAAGTCGCCACCGGCGAGGCCAAACCCAATAACGAAAAGCAGGTGCCTTTGGGTGAGGAAAAGCCCTTTCTCGCTCCCCTGTCCGTGCGGAAAATCCCCATGATCGGGGAAAAAACCTCCCAAACGCTCTACAACATGGGCGTCAAAAAAGTACACACCTTGCAGCAGATGCCTTCCGAACTGCTGGAAGCTACTTTTGGAAAAAACGGGAAGATGATCTGGGAAAAAGCCAATGGCATCGATCGATCCCCGGTAGTTCCCTACTCCGAGGCCAAGTCGATCTCCTCCGAAAACACCTTCGAAGAAGATACCATCGATGTCAAATTGCTCGAGTCCACGATGATCGCCATGACGGAGCAGCTCGCCTCCAAACTCCGGCAGAAGGGCCAACTCACCGCCTGCGTGAGCGTGAAGATTCGCTACTCGGACTTTGAGACACACACCCTACAGCAGCGAATTCCCTACACTTCGGCAGATCATACGCTCTTGCCTGTGGTAAAGGCCCTTTTCAAAAAGCTCTACAGCCGCCGACTTCTCATCCGCCTGATCGGCGTGCGTTTCAGCAGCCTGGTGTATGGGAATTACCAGATCAACCTCTTCGAGGACAGCCAAGAGCAGATCAACCTATATCAAGCCCTCGACAAGTTGAACGTGAAGTACGGTGACAAAACCGTCTGCCGTGCCGTGGCCATGGGGGTAGGGAGGAGACGGTTTAATCCATTTAATGGGATGGAGGTGTGAGAAAAAAAGAGTACCATGTACCATGTACGAAGTACCAAGTATTTAGTAGCAAGTAGCAAGACGATAGACACTAGAAGCAAGAGACAAGACAACCTGTACCATGTACAAAGTCGGAAGAAGCAAGATACTAGATGCAAGAAGCAAGATTCGAGACAAGAGATTAGACATCCGATAATCAGTAATATATTGATAAAATAAATAACCTAGTTAAAATTATCAGAGTAAATCGACCCCGATAGGGGTCATATGTATTAGCCCCGGGTAAGGAGGAACGACGCCACCCGGGGTAAAAAGAGACAACTAGCTCCCCAGCGCCGGCGCAGAATTAGTGCAAAATCAACTATTTCCTCGCCGGCAAGAAGGGTATTTAATTAGATAGAAACTATAAGAAAAACAAAAAAAGTGTCAAGTAAATTCAGGACGAGACACCGAGTATAAATTCAAGAAATAAGAGATTTAGAGAATAGCAAATAGTGAACAGTGTGTTATTTCCAAGATCATAATCCTCCTCATTTCCATGCGGAATATCAAGGAATGAAGGCCAAAATACGACATAAAAACCTTAGAAGTATTGGCCGGGAATCTTCCTAACCGTGCTCACGTTTTGGTATTGGAGTGGGCATCTGGGCATCGTGATCAACTACTTGAAAACTGGAAAAAATCTCAAATTCCCACTCAATTTGAACGGATTGAACCATTAAACTAAAACTATGAACGAATTAATCGAAATCAAAGCCTTGCCAGACTATCGTATTTGGTTGCGATTTAAGGATGGAGAAGAAAAAACGATCAATCTCCGAACTTCTTGGGCAAGGGCTTTACCGCAGAACTATTGGATCCTTCGAAATTTGAAAAGGTATTTATCGAGCCGGGAGGCGGAATCGCCTGGGAAAATTGCCATGACTTTTGCCCAAACTTTTTGAAAGAATTGAAAGCTGAGCCGAAGGAATTGGTTTGACCCAATTTTACCGGCATGGCCACCCCTCTCGGAGCTTGAAGCACTTTCCTGGAGAAAAACCTTCTGCCACAACTTATCCATGGGGGAGAGGTAAGACGTCACCTCAATCCATTTTACAGGATAGAAGCGTAAAAAGGTGTATTTTCTCGATCGTAATCGAAAAATTACATGTTTATTTTCGATTACGATCGAGAAATATCCTATTTAATCCTCCACAACAATGGTCGAAGTCTTGTCATTGCTCAAATTCATATTTCCCGATTTAGTGGGTAGGGTTACTTGGGATTGATTGATTATCTGTCCGCTGATGCCTCCCAAATAGAGTTGGAGCTCGGCCTTGCTTCGATCAAGAAAAAGATTCAGAGATTGGATGCCGGCAACCTGAATCTTGGAGTCATTACCCCCCACAAAATCCAAGTGCGTCACCCAATGGTCTTTTTGTAAGACAAGCTCTCCGGCATTGGAGATAACTTTCAGCGAATCCAAACCCATCCTTAGCAATTCGACTTCAGATACCTGATCTATGACGAGTGATTTGATCGCTCCCACGTTGATGGTAAAACTCCCATTTGGGTTTTGCCTCATCCCCTTAATAAACAAGGTGTCGTTGCGGACTTCATGAATAAAGGGATCCGGATCGCCATGATTCTTACTTGGTCTGTTTCGAAAAAAGGCCTTGAAATACTCAATTTGACCTTTCTTGCTTCCATCGAGACGCAGGGACCATGAGTCCTTGACGGAGACAACTGAAAAATCACCGCTGATCTCCCATGTTTTGGTTTCCATCTTTTCGAATTGGTATGCACTACCGAGCAAAGAATACCGAAATGACACCAGCAGCGTCACCATGATACTCACCCAAGCAAAAAGGAGAAAAGAGAAGACAATTTTAGTACTGGTTTTCATGTTGGTTTTCATTGAGTTGTTGGATTAAGGGTTCAAAATCAGCCAAAGTCAATCGAAGTACCCTGGCTTGATGGACGATTTTAGGAAGTTCATCCCGCATAAATTGAGCTTTTTCATCAGACGACAATCGCTCACGAGCCTGATTTGAGACAAAAAAGCCAATCCCTCGCCGATTGTCGATGATGCCTTCCTGTTCCATCAGCGCATAGCTGCGCATCACGGTATTACGGTTGACCTCGATATCAGCTGCCAGTTCTCGGACCGAAGGAACCCGGTCTCCGGGTGCTAGCTTCCCGGTGAGAATCTGATCTACAAGCCAGTCGCGGATTTGGAGAAAGATGGTTTTGTGATCGCCAAATTCCATCCTAAACCTCCCGCTCTTTTAATTTGAAATAGGCGACCACATAGCTCAAAGCCGAAGCAGCGTACAGCAGGAATATGATGACCACTATCATCAATGGTACATCGTTAAAAATCTCTGGCTGATCGATACTGATATTGAAGCTCCAAACACTCTCCTGTTTGCTAAAAAGAATCTGGGACAATCCAATCGAAGAACCAGCCAAAATCAGGTAAAAAACAATGGTGCTAAGTGGTGTCAGAACTACATTCCACTTTCCAAAAAAGAGACTACCGGAAAACAGCAGCGAAATAACAAATAATATGATCCCGTAGGTAAGTACGATCACCCCCCAATTTTGATCCTTAATACCTGGAAGAAAAAGTATCAACTCAAAAAAGGAAATATCAGCAACACCCGTAAAGCCATCAATTCCTCTTACAAATCCTGCCCAAATCAGCTTTGCAGTCTGAATAGCGCTCCAAAAAACAAAGGGAAGTACGACTTCTGCCAGCACAATCAAGAAAATAAACTGAGAAATAAGCTTTTCCAGATGGGTTGAGGGAAGAAGCAAATAAAATTCAGCCGCTGCCCGACTGCGTAATTCTTTGAAGCTCTGAGCGATGACCAGAAAAAGAACTAAGAATTTGAAACCAAGAAGAATACCAAAGTAGGCACCCTTTTCCCAAATCCACTCCTTAGCTCCAGTACCCTCCAGATTAGAATCAAAGACCATAGCGTTTTTATGATTTTGATACCATAAAAACAACATGAAAACCATCGTAAACAAGAATGTCCCGATGGCCAACATGGAGTAGTATTTCCTGTGGAGCAAAAATTCGAGGCGCATCAATTTTGCGATTCGATGGATAGAAAACTCCTTCATGATACCATTGGATTAAGATTTGACAAAAATTTACCCATGAACTTTCCTTCAATTACTGCCTGGAAAAGCATTTCCAAGTCAGGACTTCCTCCGCTCTCTTTTCCCACAGTCGGAGCTATATATCGAGCCCCTATCAGATGAGATTCTGTGTAAATAGAATTGTCTGGAGCCGAAGCGCCCTGACCAAAAACAAAGGATTCCTCGAGAACCGCCAAATCAGCCTGAAACTTGATTTTCCCCTCATCTAAAATCACCACCTGATCAACCAAATGCTCAATATCCTTGACCTGATGCGTGGAAACGATCAATACTTGATCATCGCGTAGATTAGCAGACACCACTTTCCTAAATGCACTCTTGGAAGGAATATCCAACCCATTCGTGGGTTCGTCGAAGAGGAACAAGCTAGCACTCGAACTCAGTCCAATGGCGATTTGCAGCTTTTTCTGCTGTCCATACGAAAGATTGGAAATGCGATGACCGACCTCTAACTGAAAGTCCTCTAGTAATTGCTCCATCTTTTTTTGATCAAATCCAGAATAAAAATCACTGTAAATACTCACGTATTCCTTGACTTTTAACTGATCAGGAACTGCCACCTGTTCCGGAATAAACAACACCTGATCCAAAAATCGAAGTGTACGGTCAAAAGTCATTTTCCCATCGAAGAGAACCCTGCCGGCAGTGGGACGAAGCAGTCCTGCTATCAGGCGCATCAAGGTGGATTTTCCTGCACCGTTTTTCCCGAGCAATCCAACCACCTTTCCTAGGTTCAATTCCAAATCCAATCCCTCAAAAAGTTGGGGGCGTTTGGAATACCCAAAGTTTACCTGTTCAAAGACAATCATTTTGATAAATTTTATGTGTCATAGTGTATTATGACACTAACCTATCTAAAAAATCTTTTTGAACCAAAATTTTTTCGAAAAATTCCTGAAATTTTCTTTTACATACCTTTCACAAGGGGTCGGAAAAACCGGAAAATTGGATTGAAAGCGACTTTAAAAATCAAGGAAGGACGCTTTTTGAAATTGTTACCACGAAAAACCCAAACCAAATCAGAAAAGAAAGTTCATCAACTCTCTTTTGCAGAGGAATCGCTTTTACAAATTCACCATTTTTTCATCTAACGGAAAAAACAAAACAGTTTCAAGAAGTGAACCAGAAAAATTAAGAACTACATTTAAAGGGAATATAAGTTGGATTTCCGCAAAAAAGACACAGCCATAATTCTTAATATGAATATCCGCCTACATACAAGTAGCCAAATATGATTTGGCATGTAAAATTAAATAGGTTGGTAATCTTCATGTAGCGGCTGTCCAGATAGAATTTAGCGCAAAATGAAAAAACCCTTTTGCGAATATTCTTGGTGAAACTTATGCCAAAGGCACTACCTGTAATAGCCCAGAATTCAATTCTGGGCTGATACGTTTTGTACCTTCGGCACAGCTATCACCTAATAATAATCGATGTTTTCTTTAAGGGGACATATTCAATTCATTCATTGGGAAGGAATTTGGTTACTTGTAAATAAGCGGATAATCATAATTCTTAATTTTCTTTATGATCTTAATGGTTAAAATCCACAAGTTTTCAAAAGGAAGGTTCTCGATTCATTTGTTCCACACTTATATTAACCAAATGTTAAAACTGATTTCCCTGCTCTCTTTAGGCTCTACTTTTCCGAATACCTAGTTGAAAGTAAATTGTGACTTCCAATCAAGTCAAAAATCCGAACCTAGCCTTATAGCCCAAATTATTCCCAAAATGAAGCCCTCCTACTTGTTCACCACACCACGACTGGGCATGCGCTTGTGGCAAGCCACAGATTTGACCCCATTCAGTGAAATCAATGCTGACCCCGAGACCATGCGGTTTTTCCAAAAAACCTACACCCGACAGGACACCCTGGAAATGATGAACCGAATGCAGCGGACATTTGACGACCGAGGGTATTGCTACTTTGCGGTAGATCATCTCGAATCAAACGAATTGATCGGCACCATTGGTTTGGGTTGGAAAACCTTCGAGAGCGATTTCACGCCCTGTGTGGATATCGGTTGGCGGATTGGGAAAAAATGGTGGAATCAAGGCCTGAGTACAGAAGGAGCCTCAGCTTGCCTGGAATATGCCCGGAAATTCAGAATTCAGGAAGTTCTATCTTTCGCCTCCAAAAATAATACTGCTTCCATAAAAGTCATGCAAAAGATCGGGATGAATTATTGGAAAGATTTTGAACATCCAGAACTAGCATCGACTCCCCACATACAGGGATGTTGCCTATACAGGATCAGACTTGATACCTGAGTGAGTCTCCATCGGAGAACCTAAAATTCAAAGTTTCAAGGAGCAGAAAAAGCCCTCGTACGGAGATAAATCCTAGTTTTTGAAGTAATAATTGACTTTTTGTGCTTCTACATACTATCACAAAAGCATATCAAGGCTGGATTTCATACTCATTTTTCGAAATCAGGTCAAACTTGAGATTTTAGGAGCCCTGACTATAACTATATTCGACTAGGTGAAATCTCATGATTTGCAGTAATCAATAAATTCAACTCTCGGTCAATGCTTCGTATCCTATTTTTGAGCCTGTTTTTCTCCACGATATGTATGAGCTCGGTCTGTGCCCAAAAAATCAATGCGACCGGAAACCTGCAATTTGATAGTTTGATCCAACGCGCTGTTGATCTTCGCTATACGGATACCAAGGGTGCTTTTGAAGCTTTAGAATCAACCCGCAAATTCTCCGAGCTTAGCCCTCTTCAAGAAGCTATGATCGCCAATCAGCTTGGCGCGCTCAATTATATCCGAGGTGATTATATCGTTTCATTAAAAGACTACTCCAAAGCCTATGAAATTCTGGAAAATGAAAACGACCTTAACCAGTGGTTTTTTGCACTTAATGGAAGGGGACTGATTTACCTGAGCCAACATGATTACAGACAAGCCATTGACTTTTTCCAAAAATGTATCGAAGTCAACCTCAAATTGAATGACAGTACAGCGCTTGCGACAAATTACCTGAATAAAGGGATTGCGCTTTCCTATTTGGGGAAAAAGCAAGAGGCCTTGGTCGAATTGGAGCAGGGCTTGGCCATCACCACCAACCATCCCGAACTTCCCTCCCGGTGGATGAATCTGAACCGACAGGCGCAAATAAAGTTGGAATTGGGACACCCTGATGAGGCGAAGAACCTATTCAACAAGGTTTTGGAAGAGAATCCTGACTTAAAAATTTGGGAAAAAACATTCTCGCTTGCAGGATTGGGAATGGTTTCCCTTGCAGAATATAAGCCCAATCTCGCGTTGACTCACGGTAAGAAAGCTTTGGATTTTGCAATGGAAATTAATGCTTTTTGGGACATAGAACGAGCTACCAAGATTATGGCAGAATCATTCGAAAAGTTAGGAGAATATAGTGAAGCCCTGCGGTGCACCAAACTCAACAAAGCCTATTCAGACAGTCTGTACAACCGAAATAAAAATTCAGAAATAAGTTATCTCCAACTAAAATTGAGTGAATCTGACAAAGACGCTTTGGAACAAGAAAAACAGCTTAGTGAACAACACGCTATTTTAAGCCAAAAAACTTCTATAGGGCTAGGGGCATTATTGTTAGGTATGCAGGGGGCTTTGTTCTTTTACAGAAAAAATATGCGAGAAAAAGAAAAACTAAACACGCTACTTATCAAGCAAAAAGTGGAAATCTTGCGACAAAACGATTCTTTAATAAAACTTAA
>CAZNND010000119.1:0-10328 GCA_964574365.1 uncultured Limnohabitans sp.
TTGATTTTAGATTCAAATGACTAAAATAAACCTAACCCAGAAAAAAGCTGAAACTCTCCGGGACAGGTTGTGTCCTTAAACCATGATTTCTTAGAAAAACGTCTTACCAATCCAGTTTGAGTCAAAGGAAAAATTAAAAAATCAAGGAAGGACCAGTTTCAAAAAACTTAGTGACCTTCGTGTCCTTTGTGGTTCAAAAATCTATCGCTTTTATTCCCTACTGGTAAAATAGCGTATATGCATGATCTATAAAATAAATAGCGCATAAAATTAAGAGAAAGATGGAAAATCCACCATTCCCCCAAAGGCCCCGTTTTTGAAATGTAATCCAATAGAATTCAAAGCTTTAGCTTTTCCAGGTCGTGACCTTAAACCATAATTTCTTAGAAAAACGCTTTGCAAATCAAGTTTGAGTCAAAGGAAAAATTAAAAATCAAGGAAGAACCATTTTCAAAAAACTTTGTGTCCTTCGTGCAGTTAGTGGTTCAAAATTTTATCGCCTTTATTTTCTACTGGTAAATACCTGTATATACATATTATTTAATATACAAACCAAATCCATATTTGGCTACTTGTATACAAGCGGATATTCATTTATCGGATTAATCTTCCACTGGCAAAAAACCGGATATACAATTTTTTTACCCAAAATAAGGATAACTCAGTACACGTGTTGTCTCTACATGAATGTAAACCTATTGTTATGTGTAAATTGGATTATGTGTTTGAAGATTTTGTGTTGGATCCTGAATTCCAAAAATGGATACTGAATCCAGACTCATCTTCCAAATCCTATTGGGAAACGTATTTAAAAAATAACCCAGAAAAACACGGGGATATTCTTAAGGCGGGAAAAATGGTGCTTCATCTTTCTCGCAAAACTTATGAGGTTGACCAACGCGTAAAAAATACATGGCATCGTATTAACCATACCTTGGAAACCATTGATTTTCATTTTCCGGATGAAAAAATCATTTCAATTAATGCGTTGAGTGCCTTAGCTAAACAAAGAACCAGGACGGTAGGGTATTCTAAATTTCAACAACTATACAGGTTGATCGGGATTTTGATTATAGTATTCGGATTAGCCATTCTCGCCAATATTGTTTTTCCTCCTCCAACAGAGGTAACCAAGGAAGTCGCGGTAGTTTATGAAGAGCATTATGCCCCACCTGGTGTCAAATCCAACCTTACCCTACAAGATGGGTCAAAAGTGATCCTGAATTCAGGTAGCAGGTTGAAATACATAAAGAATTTCCAGTCTGAAAAAAGGGAACTGATCCTAACAGGTGAAGCTTATTTTGATGTAGCTTTCGATTCGTCCAGACCCTTTATCGTCAAATCGGGATCCGTGACTACGACTGCCTTGGGTACTTCATTTATCATTAAAGCTTATGATAATGAACCATTGAACATTGCTTTATTGACGGGGTTAGTGAAAGTTACCAAGGAGGAGAATATCAATGATCCTTATCTGCTCAAACCCGGCCAAGGCATTGACATTGATCCAGAAAGTGGAAATGTGAAGCTAGTCCCATTTGACGAAAAAAAGCTAATTGCCTGGACCCAAAAAACCATTTTTTTTGACAATACTCCTATAGACGAAGTCACCCGCGTAATCGAAAACTGGTATGGAGTTAAGATCCAATATCAAAACAGACCAAAAAATGATTTGGAGCTTTCGGGTTGGTTTCATGATCAGACTATCGAAAACGTACTTGAGGGGTTAAGTTATTCGGCAAGGTTCGAGTTTGTGATTCAAAAGGATAAAGTAACCATCATCTTTAAATAAAATTGCCTATGTAACACAACAATGGAAAAAGCCATGAATGCGTCAACATCCATGGCTTGAAATTAAGCCAGCATCAGAGGGTCCAATCTCTGTGCTGGATGATAGTCTATTTAAACAAATTGCGTAAGCCTAAATAAACTGTGCAAATTTATGAAAAAATGCCTACTTAATTATGTGATCTACATAATGAAATTATTTACTATCGTCTTCACTTTCCTATGCCTTTCGATGAGTTTCCTATGGGCTTCCAATGTAAATGCACAGGTAAAAAGTATCGAAGACGTCAAAGTTTACCTTACACTTCATGAGGTAAGTGTAGCCAAAGCCCTTAAGGAACTTGAAAGAACCACCCAATATGGATTTGTATTTGCGAGCAGAGAAATTAAAGGATTGCCTCTTATATCCTTTGAGAGTAGGGGCGAAAGTCTTTATAACATACTAACGGTCATTGCTCGGCAGACCAGCTTAACATTCAAACAGATTGACCAAAATATTCACTTAAAGAAGGTAGAAAAGATTCCGAAAATTGAGTTGAATGCCGATGTTGACATTAAAATATCTGGAACGGTTACCGATCAAAATGGTGAACCAATTCCAGGAGTTACGGTGGTTATACCGGGGACATCCATTGGAACAGTTACGGATGTAGATGGCAACTATTCCTTGTCGGTACCGGAGGGATCGAGGCTTGCGTTTTCATTTATCGGTTATGTGACAAAGGAAATTGAGATTGGAAATTTTACCAATTTGGATGTCATATTACAAGCAGACGTGACAGCTCTAGATGAGGTTGTGGTTGTTGGTTATGGATCATTTCGCAAAAGAGATATCACAGGTTCGGTCGTTAGTGTTGGTGAAGAGAATATTTCAAAAGTCCCAACACCAAATATAGATCAGGCGCTTCAGGGTATGGCTTCTGGAGTTTTTGTTACCTCTGTGAATGGGAGTCCCGGCGCACAGAGTACTATTCGGGTTCGGGGAGGCAACTCAATAAATGCAGGTAATGAGCCATTATGGGTAGTTGATGGATTTATAAGCGACAGGTCTATTGTAACTGCACTGGATCCGGCCGATGTCCAGTCCATCGAGGTTTTAAAAGATGCCTCTGCTACAGCCATTTATGGTGCCCGAGGTTCTAATGGTGTGATACTAGTGACTACCAAAAGAGGTGAGACAGGCCAATCGGTATTTGAAGTGTCAACTTCATATGGCATGCAAAGTATAGCAAGATTTCTACCCATGATGGGAGCTCAAGATTATATCACATTTGCCAATCAAGGAGAAGCTTACTTAAATAATGCTCTTCCTTTTAATGATAATGACCGTCAAAGTATTGGAGTTGGTACCGATTGGCAAAGGGAAATGTCCAGAACAGCACCTATTTTTCAAACGAAAGTATCATTTTCAGGTGGTACGGAAAAGACAAGGTTTTATTTAAGTGGTAATTATTTTAATCAAGATGGGATTCTTAAAGGAAATAATTATCAAAGGGGAATTTATAGATTAAATCTGGACCATAAAGTCTCAAAAAGTCTGGAGATCGGCACTCAATTGAATATATCCAGCATAAATGATCAGCCTAGTGTTTTTGCTTGGAGTGAAGCCAGCCAAGCACAGCCTACATTACCTGTTAGAACTCCTGATGGTAGATATACATTTTTACAAGATATTAATGATAGAAATTTCAACAACCCGGTTGCTCAAATCGAATTCATTGAAAATAAAATAAGCACCAATCAAATTATTGGGAATACCTACGCCCAGGTAAGATTTTTAAGAAACTTTCGATTTCGTTCAAGTTTTGGTTTTATGCGATCAGAAGTTAGACAAAATGAATATACTTCATCGCAACTGCCCATTCGAATAAGAGGAAATTTGCCTGGGTCAGGTAGTATTTCCGCAAATTCAAGAAATAATTTTCTCCTAGAAAACACATTGAATTATGACCTTGAATTTGCAGAAAAGCATCGATTGGGGGTTTTAGCTGGTATTACCACACAGCAGGAAAGATTACAAGGCAATGTATCCGCTTCAATTGCAACTCTTTCTGATTTGTTATCTGTCTATGGTATAGATTTATCTTCACCGGAATTTACCAATGTTAGTACAGTGTATGAAGATTTCAGGTTATTATCCCTTATGGGAAGAGTAAATTACTCCTATGATGACCGTTATTTACTTACCCTTACTGCGCGTCGTGATGGTTCTTCAAAATTTGGTTCGGCCAACAGACATGCATTCTTTCCTGCAGTTGCTTTTGGTTGGGTATTGTCTGAAGAATCTTTCATAAAAGATTTGAATGCTTTCGATTTTCTGAAAATGCGTTTAAGTTATGGGCAAACAGGGAATTCCGATGGAATAGGATCTTTTCAAAGGTATCAGGCCATGAATACCTTATTTGCTTCTTTAGGCAGGGGTGTTATGGATGTGGGAGTGACAAATGCCATTCTTGCCAATGATCGCCTTAAATGGGAAACTACAAACCAATACGATGTAGGTCTTGAAATTGGCTTACTAGACGGTCGTTTGAAAATAGAAACAGATTTTTATTACAGCAAGACCAAAGATTTGCTTTTTACCCGAGAAATCTCAAGTCAATCTGGATTTGGTAACAGACTTGAAAATGTGGGTTCTATGGAAAATAAGGGTATTGATATAGCCATCAACTCTAGGATAATTGAGAAAAACAATTTCAGTTGGGATTTTAATTTTAACATTTCAACATATCGAAATAAAATTTTGAGTTTAGGTTCTGATGTTCCTATTACTACGTATGCAATACGCTCAGATCCCGTAAGTCAATTGATTGTTGGTAAACCCTTAGGGATTTTCACAGGGTATCAAACCAATGGGATTTATCAAACCCAAGAGCAGGTTAATGCTGACGGTTTTGCGAATAAATTTAAACCTGGTGAATTCAGATATATAGATCAAAACGGTGATGGTGCCATAAGTATTGATGGTGATTTAACGGTTATTGGCGATTCTAATCCGGATTTTTTCGGCGGGTTTCAACATGTTTTTCTTTATAAAAATTTCCAACTATCTGCCTTTTTCCAATATACGTATGGCAATGATGTGTACAATATTCAAAAAGCATCAATGGTCAGATCTCAGGATGGAAATGCTTACCAACATTTCACACGGGCCTGGACTCCGGAGAATACAAATACTAATGTTCCCGCTGCACAAGCCCAAAATCCCCAAGCTCCAAATGATTCGAATGTTGAAAATGGGTCTTTTCTGAGATTGAGGACATTAGAACTTGCTTATAAATTACCTGTTAAGTTCTTGAAACTTCCTTTAAGCTCATCAAAGATTTACCTCCAAGGCACTAATATCTTTCAAGTGATTTCGAATTCATTTAATGGAGATGATCCCGAAAGCAATTTTTTCGGTACAAATGAGAGGTTAAGAGGCTTCTATGGCATAACGTATCCTTACTCAAGAACTTTTGTATTAGGTATTGACCTTAGATTCTAAACAAACAAAGACATGAAAAAAATTAGAATAATATATGCCTTTTTCCTTCTGATAATGGTTGGGTCCTGTGATTCCTTCCTTGATGTGGAACCCAAAAATGTTATTGATCCCGACCGTTTTTATAATACAGAAGCGGATGGTGTTGCAGCACTGGCTGGAATTTACCAGCATTTAATGAGTCCGGAATGTTTAGGTCGCGATATGGAGAGGTTTTTTAACTTTAACCATGACCTTACCTCTCCTACACGATTATTGGGTGCAGGAAGAACTGATGTAGCCTTTTCTTGGGACCAAAATAACGAGATGATCCGTGAAATTTGGCGCACCTTGTATCGGGCTATTAATGATGCCAATGTTTTGATTTTCAGAATGACTAATTCATCATTGCCCGAAGGCGTCAAAAAAGAAATTATTGCAGAAGGGATATTTCTCAGATCATTAATTTATTATCACATGGTCGTTATGTTTAAGGATGTCCCATTTATAGTGGAGCCTACCATTAATGCAGAAAGTTTTTTCAAAAACTCAACAATGGCAAGAACACCATCAGATAAAATATTAAATTCCTTGATAGAAGATTTGACAAAAGTTGAAAATGATTTGCCGGCCAAAATCAGGTCTGATTACAAGGCAAGAGCAACCCGTTGGGCGTTGAAATCACTTAAGCTTAAAATCTATTCCTGGCAAAAAAATCATGCAGGTGTTATTTCTACTGCCTTGGATATAATTAACAATTCCCCTCACAAACTTTTGAATAATTATGCTGACATATTCAAATCCGATAATGAATTTAATGATGAAATGATTTTTCAGTTAGATTATGTGACCAATCAAATATCAACAAACAGGCATACTACCTACGCCCCCAGACCTCAGGATGAAAGGGTGGGGCCTTTGCCATTATGGTTTGATGGTGCAGGTGGATACACAATCTATAAAAGTGTGGTAGAATCATTTGATCCAAATGATTTGAGGCGCAATGTTAATATTATGGATGCTTTGGACAATGGAGTAAAACTAAACTTTGCATATGTAAGAAAAATGTTGCGACCAAATGATCCTAGAGGAAATGGTGGGCTCAACTTACATTTAATCAGACTTGCCGATATTTACCTGGAACTGTCTGAAGCTGAAAATGAGCTCAATGGTTCGACTACGCTTGCCCTAAATTCAATAAATGTGATAAGAAAACGAGCAGGCTTATCGTCACTTTCAGGTTTAAATAAAGATGAGTTAAGACAGGCTATTCGAAATGAAAGGGTTTGGGAATTATTAGGTGAAGGAATTATCAGGAATATTGATTTAAAGAGGTGGGGTATTTTACGTCAAGCTATTGAGCAAAGAAAAATATTGGAACAAGCAACACCCTCTACAAAACCGGCGCTTATAGCAATTCTCAATCAAAAACTCAATAACCTTACACCCGGTAAAGAATGGTTGCCGATACCTTTGCAGGAAATTATTTTAAACAAAAACCTCACACAAAACGAAGGGTATTTTTAAGTCGAAGGTTTAAACAAGTTTGCTTCCGTTTTGGATATATAAAATTCGGAAGCAAACTTATTATTCTGTTTTAATTGAATGATAAGGTTAATATACGATCTTATTATACCTTCTTTTTATATAAAATTTATGTCTGTAATTATATATAAAAACATCACTAATAATAAATCACTTTTATATGAATATTAAAATTAAGCATAATTTGTTTTTGTTCATTACTCTTTTGTCAGTAAGTAATGTCTCTTGCAGTTCTAGAGATCCACAAAATTTGAGCGCACCAAATATCATCATTGTCTTGGCTGATGACCTTGGTTGGGCAGATACCGGTTTCCAGGGTCAAGCATATTTCGAAACGCCAAACCTTGATAAAATGGCCTCCGAAGGACTGATAATGAGCCGATTCTATCCGTCGGCCGCTAACTGTGCCCCTTCCAGAGCCTGTATGCTTACTGGAACTTATGGTCCGAGACATGGAGTATATATTCCGCAAGGATACGCTAGAGGAGGTAATGTAAAAGATATGCGTTTCAAAGTTCCAGTACTTGGAGAAGATTCTTCATTTTTCAATTTTAACGTAAGCGTTAACCATATCGATTCGGAATTTACCTCGCTGGCTGAACTCCTCAAGCCGGCAGGTTACGTTTCTTCACGCCTTGGAAAATGGCACATTGGTGATGATAATCAAGGCTTTGATGAGAATTCAGCCAATGGTGTGCCTGGTTATACTACAAACATTAATGGTGATGAAGCTCGCTTTTATGACGACACATCAGTTGGAGAAAAACTAACTGATGCTGCCATTGATTTTATCCAAAAAAATAAAGATAAACCCTTTTTTCTTTACCTCTCACATTGGGAAGTTCATACACCAATGGTGGCTAAACAAGACCGGATTGAGTATTACCGGGAGAAAGCGGAACGATTAGGCCTTAAAAACGCCAACGAAATATATGCGGCAGAGGTAGAAGTGTTGGATATAAGCCTTGGACGTATATTGAGTGCTTTGGACGAATTTGAATTAAAAGAAAATACAATAGTAATTTTTACTTCAGACAATGGTGGTTTGTCAAGTCAGACAAATAACGAACCGTTAAGAGGGGGTAAAGGTTCTTATTATGAAGGAGGTATTCGGGTACCTTTTGTGGTGCGTTGGCCCTTGGCTATTCCTGCAGGTACACGTTCTGATGTAGCATCTATCGGTGTTGATTTTATGCCTACTCTTGCAGAAATTACTGGAGCCAACTTACCCAAAACTCAGCCGATAGATGGTCATAGTTTATTAGAAGTATGGAAAAATCCCGAAAAGAGCCTTGTACGTCCTATCTTTTTTCATTTCCCTTTATACTTGGGTGGAGATGAAAAGACGGCCTTGTTGCCTAAATTTGGAGGTACTGAGCCTTATTGGAGAGCTGTACCTTCTACAGTTATTATGAATGGTCCCTGGAAGCTCACCTATTACTATGAGTACGACAGCTACGAAATATACAATCTCGAGGATGATATATCTGAATCGAAAAACCTAGCAGGGACTTTGCCTGACCTTGAAAATGAATTACTAATTAAACTGCAAAGCTGGGTGGAGGAAACGGGTGCACCCGTGCCGAAAGTATTAAATAAGTAATTTCCAATATTTAGAATTAAAATTTATTTTACCCGAAATCAATGACTTATGTATTTTATAAAAAGGTCAATTTACATTTTATTATCAATCGTTATCTACTTCGGATTTTCATCTTTTAACCAAAGAAAAACAGAACTAACAAAAAATACCGACCGCCCCAATATCATTGTGATTTTGCTTGATGATCTGGGCTGGGCTGACGTGGGTTATCATGGTTCTGAAATTAAGACACCAAACCTCGATAAGCTAGCTAAAACAGGGAAAATTTTGCGGCAGCAATATGTAATGCCTACCTGTACCCCTACACGCGTTGCATTGATGACTGGTAAATACCCAAGCCGCTATGGCGTACTCTCTCCCTCCTATGGCGAAGTGATTACAATGGGGGATCCTACCTTGGCCTCCGTTTTAAGTGAAATGGGATATTTTACCACTCTAGTGGGTAAATGGCATATGGGCTCTCCTCCTTATACCCCGCTGAAATACGGATTTCAGACTTCATACGGTTATTTCGATGGACAAATTGATCCATATACCCATGAATATAAAGGAGCAACCGAACTTACCGAAGCTAGGTCATGGCACAGAAATGATGAATATCTGGATGAAAAAGGTCGCCATGTTACCGATTTGTTAACAGATGAAGCAATAAAAATTATAGAAGAACCTCGTGAAATGCCATTTTTCATGTATCTGGCCAATCATGTTCCCCATTTTCCCCTAGATGAACCGGATGAGTGGATGAGGGAGTATCACGACATCCCGTTGATGCATCCTTCCCGAAAACTATTTGCCGCCAGCGTTGCCCATCTGGATTATTGCATAGGCAAAATCATAGAGGCCCTTGAGCGAACTGGAAAAAGGGAAAATACCCTTATTGTGTTCAGCAGTGATAATGGCGGACAATTCAATTGGTACAGCGATACCCAATATGAGGGGCGCTATGCTAATAAACCCCATGACGTCCTGGGCAACAATTATCCTTTAAGAGGCTGGAAAGGAGATCTGTATGAAGGGGGGATCCGTGTGCCTGCCTTTTTCAACTGGCCGGGGGTACTCGCTCCAAGTACCATAGATCATCCTATACATATCGCTGACTGGATGCCTACCCTAGCTAATTTAGCAGGAAAGAACTCAGGACTGAGAGATGATCTTGATGGGAAAAATATCTGGCCGATCTTGACAGGCGTAAAAAAAACTGATGATGCCCACCCCTTTTACTGGAAAACCCCGTACTCACAGGCAGTAAGATTAATGGATTGGAAGCTTATTGTGCACCAAAACGGAGAGCAAGAACTCTTTAACCTGAAAGAGGATTTTAGGGAAACAGAGAATCTTATGGAAAGTCAACCTCACAAAGCAGAAGAATTATTAAAATTACTAAGAGAAATGGAACAGTCAGATCGGCCAAGGAAATAGTAATTGGCAGCTGTTCAAAATCAGTAGATTGTAATTTATATCTTTTTAGGACTTCTTATTTTATTTTTAATTAGGAACTGCTAAAAAACTTAAGATTTTGACATTATTCAAACCTACCCAAAATTTATTCTGGACAGGTTTTGATGCTATAATGGCCCTAAAATCCAATATTTTGCCTGCACAAACGGCCGTTCTAGGGGAATCCACGCTGAAAAACTAAAGATCAGCAGTACCTGGCCGACTAATCTGACCAGCTTGGGCGCTAAGATGATGGAGACTATCCACGATCCGCTAATATCCTTTAGTCGAGCTTAGATCCGGTTCATTCCTACTTACCAATATTGGTACATTGTTATTTTCCGATTACACATATTTTATGTGTTTAGGTAAAATACCCAAATATCCCTTCCTATAGAGATACGATGAAGGTTTACAAACTACTCCTAGGCTTCTTACGCCCACGTGAGTGTCCCCACTCACGTGATTTTTGAAGTGAGTGAGGACACTCAC
>CAZNND010000120.1:0-10316 GCA_964574365.1 uncultured Limnohabitans sp.
TTGTTCTTTTCACTAGGAGGGAAAAATGCTAAGTTTTAAAAGCGATTTCCCTGATAAAATCCCAATTTCATGCGACTGAATGTTTTGATTTTTACCAGCTTCCTCCTGCGCCACCACCACCAAAGGAACCTCCTCCAAATCCTCCGAAACCTCCTCCGCCTCCAAATGAGCCTTTACCAGAGGAAAAATCTCCCCATTTACCACCACTTGAGCCTTTAAGCATATTTGCTAGCATGATGGTGGTCCATAGGTCCACACCTCCACCACGGCCACCCATATGGTTATTGTTGTCTTTTCTGTTTTTGATCAAAGGAAGAATCACAAATAGGAAAATAAAGGCCAGAAGAAAGAACATTGATCCGCCTCCGTCTCCGTTGGACATCATTTCCTCTGCCTTATATTCACCAGAGGCCAGTTTTATGATCGTATCTGTCGCTTGATCCAAACCATCATAGTAGGCTTGCATTTTAAAATTAGGAACGATCATTTGCTCCACAATCCTCTTGGCCAAAGCATCCGGTACTGCCCCCTCTAATCCATATCCAGTTGCAATAAAAGCCTTTCGGTCATCCATTGCAGCCAGAATCAGTATGCCATTGTCATTTTTCTCCCCTCCAATACCCCACTTTTCACCGAGCTGGAACGAATAGTCCGAAATATCATACGGTCCTACCGATTTGATCATTACAATCGCTATCTGGGTGCTGGTACTGTCATTATAAGCAACCAGTTTCTGCTCCAGAAGATCCAACTCCTGAGCACTTAACGTCCCTGTGAAATCATTGACCAGACGGGGAGGATTAGGTACAGCTGGAAAGTCCTGTGCATATAGGTTTACTATTCCAAAGAGAAGGAAAGCAAAAAGGAGAAATGTTTTTTTATCCAAAAGATACATCATCCGATAGTTCGTTTTTGTCGTCATGAGCATCAAAAGGAAAATGTGTTCCGAGTTGGACTCCAGCATGGTGAATTCCTTCAATCAAACCCTCTGTAAATTTACTCTGACGAAAATAAGCTTCCATCAAGTTTTTTGTTTTTACCCAAAAATCAGATGGAACCACCGCATTTATTCCCGCGTCACCCAGAATGGCGAATTTATGATCCTCAATTGCTAAATAGATCAATACCCCGTTGCGGTCTTTGGTTTGATACATTTTTAGGGTTTCGAAAACCACCGCAGCTCGGTCTAAGACCTCACCTTTGCAGTGATTTTCGATGTGAACCTGAATTTCCCCGGATGTGTGTGTCTCAGCCTTTTTTATGGCTGAAACGATCTGAGCTTTCTGCTCCGGAGAAAATAACTTCTCTGCCATGAGCGATATCAGAATTGTACGGTTGGAGCTGTTTCTGCACCTGCAGCCGCTTCAAAATATCCCTTGGTTTCAAAACCGTACCATCCGGCGAAAATATTGTTCGGGAAGGTTCGAAGATTTGCATTGTAGGCCTGAACGGACTCGTTGAAATTTCGCCTTGCAACTGAAATCCGGTTCTCAGTTCCTTCAAGCTGAGCCTGAAGTTCCAGGAAATTTTGATTCGCTTTTAAGTCCGGATATTTCTCAATTGTGACCAATAATCTACTCAACGCTCCTGTAAGTTGGTCCTGAGCCTTCTGAAATTCTCCCAATTTTTCGGGAGTTAAGTTGGTTGGATCGATTTGAACTGACGTAGCTTTTGATCTCGCTTCCACTACTCCGGTGAGGGTTTCCTGCTCAAATTCAGCATAACCTTTTACCGTATTTACCAAGTTGGGAATCAGGTCTGCCCTTCGTTGATATTGGGTTTGAACTTCCGCCCATTGTCCATTGATGGTTTCCTCAGATTGTACGAATTGATTGTAAGTTCCTACGGCCTTGGTGTATACGTAAATTCCGAGAACAGCAAGGATAAGTACTGGTATTAAGATTTTTTTCATAAGTGATTGGATGTTTGGAAAACGAGTATGTAGACGGGATATTCCGGGCGGATGTTTTAATTCAGGGCAAAGTTATCCAAATAATCTTTGGAAATGGGAACAATTAGAGCTGCTTTTTAAGAACCATGTTTACCTTAAAATCATTGAAGTTGGATAAGTCATTATTGATATAACGCCTCAATTCAAATTGGATTTCCCGTCCTTCTTCGGATCTTAAAAGTTTGAAAACTTCTGCCATCTCCCACATAAACATGGGTATTTTATTGATAGATAGGATCTCATCATAGGGTAAAATTCCCGATTTATAAGCAGGAGATCCTGCACGAACTGTTCCCACGTAGTAGCGGTTTTCGTCGTTAGGCACCTTTTTGACGACCATGCCACTCATGTCAAACTCAAATGGGCTGTAAAATACAGCTCCTTTTCGAATATAAAACAGATTTCTAGGGTAGTCTAAAATCAGCTTTGTCCTTCCTAAAACCTCGGATCCCAGACTTCCTTTCCTTCCTGATTCTTTGATTACTGAACTGTAGGAAGTCTCTTCTGGATAGGAAGTCAAAACTTCTTTTAAAGTCAATCCCGCAATTGAAAGAGATTTTACACGACCTATAAAGCCATATAATACCCCACCAAGAGATTGTCCAAGTTCCGATTCAATAAAATTGGGTGGCATAGTAATTTCTTCCGATGTCTCACGATTCAGGAGTAGCCCATGATTTGCCCCGGTGTCAATCAATAGTTTGGCATTTAGATCAGCGCCTGTTTTTTGCTTGATTTTTGCCTGAATAAATGCCTTACCATCATCTACGTCCAATGCTAATCTTCTGTAAAACGGCGGTTTCCATCGCATTGCACCCGGCTTATAAAATTCTATAATGCCTTTATCATAATCGATTTTAACTGGCGTGTGTTTAAAAAACTCATAGCCGATAATGCCATAAACTGGCACACCTATGACTGATTCCAATTCAAAAAAATCCTCTTCCAAGACCAAAAGGCTTTGCAAATTACCTTTTATTTCGCCCAGATGGATGGTGTTGATCGGGGAAACCTGTGCCCAAATGCTTGTTGAACCATCTGCCCCCACGATATTTAATCTTCTGGTATAGTCAAGGCTCATTGCATCACCTAATTTTTTGCTGAAAAGAATATTTGATTTTACTCCAGTATCAATCAAAAAATTAATGGCATAATTGCCGTTAATAGAGACAGGCACGATAATTAAACTGTTGGAGGAGTAAAAAGGGATTCTTACTTTTTTTTTATCCCCTTCAATAAAAAAACCAGGGACTTGAGCCTGAATGGTGGCAGTCAGGAAAAAGAATGAAAAAAAGAAAAGCAGTGTTTTTGAGTTCATTGGCCAAGAATATCCCATATTTTAAGTGAGGGACATTTTATCATCTTCAATTATCTTAAACTCAAAACACCTATGTAATTGTTCCGCCGATTTTTAAACCCAATAAAATCGGGATAGCTGAATTACTAAGACTTGTTAAAATTTTGGCCTCCCAACTGAAGAATCTTGCAGTTGTTTATCGATTAGAAAAAGTAGGAGAATATTCTCCAAAGTCAGAAAATGTTTGCAGGGAAATCGCTTTTAACAGTTGGTTATTTAAATCATGGAAGGAAGGGATCGAGAACCTTCCTTTTAAGAACTTGCAGATTATAACCATTATGATCATTTAATAAAAGAGAATTACGGCTAAGTCTCCTTTGGGGTAATTCTCCATACCTAGCTTTACATATAGCACTTGACGACCTTAACTTTCTTCATGGTTAAACTATATGAGCCTGGTTTGTTTTTTAAATAGGAGGGGAAAATGGAGAGATTTAAAAGCGATTTTCCAGGGAGTTTTCGAAACTCCTGCGTGATTTCAGATAAATTTTGAATTTTATCTGCATACTGGATGGCCATGAGAATCTTAGGCCTGATCGGTTTTTTTGAAAATACTTCGATAAATAGGCTTTCGATACCAAAATTGAATCCACAAAGTGGGGTAAAGTATAGGCGTCATCCAAGAAAATGGACCCTCGAAATCAATTTCATCCCGGATAATGGAACCCGATAAAGTTGAAATAATCCTATGCTTATGTCTCCATTTTCCCAAGAAAAAAGGCAAAACCACGCCCTCATCCACAAAATAAAACTCCTTTTCATCAGTCTCGTCTTCGGTAATCAGACTTGTCCATTTTTGTGTGAAAAGAAAAAAATTAAGCTCCAATTCCACCTGATCCCCGGTTTTGCAACCATCAAAACGGAGTACCTTTACCGGAGGAAAGGGCGGTGCAAGTTGCTTAAACAGGTGCTCTGTAAATCCAGATTTGACTTCTAGGTAATTTTGTCCTACGGGTGTTTCAAGTTGAATTTTCATCAAAAACTAATAACAAAGAGAAGAAACAGTACTAACCAAATCCCATCCATAAAATGCCAATACACGGTAAACAATCGAATTCGCATTTTTTCGTACGGATTGGTTATCAAGACCAATTTTTTAATGACGTCTTGCTGGGTTTTTCGCAGCTGAACCAAAAGAATAAGGGCAAAAACCATGGCCCCTAGCAAATGGAAGATATGAATACCTGACAGAAGATAAAGAAAAGACCCACTTGGAATCCCGGTAAAACTGATCCCCATATTGGACAGTTCTTTCCATCCTACAATTTGAAGAACAGTAAAAAGAAGTCCTAGAAGGAAGGTATTTTTCAAAGAGGACGCCAATTTTTCAAGGTTTTCTTCCTGATAGTGTAATCTCATCTGGGTAGCCGTGTATCCGGACAATACTAAAAGGAAAGTAGAAACCAAAAAAGCAACTGGAATCTGTCTGTTAAGTCCTTCCAACTGACTCAATCCCGAGTAAAGAAATGCGAAGACTATAAATGCAAAGATCAAGCCGCTTCCAATCATCCCGAGGTAGAGCAGAGTCTCATAAGGATGTAAGTTTTCCAACTTCTGCAACCATGTCTTTTGGGTATTTCTTTGCTTCATCGAGTCCAAAACATTTTTCGCATCGCTTGGTTCAAAAATTTCCAAATCCAGGGTATCGGTCTCCAAGAAGTATAAATAAAACCTAGATTTGCGACTTAATTCCTTTAAATCAACGCCCATTGGACAGACTCTCGTTTCTTGCCATTTACCAATCGGATCCTATTTTTCAAACACTTTGCCACAAGCTGAACTCAAATGAAAAGTTAAGAATTCAACTCAAAGGACTTTCCGGAAGTTTGGATATGGTTTTTTTAGCTTCCTATTTTCAAACAAGTGGAAAATTTCATCTCGTAGTAGCCCAAGATAAAGAAGAAGCTGCTTACCTGAATTCTGACCTTCAGAACCTTTTGGGGATAGAAGATCCAATGATTTTTCCGGGAAGTTACAAACGGCCCTATGAGTATGATGAGGTGGACAATGCCAATGTGCTGATGAGAGCAGAGATTCTGAATCAGATTTTGGAATCAAAAGGAAAGCCGAGAATCGTGATTACTTATCCTGAAGCGCTTTATGAAAAAGTAATCAACAAGCGTTCATTGGTTGAACACACCTTCACTGTCCATGTGGGAGAGTCAGTGGACATGGCGTTTGTTTCAGAATTGCTAAGCTCTTATGATTTTGAACGAACTGATTTTGTCTATGAACCGGGGCAATTTGCCATTCGGGGAGGGATTCTGGATGTGTTTTCCTTCAGTCATGACTATCCGTACAGATTGGAGCTTTTTGGAAAAGAAATCGAAAGTATTCGAAGCTTTGATCCGGAAACCCAGCTTTCCAAGGAAAAAGTCGATCAGATTTCTTTAATTCCGAATATACAGACTAAACTTCTGCAAGAATTCCGACAATCCTTTTTAAGTTTTCTCCCCGAGGACGCCCGAATTTGGGTTAAGGATTATCAGCTGACTTTAGATGTAATGGATGAATGCTTTCATCGTGCAGAGCAGATTTTTGGACAAATTGTGTCACAGACTGGGACAGAAAAGCTTTTGTTAACCCCAGAACACCTTTTTGATAGGGGGAAAGAATTTTCTGAAGCACTTTTGGAATTTCCAATCATTGAATTCGGAAGGCAATTTTATTTAAAATCTGAGGATAAATTTACTTGGGAAAGCCAGCCTCAACCCTCTTTCAATAAGAATTTTGATTTATTGGTAAATAACCTTTCTGAAAATGAAAAGAAGGGATTTTTAAACCTAATCACTGCCGAAAACGAAAAACAGATTGACCGGCTTTTGGGAATTTTCCATGAATTGGATCCAACCCTTCATGCCCAAAGCATGCTTCTGGGATTGAGAGAAGGGTTTGTGGATAAACAGGCAAAACTTGTATGCTATACAGATCATCAGCTATTCGAACGGTTTCATCGGTACAAAACCCGACCCAAAGCCAGTAAGTCCAATGCCCTTACTATAAAGGAATTAAAATCTCTTCATCCGGGCGACTACATCGTGCATGTGGATTATGGCGTAGGGCGATTTGCAGGACTTGAAAAGGTCATTGTTGGAGGAAAAATGCAGGAAGCTGTCCGATTGGTATTTAGGGATGATGATTTGCTTTATGTCAATATCCACTCGCTGCATAAGATCTCAAAATACTCCGGTCAGGAAGGAAACGTTCCCTCCATGTCCAAACTGGGATCTCCTGATTGGGAAAACAAAAAGAGCAGAGTAAAAAAACAAGTAAAGGACATTGCCAAGGATTTGATCCAACTTTATGCAAAAAGGCGATCGGCCCCGGGATTCGCGTTTTCACAAGATTCTGTGTTGCAGGTTGAGTTGGAGTCTTCTTTTCTTTATGAAGACACGCCTGATCAGGCGCTTGCCACAACCGATGTCAAGTCTGACATGGAGAAGCAATATCCCATGGATCGCCTAGTCTGTGGTGATGTGGGTTTTGGAAAAACAGAAGTGGCCATCCGAGCTGCATTTAAGGCGGTGAATGACCGAAAACAAGTCGCAATATTGGTGCCGACGACGATCTTGGCTATGCAGCATTATCAAACCTTCAAGGATCGTCTAGAAAATTTTCCAGTCAAGGTTGAATATATCAACAGATTCAGATCGGCAAAGGATATCAAGTCTATCAAAGAACAGGTAAAATCCGGAGAAATTGATATTTTAATAGGAACTCACAAAATCGTGAACAAAGACTTGGAATTCAGGGATCTTGGACTCTTGGTTATCGATGAAGAGCAGAAGTTTGGGGTAAAAGTAAAAGATCAGTTAAAAAACCTACGGGTTAATGTGGATGTTTTGACACTTACAGCAACGCCGATACCTAGAACCCTGCACTTTTCCTTAATGGGGGCGAGAGATCTTTCTGTAATTGCGACGCCACCACCCAATAGGCAGCCGGTAACGACGGAAGTCCAGACATTCAGGGAAGAAGTAATTCGTGATGCTGTGGCTTATGAATTAAGGAGAGGTGGCCAGGTATTCTTTGTACACAATCGAGTCGGAGAAATTGACAGCATTGCAAACCTTATCCTAAAACTAGTTCCAGATGCGCGAGTGATTGGGGCACATGGACAGATGGAAGGAGAAAAGCTGGAAAAAATCATGGTTGGTTTTATCAATCATGAATATGATGTTCTGGTTTCTACCAACATCATAGAATCTGGTCTGGATATTCCAAATGCCAACACCATCATTATCAATCGTGCACACATGTTTGGACTTTCGGATTTGCATCAGATGCGCGGTAGGGTGGGTAGGAGCAATAAAAAAGCTTTTTGTTACCTCCTTACGAGCCCCTTGTCTGGTCTTACAGTTGAGGCGAGAAAAAGACTTCAGACGCTGGAAGAATTCTCTGATTTAGGCGATGGGTTTAAAGTAGCCATGAAAGATCTGGACATCCGGGGTGCAGGAAATCTACTTGGCGCAGAACAAAGTGGGTTTATTACCGATTTGGGATTTGAGATGTATCACAAGATACTAGATGAAGCAGTTCAAGAACTTAAAGAAAATGAATTTGCCTCCTTATTTGAAACAGATCTAAACGAAAAGGTAAAAGTATTGGTTAAAGATTGTACCATTGAGACAGACCTAGAGCTCTTAATTCCCGAAGAATATGTCAGCAATATCAGCGAAAGATTAGGTCTTTACTCCAAATTGGACTCATTGAAAACCGAAGAAGAATTGCAAGTCTTCGGAACGATACTCTATGATCGATTTGGGCCTATTCCGAATTCTGTAAAAGATTTGATGGAGACAGTCCGATTACGTTGGAAAGCAGAAAGCCTTGGGATAGAAAAACTTGTTTTAAAAGGTAATCAGATGAAGTGTTATCTTTTACCTTCTAGTAGAGCAGACTTTTATTCTTCGGATACCTTTGGTAAGTTGATGAAGTTTGCTCAAATTCATCATAAAGTCTGCAAAATAAAAGAACACAAAAACCGTTTGATTATTACGTTTGAAGGAATTTCTTCCATTCAGAAATCCAAAAAAGTATTAGATGAAATGAAATCTTAATCAAATATGAAATTTTAACTGGCATAAAAGTTGTTATTTTGCGAAACAAACAAGCAAAAAAAAAGTAATTATATCCTAATGCTGGGAGGAGTAGAAGATTTTTTCAATTCAGATAAATTGGATGCCCCTTTCATTGAGTTTAATTAGCACCCTTAAAAAGATCAAGCCCATTCACGTGATGAGATCAAAGAATAAATCCTTGAGTTTATGGACTGCATTGCTATTTGTAGTAGCCGCTTCCATATTAGTTTCATGTCAAAAATCTCCCGGTTATGGGAGGAGAACAGCAAAATCTCCCGGTAAACGAAGTGCTACCACTGGAGCTGATTTCTCTTTCAAGGTAGAGGATACTACCCAATTTTTCATTTCAAAAAAGGCCGAACAAATACCAGGTCCAAATTTGAAATATATCCAGGGCGGTAGGACTATTCTAGGATCTCAGGAAGAAGATATCATGGGCTTTAGGGATAACCTGGAAAGAACTGTTTCCATAGCTACTTTTTACATGGACGAGACCGAAATGACCAACAACGACTATAGGGAATTTCTTTTTGACATGAGGAAAAAAGTCAGTGCTGATTCCCTCAAAAAGCTTGAACCTTCAGAGAATGTTTGGACCAGCGCCATGTCTTTTAATGATCTATACCAATCCTATTATTTTCGATTTCCCGGATTTAATTTCTATCCTGTTGCTGGAGTTACTTGGAAACAAGCGAATTCCTATGCTAAATGGAGAACAGAGTTTGTTCAGGAATTAATCAGAAAGGACAGAGGCTTAGACTCGACTATGAACAAAACTCAATTGATTGAACGAGGAGTGGTGATCGCAGAATTCCGACTACCAAATGAGGCAGAATGGGAATATGCAGCTAAGGCAATGATAGGCACTCAATATCTTGATGAAAACCAAGAATATGGTCGTATTTACCCCTGGGATGGCAGAGGTCTTAGAAGTCCCTACAACGTAAAAAGAAAAGGAAAGCAGGGTGATTTTTTGGCTAACTTTAAGAGAGGTAGAGGTGACTATGGTGGTATTGCCGGAAATCAGCGAAATGATGGAGAAATGCTTCCTACCAACGTTTATGAAATGGCGCCAAATGATTTTGGATTATATCATATGGCTGGCAATATGAATGAATGGGTTTATGACGTGTATAGACCACTTAGTTTTCAAGATATGGATGATCTTAATCCTTTAAGAAGAGATGGGATCTATGATGAAGCCGAAAATTATCAGACATCACTTTTCACAGACGAAATTAGGGTTTACAAAGGAGGGTCTTGGAAAGATGTTGCGTACTGGCTTGCTCCAGGTGCGAGACGATTTATTCATCAAGATTCAGCAACTAACCACATTGGATTTCGTTGTGCAATGATTTCTATAGGAGATAAGGGGAAGTAAAAACCCCTGAATATAGATCACAAAACCCGGCAAGTTCCGGGTTTTTTTATGTCTATTGATTTTGTATACATTCAAAATCTTAGTTTCGGATGCAAAATTTATTTTTATGCGTATCCAGATAATCGTACGTATCTAGTGTTTCTCAAAATTTTCCTTACTCTAAGGTAGGTAATGCTATTCTATTTATTAGTTTTTATGGATTTCCGCTATTTTGTCGGTAGGAATTAAAACCGATAAATTTTTGAACCACAACGGACAAGAAGGTCGCAAAGTTTTTTCTAACCTTTCTTTGTTTGAGTTTTTTCATTTTTTGATCCAAATCACCTTGATTAATCGTTTTTCGTGGATATCAAAGGTTAAGGACACTAAGACTGAAAAGCTAAAGCTTTAATTTCGAGGGTATACAAATCAAAATTGAAAGTTTAGGTATGTGTTGAGTTTATCATCCCTTTATTAATTCATGTTCTTCCCATTGAAAGATTGAGATTTATATTCTTAACCCAACTTGCCAATTTCAGAAGTTTTTGTATTGATAATCAGCTTGTT
>CAZNND010000121.1:0-10282 GCA_964574365.1 uncultured Limnohabitans sp.
TCGCACCCGTGCCGCTTTGCGCGTTCGCCGACAACGCATAGTCCACTTTTGACGCAAGATCGCTAGTCAGATCCTCAATCTTCGACTGCGCAATAGCAGCAGAAGCATTGATGTCAGCGTTCACAATCGTGCCATCAAGGATCTTCGCAGACGTGACAGAGTTGGAAGCCAGCATGGTTTCTGTTACAGTACCCGTACCATTGATGAACGCATTCGGCTCATCAAAGTCACGAGCAGACACACCATGCTGAACAGCAGCACCCGAAGAATGCGCCACAGCAGACGTGCCATCCACGCCACGAGTCACCGTCAACGTCGTGCCACTACGGGCAGACACCTCAACGATCTCCTCATTCACCGTATCCTGATCCAAGATCAGTGTGTACGGGAACGACGAAGGCCAACCAGACACAGCCGTAACGCTCAGCGTAGTCGTCGTGTCATCAACACCCGTAGCCAATGTGGTCCGGGCTGCGGTAGATGAGTAGTATCTACGTGCCATATTGTTTATTCCTTACCTAGCGGGTGTAGTAACTGCGATTAGGATACACTGTCTGCAAACGCTTAGTCTCCTCCGACAAGCGAAGTTGGTACATTTGCAGCAAGTAGCGAGACAACTGGGCAGACGATCCAACACCACGCTGCTGAGCAGCGAAGTCAGCCTCAGCCGTAGAACCAGAAAGATGCGGCGAATCGAAGAATGGAACCAGACGGTACGCAGCACCAAACCGAACCAGATCCTCACACGAAGCAGGAAGTCCAGTCACAGTAGTGAAATCATCATCAGCATTCGACAACGCGGTGGGTTGCTTCGTGTACACAATCCGCATCGGACGACCAGGAACAATATGGTCATAGATGCTGAACGAAACACCAGTGCTGAACTGCGCGTCAGCAGCGTGCTTATCCACCCTCATACGACGGATAGGCAGCCACTCACGAGATGGCCCAGTGGTTCTCCACGAGATCTGAATAATCTCCAGCGCACCCTCAGGCAGAGCATACGTGTTAATGGATGGTTGATAGTTGATCGTTGTCTCACCGACAGCGAACAAACTAGGATAAACGGAACGAATCGTATCGTTGATTGAATCCGCAACTATCTTACGGGGAAACAGCGGGGACGACACGATACGAGAACCGTTCGAATGGGTGGAGGCAACCGTGCCACGGAAACCCCGACCATACGGAGGAACCGTAATGGCACCCGTCTGGGTGTTTACGTTATCCACCCAGATCAGTTCGTCATCAATCTCCACCACACCACGACTAATAGCCGTCACATCGTTCACCGTGAACGTAGTAGCAGACGCGGAGATGTCGGCAGTAGCGTAGGTTGCCAAATCCTGCAACGTGGTGTACCCATGCAAGTGCATGAGCGTCTGGTCAACCAGTTGGCTAAACGTACTCATCAATCACTCGCATTCACAAAACGGGCAGTATTCTTATTCACGATCATATTTGCCGGGGGGTCAGTATTTGCATCATACGGACGACCCAAGCGACGAGTTGCAGTCTCAGCCTCACGGACCTTCTCAATGGTCGTTCCTTCCGGTTGGATACCGTTAGCGCGAGCAGTCTGATAAGCGGATAGTTCCGTCTTAGTTTTCTCATACATCCCCTGAAGGGGGGAGTTGACCACAGCCGTCACGGTAACGTTCGCTGCCCTCAGGCACTCCGCGTAAGATGCGTGGTCTTGGGTTAAGCAGCCGCTACGACAAGAACTCTGTTTCAATGTACTCACCATATCCAGCCGCCACGACAGCAGCCTCTTCTTCAGGGGTTAACTCATTACGCCTACCACCACCGAAGTAATACTCGGCATCAGCGATAAGTTGCTGGGCAGGGAAGTCTAGCAGTTCACCGACACCATTGGTGATAAGCAACGCCTGACCGTTATCAATCGGATACCTCTCCAGGAGGACATTGTTCGTGTAGGCGTACTCCACAGTCGGCAGAACTAGCAGGCGAGGATTGGTGTAAATCGTCGCTGTGAGGCTACTGGAGGCCACGAAAGGCCGTCCGGCTACCGGGTGAGCCACCGAGCAAGTAAACGTCCCTACGACCGTCTCAGACATCGGAATGGGCACAGCGAACTGAACCCTAGTCGAAGTGGCTTGCAGGTCGGAGGAGCCGATAACGATGCTCGCGGCAGCAGCCACGATATTCGCAGCCACCACCAGGCTAGACTGGGCAGACAAACTAGACGAAGCAAACAAAACGCCCACACCGTCGGCGGTCAAGGCAGACTCAGCCGACAACGCAGACTCAGCAAGTGCCGTGATGTTCGCTGCCGCTACAAGATCCGACTCGCCAGAGACATCAGCGGCACCGTCAAGCAACTGCGGCAAACCCAGCAGTTGAACAATCGGGTCCGAAATGTCAAGCATTACGACAGGCTAAGTGTAATCGCAGACGAAGCAAACTGAACAGTATCACCAGCGGTGACAGTGCGAGTGTTAGTCAAAGGGCCATAAGCCAAACGCTTCGGGGAACCCGCATTGTCGTAAATCTCAATACCAACCACCGTACAGGCAGGCATACCAGTGAACGAGATAGCGGCATTGTTAGCGATCGAACCACCCGAAGCAGCATCAAACGCAATCGTCTGACGAGCATACGAACCACCAGTCACCTCAGTGCCAGCAGCCGAATCCGAACCATTCGCAGTTACAAGAGCCAACTTGATAGGCGTGGTGACAGAGTACGAAGACGTACCCACCAGCGCATCAAGCAACTGATTCTCAATAATATCAGGAAGATTGTCAGCCACGCTGAATCCTTATCTTTAGAAACTTATGGGGTGCAGTGGAGGCCACACCCACTATCTGATGTGGCCCCCACGCGGGTAGAACTAGGAAATCGAAGAAGTCGATTCGATGCGGAACAAAGACGCCTCGCGGTAGCGAGCCCAACCCTGAAGGCTGTACCAGCCGACGGGGCGGAAACGCATCAACTTATCGACAACCGGGCCGATAACCACACCCGGCTCAACAGCCGTCGCCTCAGCGAGAGCCTGCTGACCACACACGATCGTGCGGTACACGCGAGCCGAAGAAGTACCGTCAGTAGCGGAATATGCACGCGGAGTCTCCACGACATACGCACCACCGTACACGCCCGTGACAGCGTTCAGCACGTTGCCAACATTCGGGTCCGTGTACTTGCGGACATCCTCGAACGACAGAGCGCCAGTCTCCCCACGAAGGTCATGCGCGACCTCCGGGTGCATGTACGCTGCGTACAGCATGGAGTCCTTCGGCACAGCGTTCGCTGCACGCAACTTGGCGACAGCGCGACGGATGTGCGAACCCTCAATGTCGTCACCAGCGGCGACGCCCGAGGTAGCGGTGTTGCCCGTGCCAGCGTAGATCACGTTGGTGCCACCGATAAGGGTGGAGACAACGATCTTGTCAATGCTGTCAGCCATGTTGTACGCGACAATGTTGGCGATAGCCGGGTCCACGTCACTGAACGCGAACTCACCCAACTTGCGGGTGTTCAGCACGGTGTTGCCGTACTCGTTCAAGGTGACCGTAACGGTGTTCACGTCCGAGATCGCAACAGCATCCGGATCGACAGTCTCAGTGAGAGTGCCGGTCGCGGCTGCGAGATCCTGGTACAGGGAGAACACCACAGACGAACCAGGCATAGCCTGCTGCACAGGACGCTTATCCGCAAGGTTGCGGAACAACGGCTGCGAACGCAGAGCGAACTCAACATAGCGGTCGTATGCTGCCTTAACGAGGCCAGCGACCTGGGTGCTAGAAGTGTAAGCGTTACCCATAGTAGTGTTTCACCTCCTTAGGTGAATAGTAGTTATTGTTACTTGCGAGGCTAGATAGCCTGCGGACCCATCTCCGTACCGAACAAGAGCTTGTTCAATGCGGAAGGTGAATCAGCGGAAGCGATAAGGCTTGCCAACTGATCTGGGTCATTTGTGAAAGGCTGACCGGAAGACTGGGTTTCAGAGATCCGGTTCAGGGCTGCAAGGTCAGGGTTCACCTGACGTTGCTGTGCAGGCTGTTCAGCCTCACTGGCCTGGACACCGAACACGTCACCGTATTCGTTAATCCAAGCCTCCACCTCTTCTGCGGTGGTCGCATCCTTCGGGATAAACGCCGCAATCTTCTCCGGCAAACCCTTAGATGCGAGAACGTCCTTGACAGAGCGTTCACGAAGCGACGACTGCATACCCTCCAACATCTCCGACAGTTCCTTCTTCTCAGCCTGCAACTTCTTGTAGGCTCTCCGAAGTTCCTTCATCGCATTGGAATCATTCGACGCGCCGATATTGTCGTCGTCGTCGTCCCACTCATATTCGGACATAGTAACTCCCTTACTATTCATTAGGTGAATCGCTACCCACATCATCAACCGGGGAAGAAGATGACGGCTGTAACTATCGGACTCATACACTGCCAGGGCCGATCGATCTGGCTAGGTGTGGACGTGCCTGGAATCGAACCAGGGTTAGTATGTTTCCTCTTGGTTTACAGCCAAGATTCCGCGTACTCTCACCGTGTCACGCCCGTTATTAAGTTATACGCCCGGACCAGTAGAAAGCGAACCAGTCGTGATACCGGAACGACCAGAGAACCTAGCCCGTTCACGAGACTGCAACGTGCGAACACGCTCACGCGCACCCTGATCCAAGTTCAAAGCAGACAACGCGGAAGTCTCTGCACTCAAATCACTTTGCTCAATTTGTGCAAGACGCTGCGTGCTACGCTGAATGTCAGCAATCTCTGTGAGTTGTGGCTCAATCTGAGTACCCTGAATATTGCGCTCGCCACCCAAGAACTCACCGATACGTTCGCTTACGCCAGCACCAAACTCCAAGCCAGCACGCTGAGCGTAACCACCAACGATGGCTGCGTTAGCGCGACGCTGAATCTCGGTCATCGTCTTTTCTGGATCAAGAACGTACTGCGTCAAAGTTGACGGGTCAATGCCGTAGAATCGCTGGAATGAGTCACGTACTTCTTGCGGAGTTTCCGCAACCACACGCTGAGCATCAGTAATGCGCTCTTCCACTTCGTTTACTGACAAAGAAAAGTCGCTAACAATTCTACCAATAGCATCGTATTCGGCTTGTGAGCCAGGAGTGCCAAGATAATTAGTTAAGCCAGCCTGACGAAACACCCTACGATAGTCGGACTCTAGGCGGAGGTAATCACCCTCGTTTTCGATGTCAGTAATGCCGCGACTACGAAGATCCAACAAACCCTTAAAGCGTTGCTTGTACTGACTGGTATCTCGAATCTTTGCCATAATGGTGGACGGTGCATCTGGCCCATATTGAATTACAAGGTCATTAATAACACCACTAAGGCCGCCAAGACCCCACTGACCAAGTTGTTCAGCAAAGAAGTCAACTGCGTTTTGTCGTGCGTTAAGTTCTTCTTGCGATGGACCCGTAGGTGCTGGGGTCGTATCTGTGTTACCGTCACCAGCAGGAGCCGGTATATCCATACCGCCCTCGGGAAGCCGCGATTCAATGTTCCGATTGCCACCGCTGCTCGCTGCACCGACGGAGGAGTTCACTCTCGTTGCTACGTTAATGACACCAGTTCGAGTCGGATTATTCATCACTTGCTGTTGCAAGTTTGCCTGGTAAGCCTGGGCAGCAGCGATATTTCCTTGGGCAAGTGCTTCATTAGCAAGGCGTTCGTTCTGACGGGCACGCTCAAGCGGGGTCATTTTTTTAGCCATCTAAATCACCGAAGCCCGAACATTGAAAGAACTTGATCCGCAAGGCGCGAGTAAGACTCGTAAGCATTGTTAGTCTTCTGCCAACGAGGATCTTTACGCACTTCTTGCTCAAACTCATACAGCGGCATCACGCGAGGCTTCCCATCTTGACCAACGGATTGCATTCCACGCTGAAGGAGATTGTCATTCAAGTCAATATCCATGTCGTCAATTTCCAGCAAGTTAGCCATGCGCTCACGGTACGGCTGAACGATGTCGGCTGGATCGTAACCCTGCTCAATCCTGTCAGCCCAACCGGGGTATTGACCAATAAGATAGGTGCGACGAAGATCGTTCTTAATGTCTTCAATACTAGAGCGACCTTCCACTCCAGCCTGAACGTAACGAGCAACAGTTTGACCAGTAAGGGTAAGGCCGTTGCGCCGCGACCACTGAACAATCTCACGCTCAAAGTTAGCAGCACTGCCACCAAGGTCAGCACCTTCAACAATTGCCGTTTCGATAAACGGCTGCATACGCTGCTGGATCTCTAGATCGGTCAAGCCATCAAGTCGTGCATCAAGTGCTATTGTCTTGATGTCTTCATCGCTAAGCGGTGCGCCAGCCTGTTGAGCAAGAAGGCGAACTTTTTGCTGCTCAATCTCCAGGCTACGCTTCCAGTCAGCCTCACGCCGTGGGTCAGCCTGCTGCATTCGTGCTTCTTCTTGCAGAGCATTGAAGCGTTCAAACCAGTCAATGCCTTCTTTCATCTCATCTAGCGCATAAGATGTTGGAGTGCGACCGTCATTTTCGTCCATGTATTTACGGACGCGCTGAATCCACTCACGCAAGGACGGATCTGATTTAATCAGTTCCATAGCAAAACCAAGATTAGCCAAATACTCTTTTGGCGTCATCTTTTTTTCTTTGCCCTTGTCCTTGCCCTTGTTCTCTTCTTGGGGACTCTCAGCCATAAATAACCTTCTTCCCCTTTTCAATGTCTTCCATCAGCATATCCATGATGGTTGTATCCACCTGGAACTTCTGGTAGTCTGGATTGCTAGAAACAATCTGGCGCAACATTTCTTCTTTGCTAGTAGCAGTTTCCGTTACGCTTGTGCGCGTAGCACCAGTCCCGGAAGTGGTTGTAACCTGAGGTGACTCTTGTTCTGCTTCACGGAACTGACGAAGATACTTGTTCGTTTCTTTTTCGGTTAGGTCACGACCAATAAGATCGCGCGCAAAATTGCTCAGCAAAGCCTTTGCACTAACCTCATCGGTGATTGTTGTCGATGTGGTTGTAACGGGACCAGAGTACCCACCCCCACCTCCACCGCCGCCACCGGCATCCCGTGGCTGCGCAGTGGAGAAGTACCAGTCAGCCCACTTGTTGTACGAAACCGCTTCGCTTCCTGCGCGAGCAGCGTAGGCTTGGTACATCTTGATCGGGTACGAAATAGCATTCACCACAGACTCAGGTTGCATTGCCTGCTGCTTGCTAATAAAGTTAGCATTATACAGGTTCTCAACAACCTTTTGGTACTCAGGCGAACGAGTAGCGGCCTGTGCGTAAAGATTGCTTTGAATCTCGTCAAGAGTCAAATACTGATTGTTTGTGGCGTTGGGGTCGCTACCCTTAATCCAAATAGGTTCCTTGGAACTTCCACTTGCAACAGGAGCATTGCTGATTTGTCCAAGATACTTGTCCGTAATGTCAGACACTAAATCTCCCTGAAGTCATCAGATGCTAAATATTGATCGTAGAAGTCGGCAAAGCCAATATCGGTTTGGCGAAGTTCAAACGCTGCCGCATAGCCAAGTTGCTTCACGGCCTTGCGTGCGTCTGCATTATCAACAGAACGAAGTTTGTCCACAATTGCTTCACGAACAACAAGATACTGTCGAAGCGCGTAGATAGTTGAGTCTTCGTCAATAAGGTCAGCGTTCTGTACCATAATTCGCGCACCTTGAATAAACTTGGGCCACTCTGCTGAGTACGCTTCCTTCTCAACACCCCACGCCGGATACTTTTCAGTAAGGTCGGCCTCGGCAGCAGTAAGCATGTCACGCAAGTTTTGCGCGTCATCAACTTGCAAACTGCTGTAACCAAGTTCTATTGCCTTATTTTCGGCTGCGTCCTTAATCAGATTCCATTCGCGCCAGCCGTCGGCAATTTGGTTCTTGCTTACCAGTTCACGCGGAGTTAGTTTTTTGCGAATTGGCTTTCCACCAATTGATGTCCCAGAGTATTCACCATAGACAGCATACGAGAACGGATCATCAAACGAACCCATGTTGCCAAACATGCCAACCAATTTGGGGTCGATTGTGTACAACTGATCGACAAGATCCTTGTTCTCGGTGATCCGATTCCAGGTTGCCAGGTTGGGCTGAAGGCCAGTTTCGGTAACTGACCCGGAGCGAGTAATGGCAAGGTATGCTTCACTGTCACCAAACTTATCCATGAAACGATCAAGTTTTTGCTGGTAGGTAAGTGACTGGTCATCGATCAACTTGTTCCACTCGTCACGCTGCAACTTGTAAGGTGACATGTAACTTGATGCTGAAGTAAATGCAACGACCGCTGAGCCAATCTGGAAACTCCAGAACTTGTCAACCTTCTTCTGCACCTCGCGGAAATCCTTTTCCGTCATGGTGCGACCTTCAAGTTGAGCAGTGATGTAGGCATCCTCAATCATGGTATTCTTGAGCGTTAGGTAAGCACTGTCTGAAGATTCGCCAGACCACATTTGCTTGACACGACGAGCAACAGTTGGGATCAATGCATCAACAAGATCGGTGTTGGGGTTCCCGTTGGGAACGATCTGGCGATACAGATTCTCACCGATTGCCTGCTTAATGATCTCCTGATCCTCTGGCTTGCCACGCAAAGCAAGCGCGGTGGGGATCTGAGTCATTGGGCCAACGCCAGCAAACCACCACTCATTACCAGGGAAGGTAACATTGAAACCGGATTGACGAGTCATAATTGCTTCGCCAGGGGTGAACGGTCCAAAGTCTTTGCGAAGAATATTTGCTACTGGCTCAGGCCAAACAATAAAAGTATTCTCATCACGCATGAAGTTGGATCGCTCAACTTGGTTGCCATTCTCGTCAACAACCCATCCAAGGTTGTTGGGAATATTCCACATGATGTTTCCGACACCAAGGAGTGCTGGGTTGTTGTAAACCAAGCGACCCCATGTGCGAATTGTATTTTCCCATGCGGGGAAGAACGGGGAAATCCAACGCAAAAGCACAGCGGCATTCGACAATTCTTGAATCGTGTACATCGTGTCGTTGGTTGCGCGAAGTGCGTCGGCATGAGCAGACCTGTTAATCCGCGCCTTTACCGCAGCAGATCCAACATCCTGACCCTGACCGGCAGCAAGTTCGTACAGTTCCTTCTGCCGCGACTTGTAGATAGAATTATAGAATGGATGACGAAGAAGATTAGTTTCAGGAACGGTCCCTAGCCAACGCATAGATTCTTCTATGCCAAACTTGAAACCTTTATTAGCCCAACCAAGAATGGTGCTGCCAGCATCCTCAGCCAAGCGACCTGGGATAATGGGTAGGTCCATATTCCGCGCAGCGGCAGCAACTTCACCTGGAAGTAACCTGTCGCCTTGAACTGCTAGTTCACGAAGCCGCGATCCCTGCGGAAGTTCGTATTCTAGGCGATCAATAACTTTTGCCAGGTAAGCGTTGACATCCTGCCATGCAGGTGTTGCTCCACCAGTGGCCTGAATCTGATCGAAGTAAGCGCGACCTTCAGGTGTACGGAACCATGCAAGAATCTCATCAACTGGCCTATCGGCAAGAATCATTGCCCCAACGGGGTCGTTAATGTAACGACGATTGATGCGCTCTGCGTATGTTGCCCAATAAGTTTCAAACTGATTAGCCGTTAACTTGGACGGATCAATCAAGTCAAAGTTCTGAGAATCACCAAACTCATCAATGCGTCGCTGTGCTGCGCTTTGGATAGTGTTACGAGTTGTGCGGTCGGCAGATGAGATCAAGCGAGCAATCTCGCCCTCGCTCCCATCAAATGCACCAGCAAGGTAGACTCCCGGCGCAACCTCGTTAGCACCAACACCCGTCTTCTTACGCTTAGCGTTCTTTTCCTTTACGATACGTATGGCATCTTCAAGTTGATCGGAAAGTTCATCAATCCGACGCAGTTCTTCAAGTTCACGTTTTTGCGCTTCGGTGAGAGCCTTTTCCTTACCCTTACGTGGGCGACCCTTTTTGGTTGTGCTTTCTTTTATTACTGCTCGGGCAGCAGCAAGATTAGCACGGGCACGGTTAAGATCTGCCTCAGCGAGCCTTGCAGACTTAATGCCACGCTTCATGCCAGCGTATTGATAAATGTTTGCCGGAAGGCTGGCAAGTGCCTTTGGGTTCGTAGCAGCAAAACCAATAACAGCGGCAGACCGCATGAAACCTTCAACAACGTTACGCTGCGTATAGCCAAGGCGAAGAAGGACACTAACCTTCCACACAGTATTAAGTGAGTCAAGTGCGTTACTAATCTCACGAGATCCCAGCGCGACTTTATTCCCTTTGACAACCTTCTCGAACA
>CAZNND010000122.1:0-7322 GCA_964574365.1 uncultured Limnohabitans sp.
TCCAACTGTATGACCACGGTAGTGGTCGAACTTTTGAATGACTTGTCCGCTGTGGCGGAGCCCCCGGTGAGATAAGCCTGCGAACCGAAACTGGGAGTAAATAAGAAGGATAAATGGCATAGACAACCCTCCCGATGAGCGAAGCGGTTTCGGGAGGGTTGAACTTATGGGACATGGAAACCAATAAAACAGAGATAGTTTGACCCGCTTCGGGGTCATGAAAACCAAAACTTTGTTTTTCGCTTTTTACCATGGGTTGGGGTTCGCAAGCTCACCCAAAAACCCATGGTTCCGCCATAGCGGACAAGTCATTGAAAAGTTCGACCCCTAACGGGGTATGAATCCCCATTTGCTTGAACATATTATTTTGAGAAAAACATGCATGAATTCATTTTGGGTGTCCCTGCGCGGAAGTCAGGAAATAGAATAAAACCACATAGACACCTTGGTGGTGCATAACTTTTTCATAAATACTTGATGCTATGTTTTCTATGTGTCTATGTGGTTAAAAAACAAACCTTTTTGAGTTGAAAACCCTTATTCTTCTGGCTGTTAAATTGGAAAAAACTATTCTAATGCAGTTTTTTCGAGAGAATCCAATCGAGTAAAATCTCTAATTTCGCTTCATGAATCCATCCCTTCGACTTATTCTTATTCTCAGTTTAATCCTTCAGTTTGCTTGTACCAAAAGCCCGGAACAGCAAGCGCAGAATTTGTTGGAAAAATCCATTAAAGCTCACGGAGGCCAAGAAGCCTGGGAAAACATCTCCCAACTCAAATTCAGGAAATGGACCAAGCTTCTGGACGAAAATGGCAATGTAGAATCCGAACTCGATCAATGGAATGAGTTTCGGTTTAAGCCCTTTTTCGAAGGGAAAATCACCTGGGAGAAAGATAGCCTCAAGCATGAAATCCATTGGGACGGGGCAAAAATCCGCTATCGAATGGGAGAAAACGAGGTGCAGAACGAGAGTTTTTTGGCAGCTAAAAAGAAAGACTTTGACGCTGCCTTTTACACGGTAGCTCAGCCTTGGAAATTAATGGACAAAGGCGGAGAACTGTTTTATGAAGGAAAAAAGAAACTGGAAAACGGAAAAGAAGTGGAAACGATTCGTGTGGATTATGGACCTGATTCTGATACCTGGTGGTATTTTTTTGATCCAGAAACCTTCCAGATGGTTGGAAATGAAGTTCAACTCAAAGATCACCGAAGCTTAGTCTATGACCTTTCCGGAGAAGAAGTCAACGGACTCAAACTACACGGAACAAGGGAAAGCTGGCGGGTCAATGAAAAAGGGGAACGACTTTTTCTTAGGGCAGCATATCTGTATTCGGAGTATCAAATTGAAAAATAGTAGAAATACAGTTGAAATACAATGGAAATATAATCTCCTTCGGAGGTTGAAATAGGTGGAAATATTTCGCAGAGCATATTTCACCGAGCGAAGCGAGGTATATCTCTATGTATTTCAACTGTATATCAACTGTATTTCCACAGTATTTACCATTATCTTTAAGATTATGAAAATCACCCGATCCATTTTACCAATCCTTCTAATTGTCATAGCAGTCTCCTGCAAACAGCGGACAGAAGCTGAAAAAATCGTCGATGCCGCGATTGAAGCGCATGGAGGCGATACCTATGAGGAAGTGAAAATCGACTTTGACTTTCGGAATATCCACTACACCATTTTCAAGTCTCCCTCCGCTTACGAGTACATTCGGGAGTTCTCCGACTCTACTGGGCTTGTTCGGGATGTACTGAATAATTCGGGTTTTACTCGCACTGTCAATGGGGTTAAAATCGATACGCTGACCGAAGAACGGATCGGGGCATTTTCCCGCTCGGTCAATTCAGTTGCCTATTTTGCGTTTTTACCTTATGGTCTCAATGATCCTGCAGCAGTAAAATTACTGGTGGGGGAGACTGAGATTAAAGGAAAAAACTACGACATCATCCGGGTGATTTTCCAGGCTGAGGGAGGAGGGGATCATTACGAGGATGAGTTTTTGTACTGGTTTGGCAAAGAGGACCACTTGATGGACTACATGGCCTACCTCTATTTTACAGATGGAGGCGGAGTTAGACTTCGAGAGGTCAGTGGAGTGCAGGAAGTGGGAGGAATCCGTTTCCAAAATTACGTCAACTACAAACCTGCAGAAAAAGACACTCCATTAGACAAAATGCAGGAACTCTTCGAAGCAGGTAGCCTAGAGAAACTCTCCGAAATCAATTTGGAGAATATCCGAGTCGAAGCACTACCAAAAAATTAATCGATGGCAAAGCCCACGCATGCTAAATACCTCTTCAGCTCAGTGGGCTTTATTTTTTTATTGGCCTTGGGTTGGTGGGCTCTTCCCGAGGAGGAATTGATCAAAGCAGAGGAAAAATGGAAGGGCGTATGCTGGGTAGGTAGCCGGCAACCGCTAGCTGGCGGGGAAGTAGCTGCGCTTTCTGCAACAGGGGCGAATGCACTTTCTCAAACGCCTTTTGGCTGGCAATCAGACAAACATACGCCTGAGATCCGTTGGGACATGAGCAATTCCCGTCGGTGGTGGGGAGAGACTCCTGAAGGGATAAAGGCTACCTTAGATTCATCTTCCCGGTTTGGAATGATGAATATGCTAAAGCCACATCTTTGGGTGAGAGAAGGCTGGGTGGGAGAAATCGAGATGCAATCAGAGGAAGACTGGAAAAGCTGGTTTTCCAAGTATCAAGCCTTTATTCTGGACTATGCCCGATTAGCCGAGGAGTTGAAGATGCCTATGCTTTGTGTAGGAACAGAACTGGAGAAAACTTCTACCAAAGAGAAAGAATGGAGAGCGATCATCGCTGAAATCCGAAAAGTCTATTCCGGCAAATTGACCTATGCCGCTAATTTTACCGAGTTTGAGCAAGTCAAATTTTGGGATGCACTGGATTACATCGGTGTTCAGGCCTATTTTCCTTTGGCCAAAAATCATAATCCTTCGCTCGCAGAGCTCACCAAATCGTGGAATACCCGCTTACCGCAGATCGAGAAGCTGATTCGAAAATTCAAAAAGCCTGTTTTATTTACCGAGATAGGCTATTGTAATACGGTTGATGCGGCGGTGCAGCCTTGGGTTTGGCCAAATGAACGTAAGGAAACCGAACTTTCGCAGGAAGTTCAGGCACTTTGTTACGAAGCATTTTTTCAAACTGCCTGGAAAAAGGATTGGCTTGCAGGCGTATTTTTCTGGAAATGGTATCCCCAACGACATGAACGGGAACCTGATTTTACTCCTCAGGGGAAAAAAGCAGAGCGAATTCTGTCAAACTACTTTTTACCTGACTGAAAATCAGGTCACTTTGTGACTTTTATCATGGTTTATCAGGACGTTAGGACTTAGGTTTACTTCAGTTTAAAGGGAAAGCTATTCTCTACCTTTTACCTAAAATCACTATTTCATGAAAACAAATATGGGAGGTACCGATAAAGCAATCCGATTGCTGATCGCAGTAATTTTAGTATCACTTTACTTTCTTGGCCTGATCGAGGGGGTAATCGGAATAATTGCCCTAGTTGTGGCAGCAGTATTTATCTTGACAAGTGTCATCAGTTTTTGCCCGCTTTATACTGTATTTGGAATTAAAACATGCAAAACCAAATCCGTCTAAGGGTGGTTTGAGTTAAAAATAATTGATAGTGCTTTCAAATTGAGGGAAAGGCCGGAGGCGATAGTTTCCGGTTTTTTTTATGCTTTTGTTTTAGCGGTACGGAGTTTTTTGATTTTTTTAGTAAATAGCTTTACTAAAACCCAAAAAAAGCACAAAACAACGATGAGCAATAGAAGAGAATTTTTGAAATCCACTGGACTGGCAGGTTTAGGTCTTTTTGGAGCAGGAAGTGCAATTGCAGGAGGATTTCAGACTTTACCTATGGAGGCAAAATATGGAGCCTCCCGAATACAGACCTTCAATATGTCTGGATTTGCAGCCCCAAAGATCGAAACTGTCAGGGTAGGCGTAGTGGGATTAGGACAACGAGGTCCTGGTGCAGTAAACCGACTGAGCAAAATCGATGGGGTTGAAATCAAGGCGCTTTGTGATCTTCTTCCCGAACGGGCTGAAAAAGCCAAGAAATCACTGGAAGGCACACCCCACAAACCCGAATTGTACTCGGGAAGTGTGTATGCCTGGAAAAAAATGTGTGAGCGACCGGATCTTGATCTGATCTACATTGCTACTCCCTGGGATTGGCACGTGCCCATGGCGGTGTATGCCATGGAGAATGGAAAACATGCGGCTGTCGAAGTTCCCGCAGCCCGAACCTTGGATGAATGCTGGCAGTTGGTGGAAACTTCCGAGCGAACCAAAAAGCACTGCATGCAATTGGAAAATTGCTGCTATGACTTTTTCGAGATAATGACACTGAAAATGGCAAGGGAAGGTTTCTTTGGAGAAGTTGTGCACGTTGAAGGGGCGTACATTCATGATTTGGTAGCACATAATTTTCAAAAGGAAAATGGCTATCAGGATATGTGGCGCTTGAAGGAAAACCAGCGGAATGGTAATTTATATCCTACACACGGACTCGGACCAATTTGTCAGATTTTGGACATCAACCGAGGAGACCAGATGGATTATATAACTTCCTTGTCTTCCAATGATTTTCAGATGAAGGCAAAAGCGCAAGAGTTGGCGGAAAAGGATCCATTTTTTGGTTCATTTGCCTCAAAATCTTACCGTGGCAACATGAATACTTCGGTAGTGAAGACCAAAAAAGGGAAAACCATCATGATTCAGCATGATATTACTTCGCCGAGGCCATACTCCAGGTTACATGTCGTGAGCGGTACTGAAGGTTTTGCGCAAAAGTATCCCGACCAAAAGGTATCCAAAGGGCATAGCTGGATGAAAGAAGACGAAATGAATGCGCTAAAGGAAAAATATACACCTGAAATCGTACAGAAAGTTGGTGAATTGGCCAAGCAGATCGGCGGACATGGCGGTATGGACTTCATGATGGATTGGCGATTGATTGATTGTCTGAGAAATGGGCTTCCACTGGATCAGGACGTATATGATGCGGCGTTATGGAGTTGTATTACACCTTTGAGTGAGTGGTCTGTGGCAAACCGGTCCAACTCCATCGATATTCCGGACTTCACGGGGGGTCATTGGAAGACCAATAAGCCTGTTGAGATCACGCTGAAAGGTGGTGGAACGACCAAGGTGAGGGTGTAAAAAAGCTGCTTTAAGAAGAAAGGGAGGTCGATGGACTTCCCTTTTTTGTTGCTATCGCAATGTTCCTTAATAACTTATATTATAAGACATTATTCTTTTTAAGCCTTTGTTCAGTTAACAATTATATTTTTTTGCTTACCTAGTTAAAACAGGACAAGGGTTCCGTTTAAAAAGATTTTTAGAAAAAAAAGATTCCCTTTGATCATTTGGGATTCGACCCTTCCAGGGTCGTGGCGAAATACACTGGTTGTTTTTCTATAAACATTTGACCCATTCTGGGTCGGATTTACTAGCAAAGGTATGTTTCCAACCATTCAACAGCTGGGTTATAGATTGGACTGCTGGGTGTAGTTTGTAACTACACCCAACTATCTCCTTTTCAACAGGATAGCATGGAGTTTTACAAACTACTCCTACTAACTAGTTGATCACTCCCAATTCTTTCCCCACCTCAATAAACGCAGCAATCGCCTGATCGAGATGATGCCTCTCGTGGCCTGCGGAAATTTGCACTCGGATTCGGGCCTGACCTTTTGGAACTACCGGATAGTAAAAACCGATCACATAGATTCCTTTCGCCAACAGCTTCTCAGCCATCTTTTGCGAAAGCACGGCATCGTACAGCATAACTGGCACGATAGGGTGCGTCCCCGGTTTGATATCAAAGCCGGCAGCATTCATCTTTTCTCTAAAGTAGGCAGTATTTGACTCCAGCTTATCCCGAAGTTCCGTGGTCTCGCAAAGTAAATCCAACACCGCGATAGAGGCTCCCGTGATCGATGGCGCCAGGGTGTTGGAAAATAAATAGGGTCTAGAACGCTGACGGAGCAACTCGATAACTTCTTTTCTTCCGGAAGTAAATCCACCTGAAGCGCCACCCAAAGCTTTGCCCAAGGTACCCGTGATGATGTCAATTTTACCCATCACACCACAATGCTCATGGACACCTCGACCGGTTTTACCCATAAATCCTGTCGAGTGGCACTCATCCGACATGATCAAGGCTTCGTATCTCTCAGCCAGTTCGACAATTTTATCCAATTGAGCGATGGTACCATCCATGGAGAACACACCGTCAGTCACAATGATCTTTTGCTTGGCACCGGCAGCGATGGCGTCTTGCAGCTGCTTTTCCAAATCAGCCATGTTATTGTGCTCGTAGCGGTAGCGCATCGCTTTGCAGAGTCTAACTCCATCGATAATGGAAGCATGGTTCAAGGCATCGGAAATGATCGCATCCTCCGGTCCAAAAAGAGGTTCGAACACTCCCCCATTTGCATCAAAAGCTGCCGCATACAGGATGGTATCCTCGGTACCCAAAAACTCAGAGATCTTCCGCTCCAACTCCTTATGAATATCCTGGGTACCGCAAATAAATCGAACGGAAGACATTCCAAACCCATGGGTGTCAATGGCCGCTTTGGCAGCTTCGATGACTCGAGGGTGAGAGGAAAGTCCGAGGTAGTTGTTGGCACAAAAATTAAGTACTTGCTGTCCGCCTGAGATGGTAATTTCTGCGGCTTGGGGCGAAGTGATGATTCGTTCTCTTTTGAAAAGTCCAGCTTCTTCGATGGATTTGAGTTCCTCTTGTAATTTGGGTTTAAACTGATCGTACATGATTCTGAATTTGGCTTTTGTGATTTTTCGTTTTCCGTTGGTCAAAATTCCCTTTTTATGACCTGAATTTTCAATTCTGGGAAGGGTTTTTTGCTACTTTTGCGCAAGCAAACCCAAATATAGATAAAAACCCTCAAGGCGAATTCAGGGTTTTTCGAAAGACCTTCCTATGGAAAAAATCCTTGTCATCGGAGCTGCAGGACAGCTAGGTTCAGAACTCACACAGGCATTGGCCAATCAGTTTGGAGGAGAACAGGTCATCGCGACAGACCTTAGAGATTCAGCCCGATCTGCCTTTGATTACTGCCGATTTCAGACCTTGGATGTGATGAACAACGAGGCACTCAGGGACTTGGTCAAAGAAGAAAAAGTCACCCAGATTTATCACTTGGCGGCGGTGCTTTCTGCTACAGGAGAAAAGAACCCACTTTTTGCCTGGCATCTCAATATGGAGAGTTTGCTCTATGTCTTGGAACTAGCCAAAGACCTCAAGTTG
>CAZNND010000122.1:7422-10009 GCA_964574365.1 uncultured Limnohabitans sp.
GCCATCGCAGACTCTTGGCCGGATAGTATCGACGATAGCCGTGCTCGGGAAGACTGGGGATGGAAACCTGAGTATTACTTGGATGCAATGACCGAGGATATTTTGAGAAATCTGCCGAAATTTTACAAATAGAACCACAAAATGATAAACTCAATTCTTACCTTTGTTTAACTGAGGCATAGTGCTAAAATCATCATAGCAAAGAGATTTAAATTCATCTTCAATATAAATTTCAAACAAGTCTTTTATTTAAAATAAATTAATTCTAATTTGAAATGTTATATACACAGCTAACTTCTTGATAAAAAGATAATCATTAAAAGTTAATATATTCTAAAAATGAGAAATAATTACACATTTTATCTTCATTCCCTTGTTCAAAAACTTCAAAACCTGAGACTTTACCTGAGTTAAAAAAAAGCAATTTTTGGAAAAAAATCGTGCTGATTAATATTAGAAAACTCCTTGATATCCTTGATTACAATTTTATCTAAAGGTAAGACATCATTCATAGAATATATAATTTCCCTTTCTTTTATTTTGCTATTTCTAATTATCAGAAGCCCTTTATCAAGATTAGACAAAAAATACTCATGAAGATATTTATTTGAATCCTCAAAACAATTAAAACAAGAACTAGAGGGTAGGACAAGTATTAATCCACTTTTTAGCTTGGAATAATAGGTAATTGAATCAACTTTGTAAAAATGATCATCGTTCAAGCCACTGTTCAAGAGATAACTCAACCGTTTTACTTCAGGATTCTTGTCATTATTCATATTTACTTGTGGACTATTACATCCTAAGAGAAAAAAGAATAAAACTAGCTTAAAATTACTTCTCATTGAAAAAAAGAATTAGCGGATTATCACCATCCTGTACTTCAAATAAATTCTGGTACTCTCCAAGAACACTATTTTCAGACGGGATAATTAAGTAAGCTAAATTATCATCTACTTTTCCAAATACCATCTCCTCGTCTAATTTAATAGAAAGTGTTTTTCCTTTATAATTAAATTCAATATTATCTGCAGAAAAAACATTTTTGTTTAATTTATTGTAAATTGAAATTATAGCCTTTCCTTGGTCAAAAAAGCGATACAATAAATATTTATCAAACTCAATAACATTCCCAATATTATATGATTTTTCTTCGTTATTAATATATTGAAACAAATCTACTATTGATGTATAACCTTTACCAAGCAATTCCTCATTTAAAACTTTAGATTCCCCAAAGTCTATAAAATACTTGGGTGACACAGAAAATGACTTATCCACAAAGTAAATAGTATCATTAAACGAATTGACGTAGTTAAATCCATCACCAAATTTAGAAAAGTAATCATGACGATAAACATGAAGAAAATTAGACTTTTCAGGATTAAATGGTAAGCTACTTTTAATTGGTTTAAATCCCGTTATGAGATTCTCACCAGAGAAAAAGTAAATTGAATTAAACTCATCTCCTACATTCATATAACCAGGAGTGCCGATTATACCATTTTCAATTTGTTCTAGACCAAACAAGGGATAGTCAATCACAAAGCTAAGCTCAAATTGGAGATCGTATGAAAACTGAAAGATTGTTCTTTGGTTTGAATCATATATCCAAAGCTTTTTAATACTAGTATTATTTATAACATCTGTCAAATTAACATATTCATTTGGACCTCCAATTCCTTTGGTAAGCTTCGAGATAAACTTTCCTTCTGAATGGAACTTAAACAATGAGTTTCCTCCTTTTACAAACAACACGCTATCTGTCTTTATAAGCTTATAAACATAGTCTATGATTGATTTCTCAGTTGATTCCAGCCTTACCACTTCCACAACGTTAAAATAAGTATCAAGAGAAATCACTGAACCAGTAGAAATTCTCGGTTGATCAATTTTTTTAAAACTATTGCCTTCATCATACGGATTAACTCCACAACTAAAAAAAAGGATGTAAAAAAACGCGAGTAAAAATGGCTTATTCATATATAACAGAGTTGTAAAATTGCTAAATAAATGAAAATTATTTCAACTGTGGGTCAAAATTCTAATTTAATTTACAAAGGCTTTTTGATAAACTGATAGTTAAAATAAATCTATTCTTCAGTTAGAAAAATAAACTTACCTTCAATTATATTTCCCGGAAAATTGTTTACAAAAATCCACCTAATAATACAATAATAATGTTAAGTATTTCCTCCTCCACAACCCGCAGCATAGCAACATTCTGTATTTGTGTTTGCACAGCAATAGCGGGAGCCTGAGGAATTACTCATAAGAGGGCCACAACTTGGGGCTGGAGGATTACAAAATGTTTGAGAATAGCTTTTCGGGAAAAATTCTGATAAGCCAAGACTAACCCTTCTATAAAAGTTACCTAATTCAAGGGTAAGAAAGAAGAGAAATGACAACGCAGTCATCATAGCAATAGAACCTAATCGCTTTTTCATGGGTTTCAAATTTGAGATTGTGAATACTTAAATGAATGGTTGATTTTATATAATCAGTTTCACACTTCCAAATCACTCACGGCCAGAAATTTACATTCTTGGAATTGTACAATCTGAAAAACGAATTTTTTCGAAATATT
>CAZNND010000123.1:0-6899 GCA_964574365.1 uncultured Limnohabitans sp.
TTGAAGATATGGATGAACATTTTTTCCCAGAGTTAATTCGGTGATAAATGACATAAGTGCACCTAACCGGATACACATAATTTTTTAAAAAAACTCGATACATGTTCTCTGCCAGCATTCCGTTAAAAACTCCTGTATTCCTTTGTGTCCTCTGCGACTTTGCTGTGAAAAAAACAAATTGTTTTCAGGGAACCCTAGCCCTTGAAACACCATTTTTCTTACCTATCCGAATTTTTTGAAGGTTAGTCCTTGGTACTTGTAGGAAAGTGGATATTCAAGATTTATTTAAAGTCCTTGACGGATTGGATAAAAATCTTCACCATTTCTGGATCAATATCAGGATAGACTCCATGCCCCAGATTGGCTATGTGTCGAGCTCCCCTGAATTGCTCCATCATATCAAATGTGGCTGCTCTCACCTGATCCGGGTTTCCGTAGAGTGCGGCGGGATCCAGGTTTCCCTGAAGGGTTTTTCCAGACCCAATCAATTGCCTTGATTCTTGAATACCCATATTCCAGTCCAGTCCAATCGTCTCACAGTTTAGTTTCGCCATCTCCTCTCTAGCGAAAAAGGCACCCTTGGCAAAAACCGTCACAGGAACTTCAGTAATCGCATCACAGATCTGTGAAATGTAGTTTAAGGAAAATTCTGTATACTGCTTTGGCCCCAGAATCCCAGCCCAACTGTCGAAAATCTGAACCAAATCAGCACCCGCACGAATCTGGGCTTTTAGGTAATTGATGGTAGAATCTGTGATCAATTGCAGCAACTTTAAGGAAAAATCAGGCTCTCTGTAAAGCATTTCCCTGGATTTTGAAAAGGTTTTGCTTCCGCTGCCTTCCACCATGTAGGCAAAAATGGTCCAAGGCGCACCAGCAAATCCAATCAAAGGAACTCTCCCGTTGAGGTTTTTCTTGGTGATTTGAATAGCATCAATTACATATTTCAGATCATTGTCCCCGTCTGCTACTCGGAGTTTTTTGAAATCAGCTTCAGAACGGACGGTTTGTGGAAACCAAGGTCCGCTCTTTTCCACCATTTCATAAGGTAGCCCCATGGCCTCAGGAATTACCAGAATATCTGAAAATATAATCGCTGCATCCACCCCTAAAATATCCACAGGCTGTATGGTCACCTCGGCAGCGAGTTCGGGAGTTTGTGCCAGTTCAATAAATCCACTAACAGACTCTCTTACAGCCCGATATTCAGGAAGAATTCTGCCAGCCTGGCGCATCAGCCACACTGGCGTTCGTTCGGTCTTTTCACCTCTGGCTGCACGAAGCAGCAAATCGTTTTGGAGTTGCATGGCGCAAAGATAGGTTCCGGATTTTATTTGGGAAGGATAAAATCACAGATAAAAAAGGGCTATCAGATTAATAGCCCTGGGTTAAATATATTTCCTTGAAAATCAATTTCTTGGTTTGATTTCTGAGCTATCGAAGTCATTTTCATCTATTCCCAGCAGTTGTATTACTGCCTCGTAATTGGTCCAGTCTATCCTTGCACCGGTAAAATCTCCAGGAACAACCACAATCCTAAATTTCTGTCCTCTCGTCCATTCATCGTCCAAGACTTTGTAATCAATCGGTCCATCCAAAAACAATCTGAAATCAACTTTGGTAAAATCATAATTGTACACCAAAACGCCCTCGTTGAAAAAGATGGTTTGAGGTAGAGCTCTCCAAACCGGGTTCTGACCGGAGGTTTCCCATTGGATAAATGCTAGAACTACGTCGCTACTCAAAATATTTGGCTTGAAATCAAATACTTGTTCGAAATTATTAGCTGCGGTGAAATCAGCTGTGACCTGAAAGACCTCACTTACTACATTCACTCCAGGTGCACCCTGAGGCCCTTGGGGTCCTTCCGGCCCTATAGGTCCTTCGCATGACTGAAATACGACTAAACCAAGAATGACTAAAATTGCGGTTATTTTCCTCATGACAGCTGTTGTTTTGTTACTGGGATAACACGGCATGTTTCGTGCCAAGGTTGGCTTAAGAAAACAACTAGTTCACAGGTGCGATCACATGAACTTCTTCGTCGCTGACGATCTTATCGATAAATAGACCACTCAACTTCAGCTGATGCTTTTGGGCATAGTCCTCCAATTTCGATTTTACCTTGTTTGGACCAGGCATCACCCATTTGTTTGCCTTGATTTTCGCCAATAAAAATCGGCTTTCCGGAAAGGTTTTGGACTCCCATTCAACGGAGGGGAAGGGGATATTCAAGCCAACAAAAACGTGCATGGTGTCTAGTTTTCCAGCAGGTTCAATAAAATAAATCGTATGGATTTTTGCCCCGGGATGGAGGAACTTTTGGCGTTCAATAGACTGAAACGTTTCTCCAAGGCTTTTGTCTTGCGGAGTGCCCCGAAACGTTTTTCCACTCAATCTATCCGGACTCTGTTCAATCAGGTTGATTTCAATGGTATTGCTTCCTCCCAATCTATCGAAAATAACATAACCTGCTCCAAAAATTAAGGTGGCCACGATTCCAATAATTCCAAGCTTCTTCAATTTTTTTTGGATTTAGTTAAAGTAACCCTTATCAGATTGCCATAGTCTTTAGCTGCATCTGATGCAGTTGGGTGTAATATCCTCCTTTTTCCAATAGCGACTCATGGCTTCCTCTTTCCACAATTTCACCTTTGTGGAGAACAAGAATCTGATCTGCTTTTTGAATAGTTGAAAGCCTATGAGCGATTACGATGGAGGTTCTTCCTTTCATCATCTTTTCTATAGACTCCTGAATCAATTCTTCCGTCTCGGTATCTACAGAAGAAGTTGCCTCATCCAAAATCAAAATTTCCGGATTATATACCATGGCCCTCACAAAGGAAATCAATTGTCGCTGACCAACGGAGAGGGTAGCACCTCGCTCCATTACGTTGTAGTCTAACCTTCCTGGGAGCTTGTCGATGAATTTTTGTGCGCCGACAAGTTCAATCGCTTCCAAAACCTGTTCTTTTAAAATGGATGGATTGCCTAGCGTGATGTTGAAGTAAATACTGTTGGAGAAAAGGAAAACGTCCTGAAGAACCACTCCGATGTGTTTCCTAAGTGTTCCCAGTTCGAAATCCCTGATTTCTGTTCCATCCACATAGATTTGTCCCTTGTTTATTTCATAGAAACGAGAAATCAGATTAATAATAGATGATTTTCCCGCTCCTGTTGCGCCGACCAAAGCGACCGTCTGACCTTTTTTCACCTCAAAACTGATGTTTTTCAGTACATAGTCTTCGTTGTTGTAGGCAAACCAGACATTTTCCAATTTAATGTCACCTTTGATTTTCTCAGGCTTGAAATTTCCTTCATTGGCGATATGATCTGTTTCTGCCAAAAGTTTGAAAATTCTCGAGGAACTCACTACTCCCATTTGAAGGGTGTTGAATCGATCTGCAATCATTCGGATAGGGCGGAAAAAAAGTTGCAGGTACATAATAAAGGATATCAACACCCCGATCTGAAGCTGCAGCCCCAGTACACCTACGGCACCATACCATACCACTAAGCCAATGCCAATTGCCTGGATGATTTCTGCTACAGGAAAATAAATCGAGTAGTAAAGAACGGACCTAATGTGTGCTGACCGATGCTCTCTATTAATTTCTTTGAATTTTTCGTATTCCCGCTTCTCCCGATTGAAAATTTGCACAATACTCATCCCTGTAATATGTTCCTGCAAAAAAGAGTTGAGGTTGGAGACAGCATTTCTCACATCGTTGAAAGTAACTTTAATTTTTTCTTTGAAAATGTAAGTTGAAACGATCAAAAGAGGAAGAGTACTCAAACTGACTAGGGTGAGTTTCCAATCTATATAAAACATCACACCTAAAATGGTGGTAATTTGTAGTAGATCTCCAATAATGGCTGCAAGGCCTTCGCTAAATACGTCCGCGAGGGTTTCTATGTCCGAAACGTTTCTTGTTACCAGCCTACCGATGGGTGTGTTGTCGAAAAATTTCAGCCTTAGCCTAAGAAGATGCTTGTAAAGCCTTGTTCTGATGTCCTTAATGATGACCTGACCAATCCAGCCTGAATAATAGGTATGTGCCCATTGCGCAACTGCTTGGATCACCATGAGCCCAATTAAAATGTAAATAACTTGAAGTAAACCTGGAACATCACCTTTTGCTACATAATTATCAATAGCGAGTTGGATATAGTAAGGTCGTGTAGGTGCCAAAATGGCCAATGCAACTGTCAGAAAAACCAAAAAATAAAATTCAGTTTGATAAGGCTTTACAAAGGTGTAAAGCTGTCTCAAGACTTTCATGTCTATGATTTCTCCCGAGGATACTTTTTCTTTTTCTAAGCTCAAGGCGGTTCAGTCTAGGTAGATATCAGTTGGATAAATAATTTTGCATAAAAACAACCCTTTAGCAGGGGCGGCCTTGCCTGCCTGAGTTCGGTCTCGGGATAAAATAATCCGCTCCATATCTTCGATCTTCATATACCCCATACCAATCGCAATCAAGGTGCCTACGATTGCACGAACCATCCCACGGAGAAAACGATTAGCGGTAATATGAAATAACAATTGGTCTTCTTTTTGTTCCCAAAAAGCTTCATAAATCTTGCAGCGGAAGTGTTTTACTTCGGTGTGGATCTTACTGAAGCATTCAAAATCTTCGTGGAGCAATAAAATTTTTGCGGCCTCATTCATTCTATTGATATCTGGCTGATTGAAAAGATGCCAGGCAAGTCCTTCAAGGAAAGGGTTTTTGGAAAAAATAATCCGATAAAAATAGGATCTTTTTACCGCATCAAATCTTGCATTTGCATCGGATCTTACCTTTCGAATGGAATGAATGGCTATTTCTTTCGGTAGTATCGCATTGATTGCTTTTAGAAAATTTTCCCCTATTTCAGGAGTTTTGAAATCCACATGACAAACCTGCATGCTTGCGTGAACTCCTGTATCCGTTCGTCCGCTTCCCATGATGAAAATAGGTTCTCTGAAATAGGCACCAAGGGCTTTTTCGATACATTCCTGAACAGAGAAGGCGTTTTTTTGGATTTGCCAGCCGTGGAAAGATCCCCCGTGGTAGCTAAGTTCCAGAAAGTACCGGTTTTTATTCTCATCCATTTCGGTGCAAAGATACTATTCCGATTCAATTTGGCCTTGGAGATTTGTTTTCTTGGTATTCCCACAGGAAGGTTTTTTATTTGCTCTAAATTCAAACCATCATGATTCAGCGTATTCAGACTATATTCCTATTTCTTGTGGTGATTTCCATGGGAGTTACCTTGGGTACAACCCTTTGGAGCCAATCTGGTGGTGAGGAGGCAAGCAGATGGGATTTGACGGCCTTTTCACTTACCCAATTTGATGCCAATGCAGATGTCGTTCAGGCTTCTTCAAAATGGTACATTGCCGCCTTGGCTACTTTCGCCGGGCTTTTAGCCTTGATTTCCATTTTCCAATATCGTATCCGTACCCGTCAGATGCTACTCAATATGATCAACTCCCTGGTGATGGTTGTACTCGTAGTTGTGATCTTTTTGACGACCAATGGGGTTAACACGGATATACAAGCCACCAATGGAGGTAAGTATGCCATAGGTTTTTGGGCTATTTTGGCTGCAATGGTCTTCAATATGATAGCCAATAGGTTTATCCGAAAGGATGAAATGCTGGTAAGGTCTGTGGATCGTATCAGATAATAGTTGCCCCTTGAATTGGGGCTTTTTTGTGCCTTTTCTATCTTTCTTTCAAATTGTCCTTTTCCCATGAAATTCGAAACCTTAACCATCCACAAGGGCAACCTGTCCGGGGATAAGAATAAGCCGGTAGTTCAACCGATAACTTTAAGTACGACATTTGAGCATGGAAACGAAGGCGGAGTGCTTTATACCCGTGCAAGCAATCCCAACCGAAACTCATTGGAAGAAGTCCTTGCTGCAATGGAAAAAGGTGCAGAGGCTGCAGCATTTTCATCAGGCAATGCCGCAGGTACAGCCGTGTATCAGGCACTTGAACCCGGTTCACACATCATAGCTCCGGATGATATGTACCACGGACTGCACAATTCCATGGTCCAGCTGTTTGCAGGAGTCTTGGAGGTGAGTTTTGTGGACATGAGTAATCTCGATGAAGTTCGAGCAGCCATTCGTCCTAATACCAAATTGTTTTGGGTAGAGACTCCATCCAATCCCTTGCTGAAAATCACGGATATCCGGGCTATTTCCAAGATTGCAAAGGAACAGGGGGCTATTTTGGCCTGCGACAATACCTTTGCCACGCCTGTATTTCAGAATCCTATTGATTTGGGTGCGGATATCGTCATGCATAGCAGTACAAAATATTTTGGTGGGCATTCCGATATACTTGGTGGCGCCTTGATCACCAAAGAGAAAAATGCGTATTGGGAGAAGATTCGAATTGTTCAGCGGATTGGGGGTGCAGTACCTTCCCCGATGGATTGTTATTGGCTGACCAGAAGTATCCGGACCTTGGCGTATCGGATGAAGGGACATGCGGAGCATGCAATGATTTTAGCGGAGTTTCTTCTCAATCATCCCAAGGTTGAAAAAGTATATTATCCTGGATTAAAATCACATCCGGATCATGAAATTGCCGCTGGCCAGATGAGCGGTTTTGGGGGAATGGTTTCCATTACGGTCAAAGGCGGAGCTGAAGAAGCAGACCGGGTAGTATCCAGGCTTAAATACTTTGTCAATGCCACCAGTTTGGGAGGAGTAGAAAGTCTCATCGAACGAAGGGCAGCAGTAGAAGGACCCAATACAAAGACCCCACCCAACTTGCTTCGTGTTTCCGTAGGACTGGAGCATACGGATGATTTATTGGAAGATATGAATCAGGCCTTAGGATAACCTTTGAGGTTTTTGGAACCTCGAAGGCTTGGACTTGTATTTACGATTTTAGATTT
>CAZNND010000123.1:6999-9797 GCA_964574365.1 uncultured Limnohabitans sp.
TTTTGATTTACGAGGGGGAGGGGAACCTTTGAGGTATTTGGAACCGCGAAGGCTTGGACTTGTATTTACGATTTTAGATTTTTGATTTACGAGGGACAGGGGAACCTTTGAGATTTTTGGAACCTCGAAGGTTTGGACTTGTATTTACGATTTTAGATTTTTGATTTACGAGGGGCAGATAAACCTTTGAGGTTTTTTTAACCTCAAAGGTTTTAGGAGAATATTAGCTACTGAAGATAAGGTTCATTTTAGTCTTGCCCACAACTATTCACTGATAAAAAACACAGCTATTCACAGATTTTTTTGGGAGGTTGATTATGATTTTATGCACACCCATGATGAGATCTGTGTTGCTCCTCCTTCTGCTGACAAGTTCTGTCATTTTATCCGTGTGAATCCCTGGGATCTTTTTTACTTGTAAATCTCCACAGGCCAGCGGTCGTTACCCAAATTAATGTCTGGAATGACTTTTTCAGGATCGATTTCTACTTTTTTGAGCTGCTTGGAGGTTTTGTGCAAGTAGCTCCACGTGTCGCCTCGTTGCCAAATTTCCACGGGAAGTTTGATTTTTTCGGTGGAATTGTCCTCATAGGTCATTTCCAGAATTACTGGCATGGGGAAATCCCCCTTGTTCACGAGACTTACCAAGTAATTACCTCCATAAGGCTGTACTGAACTGATGCCCAGGTCAATATTCCCATTGCCATAAAACCAACCTTTCCAAAACCAGGATAGATTCTCACCAGCTACATTTTCGATGTGATTGAAAAAGTCGGATGGTTGGGGATGCTTGTATGCCCAGGTCTTGATGTAGGATCGGAAGGCATTGTCAAACCGCTCGTGACCCAAAATGTATTCCCTCAGCATGATCAGGCCAATTGCAGGTTTCATGTAGGCTACCATTCCCAGATTTCGGGTATCAGTCACGTCCGGATAGTTGTCGATTCCTTCCCTGTTTTCATTAGTGAAATAGGTGTTGAATCTTCTGGTCTGCTGAAGGGTGGAGGGATATTCTCCGTTGTTAAATGCATTTGAACTGTAATGGTTGATGAAGGTATTGAAGCCCTCGTCCATCCAGGCATAGCGTCGCTCATTAGTCCCGACTATCATTGGGAACCAGTTGTGACCAAATTCGTGGTCCGTTACTCCCCAAAGTGATTCACCCTTGGAATTGTAGTGACAAAAGTTAAGTCCAGGGTATTCCATCCCATTGATTTCGGCAGCCACGTTGGATGCAGTTTCGTAGGGAAACGCGTACCACTGTTTGGAATAATATTCGATGGAGGCCTTGGTATATTCAGTGGATCTGGTCCAGGCGTCTTCCCCATTACTTTCCATGGGATAGACGGATTGGGCTAGTGCTGATTTGCCGCTTGGAAGGTTAATTCGGGAAGCGTCCCAAATAAACGAGTCAGAGGTGGCAAAGGCAATGTCCCGTGCGTTTTGGATACGGAAATGCCAGGTCACTGTTCCACTTTGTTTTGGTCGTGTCACCTGCGTGTTTTTGATTTCATCTGGGGAAACCAAATACACAGTTTCTTCACTTTGAGCGGCTTTGGCATATCGAGTTTGGAGTTCTTTGCTGAGTACTTCCATCGGATTTATCAGTTTCCCTGAACCCACCACAATGTGGTTGTAAGGCACAGTCACTTTGTAATCGAAGTTTCCATATTCCAGGTAAAATTCTCCAGCTCCGAGGTAAGGTTCCACGTTCCATCCCTCGGTTTCATCGAAAACGGCTACTTTGGGATACCATTGAGCAAAAGCATAAATCCAGCCATCCTTCACTTTCAATCTGCCCATGCGATCCATGCCTTTTTGGGGAACTTTGAAAGAGAAATCCATCGAGACCGTGGCTTTTCCTCCTCTCGAAGGAAGCGGTTCGGAAAACCATACCTGCATCCGGGTGTCCTCGATCAAATGCTTGGAAGAAGGAATCCCTTTGGCTCCCACTTTGGAAGAAACGTTGCTGATTTGGTACCCTCCGTCGGTATCGCCGTTGTAGCGATTGCCTTGAACAGGCGTAGTCAAGGTGCCTCGTGAGGTCGGGGTAAAGCGGTTTTGCTCGAGTTGAAGCCAGATGAATTCCAGGGTTTCCGGGCTATTGTTGGTGTAGGTGATGGTAACTTTTCCCGAAAGTGTGTGGCTTGCCTCATTCAAGGAAACTTCCACTTGGTAGTCGGCTGCATTTTGCCAGTAGGCCTCCCCAGGTTTGCCGGAAGCAGTTCGATAGCTGTTCCCTTTTCGGTCCATAAATTCCGAAAAGTCCTTTTGGTTGTTGTCTTTCCCCTGTTGGGAAAAAGAGGGGAAGGTTATGGTCAGGATAAAAATGGACAAAAGTCCACCTAGCATGGATTGTTTATTCATTAGTCAAGTTGATTTTGAGTTAAAAATAACGATAAATGTGTTTAATGGCCATTTTTTTCTTCTTTACCAGGGAAATCGCTTTTAACATTTGTTCAATAAAAGCGTGGAACAAAGAAATCGAGAACCTTCCTTTTGAAAACTTGTGGATTTAAACCAGTAAGGTCATTGAGAAAATTAAGAATTATGGCTGTGTCTTTCTTGCTGAAATCCCACTTTAATTCGCTTTAAATGTAGTTCTTGATTTTCTTAGTGGTTTAACTACATGAAGCTGGTTTTTTATATGATTATCCGCCTACATACAAGTGACAAAATAATATTGACCTGAAGGGATAAACTACCGGAAATGTTCCAAATACGGTTAATTTGACCGCAGAGACGCAAAGACCGCTAAGGAAATTTAGGAATTAGGTTTCAATTGTTTATTTCCTTTC
>CAZNND010000124.1:0-9730 GCA_964574365.1 uncultured Limnohabitans sp.
AACTGAACCGAGCAGGGCTTATACTAAAAAAAATAAGCCTGAGAAAAAAGCTGAAGTTTCGGGATCAAAGGTTGAGGGCTTCCCAAAGAATCTCCACGGGATGCTTGGCTTTGCGACCTGTACCGTCGGCAATCTGATGTCTGCAGGAAGTGCCAGGGGCTGCGATGATCCTATCGGCTTCTGCATTTCTGACAGCAGGAAACAGCACCAACTCCCCCACTTGCTGAGAAAGGTCAAAGTGCTCTCTTTCATAACCAAAACTTCCTGCCATGCCGCAGCAACCGCTTGGGATAGTTTCCACGGTAAAGTTGGTCGGAAGAGAAAGAATCTTCTGCGTCCAAGTCAATGAAGAGAGTGCCTTTTGGTGGCAGTGCCCGTGCAATTTGATCTTTTGGGATTTGGAGGTGAAGGACTCGGGCTTGATGTTGCCGGCAGCCACTTCTTGTCCGAGAAACTCGTCAATCAACTTCACATGAAACTTCAGTTTCTTCGCAGCAGGCACCAAATCCGGACTCACGATCCGTGGATATTCATCCCGGAAACTCAAAATCGCTGAAGGTTCCAAACCAATCAAGGGGGTATTGCCATCAATCAGCTTTTCAAAAATCCGCACGTTGGCTTCCGCATGTTTTTTGGCTTTTAGCAGCAGGCCTTTGGAAAGAGCCGAACGCCCACTTTCCTCGTGATCGATCACCTTTACCTCATAGCCCAATTTTTTCAATAAAGAAATGGCCTTGATTCCAATTTGGGTATCGTTGTGGTTGGTGAATTCATCCACAAAGAAATATACCGATTTGATCATTTTCGCAGGGCCTGGCAAAGTGGCATAATTCTTTTTGTACCACTTCCTCAGACTAATCGGGCTGATTTCAGGCAGATTTCGACTTGGAGCTACATTCAGTACCGATTTCATCAGCCCCCCGGTAATGGAATTTTTCAAAAAGAAATTCGCTATTCCCGGAACTTTTGCACCCAATTCATTCAGTGTATTGATGTAGGCAAAAGCCTTGGACCGCAGCGGTATCCCGTTGGTTTTTTGGTATTGGTACAGAAATTCTGCCTTCATGCTCGCCATATCAACTCCAGATGGACACTCCGCCGTGCAACCTTTGCAACTCAAGCAGAGATCCAGAGCTTCTTTGATTTCCGGATGGTCGAAAGCATTTTCCTTTTTGTCCAAGGTCAAAAACTCCCGTAGGGTATTCGCCCGACCTCGAACCGTATCCCGCTCGTTTCGGGTAGCCATAAAGCTTGGACACATCGTGCCACCCGATCCTGGTAGCTTTCGACAATCTCCTGAACCGTTGCATTTTTCTGCCAAGCGAAGAATGCCCCCATCAGCTGAATAATCAAAGACCGTCTCATGCTCTGGTGTAACCATTCCCGGTTCGTAGCGGAGAAATTTGTTCATCGGAGCGGCATCCACGATTTTGCCGGGATTAAAGATGTTCTTCGGATCCCAGGTATATTTGATTCTTCGGAAAAGCTCATAGTTCTTTTCCCCAACCATCAGCGGGATAAATGCCGCACGCACACGTCCATCCCCGTGTTCACCGGACAGGGAACCCTGGTATTTCTTTACCAGTTTGGCGGAGGCCAGAGAAATCTGGTAAAACTCTTCCACTTCCTCGGCTTTTTTCAAATCCAAAATCGGACGCATGTGAATCTCACCTGCCCCTGCATGGGCATAGTGAACCGGATTTTGGTTGAATCCTTTGAGAATTTCGTCCAATTCATCGATGTAATCAGCAAGGTCTTCAATGTCCACGGCAGTATCTTCAATACAGGCCACGGCTTTGGGATCGCCGGGAATGTTGCCCAAGAGCCCCAAACCCGCTGCCCGAAGTGCCCAGGCAGAGGCCACCCGGGCAGGCTCTATGATGGGATAGGCATAGCCATATCCTCCAGCTTTTAGGTCAGCGACCAGGGCCTCCCCTTTAGCCATGGCTTCTTCTAGGGTTTTGCCCCGAAACTCGATCATTAAAATTGCTTTGGGATCACCTTCTACAAAATAGCGGTTTTTAGAGTATTCGATGCTTTCTTTGGTGCAGTCGAGGATGATTTTATCCATCAGTTCCACCGCAGTTGCCGGATGCTTCATGGCGACCTGAGCGGATTTCATGCTTTCATGGATGCTTTCAAAATGGGCAGCAACGACGATTTCTATTGGATCAGGGAGGGGATCAAGGCTGATTTTGATTTCGGTCGTGAAGGCCAAGGTTCCCTCCGAGCCCGCCAGGAGCTTGCAGAAGTTGAATTTTTCTTTGCCTTCAAAAAGCTCCGCCTTAAGTAATTCATCCACTGCATAGCCGGTATTTCGGCGATGGATGGACTTTTTGGGAAATTGGGCATGGATTTCTTCCCTGATCTCGGGATTGCCGAGCTCCTCCAAAATCTCCCGGTAAATATGTCCCTCCCAATCCTTTTGCCCACACTTTTGGTCAAATTCATCGGAGGAGATCTCTCCGAAAACAACCTTTTTCCCATCGCTTAGAATGGTATTCAAGGAAATCACCTTATCTCTGGTTACGCCATACACAATTGAAGTCGTTCCCGAGGAATTATTTCCAACCATTCCCCCGATCATCGCCCGATTGGCAGTGGAAGTGATTGGGCTGAAAAAGAGACCGTGGGGCTTCAAATAGCGGTTGAGTTCATCCCTGACCACGCCCGGCTGTACCCTAACCCAGCGTTCTTCTTGGTTGAATTCCAGAATTTGGGTAAAATGCTTGGAGACATCGACTACGATCCCATTTCCCACACATTGACCGGCGAGGGAAGTTCCTGCTGTCCGTGGTATCAGGGAAGTCCCGTGCTCAGTGGCAAAGTGAATGAGTTTTTGGATATCCGACTCCGACTTGGGAAAAGCTACTGCCAAGGGCATCTCCCGATAAACGGAAGCATCCGTGGCGTACAGGGTCCGGGAAAGTCGGTCATACTGCAAACTGCCTTCCAGTTGGGTGGCAAGTTTTTCTAAATGAGGTACGAGGTTAAGTTGGTCTGAAAGCATGGTCAAAAATAACTTTCTGTTAAGACTAAAGAAATTAAATATTCAATTATCAAGGAACAAAATCAATGTTCAATTTCCAATGGTCGAATTCAATGATCAATAGTCAAGGTTCCTGAAAATTGAATTAGAATTGAAGCGTCAATTTTCCAAAGCAAGGTGGGTCTTTTCCACCGAATAAAAAATCTTCCCAACTCTTCGAATATGATCTTTTAGATTTTCATTTTTGATATCCTTCCAGACCTGAAGGTCAACCGTCAGCGGAAAGTCGCTCGAATTGATATCCATCCAAACCTCACCCAAGGTCTTCCTGTCAAGTTCGTCCAGGATCACCAAATCCAAATCACTGCGCCCACCGTAAGTTCCTTTGACACGTGAGCCATAGACTTTGATCTCAGAAATGGCAGGGTAATTCTTAAATATGCTCTTTAAGATTTCGAGGGATTTATCACTAAGGCCAAAGTTTTCCATCATTGTATCTCTGAAAGATTTTTTACCAAATCGGCTAGAATAGGTGTATAAACAGACTGGATTTCTGGAATAACCGATTCAAAAGTTTCTAAGTCATAACTATGGCTCAACAAATTCTGGTAATTGATCATTTTCAGCCAAACTTCAATCTGATCGATGTATTTGGCCTGAAATGCCTCCTTCACTACTACCTTTGGAGAAATAAGATCTAAAATCAAACCATCTGACTCCATCTTATCTTTCAGCGTCTTCCATCCCAATTCCAAAGTATATTCAAATCGATGGACAATTCCTTCTTTTTCAAGTTGGGAAAGTTCGTCCAAATCCATCGATTGAATTTCCAAAAGTAGATTAACTGCCTTTTGAAAATTATCCAAACGCTGAATCCAACGAATATCCTTTTCCAAACACTTCTGAATTACAGGTTTAAATTAACATTATTCCCATAATAAAACTCATCGGTCATTCACCAAGCCCCTACCTTGAAAATTGACAATTGAGCTTGATAATTGATCATTTAACCCCTTTTTTTGTCGCTAAAACAAATCGAGAAATGTTCTTCTACTTCTCCCAGTTTCTGAGTTTTTTGGCGATGCCGCTGACTATTATATTGATACTGATACTTTTAGGAACAATTTTTATCCAAAGGAAATGGGGAAAAAAGGTGCTTTGGACAGGAATCGCACTCCTCCTCTTTTTCACCAATCCTTTCCTTTCCAATTTGGCGTTGTTGGCTTGGGAGCAGGATTTCAAGTCCTTTGATGAGATCGAAACCCATGAAATCGGAATCGTTCTCACCGGAGTGACCAACCTGAGCAAAACCGCCTATGACCGCACCTTTTTCAACAAAGGTGCCGACCGCATCACCCACGCCCTCCAACTTTATCGATTGGGTAAAATCAAAAAAATCCTGATCACGGGCGGTCAAGGCCTGAACCCGGTCAATCCCCAGTCGGAAGCGGAATTATTGAAACGATTTTTGGTCATGACCGGAATGCCCGAATCGGACATTCTAATCGAAGATCAGAGTAAAAATACCGCCCAAAATGCCCAGTTAACCAAGGCTTTTTTGGAGGAAAACGGAATCTCTACCGATCAGGAATTTGTGCTCATTACCTCCGCATTCCACATGAAGCGGGCGAAGGGATGTTTTGATAAAGTAGGATTGAAAACAGTAACTTTTCCGGTGGACTACTCTTCACACGAGGTAAAGTATGACCTCCCTTCATTAATCTTTCCAAACTCAGAATCCATTTCGCATTGGCATAGACTATCAAAGGAGTGGATTGGGATTACGATTTATAGCTTGGTGGGGTATATTTAATGGATTGGTTTGATTTTTTTGAAATTCTAAAAAAAATTGCGCATGTTATAGAACCTATTTTGCGCAAATTAAACAGGAACCTTTTCTGTCAACAGATTAAAGCTGTGTTGGAATTGAACTGGCATCCGAATCTCTTGTTTCGAGCATCTTGTTTCTAGTCCACTTCCACTCCCATTTCCATCCTTTTTCCTCCAACAAAATTGGATGATACGCCATAGCCGCTTTTGCCGTAGGCGCATCAAAAAACCGCTGATCATCGGTCAAAATCGCCTTCTGATTTCCTTCCCCATCCCTGAAAATCAAATCCATGACTGCGGATGGAATCTCTTTTGAAAAGCGATGTTCTGACTTCAAGAGCTGATTTTTCAAACTCCAGTCCAACTCAAAACCAGGCACTTTTACCTCAGGCGCAGGAATCCCTCTCTCTTTACTCTGCACTTTTACAAAAGCCAAAAACTCTCTCAGCAACGCTAAACCCGGATTGCTGAGTTGACCGGGACGGAAATCCTCCGGTTCGATGGAAGAAATAACATGCAGCATTTTCCTCGCCCGGGTGATGGCGACATTTAGCCGGTTTTCAGCGCCTGACTTGCCCAAGAGGCCAAAATTTGTAACCAACTTCCCCTCCCGATTGGGTGCATAGCCCAAAGACAAAATCACCTGATCGAATTCATCCCCCTGTACATTTTCGATATTCCTGACCTTAAGATTGGAATCCTGAAATCCAGCTTTCCAAAGCAATTCCCTGATCAGCTCCATTTGAAAATAATTGCCTGTTACAATACCGATGGAATCTTGTAGCGCTTCTTTTCGAATAAGCTCAACACGATTCATGACCGCATCCGCTTCCATTCGGTTGATTTGACTATCCCAAATCCCCTCCACTTTCTCCCAAGAAAAAGCAGTTTTCCAAGCCCTGACCGTGACATAATCGGGCAAAGTCTCCAGCCGATTTCCATAAAAATGCAAATTGGAAAAGTAAATCAATCCCGGATCAGCTGATCTATAATGCCCTCTTAACTGGAGATTTTCAAAAAAATGAGCCGACAACTCCAGCAGCGATTCGACTTCGTACTCCATTCCTTCCTCTTCACTTTCCCACTTTACCAGATAAAAATCCGAAGGTCTCAACTGCCTGGAATCCCCGGCTACCACCACCTGCTTTCCACGAAGCATGGCCGGCAAGCCTCGCTCCACAGGACACTGGGAAGCTTCGTCAAAAATTACCAAATCAAATACCTGACTTGTTGGAAAGACTGCAGAGACCGTCTCCGGACTGCCCAACCAGCAAGGAAGCACCCGAAAAACCTCTTCCCCCAACTCCTCCACCAACCTTCGAACAGACCACTTTTGGCGTTTTTTGCTCACCTGATGAAGCAATTCCCGATAAGTCAACCGATTGCCCAGCCTATTGTAGTCCAAATGCTCGGCCACCTGCTCCCGAAGCCGGAGCAAAGCGAGATGACGGGCATTTTGCCGCTTTTCCAGGATGGCGTTTTTGATTTCCTCCATCTCATACCCCAGTCGCATCGACCCTATCTCGCTCAATACCGGATGCAATTGCTCGATCTCCCCGATCCACGCCAGTCTCCAACCATTCCAAAAAGCTAAGTTGACTTCTATCAACTCCACACCTGAAAAATCACGAACTAGTTGCTGCCCCAATTCCCGAAATTTCCAACTTTCCAAAAACTGGTCAAATCCCTTCAGTTCAGCAAAAACCGAAGGCCAGTTCAGTGGATTCTCCGGAAAGACTTGCTCCAAGCCCTTCTCTATCACTTCCAAAAACTGCGCTTCACTCAACCAAAGCCGGCACGAAACCAGTTGGAAAGACAATCCATCAGACCAATTTTGAATCTGATCCAAAGCAGCTTCAAACTCTGAAAAGGAAAGTTTTTTCCAATCCAACAAATCATGAAGTTCAGGAACCTCTTCCCAACTTCTCTTCCAAGTCAGTAACTTTTCGACTTCAATTAAGTCAGCGGAAAACTGCCCGGTCAAATGGAAAAAAGCTGAATCCGGCAATTGGTCAAGTTGAGCTTGAACTTCGAATTTTGACTGACATTCTAACTGAAGACTACGAAGATTTTCAGTTTCAAAAGACAGGTAATTTTGGGCTAAGGCACGAAATACCAGCGGAAACTTCGACTTGGAATACTTGGCCTGCAGTCTTCCGAAAATGCTCTGTGAAAGGGGAATCAAGGCTTCCAACTCTTTGTTCAAACCGGTCAAATCAGGCCCCAACTCCATCTTCCAGTTGTGGGAAGCCTCAAGAGCCTGAATCAGGGATTGACGTATTTTGGAAAGGAATTTTTGCTCTTTGGGTTGAAAAATTAGGGCAAAGTCCTTTTCAGGATAAGTCAACTGTGCCAAAGACATTCGGAACTTGTGAACCTTCTCCAAAAAACCCTGAACAGACCAAAGTGATTGAAAAAACGGCTTCGCTTTTTCGCCTAAAAGCACCTTGGGAAGCTGATTTCTAGCATTTTCCAAGCGAGTAAGTGCATTTGAAATTTTGACAAAGTCAGCCGGCTGAATTGTTGAAAAAGAGATTCGCCTTTCCCAAAAACTCCCTGAGAACCGTTTTTGATAGCTTGAGAAAATGCTTAAATCCCGTTCAAAGCCTTTGGCCTCTTCAAAATCCAACTGAAGCAGATGGGGATGAGAAAAAGCGGGGCTACTCAAATCAGCCTGAAGGTAAAGTGCCTTAATGGGAATACCTGCAGGCTTTTCATCAAATAGGGCTGTTCGAAGTTCTTCAAACTTTCCCGAAAGTCTGGATATGATTTTGGACAGCAGGCTGAGCTCCCGCTCCAACTGAATTGCATCGATTCCCCGATTTTGACTTTGGTAGTCCTCGATGGACTCAATCTGGATTTTAATCTTTTCAAATAAAGCTTTTTGATCCGACCTAAAATCATGCACCAAGCCCAAAAAGGTACCAAATCCAACTTTTTCCAGTCGCTCGAAAACCACGTCCAAGGCAGACCGCTTTTGTGAAACCACAAGGACTTTTTTACCCCTAGCAATATAATCCGAAACCAGATTGGCAATAAGTTGAGACTTGCCGGTACCAGGAGGGCCTTGGATCACCAGGCTTTTGCCCTGTCGGACTTTAATCAAGGCGCTCTCTTGGGAAGCATCGAGCGGAAAAACCGGGAAAAGATTTTCCTCCCTAATCGCTATTTCTTTTTTCTCCGAAAGGAAAAGGTGCTGAAACAGTTCCTCCAGTGAACTTTCGGAATTGTCCTGCATCAAAGTATCATAATCGGAGAACAGAAAACTCCCCTTTTGAGCAAACTGACCCAACACAGCATAGGGTTTAAGACTTACTTTCCCATCGGAAAATCGTTCCTGATCGAGAGAAATCTGGGAATTGGGAAAAGGAAGAATCTGATCCTCCAGAAGGTTGGATTGGACCTGAATAGCGAAATGTTCGGGAATTAGTTTGGCCAAGGCCGTCCGAAACTCCAGCGAATCCTTGGGTAGATTTTCAAGAAGTTCATCAGAAAAATCATCAGACAACTGCTGACCAGTGGCATGCCTCCAAGCAAGCAAAAACGCAGGATTCCATTGCCAGTTTTCTTCCGAAATCAAACTCCAAAACCCATTTTCCCTTCTGAGTTGAACAGGTTTCAAAAGCAAAGGACAACGGACGATCTGCCCCTTGATCAACTTTCCCTCGGCAAAAAGCCAAGCCAAAAAGAGACTTTGCTCTCCGGTTTCCTCCTGAGTCAATTGGTCTCGAAAAGCCATTCGAGAAAGTACCTTGGATACCTGATTGGCATCCGCAGACCTTGGATCGAGATCGGGGGTGAGGGTGATTTTCTTTTTGCCTTCGATGCTTTTGCGCAAAAGCTCGAAAGCTGACTCACCGGTTAAAAAATCAAACTCCCGAAAATCCAGCATTCCAAATCCCTCCAACTTCGGCAAATACAAAGACCTGTTTTTGGAAGAAAGGTCCGTGAGCCGATTCAGGTAGGTTTGGAAGATGGATTCAGGCATTTAGGTAAAAGGCGAGTCTTTTTCTTTGGCCATCTGATTATAGACAATTCCGTCGAGAATTCCCGGTATCCACTTATTCAGAAACACGGCCAACTTCCCCTGAGAAGTCAGGACGATGTCCCGCTTTCGTTTCAGCGTAGCTTTCAAAATATGCTCAGCAACTTGCTGCGAAGTCATCATTTTTCCTTCGTCCCTTGGAGACTCTCCTTGAGAAGATCCGTCTGCGGTCAAGGCTATATTTCGGATATTTGAAGCCGTGAAACCAGGAGCAACGACCAAAACATGAACTCCTTTTTTCATCACTTCTGTGCGAAGAGATTCGAAAAATCCATTCATGGCGTATTTGCTTGCCGTGTACGCCGTGCGTGCCGGAGTGCCACGATAACCGTTGATGGAGGAAATACCAATGATAGAACCTTTGGATTCCAAAATGGCTGGGAGGCAAAATTTCGTGGCATAGACTGTGCCCCAGAAATTGGTATCCATGACCTTGCGGAAAACCTCCAAGTCCAGATCCTGAAATAGTGCCCGCATGGAAATCCCCGCATTATTGATCAGGATGTCGATCCTTCCAAAATTCGAAAGCGTCTCCTCGGCCATTCGCTGATTATCGGATTCGGATCCTGCATCGGCAAGGATTGGAAGAACTTCGATGTGTTGCGAACGGAGTTTAGTGGTTGTTTGCTCCAGCTTTTGGGGATTTCGTCCGGTGATAGCGATTTTGGCGCCTTGCCTACCAAATACCTCGGCACAAGCCTCGCCGATTCCAGAAGTAGCACCGGTGATGATGACGACTTTATCTTTGAAATTCATGGTTCAAATTTGGCGTAAAGATAGGGAATCGAGAGGATTAGGGATAATTTAAAAATCAACAACTCTAGCCCCAGCGGGGCGTTCCGATTGTAGCTCCAGCGGGGCGTTCC
>CAZNND010000125.1:0-9178 GCA_964574365.1 uncultured Limnohabitans sp.
AATGGAAAATCTATGAAAAAATTTAGCGGTTCCCCTTGTTTTTCAACATAGGAGGGCACAAAGGTTTTTTTCTGTATTTCTCTGGAGGGTGCGATTTTTTAATATCGGCCGAACTGGAGGTTTTAAATCCGTAGATCGGCAACGTCCTTTTAAGCTCTCGAAGGTTAAAAAGCTAAGAATTTGAATGTTATTGGTTTACAAATTATGTTCAAAGCGCTATTGGGAGTTTTTAGTGTCAAACAATTCGATTTTAACATTTTCCTATTAACCATCCAAGTCGTCAGTCCTTGATTCCAACTAGCATGAAAAATTAGGTTGAAGGGAAGTCTGAAAATTTGCATGAACAGGTAGTAAACCTGATTAATTCCATAAATGCGAACATACGTACAACCTTTCGGAGCCATAGATTGGTAGGAAATCAAGTCGTTACGGATGGAATTTTTGCAAAAAAAAGATCCCTAGAAACCAGAGATCTTTTAATTTGGCTTTAGCCTGATTAAAACTTAACACTATCCAAATGTGATCTAATTTAAACATCCAAAAAATACCCGAAACTGGGTATTTTTCGTTTTTTTATTTAAAATTCAATCTAAGATTATTAAAAATAATTATGTGTTGTATCTAATAATTTTTTTTAAATGAAAAATTAATTTTTTGATTCCTTCAAAATCACAAAAAAACTGCAAAATAGACTCATAAATAAGTCTGATTTGGGTAAAAAGCTCGATTTTTAGCCAGATTTTTCCACTTGGACGGTGGATTAAGGGTTGAAAACTAATATTTTATTATTTTTTTTTACATAAAAGGAAGAATAGCTGTTTTAAGCCAACTTATATTTTTCGCTGTATCGAGTGTTTTTATTTAATTTGCATTACCCAATCGCCCATAAGTCTGGCAAAAATCTTTACTAATAAAAACTAAATTTTCAAAACATGAAACAATCTTCGTTCTCTCTGTCCATGAGAAAAACAATGTTTGTGGCCCTAATTTCGCTGATGGCCATAGGAGCTTGTAAAAGCAAGAAGCAGGTTGTTGAGCCGGTGGTTCAACCTCCAAAAGAAGAAGTGGTAAAACCAGAACCTGCACCAACTCCAGTTCCAACTCGTCCTGCGGAAGAAGTAGCTTCCGAAAGACTTCAAGGTCTATTCAATTCTATTGTGGGTTCAGGCAATGCCGATGGAGCCAATCAAAGCATCCAAACAGCTTTGAGTATGTTTTCGAATCAAGATACTCCGGTACTTATCGTCATCCATGAAGAGAGAGGGCTGAAAGATTACGATGAGCCAACCACAATAAGAAGGTATCTCGAGTATCTGAAGGATACAAAGAAAAACATGAACTTGATCTCGAGTGTCCGCATGGACGCAAATGGTAAAGTGACAGAATTGGAACTTAGAAGAAAATAATGCGAACCTGAAAAACTGATTTGAAATGAAAAATAAATTAATTCTAATTCTTGGCCTTTTTCTTTTGGCCTCAAGCAGTGTTCTAGCCCAGGAAAATATTAGCCCGTCCAGAAAGCAGGCTATAGATTCATTGGCTTTGGAGAAAGTGAAAGACCTTTCTAAATATATAGCCATCATTGGAAGTAAAGAAACTCAATTCTCAGAGGCCAATCGAGTGATGGACAGAGCGGAAGAGCTCTTTGCTCCAGGCGCTGAAATGGGCGTGTCATCTATCAATACAAAGGAAATCGCCTATTACAAAATAAGACGCTATTTTGAGCGATTAATGGCTTTGAATTATGATAGAGTAAATATCACTTGGTACGATATCCAGTATATCTCTGATCTCGAAAGACAGCCTGACGGCCGGTTTGTTGGTGTAATTACCATCTACCAGCGATTTGAGGGTACTTCTATTGAAACAGGTATGAACTACAAGGATACCACCAAAAAAGATATTACCATTTACGTAGAAAAGAAACAAACTCAAATCTCGGGTAGAACCATCGAATTCTGGGACGTTATGCTCGGCGATGTAAGGGTGACCGAAACTTCCGCATGAGAGTAAGCTTACTAATTTTTGCGTTTTTTTTCGCAATCATTTCTATTGTCTCGGGGCAAGGCTTAGGCGGCCCCGGGACAATTAAGGATGATGGAAGACTTGCAGCTTCAACCAAACAAGTCAATCAATTTTTCAGAAGGTTTAATGGTGAAGAATCTGTAGATGGTAACACCCGGTTTTATCGAGGTGACTCCCTTTTCCAAAATACTAACCTAAGAAAGGGATTTGTCTCCATACTTTTTGACAACCAAACTTCCCCGATCTCCTCGAATCTTAAAAATCAATTCATAAAACAGGTAATCTCTTCTGAACATCCACAATTTCTGTTGTTCCATCGGCCAGGATGGTTTGCTGAAGTTGAAACTGGATTTATTTATAAGGGATCAAGGGAGAAAGTTACCCTCATCATGAAAATTCAGCCTCAAGGGCTGGGGTATGAATGGATTATTGATCATGTGATTTTTGAACCGTTTAAAAAAGTATTTAATAAACCCTCGGGAAATGGAAAGGATTTTCTTCATCCCTTAAGCCATGAACTTGGTTTTATGAACCTGAGAAGGGCTTTTCAGGATTCGAGTTCCCCAGAATCGTTTACTTCATCTGCCTACAAACCGGATTACCTTTCGCTCTTCTTATATGAAATGAAGCAGAACAATCTTCAGTTTGAAACCGTACAACAAGTCAAATTTCACTTCTTTCAAATAGGAGGTTGGTACTTTGAAGTAAACCAGTTTAATAGACCAGGATTCAATACTGGATGGTTGATTTCAAATCTGGTTCGCTTGGGTCCAGGGGACAAAGAGACCATATTAAAGTATATCTATGATCAGAACTAAGCTAATTGCAGTTCTGAGCCTGCTCTTTTTCTTCTCCCTATCGCTTCGGGCTCAGTCAATAAAAGGATACTCCAAAGATCAGTTGGAGGAACTTTCTTTAAAAGTGGAGGATCAGGTCAGGTTTTTGGAATACCTGCTAAATACTATTGGTAATGCCCAAACTCCCGCTAGAGATAAGGACGTCATCATCAGAGAAAGCTATCTTAAAATTTTTCGTGACGCAAAAGTTCAGGTTGAGGATGACCTGTTGCAGGATAGAAAGGTCATTACTAACAAAGATGTAACCGCATACCTTAAAGACATTGAATTTTTTTATAAAAATGTGGAGTTTAAATTTAAAATAAGAGAAGTAAAGCCCGGGCAAAAGGAAAATGGAGATGTGTTTTTTCTGGCTTCCCTGGATCGAACTTTGACAGCCCATGGTCTCCGAGGAGAGAAAATTACCGATACAAAACCACGATTCGTGGAAGTTAACCTCAATGATAAATCCCAAGAACTAAAAATCGTCAGCATCTATACCACCAAAGTAAGTCGGGATGAAGAACTTAAAGTCTGGTGGTTTTCCTTGGATTCCGGTTGGAAGTCCTATTTCACAAGACGTTTTCAGATTAATGAATCCGATTCTACAGGAATCAATACCTGGTACAAGTTTGTCAGCGTGGATTCCATAAATCTTTCAGGAAATACGCAAATCACTGATCTTTCTCCCCTCTCCGAATTGAGGGATCTAAAGCACCTCGATATCAGCAACACGGCAATTGCTGATCTTAGTCCTATTTCGAATGTGACACTTTTGGAGAGTTTAAACCTCGAAAACACCCCGACTTCGACGACGTTTTTTATCAAGTATTCAGACCGGCTCAAATACCTCAATTTATCTGGTACTCAGGTAGAAAGTATAGGGGAATTGCTTAACCTTAAAAATTTGGTCACACTTAAATTGGAGCAGGCCAATCAGATTCAAAGTTTTGCCGTCCTCAATGAATTTAAAAATCTTACAGAATTGAATCTGTCTTCTAGTGGATTCAACAATATTGAAAATATCAAGGATTTGGTCAAAATTGAAAGATTGGATATTAGCCAAAATACCATGATCAATTTTTCTTTGCTTTCCAACCTCTCCTCCTTGAAATACCTAGATGTCGCCGTTTCAAATATTCAAGACTTGACCCCTATCCAAAATTTGGGCAAACTTGAATTCCTGGATATTACATCTACGAAGGTAGCTGATTTGAGCCCTCTTGAAAATTTATCCGGATTGAAAAAGGTATCAGCCGATCAAACTAATTTGACGGTGAAAACCGCTACCGATTTCATTCGGGCCAATCCTGAAATACTCTTAATTCACCATGTCAAAGACCTGGAATCTTGGTGGAATGCCCTTTCTGTACAATGGAAGACAGCTCTAAAAAAAGCAAATCCAGCTATTCGTTCTGATCAACCCGGAATAGATATCCTGACCCAAACCTTAGCCTTACCGACCCTCAATCTCAATGATTCGGGAATTGAGTCCCTAAATCCTATTGTACGCTTTGTCAACCTCTCCGAATTGAGTTTTTCCGGAAATCCTCAAATTAAAGATCTGATTCCTTTGAGCGAGGTGAGAACCTTGAATAAAATTGAAGGAAAAAATTCAGGAGTGTCGAATATTTCAATTTTAAAAGAAGTTCCACTGCTAAAGTTTGTGGATTTAGAGGGCAGTCCAATAGAAACTGTCCTCGATTTAGTGGCATTATCCCAACTGGTTTATCTTAATGTGGATAAATCACTTGTTCGCTACGATGAGATCCCTCGGTTTTTGATTCAGCGGCCTGAAACAAATATAATTTTCCGCACAAACGAGCTTATGTCTTGGTGGACGGATTTGAATGATGACTGGAAAAATTTTTTCAGAAAGGAATACAAACTCCAACAAATTCCTTCCACGGAGGAACTTCATTTGGTAACGGGGAAATCCGAACTTTTGGTTGAAAGTTTGAATGTTTCCGAGCTGAATCCTTTGACCATTTTTCATAATCTGCGAAGGTTATCTGTTTTTGACTCTCCGATAACATCAATCCTACCGGTGAGCGAAATGTCTAGGCTGACTTCTTTAAGAATATCCCAGGTCCCTACGAATGATTTTCTTCCTTTAGCAGGTTTAACGCAATTGATCGAACTTGATATTTCGAATACCGGAATTGAAAATCTTATTCCCTTGAGTAATCTGATCAATTTGAAAAGACTCAACTTATCAGGCACCAATATCAAAGCACTTAAAGGTTTGGAAACCTTGTCCGCATTGGAAGAATTGGATGTTGCAAGTACCAATATTCGGTCCCTGAAGCCACTTAGCGAGTTGCCTTCCCTGAAGAAATTATCCTGTTTCAATACAAACCTGATGTCAAGATCTGTGGATGCCTTTAAAGCCACCCATCCTTCTTGTGAGGTGAGGTTTTATTGAGGATTTCGGGCAAGTCTTTTTGTTTCAATTAGAGGAAGGCTCAAACTTTCGTTTTATTGCAGTCATGACTTGATTGCTTAAATCATTTTATAAAAAAGGAGGGTAATTGATCCTCCTTTTTTATTTGATATCTGTTCGGGAAAGGCCACAAAAAGTAGGAAGGATGGTAAATTCTCTCCTATATACTGTCGTCAGAAGTGGTGTAAAAGCCCCTTAAATAATCGGACGGAATTATAGTTTAAAACCTGTAAATTATAACGTCAATGAAAATGAAAACATTTACCAAGGGGAAACTAACTTGAATATTTTTGTAGCCAAACAATAGTACATTCCTACTTACCTGTATGGGTACCTTGTTATTTTCCGATTATATATTGTCTTTGAGAACAACATGGATTTTGAGATATACTGCGATGAAAGTGGACTAGAGGCCTTGAATGATCCTAGGCAACCACAGTTCTTTACTATCGGAGGCATTTGGATGCCAAAGGATTTTCGTCCCTATTTCAAAGAACGCATCAGTCAAATCAAAAAAAACTATGGGGTCCATGGTGAACTTAAGTGGAACAAGGTCTCACCACGTTTTTTCGATCTTTACAAGGATCTGATCATTTACTTTTTTGAAACTCCCCAGCTTAGATTCAGAGTTATTGTGGTGGATTCTAAGACAGTAAACTCAGATTACTTCCATGGAGACAAAGAACTCGGGTTTTATAAGTTCTATTACCAACTGCTGCACCACTGGATCTACGACTTCAACAACTATTTTATTTTTCTTGATCAAAAGGTCAACCGTGACAAGGGAAGGTTAAAAGACCTTCAGCAATGCTTAGATTTGTCTAACCTTTTTTCGGATATCCCAATTTTACAAGCACTACCTTCCACAGATTCACCCGGGGTCCAACTTGCAGATGTTTTGACAGGAATGGTTCACGCAAAGTTCAACAACAGTGTCCAAAGCCCTGCCAAAAAACAGTTAATTCTAGAAGCCGAAGAAACATTTCTTGGAAACCCTATCCGACATACCCCCAAAAGTGAAGAGAAATTCAACGTGTTTAAAATCAATCTACAAGGGGGCTGGTGATGGATTATAAAAGGTTGAAGGCTCATCTGATTCCCGTAGAAGAGTTTCGTGAGATCTGGAAATCAGAATATTGTACAGGACCCATTGAAACTGTTGATGGAGTAAAGGTTCACTGTTATGAAGATATGTTTGATCATGTTTTTTTCGAAAGTGCAGATCGAAAACCGGGGGACAAATCAATTCTTTTGCTAAATCGCCTTGAAAAAATTCTTTGGATAAAAGCAGCCCTTCAGGATCCAGAAGCCATACTAAAAGTAGGCTGGGACAAATCAACCAAGAGCTATTTTGATAACCTAAGAATCAGCATTGTTAAAGGGAACTACGTAGTAGTAATCATGTTCACGGGGTTTTTGAAAGCGAAGCTCATAACTGCTTATGAAAAAAACGACATCACAAATATCATGAATTCACCCGATTTTGATCGGAACAGTCCGTATATTAAAAAAATAAAAAGACGTTGATTCGGGTTCAACGTCTAAGACCTTTGTAGATTCCAGACCAATGGTAAAGAACATCGTAAAATTACAATCAAATTTTTGACAAAACAATTCCGCTCAAAAAAGAATTTGAAGCGTTTACGGAAAAATGCCACACAACCTGAACAGAACTTAGATAATAACCTTGTCGCACAACTCACAAGGCTTGGGTACTAGATGGTAGAGATCAAAGATGAGCAAGATCTGCTTGCCAATCTGAAACGGCAGTTGGAGTCTCACAACAAAACCAAGCTCAGCGAAAAGGAATTCACTCAAATTCTTAACTTCATCAACAAGGGCAGTGTCTTCGAGCCGGCCAAGATTTTGAGAGATCGGGTTCACTACCTGGATGATTCCAGAGAACACCAAACGGTAGAACTCATCAATCAAATTTAATGGTGCCAGAATCAGTTTTAGGTGAAGCAGCAAATCACTATGGAAGGCAAATACAAAAACCTTAGGATGTTACCCTACTGATCAATGGTCTTCCTTTGGTTCAGATCGAACTGGAAAGCAGATGACTTGAACACACCTTAGAGAAGGAATTCAGGACTTGGAAAGTACGTTTATTCAGGCATCAGATAGGTGCGGTACTGGTATGTGTATGTATCTGCCAATTTTAACCCAGTATAGCGAGAAAATAGACTACACCAATTAATTTATTGGTGCGAATCGAAAAAAAGAAAACAATATGCGCATTCGTGAAACCAATATTAAGATGAAAACAAAATATCTAATTCTTACCAACTCATTGCGAGAAACCTTGAAAGAAGTAATGCAGGCAGAGATTTAGAGGTTGCCAGAACTGTTGGAAAAATTACCACCAAGCGAGCGCCTGAACGTGCTTTGCAAGTTGATGCCCTTTGTGTTTCCCAAAGTGGATGCGGTCAATGCTAGTGAGGGCGAGCCGTTTTCCTTTTGATTAATCAAGTTTTTTCAACTAATTTGTTACATGAAAAATATTTTTGAATTTTTTGGATTGACTATTAGGGAGAAAAAAGTTCAATCCAGTTTAAAGAATGAAAGAATTGAATTCCCGAAATACAATTATGAATTAGAGTTTTTAGAGGGCTTGAATAAAACCTCAACCGGTTTCTTTTATGAATTAAATAATAATTGGGAAGGAAGAAATTCAATTCTAAATGGATATTGGAAATCACGTTTTCAAGAATTAATTGGGGATCTTAATCCTGTAGTAGAAGAATTTATCAGGGAAGAACTATTAGAAATTTCATTACCTGAAGAATCATTAACAGTGAAAGAATTGAAAGAAATTCTAAAAAGTAATGGACTTAAAATCTCTGGGAAGAAAGAAGAGTTAGTGGAAAGAATTATATCTGAGGTGAAGGAAAAAACTTATCTCAGAATTACTGATCCAGTTTTTCGTTTGACACCTAAGGGAGGGTTGAGAATTCAAGAATACAAGGAGGATTTAAAACAGCAGTTTTTGAATTTTATTAAAACCCAAGAGTCAATTTTCCTCAGAGGGGAATTTTCTGAATTGGAGAAAAACTATTTTTATATTAGAAGCCTTAATCCGGACCAAAGATCAATAGGTGGAAGTATAGATAGATTTGCAGAGAGAGAAATAAAAATATTAAATCATCTTCATCAAAAGAAGGGATTCCGGCAACCATGGAATTTTGAAGCAGAATCTGAAAAAAAATTAAGGTTTTGTTTAGCCATAAAATCAATCTTTTTCCCCTATTGGAAAGAATATTCAATTGATTGTTTGAAAAGTTTAGATTTAACTTCTTTCAAAAAACTTCTTTTTCAGGAAAAAAAAGATGCTGAGAATTTATCTGATCAGGAAATTCTAATTGAATTTATTGAATACGAATCCAATTACCTTTGGAATTTCTACTGGCTGGAAGATTTGAAAAAATACTTGAATGGAAGAGCCAATTCAAGAAATTCAGCGTATTCAAAAATTATCATAATAGGAAGTCAGTGCAATTGTACTGTGAATCCAGATAATGAAGATTATTCTAAAAATGAGCTTGATAGAATCCCCATTCTTCCAAGAACTACAACTTGCAGATGTCAATATAGTATAGTTTAAATTCAGGAAGCCTCAATGGATTAAAAATCTCTTAATCATAGATTTCTTCCCAAATAATTTAGGTTTCCCAGCTATGGCGAATTATTCAAATTCCCCTTTCTTGTTCGATAATGCTTTGCAGATCAATATTTCCAAGCTGAAAGAATGGGGCTATTTGCAGCCGAAAAATCGTACTGCAGGTACTTTGAATTGGTCAAGAAATGACCAGCCAACACGCAGTATTTCAATCACGGTTTCAACCCTTGAAGGCAATGAATATTTGCGGCTGAA
>CAZNND010000126.1:0-9014 GCA_964574365.1 uncultured Limnohabitans sp.
ACTCCCCTTTCCCATAACCAGCAAAATCAACCACATAAACATAACCTTGGTCAATTGCCTCTGGGCACCATTGATTGGAAAAGGAAGTCCCATTCCTTAAATCTGACTTTTGCGAATCCTCATAGGTCCATACTACCACCTCATTCACAACATATCCTGAAAGCTTAATATAGTCTCTTATCCTTCCTGCTGAAGAAGATATTGAGCCAATCACCCTATTTAAATTTTCATGATGCAACTCAATAAATGTGTATTGGCCATTGATCTTCTTTTGAACAAAAACTGGATCTCCACTTTTTACTTGAGCTTTAATTTTCTGATTGATTGCCAATGTTTTAAAGTTATATTCCTTGGCTGCCCAGCTTACAACCAGTTTGTTTAATTCTGGGATTGCTGGTACCCCCAATTTTTGATTTATTGATTCTGGGAATTTAAAACTTCTGGACTCCATTAATGCCTCTTCTCTGTTATTCATGAAGATCAATAGCCTATACCTTGCCCTTGTATGGGCTACATAAGCCAGCCTCCGTTCCTCTTCAATTATCTCTTGCAGTTTACTCGACCCCAAATTCCCGAAATCTCTAAGTGGAAGGTTTGAAAAAGACGGAGGGACAACCACGCAATCAAATTCTAAACCTTTTACCTTATGCATGGTAGAAAGAACGATTTCAATCTCGTCTTTCCCTTTAAAAAATCGATCCCTGTACTTTTCATATATTTTAAATAGCTGGCCGTCATCTTTGCCCCCCATTTCTGCCAAATATTCTAAAAGACTTGAATAAGTCATATTATCCTCCTCGTCATTAAGAAATTCAAGAATCAAGGACTGGATAACTCTTAAATAAAATTGATTCCAAGTAGGGTAGGTAGAGATAAGTCTGTTTACTTCCGTTCCAATCTCACTTTCAAATTTTGACCTGACCAATTCTCCATTTCTATTTTTGATGTACTGAATCACTTCATAACATTCCCGAATACGGGTAAACTCATAGGGCAAACTACCTTGAATTCTAATCCTAATTCCAGGAAGATTTAAAGTTCTTAATTTCTGAAATCCTCTATAAACTTCATTGTTGGTTCTAAAGAGTATTGCAATTTGTTTATATGACTTGCCTGCTACTTTTTCATTGATTAATCCGTTCATAAATGTCCACCAATCAGCCTTCTCTTTAGCGGTGAAAAAAACCTGAACATACTCCTTTGTAAAATCCTCCTCTGGTTTTCTAATCGGTTTTGGGACTAAATCATTTTGATTTTCAGGTAGGTTCAAAAGTAAGGTAGCGTATTCCAAAATTTTTGGATACGATCTATGATTGCTGAAAAGCTTAAAAATTGAAGGATTAAAAATCTCATTGAAATTATCATAGTAAGGCCATGGGCTCAAGCTCCCTCCCTCATTCTCTCTCTCATAGCCATAAATACTTTGATTTGGATCACCAATGATAAATAAATGAGCCTTAGTTAATTGCTGAAGTTCCTTGAGTAATTTTACCCTTACAGTATTTATGTCTTGAAATTCATCCACAAGAATGTGCTTCAAATTGCCAAAAGCCCCTAAAATTTCGCCTGGAGAATTTCTAATTGAAGAAAGTAAAGTTGATTCCCATTCACTGAAATCTTTGTCATTTAGATTTTCACGGCAATACTTTTTGGCCAGTCCATGAAATGTAAAAATCTTAAGTCGTTTGGAAAGTCTTCCATAACCCAACTCCCCAAATAATTTTCCCAGCCTATCCTTGAGTTCAGATACGACCGCTCTATTGTAAGCTAATACGAGAATCTCGTCTGGGTTAATTCCAACATGGTGCACAAGCCTTGCAACTCTCAGTGTAAGTGTGTGGGTTTTTCCGGACCCTGGCCCAGCCATTACACTGATATGTTGATTTACTTCTGCATCATATATTTTCTTTTGTTCTACGTTTAATCTGTTCTCCTCAAATTTTATCGCATCACCTCTCCATTTTACAAGTAAAGGATGGTTCGGAGTCAATTCATCTTGAAGCAAATTAAGTAGACCATCGAGTGATTCACAGGCAAAATATTTTTTAATAAATACATCCTGCTTTTTCCTGAATTCATCATCTATACCAGTTCTTTGATTCTTCTGAAAGCCAGAGAGTACTTCTAAAGCAATAAGTTTAAGCTCTCTGATTTTTCTCACTTCCTCATACTCTTCAAAAACTTTATTATCATCAGACTGTAAGTCTGACTCATTTATAGGATCAGTTGATTTAAGGTAGGCTTCGATTCCTGATGGGAAGATATTTCCAGACTTGCAGTAACCTAAAATTGAAAGAATAAAAAGTAAATCAGACAAGTAACCAACGTCTTCTTTAATTTGAATTTTTCCAACTAAATCTGCCCAATTGAACGATTTAACATTATTTTTTATACTCGAATTAGCTACAAAAATGACAAGTCTTTCAACATCTTTTTCTAACTCAGAAAGCTTTTTTGACCACTCCTCCTTTTTATGATAACCATTAAATACTGACTGAATAACAACCGCCTTCTTAGCTCCAACAGAGCCGATTTCCATTTTACTCTCGTGCCTTGTTTTCCCAAGAAGTCTAATTATGGTAAAAGCATGTTTAGCTCTTTTTTCAATTAAGTCCTTTTTGTAGGCAAGGGACTCTTTTTCCTGCAATTCAGGCTTATCTTTTTTCGACCAAGGTAATTTTTTGAATGGCACCTCTTCATCTATGGCCTGTTTTATGAAATAATCAAGTTCCTTACCTTCAAAAGTTTTGGAATCATTTAATGGAACTGAATTCAAAATTTTCCTGGCTAGAGAAAAAGTAAACTTGATGGCATGATACCGTTCGTCTTCCCAATCCTGATTTAAACTATAAGTGATTTCATCAGTTCGCAGTTTCGTGGGCTCAATCAACACCTCCTGATTCAGTTTGATTACTTTCAGGTTATGAGCTTTTAATAGACAACTATAAAGATTTGAAAGACTCAATTTTGTTTCTTCTCTAAGATCGGTGACAGAAATTTGAATTAATTCCTGATCAGGATCCTCTTCCTGTGAATTTTGATAAAGCTTATTTATGGCTTCACATACTTTTCTCGTTTCCTCATTTGGACACTTCTGTAAATTTTTATTGAGGTCTTTCAATGGCCCAATGAAAAGCTCCAAATGGGTAAGCGTAAAATATCCTAATCTGATTCTTTCAAGCTTTTCCAACCAATGCAAGGCCAGTCTAAAATTTGTAGATAAATCCTCGTCAGTGGATCCTTTCTCTTTGGTATACAAATCGAATCCAATAGAAACAGGAAGCTCAGATGCTGATTCCAAGGACTTGAATTTTCTGATATAATTTTCAACGATAGTCTTCACCTCTTTGACCTCATGCCAGGAGATTCGAGAGCCCAGGAGTTGGTCCTTTAGTTGGGCAAAATCATCAGGGGAGGTAAGGCACAATGTGCTGATCGGATTTTTGACATTATCAAAACCAGCATCTTTCCTTTGGTCTTCATTTCTTCCAGCCCTACCTATTTCTTGTAAAAAGTCCTCAAAAGTATTTGAAGGTGTTAGATGCCCTACAAAATGAATATTGGGGATATCCATTCCCATTCCAAAGGCTTTTGTTGCAAATAGAATTACTACATCACCAGATTTATATTTGTCATAAGTTTCTCGCCTGTCTTCTCCATCCATTCCTGCATGAAACGCTCCTACTTTGCCTTTGAAGGAGCAATTTTTACCAAAAACTGATTCAAGTATTTCAGGAAAAAGTATGGCGCTTTCTTCTACTCTTTTGCGGCTTTTGACAAAAAATATGGCTCTACTCTTCGAAGGGTTAAAATTCCCAGATTTCAAGTAGTTAGCCAGATCAAGAAGTCGCTCTTCATCTACCACATTATGTTTGAAATTCATTCTAATGTGGTCCCTTACAGGATTGTAACTTTTTTCCGAAGTCTCCAAAACCTCTATTTGGCCAACCATTCGGTTAATATCCTTTGAGACCTGCTCCGAAATTGTGGCCGAAAACAAAAGTTTCTTCAATGAAAATCTTGAAGAGTATTCTGCAACTTTCCTTGCAGCATTCATATAATCTGGCCTGAAATCTAAGCCCCACTGAGAAATACAATGCGCCTCGTCGAATACTACAAACTCTAATCCACCATCAGAAATGATTCTTGATAAGAGACAATTTTCAAAGGCCCTTGATCTGTAGCGCTCCGGTGTAATAAAGAGCATATTAATCTCTCCACCTGAGATCCTCCTATAGATATCCTTGATTTCGACAAAGGACTTATCTCCACTTATGAAATCAACATTGCTGTAAAATCCCTTATTCCAAAGTGAATCAACTTGATCTTGCATCAAAGCTCTCAATGGGACAATTACTATTGTCATTTTATTTGAAAACCCAGACCTGAATAGAGCTGGGCCTTGAAACAAAACTGACTTTCCTGCACCTGTAGGAAGAGAAATTAACAAATCCTTTTTCCCCTGAAGAATCTCATTTAGATAGGGATGCTGATAATCCTTCCATTCATAGGGCTCTCCTCCTTTATCTTGTTTTAAAAAAATATATCTGAGGAGATCCTTAGCTTTTTCAAGGTCAAATTCAATTTCCGAGGTTCCAGATTTGGAAGGAAAATATTTTGATGCTACTTCAAATTCCGATTTATAGTGCTCTTCACTGGCCCACAGTCTAATGCTCTTTACTTGAACCTTAAACAGCCGTTCTATCCCAAAATAATCCGAAAGTCTTGTGTCTAATAAAAACAACCTTGAGCCTGGACTATTATTCGTCACTCTCCAATAAAAAAAGTCAATAATCGGCTTCTGCGCTTTTATCAGTGAATAAGAATCTATTTTATTTTCTCGATTCTTAGATTCTGGGTCCTTGTCAAGATTTTCATGATCCTCTTTAGAAATAATCAGATTCTTTAATTCAGACTTCAATAATTGAAAAGTTTCCTGTAATAGGAAACTATCCCAGATGAAATCAAGAGACCAAACATGATTTTGAGAAATTACTTTATCAAGTTTATCTAATGGGACAATGATCAATTTCTTGGAAGAACGGTGAGCATGCAAAATTTCAAGCCGCCTCACTAAAGTTGATCTTTCATCAGGTACGAAAAATCCCAAAGCCCTCGAATAATTTGCCAATTTTTCAAGTTCTTGATCATCATTAACAATCAGCACTTTTGGATTTTTATTCTCTGAATCATTAAGCCCAAGAATCAATTTGAATTGATAAACCCAATATTTATCCCGATAGAGTGATTCTGAATTTACTCGATGGGACTCGGCACCATAAATAGAATTCTTAAGATCTGGCTTCAAAATGAACCCTTGAATCTTAAGCATTTCTTCACCAGAGAATGGTAGTGAAACGATGGATTCAAACTCCTTCTCTTCTATTTGCTCAGATATATCCTGATTGCAAAATACTTTGAACTGAGATCTTTCAGACTTTTCTATCCATATATTCTTTACATGCTTGGGCACCTCTAAAATGCCCAGGTATTCAAGGTGCCGAAGTTCAAGGCTTGAATAATTTCTGCCTCCGGATAGTTGAAGCCATAGCGGTTCCTCTTTTGGAAATTTTTCGAAAATAGCACCAAAATCAAAATTTTGACCAAGTTGGATTTTGGCAGTTAGCCGAGCAATTTCCTCTCCGATCACTACTGCCTGGTACTCTTTGAGGCTTCCATCGATCTGATTCAAGCAATCTAATTCTTCCAAAAAAATAGCTCTTGGGAAAGGAGATAAACTTTCAAAAAATTCGTTTTTTGAAATACAATAGTCAATTAATTCAAATTGATTGATAATGGACTTTATTGCTAACGGCAGTTGATTTAAATAAGGAACTTTCCCCTCTTTTTCTTTTAGTCCTATAAACCCTATTAAAATGCTCCTAGTGAGGCTTGTTTCAGCCTCCTCTGAGTTGATCAATTCCTTTGAAATAATCCAATTCTTATCACTGTTCTTTGAAATCAAATTAAGGCCAATTTCATTTGAAATCGATTCCCAAAGGGACTCAGGAAAGAAAAGGACTGTCTTCTCATTTTTGGAAATTACTTCCAATAAACAATTCAGAGTTTCTTTTGGAAATATTGATGGAGACTCTGGTCTAAAAAACCTATTTGATTCCTTTTCAAAATACCCAATCTTGCCATGTTTTAATCCAAGAAACAGCAGTTTCTTTTCAATAGTATCTTTTGCAAAATCCGGTAAGAGATATTTCAATTTTTGAAAAGTCCCATCGGAGGTAGCTATCCTTAAGACCTGATTAATAAAAAGCTCATACGTGAGTCTGGTATCAAATTCAGCCGTATGAGAAGTCAATAAACCATAACTTGTCCTGATTGGATTGAGTAACATCTCAATCTCAAGGGTGTCCCATACAAACCTGTTTTTAAAGTCTGAGTCAAGCTCAAAAAGGTAAGGCAAATCAAACTCCTTTATATTTTGACCAACTATAAGTTCGCTGGTTTTTATGGCATAAATCAGATCTTTGAGGCCTCGAGAAAAATCAGAATAGTCATTGTTGGTTTTTAGAATTCCACCTTCAAACCATGCGTATTCACTAATTTCTCCCTCTCTGATCTCCAAATCAAAGCATACTAAATTGAGTTTTAACATGCGAGATTCTAATACGTCGCTCAAGTATTGCTGCTTGACAATTTTCAGACTATCGACCAAATCAAAATAATCTAGGGCTTGCTCGATTTGCAAATTCTTTAATAAGGAGACTTTATCATCTATAGTGCCTAAAGACCTTAAAATTGTCGCTAAACTCTCATTTGAAACCTTTCTTAAAATTTTTCGATTGATAAGCTCAGAAAAAATTTCAGGTTTAAGGTTTCCAAAATGTGATTCAGCCAGTTGAAACTTAGGAAACGCTTCTAAAAACGGAGAAATAAATTCCTGGAAACGATCAACTCCAATTTTGGAATTAATGATAATGGGATTTTTAAAAAATTCATTCAGCAGGTACCCTACTCGTTTACTATTATGTTCTTCCTTAGTAAGCCTGAACAAAAAGGTTGCAAAGTCTTCTATCTCAAGCTCAGTTAAAATCTCATTTTTCCAAAATTCTTCTTCATCTCTGCGCCTTGGAAGCCTCGGAATAAAGCCGAAAAACCGGAGCCAAAAAGTCACTTGATTCAGTTCCTGTTTTGGGAGAGTTTTTAAAAAATCATCCAAGTACGGAAACCTGAGAAGATTTGTAAAAGCTTCCTTTTGTTTCGAAATGGGATACCGATCCATTCTTGAGAATGTAAAATCAAAAAATTCATTGAACACACCCCTTCCAATTCCCGAAGTTAAAAACCACTCAAGTATTGAAGTAGTCAGTTCGTCACTATTTGGACCTTCTATTATCCAACATTCTAAAAATGGAGTTAGCCAATCTCGGCCCTTAATTTCAACAAATGCGTACTCTTTTAAAATTTTAATGAATAATTGATTTCTCTGAAAAACAACCTTAACAATGAAGAAACCAAAATTAATTTTACTTTGATTTTCAAGAATTTGAACTCTTAAGGCCCCAAGTAAGGAATTGCCGCTTAAAGGAATAATATAGGCTTGGCCTTCGTTGTAGAATAAAAAAACCGGAATATTCTTGGATAGCTCTGACGCCTCAAACTTGCCCTTCTTTTTCTGTGAAGGCCGCCTCTTAAAAATCGCCCAATCTGATTCTTTAATATTTTCTGACTTTATCGATTTAGAATCAATAAATAGATCACCATCTTCCGATAAAAGTGAAATAAAGCCTAACTCTTTGACCGAGTCGTAAAACTTAACTTGACCAATTTCAAGTTCCCTCAAATTCTCTGGCCAAGAAATGTTTTGCAAATCATCAGTAGCAGAAATAGTAGGAAGACGTGTTCTTAAATAATTAGAAAGTGAAATCTTCCCTATTTGGGTCAACCCTTTCAGTAATTCAGACTTTGCTCCTAATTTTTCCTTTATTTGATCTTCAGTACAAAGAGTTAATCCAGAGGATAATTTATTTTGATCTGGTACAGAAAGGGAATTTGAAAAAGTTAAAACCTCCTGATCGTAATTATTTTTAAGATCAGAATCAGATACTGATTGGACGCTCTTTAATTCTTTCTCCAAAATGGCAATTTGATCCATATTGATTTTGGAGAATTTATTGTTTTCAATCTCGAATCCATTCTTAGCAAGAATTTCAATTATGGCTTCTGTGCCTAAATTGAACCTTTGGGCAACCTGTCCTAACCAAAGCCGCTTATCATTATTCATAGGCTTATTTTATCAAAAACACCTCAAATTACAATCCTGATAAAAGCATTCTTTTATGGAACAGAAATCAAAAAAGTATTGGCAACTTAATACCAACCTTCCAAACCTTCTCATATTCTTTAATCGGAACAATCCGGAGTTCGGTGATTGAATCAACTCCTGTCTCCAAATCAGGATAAATGATCACACAATCCAATATGTTATCAGGTGTGACTTTTGCTTTTTCCCTTATAGCACGGAGCCTGGCATAACCGCTAACTTGACGAATATCCTGGTGATTTACATAGACTGAATAGCTGGGTTTGTATTTAGCATCTATCACCATTGAATCATCCCCTCTGGACAACAGGAAATCGAGCTCATTGCCATAGGTGGTGGGATGATAGATGATGTCCTTTCCAAATGTTGAAACTTTCAACTTCCCCAACACATACAATTCAAAAAGCTTGCTCATGTCAATCCAAAAGGGTGGGGTCAAAATCGTTTCCTGATCTTGGATGGAGTTGAGGTTATAGCTGAAGCGCTGCAGGATAAGCTTGGCCAGTTCGATGGCCTTTTCATAGTTCTTATAAAAGGGATTAAACTTGAGGTGCTTGATATCATTCAAACTTACATCCTCGGACACGTCCAAAAATGCAGGCTGGATATAGTTAAATGATTCCTGAAAAAAGGAAGCATGAGCCAATCCTTTATAAGTGGACAGGTACCGCTTGATATAGACTCAGAACTCCTTACCCCGTGTTGTGAAATTACCATTTTTTCGTAAAAAGTAAGT
>CAZNND010000127.1:0-8607 GCA_964574365.1 uncultured Limnohabitans sp.
TGACCTTAATGGTTATAACCCACAAGTCTTCAAAAGGAAGGTTCTCGATCCCTTCCTTCCATTTTTTAATTACCAAATGTTAAAAGCGATTTCCCTGCTTGCTTTACAGCAGGGTTTATTTCTCCGGAAATACTTTTTCGGAGTATGTTCTAATTGGTATATACGCTTCTTTGCCAGTGGAACTTCAATTTCTTTGTGTTTAAGGAAATAAATCGAGCAATAGGAAGAATATAAAATTAACGAAGGGATGATAACTTCAATCCATACCTAAACTTTCAATTTTGATTTGAATACCTTTGAAATCAAAGCTTTAGCTTTTCCAGGTAGTACCCAAAAATATAAATTTCGAGAAATGAGGGGGAATTAATTGCTATTGGGCCGAGAATAAATCCCATAATAAACAGGTAAAAAAGAACTTTTCGACCTTAGTGTACTTTTTAGTTTAAAATTTTAGTGGTTTTATTACCTACCGGCAAAATAGCGTATTGATAAATTAATTAAATATTTGATAAACAATTTTTTAATTTTCCAATCTTTCAATCTTCCCCCAAATTTTCTTTGCCACATTTCAGCAAGAAAGTTAGCCTGCTTACCTTTGTGCATGCCAGAACAAATCCTTATCCTAGATTTCGGTTCCCAATATACTCAACTCATCGCCCGAAGGGTCAGGGAACTGAATGTTTACTGCGAAATTCATCCCTACAATAAAGTCCCCGCTATTACTTCCGATATCAAGGGGGTCATCCTTTCAGGCTCCCCATGTTCTGTTAGAGACGAAGGCGCACCTGATGTAGATATCGATGCGTTTAGAGGTAATTTTCCCATATTGGGGGTTTGTTACGGCGCCCAACTGTTAGCGAGTAAATATGGAGGTGAGGTACTCCCTTCCACAATCCGTGAATATGGACGGGCTAACCTCGATCACATCGACCTTCATCATGAACTCCTTAAAGAAATGACTCATGGTTCTCAGGTATGGATGTCGCATGGCGATACCATCAAAGAACTACCTGCGGGTTTTGAAGTGATCGCAAGTACCTCTTCGGTTCGTGTAGCGGCATTTAAAGTGGTTGGTGAAAAAACTTTCGGTATCCAGTTTCACCCCGAAGTAACTCATTCTTTAGAAGGTAAAAATCTCCTCAGAAATTTCGTGGTAGAGATTTGTGGTTGTTCTCAAAATTGGACTTCCGATACGTTTATTGATTCGACTATTTCTGAACTGAAAAAGAAAATAGGTTCAGATAAAGTTGTGATGGGGCTTTCCGGAGGCGTTGATTCTTCAGTAGCTGCAACGCTGATCCATAGGGCTATAGGAGATCAGTTGACTTGTGTATTTGTTGATAATGGGCTGTTGCGCAAGAACGAATTTGAAGAAGTGCTAGATTCCTATAAACATATGGGATTGAATGTGATCGGAGTTGATGCTAAGCAGCGCTTTTATGATGCATTGGCTGGACTGACCGATCCGGAAGCAAAAAGGAAGGCAATTGGGCGTGCATTTATCGAGGTGTTTGACGACGAAGCACACAAGATTGAGGGGGTAAAATGGCTGGGGCAGGGCACAATTTATCCGGATGTGATTGAATCGGTTTCTGTAAAAGGCCCTTCTGCTACCATCAAATCCCACCACAACGTCGGTGGACTTCCTGATTTCATGAAGCTTTTTGTGGTGGAACCCCTGAATACACTTTTCAAAGATGAGGTACGTGAAGTGGGACGTGCATTGGAAATCCCGGAAACGATCATTGGCCGTCATCCTTTCCCGGGCCCAGGTTTGGCGATCCGGATTTTAGGAGATATCACAGAAGATAAAGTTAAAACCCTGCAAGAAGTGGATCATATTTTCATCCAAGGACTCAAAAACCATGGATTGTACAATCAAGTATGGCAAGCAGGTGCGATTCTTCTTCCAATTCAGTCAGTAGGTGTGATGGGAGATGAGCGAACCTACGAGCGAGTGGTTGCTTTGCGTGCTGTGGGTTCTCTTGACGGCATGACTGCAGATTGGATTCATTTGCCGTATGAATTTCTTGGTAAAATGTCCAACGAGATCATCAACCGGGTAAAAGGCGTCAACCGTGTGGTGTATGATATTTCTTCGAAACCACCGGCGACCATCGAATGGGAGTAAAACCAGGGTAGCCTAGTCGCCCTGCTACCTGTTGGAGTTGGTCTATAGGCCTATACTTTTTGATTTTATTGTTTTTTCTCCCTCATAGCAGGGTGGGTTTCAGTGTTTTCTTAGTTTATTTTTCATTTCCTTTATTTGGCGTAATCACGATTTAGGTCGAGGCTATGTCTTTATTAAATTGTGTGAGTAGATTAGAATATTGATTTAAATTTGAATGGAACAAAGGCAATACTTGCCCACTAACAGCCCATCATGCGAATAACCCTCCTTATTCTGTCCCTGTTGGTAGTCTTCTCGGGATTCTCATTTGCGCAGCAAGTCCCTGAAAACTATCAAAAAGCCAAATCTGCACTTTCAGCGGGAGATTTTAACTCCGCCATAAATTTGTTTAAGGCATTTTTGATTGAAGAGAAATACGGGAACCTGTCCTATTATGCAGCTTTCCATACGGCAGAGGCAGCTTTGAATGTAAATCAACCTGCTTTGGCTATCGAAACACTCCGCTTGTTTTTCGGTAAACCTTGGAACAAATCTGAAGAATTAAATTATCTTCTAGCCATAGCGTATTTCAAAAACAGTCAACCTCTTGATGCCTTACGGGTAATCCAGTCTCTTAAATCGGAATCACTTCTCGCTAAGGCCCAGAGAGCTTCTTTCGAATTTTTAAAAACAGCTACCCCTAATTTTCTAGTAACCAACCTTGAAGAATTCAAAAATAATGAGGGATTTACGTCTGCTTTAGCATGGGTTCTCCAACAAAAAACAGTCATGTCGGCATCAGAACGGATTGTTTTAAACAAATTATTGAACTCTGGAGCGAGGGGAATGGTAAAGGATAGAGTTTTGGATATAGTGGTCATCTTACCTTTTACCAATGGTTCAGGACAAGATATTTCCTACTTGGGATTAACTGATTTCATGTTTGAACTCTACCAAGGGATCGAACTAGGAGTCAAACAACTTGAAGCCCAAGGTATTCAAATCAACCTTAACACATTTGACTCAAAACGTGATTTGAACCGATTGAATTTACTCTTAAAAGATCCTGCTGTTCTTGGAGCTGATGTGATAGTAGGTCCGATTTACCCGGAAGAGTCGGAGCTGGTCAGTGCTTTTGCTGAAGCCCAAAAGATTCCTTTTATCCATCCCTTGTCCAACCTTTCAGAGCGATTTGAAAAAACAGAATACAGCTATTTATTCAGACCGTCGGTCGTTTCCCTTTCCAAAGGAATAGTTTCTGGCCTGACTTCCCAAAATTGGGGTAAATCGGTTGCTATTGCCTACAGTGGAAGCGCCAGGGATGAGCGAATGGCTCGGCTTGTCCAAGAAGATCTGACCAATGCTGGTTTTAAAATTGCCAAATCACAAAAAATTGACCCTAAGACTGTAGCTCCTTTCCTTCAAGATCTTGGAATCCGAATTGGTAAAACACCCGATGTTAATCAACTCATTCTTCTATCTGATGATCCTGCTATTGCTCAGCCAGTTTTTGCGCTTATGGAAAGTATTTCCACTTCAATTCCGTTTTTGGTAATGGATTCTTGGCTTGGTTTTAATTTTGCAAATTATGAAATGCTTGAATTTCCTAATTTTTATTTCATTTCAAATAATACCCCAAAATTCGGTTCTGAAGAAATGAGTAATTTTAGAAAAGATTACTATGACAATTATTTGGCATTCCCCTCTGTCAATGTCATTCTTGGTGCTGAGATAATCAATTGGATAGCTGCGAATGCAGAATTTGTAAATGATTTTAATATCCGAAAGACTCTCGATGGAAAGGATTTTCAACCGGGAAAATTGACTTGGGGCTTTAATTTTCAAAACGCAAACAACAACACGTATTCGCCCGTTTTGAAACTCGAAGCTGGAGAATTGATTCCATTACGTTAAATCATGCATATTTCTGAAAGCAAGCGGCTTTTTGCCCATGCCAAAAACTTTATTCCAGGTGGAGTAAACTCACCCGTTCGTGCCTTTCGTGCCGTGGGTGGTGAACCCATTTTCATCCAAAAAGCGGACGAGGCCTACCTTTACGATGAGGATGGTAACTCTTACATCGAGCTGATCAACAGTTGGGGGCCGATGATCTTGGGTCATAACCATCCGATGATTCGGGAAGCGGTGATCAAAGCCATGGAAAACGGGACATCTTTTGGTGCTCCTACAGCCCGAGAAGTAGAGATTGCTGAGCTCATTGTGAGTATGGTGCCTTCGGTGGAAAAAGTACGAATGGTTAACTCCGGCACAGAAGCTACCATGTCTGCCATTCGCGTAGCTCGAGGCTACACGGGTCGGGATAAATTCATCAAAATGGAAGGCCATTACCACGGTCATGGGGATTCTTTCCTGATTTCAGCTGGTTCGGGTGCGATCACTATGGGTAATCCGGATTCTCCAGGTGTAACCGTCGGTACAGCAAAAGATACCTTGCTTGCTCCGTACAATGACCTTGAAGCGATCGAGACCTTGGTAGCAGCAAATAAAAGTGAAATCGCCGCTTTGATCCTGGAGCCTGTTCCAGGAAATATGGGACTTTGCCTTCCAAATCCTGGGTATTTGCAGGGATTAAGAGATATCTGTACCCGAGAGGGAATTGTCTTGATTTTTGATGAGGTGATGACGGGTTTCCGATTGGCAAAAGGAGGAGCTCAGGAACTTTTCGGAGTGACGCCCGATATGACCACCTTGGGTAAAATCATCGGTGGAGGTATGCCTGTCGGAGCTTACGGAGGCAAAAAAGAAATTATGGAATTTGTGTCTCCTGCAGGACCTGTCTATCAAGCTGGTACACTTTCCGGTAATCCAATTGCAATGGCTGCGGGTTTGACTATGCTCCATTACCTGAATACCCATCCAGAAGTGTACACAAGACTTAATGAAATCGGGATGCAACTTGCCTCTGGCATCACTTCCATCAACCATCGTTTGGGTCATGATTTTACCCTAAATCAGCTGGGGAGCATGTACTCCCTCTTCTTCACGGAGGAATCGGTGGTGGATTTTGAAACGGCTAAAAAGTCGGATACGGCTCTGTTTGGTAAGTATTTCCAAGGTATGCTGAAGCGAGGCGTGTATTTGGCTCCTTCTCAGTTTGAAAGTTTGTTTTTGTCTACAGCCTTGACTGATGACCTGATCGACCAAATTTTGCAGGCACATGAGGAGACGATGAGAGAGATTCTGGCCTAAAAATCAAATTACCATGACACTGAAAGTTTACGGCATCAAAAATTGCGACACGATGAAGAAAACCTTCACTTTTCTGGAGGAAAAGGGAGTGGCTTACAACTTCATCGACTACAAAAAGCAAAAGCCAAGCACCGAATTATTGACTTCATTTTTGGAGAAAACTCCCTTGGCCTCCTTGGTAAATAAGCAGGGAACGACCTACAAAAAAATGGAGGAAGCTCAAAAAGAGGCTTTGGAAAATGCAGAAACGGCTCTTCCGATTTTAATGGACAACTCCAGCATGATCAAGCGTCCGGTGATCGTGTATCCGGATGGAAGTGTCACATTGGGATTTTTGCCGGATCAGATTTCAACCAAAATTTAATATACAATGGTATCACTGGGGATAGGAGGAAGTTCATAGCTTCCTGTCTCCAGCTTGAATCTGAATTTTTTCAAAGATTCATCGCCTATTATTCCAGTTTCATAAGCAAACACTTTTTCCAATAAAGGATGACTTTGCAGCTTTTCTAGATCATTTCCGGTGATTGATGTGCCATTGAGGTAAATGGATTTTAGATTTCTGCAGGCCATTAATTCATCCAGTTTTGCTCCGCTCACTTGAGTATTGCTGAGTTTCAGGATAGTAAGATTGGGGTAGTTTATCAAATCTTTCAAAATCTCATCCGTGACCTTTGTACCACCGAGATCCAAATACACGACATGAGCTTTTAAAGCATTTAGTTCTTGAAGATTTTGATCCTGAAACTCTGGGAAATTAATGCAGCTCACTTTTAGGAATGGGCTACCCTGTGCAATTGGCTCTACGTAAAAACCCTTTTTTCGAAGCGCAGCCAAACTATCCTCGACCACAGGAGCAAGGTTTATAGTTGGATAAAAAGCGATTTCTTCCCGTTGGAAAAATGGTTCCAGCCATTTTTTCTCGGGTTTGGCTGCACCTAATTTCAGGTCAAATGAAGCCTCGTTTTCCAACCAAAGTCGAATCAACTGGATCTCTTCTTTTTTGGGCTGGCGTTTTTCCTTGGGAGGCATGTGGTCTTCATGATCCTTTGGAAGTTCCATCCGGCTGATCAGGCTACTTTTCAAAAACTCATGGTGATCTATGATAGGTCCATTTTCTCCACCTTTAAGCAAAGCATCCTTACTGCTTAGATCCAGTCCGCCTTTCTTGTTTCGGGGATTGTGGCAGCTTTGGCAATTGGAATTTAGGATCGGCTGTACCACCTCTTCGTAGAAGGCCAATTTTTCCCAACCCTCCTCAGGTAAGTTCAGTGGGGCTGCTGAGGAAGGTGCACCTCCAAAAAGGGACTGTAGATTTTCGGGCATCACTTCTGTAAAATAGCCATCGCCATGGGTGATCGTTCCTCCCAAGTGGCCTGTGAATAAAAGTGCCCCAATCAGCGCAGTGGAACTCCATTTCAGCGTGCTGGGATTGCTGATTTTTTTACTTTTCCCATAAAAGAAAAATCCCGCAGCCGTGGTCAATACCCCAAAAATCAGGTGAAACATAACCGTATCCCAGGAAAATCCTTCGAATTGGTATTGCAAAAATCCCGAAATACAGGCCAAAAGTCCACCGATCGAACCGAGCAAAAAGGCCAGCTGAATGGCGGGAAGAAAGGTTTTGTCCTCTTTTTTTGAAAGGAAAATCAAAATCACTCCAAAGACCAAAATCCCAATCGGCAGGTGTACCAAAACGGGATGAAAGCGACCCAAAAGCGGAAGAATAAAACTCAGCATATCAGGCAATTACAGATCGGATCAATTCCCCATGCACATCGGTCAGTCGGAAAGGCCTTCCTTGGAACTCGTACGTAAACTTTTCATGGTCAAAGCCCATCAAGTGTAGAATCGTGGCATGTAGGTCATGCACGGAAGTTCGTTCATCTACTCCGGAGAAGCCGAAGTCATCCGTGATCCCGTAGCTAGTCCCTTTTTTCACGCCTCCTCCAGCCATCCACATGGTAAAGGCGTCCACGTGATGATCCCTTCCGAGGAATCCCATCTTTTTACCTTCTCTATTTTCCTGCATCGGGGTACGTCCAAATTCCCCTCCCCAGACCACCAAGGTTTCTTCCAAAAGGCCTCTTTGCTTCAAGTCCAGCAACAAAGCGGTCATCGGTCGATCTATGGTTCTACACTTGTTTCGTAGCCCCATATCGATCGAACCATCGTGATCAGTTCCGTGCATGTCCCAACCCCAATCGTAGAGTTGGACCACGCGCACGCCCTTCTCTACCAGTTTTCTGGCCAACAGACAGTTATTGGCAAAGGATTCCTCGCCAGGCTGTGTGCCATAAAGTTCATGGATATGTTCCGGTTCATCGTTGATGTTCATGACCTCAGGCACTTCGATCTGCATCCGGTAGGCCATCTCGTACTGATTGATACGGGCGAGGATCTCGGGGTCGCCAAAGTTTTGGAAATCCTCCTGATTAGATTCATTGATGGCAGAAATGACATGCTTTTTCAGGTCACGAGACATGCCACTTGGGTCTTCTAGGTAAAGGACAGGATCGCCTTTGGAGCGGCACTGTACACCTTGATACACAGAGGGGAGAAAGCCAGAGCCCCAGACGCTTTTTCCGGCATCGGGAGTTTTTCCACCTGAAGTCAAGACGACAAATCCAGGCAAGTTTTGATTCTCTGTTCCTAAGCCATAGGTCACCCAGCTTCCCAAACTCGGCCTTCCCAACCTAGGCGAACCCGTCTGCATAAAAAGTTGAGCCGGTCCGTGATTAAACTGATCCGTATGCATGGCTTTTAGGAAAGCTACTTCATCCGCTACTTTGGAGAAATGAGGAAGGTAATCGGAGATCCATGCCCCGCTTTCTCCGTGTTGGGAAAATTTGGCCTGTGGCCCAAGCATTTTCGGAACACCCCGAATAAAGGCAAACTTCCGACCTTCCAGCAAACTCTCCGGACAGTCCTGATCGTGGTATTTGGCCAACTCGGGCTTGAAGTCGAACAACTCCAACTGCGATGGCGCCCCTGCCATGTGGAGGTAAATGATGGATTTGGCTTTTCCCAAAAAAGGTGGAGGAAGGGGAGATAAAGGGTTTAAGTCCCGATCGCTCAACTTTAGTCCGGATTTCAATGTTCCGTCTTTTCCTAGTTCACAGCCAAAAAGTAATGGAGCCAAAGCAAGCCCGCCCATTTTACTCACACAATCGAGGAGAAAATGCCTTCTCGTCTGCGTTTGCAGCTTTTTACTAACCAATTCATTTAATAGCTTTTCCACGTTCATGGGATCAGGGCTTGGTTAAAAACTCGTCTAAATTCATCAT
>CAZNND010000128.1:0-8486 GCA_964574365.1 uncultured Limnohabitans sp.
AAAAGAGGATTAATTCCCCTCATCCAACACAAACCAAGTCCTTCACCATGTGAAGGACTTTTTTTTTGAAAAATCGAAAAATTTGTAACCCAGTATAACTTACCACGTAATTTTGAAGTAATCACCTGCTAGAATGTTTAAAAAAACAATACTTACCCTAGCCACTTTGGGCTGCTTTTCAACTACTTTTGGACAAATTCAAAGCGATGTACTTTACCTTTTGGATGGCCAAAAAGAAGTTTCCGTTAAGGAAGTCGGTTTAAATAGTATCAAGTACACCTATCCAAACGAGGAAACAATCTATACCATCAGCCGGCATCAGGTCATCAAAATTGTATTTTCTTCCGGTCGTGAGGAGGAGTTCAAAAGTCCGATCAAGAATATCCATGGACTAGATGATTACCAAAAAGTATTTGTCACATACAATCCCGAAGACATTGCAGGACTTTCTCCCACAGGGGAATTATTCAGCAAAGCAAGCGGAGTCACTACACTTTCAAGTATCAATGAAGTGAAAAATAGGGCCTTGGATAAGTTGAAAGCTGAAGCAGCTATGACAGGGGCAAATGTGGTTTTTATCGGGGATATTTTCCAGCGGGGAAATCAATTCGGTGGCCAAAACCAAGCGGGAACTTCTACACTGACCACATTCAATGGGGTCGGTTATTCCACAAAAAAACTCAATTACGATACCGTCAAAGAACTGCTAAATTCGCGGTTATTCCATCATTATCAAACCCACAAATTAAACCGAAACGCCTGGTCTCCTGAGCGAACGATCTCCACAAAATATGGTGAAGACAGAAAACCCATTATGATTAGTATAACTGAACTTTTGGAAAAAGATGGAGAAATTTATGTCAAGACCAAAGAACTCCCAGCTAAATCCAAGGAGCTGAAATTGATTCATGCGGATGAAGAAGTGCTTATTTTGATGGAGAGAAACGAAAAAATCACCACCAATTACTACCTGATTTCCGAAAAAAGTCGGTATTTCAAAAACTTGGCTTCCCGAATAATTCTTTAAACCAACAGGGCCAGAATTGAAACCTAACCCTTTAATTTTACCACTGTTGGTGTATTTCCTTTTTGATATATTTTTCATAAATCCTCACCGACTCCTGCATCTGATGGGGACTAAGAGGAGGAAGCTGGGCTGCCCTAGCATTTTTCTCCACCTGTACTACTGATGAAGCCCCCGGAATTACCGTGCTGACTTGTTTGAACATCAATACCCAGCGCAAAGCCTGTGCGGCCAAATCGTGGCCATCTGCGAAATCATTTTTCAACTCCTCAACAGCAGGAAGTGCAATTTCCAAAGGAACGCCTGAAAACGTCTCTCCTTTATCAAAAGCTTTACCTTCTCGATTGAAATAGCGATGATCGTCGGTTGAAAAGGTGGTATCCTTATTGATATTACCGGAAAGTAATCCGCTTGCCAAGGGAACACGAATAATTAAGCCTATCTTTTTAGCCTCCACCAATGCAAACAATTGATCCGCAGGCTTTTGTCTAAACAAGTTAAAAATCACCTGAATAGTAGAAACAATATCGTATTCCATAGCACGAATCCCCTCTTCTACCCGCTCCACGCTAACACCCATAGCACGGATTTTACCTTCCTTTTTTAAGTCTTCAAACAAGGAAAAAATCTCATCTCGCCAATAAACCGGAGAAGGAGGACAATGTAGTTGGATCAAATCAATTACCTCCAACCCAAGATTTGAAAGACTATCCTCCACGTATTTCCTGAGCCTTTGAGGCGTGTATCTTTCTTGGACGTGGGGCTGTATTCTTCGTCCACATTTAGTAGCGATATAAATTTTTTCACTCCTTTCCCTAACCGCCCTCCCTACTGCTGCTTCACTGAGACCTCCGTCATAGACATCGGCAGTATCCACAAAATTGATTCCTTGGTCAAACGCCGCGTGGAGAATCTCTTCTGCTGTCTTGGGATTAAATGGCTTTCCCCAGCCTCCTCCAACTTGCCAGGTACCTAAGCCAATTTCAGATACATCCCATCCAGTTTTCCCTAAACCCCTATATCTCATAAAAATTTTATTTTTTTAAGAACCATTCTTGCTCCTGTGAAACTATTCCTGCTATCGAAAAGCAATTTATATTTTTATCTTTAACGCTCGCCAAACCAAGGCCAGGTAAATTCCCAAAAATCCGGTCATCTATAGCATGAATACAGGAAGATCTTTCCTCAAAACCCTTGGTATAGCAAGTACAGCAACAATTTTACCTATCAACCTAAGTTTATCAACTCCTATGGCAACACAAAAAATGATTCACCAAGTCTTTTTCTGGCTTCACCAAGATTCAGATCTTAAAGAATTTATGAGAGATGCTGCTCCTATGCTCGGACGTTGCAAAGATGTGGCTCAATTCATCATGGGCACATCTGCCCCAACTGAAAAAAGAGACGTTGTCGATCATAGTTTTCATGTCTCATGTACGCTGTTTTTCGATTCCTTGGAGGCACAGAATGCCTACCAACAAGATCCTCTCCATTTGGAATTTATAGCAAAATATTCCCACATGTGGAAAAGTGTGAGAGTTTACGATATTTCCATCTGATCAAAAACAAGGAGTAAAAAAAAATTGTTAAAATCAAAAGTCAACCGAAATGAAAAAGTTTGTTTGGATAGGTGCTGTATTTCTTATCGGATTTTGGGGATGCCAAACTTTGGAGCTACCTCAGGATCCTGATAATGCGGAAAATGGAGTCAAAAAAGCAATCGTGGATGTCATGCGCGAATGGTACTTTTGGAATGACCGAATTCCTGCCAATGTGGACTTTTCCCAATTTACAAGCAACGAGGAACTACTTAATGGGATCATTTACAAACCTTTGGATAGGTTTTCTTACATCACAACCCAACAAGCATTTAATAATTCTTTTGTAGGACGAAATGCAGGCCATGGTTTTGGGTTCGCATTTACCTCTGATGAAAAACTATGGATTTCCTTCGTATTTGATGAATCCCCTGCAGGAAAAGACGGATGGAAAAGAGGCTGGGAGATCACCCAGATCAATGGTAAGCCTATTTCAGAATATAAGATCGCTTCTGGAGGGTATGATTTTAAATTGGGAGGACCCGATCCGGGAATTAGTAACTCCTTTACATTCAAACTACCAGACGGGACTACCACCACCAGAACCAACGTCAAAGCCGAATACCAATCCAACTCGGTTTTGGAACAGCGTGTGATTCAGGCAGGAGGAAAAAAAATCGGATATTGGGCCTACCAAAGCTTCAAAGCGACCGCGGGTCTGAGCCCTACAAGAAGCGCTGAAGTACAGTCTTCCATGGAATTTTTCCAAAATCAGGGTATTCAGGAACTGATTATTGACCTACGGTACAATGGAGGTGGTTCAGTTGCAGTTGCAGAACAAATCAGCAATTACCTGATTCAATCCGCCAATACTGGTAAACTGATGTACACAAATAAACTAAATGCCCAGAAATCCAGCAGCAATGCTTCGGTCAACTTCACAAAAATTGGAAACCTTAATCTAAGTAGAATTATTTTCATCACGTCAAGAGGTTCCGCATCTGCTTCCGAACTGGTAATTAACAACTTAACCCCTTATACTAAGGTGGTATTGATCGGTGATAACACTTTTGGAAAACCGGTTGGTTCTTTCCCACTTTCCAGATACAACAGAACACTCGTTGACAATAATGTTGAGGTGGTACCCATCACATTCGCTACGGCGAATTCTCAGGGTAAGGCAGATTATTTTGACGGATTTCCAGCGGATTACAAAGTGGGTGACAGCCCTCAATTTCCTTGGGGAGATGAAAGAGACCTTCGGTTGGCCGCCGCGCTTCAATTCATCCAAACGGGCAATTTAGGAGCTAGAATGACTGAAACCTACTTCAAACCAAAGTGGGAAATGATTGATGCCTTCAAAGGCTTACAGCAGGAATTTCCAGTGTTTTAAAAATCAGAAGCCCGGTGGATTGACCGGGCATTTTTTAAAGATACACCTTAGATTCCTTTCCAAGTTCAATCATAAAATTCGGACTTGAACTCAGCATTCGGATCAAATCCAAATTGCTTTCAAAAATCTTTAAAAGATCGGCGTTTGAAATATTCCCAAGGTCTACTTTTATAAGTTTAGGAGTCTTTTTTTTAAGTAAGTAACTCATTTTGAAATCAGCGTCCTTGGATATCAAGATAAAATCATTTTCATCCGCATAATCGGCTTTTTCAGCATCTTTTGAATTGGATCCATTCAGAATTGAATTAACATGAATGGCTTCGATTTCTATAGATCTTAAATAAGATACCAGCTTGTACGGAATATGGACATCACACAAAAATTTCATGAAACGAGTTCAGCTGGAGAAGTTCCTGAAAGAGTCAATTTTGCAAATTGAATAGAGGCAAAAATATCCTCTCGCTCCAATTCCGGATGATCAATCAAAATTTCCTCAACACTCATCCCGGAACCAAGGAGATCCAAAACTACCTCAACAGGCCACCTCATTCCCCTGATACAGGGTTTTCCATGGCAGATTTCAGGATCAACAGTTATTCTTGAGATTAGGGACATTACTTTTTTTTATAAAGTTAGCTGGTTGTTCCGTAAAACAAAGATTATCAATTATTTATTAATACTGAAAACCAAACATTATTTTCACTTTTTATGCCTCCGAATCAGCACCTCCATTACCTCATCCAATTCATACCCTTTGGCTTCCAAGAGTACGAGGTAATGAAAAAGAAGATCTGCTGCTTCGCCCAGAAATAGTTCTTTGTTGTCGTCTTTGGCTTCGATGACGATTTCGACAGCTTCCTCCCCCACTTTTTGGGCAATTTTATTTATGCCTTTGGCAAAAAGGGAAGCAGTGTAGCTTGTATCTGAAGGGTTATTTCTGCGGTCTTTGATGATAGCGCGAAGCTGATCGATAAAACCGGTTTTTGAGGAATTTCCCTCGTCCCAGCAGGTATCCGAGCCGGTATGGCAAACAGGCCCTTTCGGATTGGCTTTAATCAAAATCGAATCCCCATCGCAATCTACTGCCATCGACACCACCTCCATAAAATTACCCGAAGTCTCGCCTTTGGTCCACAGACGTTCTTTACTTCTGGAGAAAAAAGTCACCATCCCAGTCTCATGAGTCTTGGCCAAAGCCTCCTCATTCATAAAGCCCTGCATCAGGACTTTTCCCGATAATGCGTCTTGGACTATAGCTGGAATCAGCCCGTTCATTTTAGTAAAGTCGATGTTCATTTTATATAGTTGTTTGAAACACTATGGAAATACTATTGAAATACAGTTGAAATATGATAGAAATACAGTTGAAATAGTATAGAAATATAGTTGAAATAGTGTGTTAATACAGTTGAAATAGTATATAAATATAATTGAAATATTATATAAATATAGTTGAAATATTGTGGAAATATAATTGAAATTACGTATAAATATTATTAAAAACAACTTATCTTATTATTAAGTTTTATTTCTATTTTATTTCTATCTTACTTCTATTTTATTTCCATTTTATTTCTATCTTATTTCTATCTTATTTCCTAATACTTATCCCCTCTCCGATCAAATACTGTTTCAATTCCGGTATCCCAATTTCCTTAAAATGGAAAATACTTGCTGCCAGCGCTGCATCTGCTTTGCCAAAGGTAAACACATCCTTGAAATGAGATATTGTTCCTGCTCCGCCTGATGCGATCACAGGAATGGATAATGCTGAGGAAATCTCAGCAGTGAGTTCATTAGCAAACCCAGCCTTGGTCCCATCATGGTCCATGGAGGTAAGCAAAATCTCACCCGCACCCCGGTCGGCCACTTCCTTTGCCCAGGCTTGTGTTTTGAGCAAAGTTGGTTTTCTTCCTCCATGGGTATGGACAAAATCAATCCCGTCCACATTTCGGGTGTCAATAGCCACTACGACACACTGTGAACCAAATTCCTTTGCCATTTCATTGATGATTCCTGGATTTTTCACAGCTGCGGAATTGATGGAAATCTTGTCTGCACCTGCTGCCAAAAGCACCTTCACATCCTCCACAGTGGAAATTCCTCCACCTACGGTAAAGGGAATATTGATCGCCTTGGCCACTTTAGTCACAAGTTCTGCGAGGGTCTTTCGTTTATCCACAGTTGCTGTGATATCTAAAAAGACAAGTTCGTCCGCCCCCTCAGCCGAGTAGATTTTGGCCAGTTCCACCGGATCACCGGCATCCCGGAGTTGCACAAAATTGACTCCTTTGACTGTCCTTCCGTCTTTGATATCGAGGCAGGGGATTATTCTCTTAGTCAGCATGTTTCGCTAGTCAAAACTTCGTTATTTATCATTCGATATTTTTTATTTACGAATTATGATTTTTGATTTACGACCTTAAAAAGCACCTCAAAGCTAATTCCTAAAAGTTGAGATTTTATAGTTAATGTTTGAAGTTCCGCAAGATGTCGTAAATCCAAAATCGTAAATCATAAATTAAAAGGATGCCATTTCCTCTAAAGTCACCCTTCCTTCATAATAGGCCTTACCTACAATCGTTCCATAAACACCGATTTTCTCAAGTTCTTCGAGATCTCTGACCGAGGACACTCCTCCACTGGCTATCAATTTCAGTCCGGGAATTTCCTGCAAAATCTCCCGATACAAATCCACCGAGGGTCCCTGAAGCAAACCATCTTTCGCCACGTCTGTGCAAATTACATTGCGGATTCCTTTGTCAAAATAACCTTGAATAAACGGAATCAAGTCCACCGAAGTGGTCTCTTCCCAACCTCCAACTGCGATTTTATTGTCTTTCGCATCGGCACCAAGAATGATTTTCTCTGAACCATACTTGGCAATCCACTCGTCAAAAAGAACCGGATTTTTCACTGCAATACTTCCTCCGGTCACTTGCTTAGCGCCAAGCGCAAAGGCCTTTTCAATTTCCTCATCTGCCTGAATTCCTCCTCCAAAATCCACCTGAAGATTTGTTCCTGTACAAATGCGCTGCAAAACAGCTTCATTGACAATTTTTTTTGCTTTAGCTCCATCCAAATCCACTAAATGCAAGCGTGAAATTCCAGCGTCTTCAAACCGCTTAGCCATTTCAAGTGGGTCGTCATGGTATTCTTTTTTGCTGCTATAGTCGCCCTGACTGAGGCGAACGCATTTGCCTCCGATGAGGTCGATGGCTGGGATTATAAACATTTGTAGAGTGGAAAATAAGAGAAATGTACGATTTACGAATTTTGATTTACGAGATCTAAACGAACTTCAATTATTCTACTCAAGATTTAACTCTTGAAAATTAAGATTGAAGTTCCTCAAGGTGCCGTAAACAAAATAAATAAGGCCAATTGGATTATGAACAACTGTAGAATGGAAAATAAGGGAAATGTACGATTTACGAATTTTGATTTACGAGATCTAAACGAACTTCAATTATTTTACTCAAGATTTAACTCTTGAAAATTAAGATTAAAGTTCCTCAAGGTGCCGTAAACAAAATAAATAAGGTCGATGGGATTATAAACATTTGTAGAATGGAAAATAAAGGAAATGTACGATTTACGAATTTTGATTTACGACCTATTTGTGAACTTCAATTATTTTTCTCAAAACTTAACTTTTTAAATAAAAGATTGAAGGCCCTCCAAATGTCGTAAATCAAAAATCGCACATGGTAAATCGATTAAATGCTTAAGAAGTTGGCAAGGAGCTTTTCTCCGACCGTGCTGCTTTTCTCCGGGTGGGCTTGGATTGCCCAGTAATTATCCCGATGAAGGATGGCGGTAAAGTCATGAATGTAACGGGTCGTAGCAATGGTCACCTCGCTTAATTCCGCATAGTAGCTGTGCACATAATACAGAAACTTAGGATCAGGTAGGTCTTCCAACAGGATGTTGTCGGCCAGGTTTTCAAGTTCGTTCCAGCCCACATGGGGAACTTTGAATTCTTGGGTATTCTCCGGAATAAAACGTTTTACTTTCACAGGGAAGATTCCCAAGCATTCCGTATCATTTTCCTCCGAATGGGCACAGAGCAACTGTAAACCCAAACAAACTCCCAAAAAGGGCTGTTTGATGTCTTTGATGACTTGGTCGAGTTGACGGGCCTTGAGGTAGGTCATCGCTGAACTCGCCTCCCCCTGACCGGGAAAGATGACCTTGTCCGCAGCGTGAATTTCCTCTGGATCAGCCGTCAAAACCGCATCAGCCCCCAAGCGCTCTAAAGCATAGAGGACCGACTGGACATTTCCTGCGTTGTATTTGATTACCGCTATTTTCATTTTTCAGTATGGGGTGGAAAGAAGCAAGAAAGTAGAAGCAAGAGCCAAGAAGTTAGATTTTAGAAAGAAGACTCAAAACTAGAAGAATGAAACAATCCTAAAAAATATTCGATTAAATTTATTTTATTCAATTAAGAATTATTTCTATCTTATTTCTATCTTATTTCTATCTTATTTCTATCTTATTTCTATCTTATTTCTATCTTATTTCTATC
>CAZNND010000129.1:0-5999 GCA_964574365.1 uncultured Limnohabitans sp.
CTCGATCCCTTCGTTCCATGTTTTAATTACCAAATGTTAAAAGCGATTTCCCTGATGACGGGTAAAGGCTCCAGCCCACTTCGACATCACTTCCTCGCTTATGAAATCTCAAAGGTTCAAGACAGCACAGGACAATACTCAGCGTTTGTTTTTCTAACTACAGCTTTTCAATTTCCCCTTTATGAAACAAGCAACCAGCTTTATCCTCCTCCTGAGTACCTTTTTTATCCTGGAAATCCCTACACTTCAAGCGCAAGGAAAAAGCAAGGCCGTAGATCCGGATTCCCCAGTAGTGAGTTTTGGACCCACTCCGAAAGAAGCCTTGCTTGTTGGCGAGAAGGACGCAGGTAGACTCGTGATTATCGATACCGAAACACTGGAAATCGTGGCGCGAATCCCCGCTGGGGGAAACCTCCACGAACTGGCCACTGATGGGCGGTACGTCTATATCGGCTCCAACCTTCCGGGAATTACGGTGGTGGATGTGATGGCGCAAAAGCGGGTAGAGTCGATTGACGTCAGTGCATTTGGTGACCGGCATGCCATTACTTTTGCCGGAAGCCACCTCTATGTAGGCCACGAAAACCAGCGCCTGATCTCACGGTATGATCCGGAAACAAAAAAGTTTGACGAAGTCATCGGGCTCCCCGGTGGCTCCCACATGCTGCTGGTGACTCCTGATGAACAGCGGATTTTCACGGCAAGCAGCAATGGAAGCGTGATTGCCATCATCGATCGGGTCACCAATGACAAAGGCAGGCAAAATTTAGTGTTTACTGCTTTTCCCGGTGATACCCGCATGGAAGGCATGGCGCTTTCACCCGATGGAAACGAGTTTTGGGCTCTTCACATGAATGCGAAGAAAATCTCGATCATCAACGTGCCTGAAAAAAAACTGATTGACAGCATTTCGTTTGAAGGGGGATTGAACAACCGAATCAAGTTTACGAAAGATGGAAAATACGTCCTCATGAATGAGCTTCAGGGGAATGAGTTGCGGATATGGGAAGTGGCTACCCGGAAGGAAGTAAAGCGTATTGACGTGGGGGCAGGTGGTGAAGGCATCTTCATCGATCCGGTACGCCCTAGGGCATACTATACGGTAAGTGCTGGAAACAAGCTGGTGGTGATTGACACCAACACGATGACTGTAATCAAAGAAATACCCGGGCTTTTAAATCCTGATGGTATGGATTGGTTTCGGGCAAAATAAATTTTGTGATTATCCAAAATCTTTCTTTACACCACAATGAATTTGAACTGCATCGGATACTCGTTGACAGATTAGTAATCTACAGTTCGGTACATCTGAATGCAAATCCCCCGCCTAAGTAGAGTTGCTCCCCATCGTTGAAGGTCAATGGGGCGTAGGGAAGAATCTGTAATGCGGTCCCATTATCCTACCCTTCTAAGTGTAGTATCTACTTAGCACCTTTGACGTTCAGTTTAGGAAAGGGTCGATCCCTACAACTGTACAGGGGCAATTCGACTTTACTATAGTGACCCTCCCGATAGCTATCGGAATGCAATATGTCTTTTCCTTTCAAGGCTCAAGAAAGAGTTTAGCAGTCGCAAAAAAAACGTATTTTCATATCATGGAAAAAGTGTAAAAGAATATGCCTCTAAAAGATAATACCTCTGACTTCACCTACTGATCATCCAAGTTATTCTACGGATAAGAACCAGTTTTTCTTCATCTAAAAATGAATTGATACACGAATACAAACATCAAATCTCATGAATGAACAAAAAATTGAACAGCTGAGAGAAAAGAGATTGAAACTTCAAGAAGAAATTCGATTAAAGGATTTAAGGGAAAGAGTGGCATTTGAACTAGCTCACTTGGAGAAAATAGGCCAATCGTACCGTGTTCATTATGATTTTGAACATCTAAATTGGATCGTTTCCAATGTACCCGTAAGAAAAAAAGATGGATATCATGGTATTTGGGGAGATTTTCAAATTGATGTTGACGATTCCAAAGCATCAAGCATAATTCAACTAAGTGAAGCAGATATTACTGGTGAACCGTTCAAAAAACTGGTGCAATCCCTCATTGGAGAGGACTGTTCGCTCCTAGTTTGTTATCAAGGAGGGGATCCAGAGTTGGAAATTTCAGTTCAGGCTTTTTTAACTTCTCCAAGTATTTTTTTGAACCGGATGGAAGTATGGCTACTAACCACTGATAAAAAATGGATTATAGAACACATCGCTGATCAAGCTGCAATTAGGTTTATTCAATTGCAAGGGGCTGTTCCAATACTAGTGAATAAAATCATCATCGTATAAAAATGTATTGGGGTAGCCCTCTAGTGTTACCTAATTTGATTCGCTTTTTATCCAAGGAAGGAGATATTATTTTAGTTTCATCTGTTCTCCGCTCATTTGTAAACAAATCATTTTTTGTATCTTATTCCAAGTTTGCCCAAAATAACCACTACACCCATGAAACAAGAAACAATGATACCCACCATGGTTCCAAACAACAATCACCAGGATATTCCGGGAAATCCATCAACAGCTAGCAGCAGCAAGATTAACCTTCGCAGCAGCATTAGAGATGGAAAAGGGCTTAAAGTACTCAGTGAAGAGGACTGGAAATTTTGGATAGAAAACGGTTATGTCATCGTGCGAAATGCTGTATCGCCAGATGAGGCAGCGGCTACCGCAGCGTTTCTTTGGGAATTTGAAGAAAAGGATGCCAACGATCCTGAAACCTGGCACACTGCTCCAAGGGCTGAGATGCAGATGAAAGAACTTACCAATACCGGTATGATAGAGGTTTACAACCATCAGATGCTTTGGAACAACCGTCAAACCCAGAGAATCTACGATGCTTTCACCGATATCTGGGGATCAGAGAAGCTTTGGTGCACCATCGACCGGGCCAATTTGAATTTCCCCCTGCGTCCCGGCTTCGAATACAAGGCCTTTATTCACTGGGATTATGATCCGGACACTAAGCCCCAAAATGTGCAAGGGGTGCTGGCCCTTGCAGATCAAAATGATGAGAACATGGGAGGATTCCAGTGCATTCCCGAATTATTCAGAACATACGATACCTGGAAGCTCACTCAACCCGAGGATAGAAATCGGTTTATTCCTAATACGACAGGTTTTACTCCAACAAAAGTAAAATTGAACGCTGGTGACCTTTTGATCTTCAACAGCTCACTTCCTCACGGAATACGCGCTAATCTCTCAAAAGATAAAGTAAGAATTGCGCAATATATTTCCATGATGCCCGCCGAGGAAGACAATGAAGGACTCCGTAATTGGAGAATTAATTCCTGGAAAAACCGCATTGCACCGCAGGGGTACGCTTTTCCTGGAGACCCTAGAAATTGGGAGCAAACCAAGTATGCAACAGCCGAGCTTTCCCCACTTGGCAAAAAGCTGCTGGGTCTTGAGGCTTGGTAAATAAATGAGTAGCGAAAGATTAGATGGTTAGAATGAGTAAGATCTCGTTATTGATTACATTTTTTTCTAAAACATCCGGTTTTTATTGCTTAAGGCACCTTTACCAAAGAAATCGTACAAAGGCAACTTAGAACAAATTACCTCTAAGGAAAATTCTTGTGGTTCAAATTGGAAAATAACCATTCAGCGTTTTCTTTCACTAGTAATTTTATCTGCCTTTTAAAAGTCATAACAGAACAACCTATAAATCAGCTCTGAATGAAGTTTAAGCTTGCCCAACCACAGGTTTTAGTTTTGTTTTTCCATTTTTTTGAAATAAGGTTCCACTCACGATAAGGAATTTTATTTCTAAGCCACCAAATTTTCAACCATTAAAGAAATAGGGCTATTCCGTATATTGAAAAACTATTTCAATTTCCAGAAAATCCACCCCCTAATCAAACCTATGAAAAACACGCTTGCCAAAATTGCATTGATTTTTTTAGGAGCAAGTCCTGCATTCTCCCAAGGAACCTACACGAATCAGCCACTGATAGAAGCTAGAGCTGTTGATTTATTGCATCAAAATCAGCTCCAATTCAAAGACCTCAACAAAAATAATAAACTCGATATCTACGAAGATTGGCGACAGCCATTGGAAAAGCGTGTGGCGGATTTGGTCAATCAGATGACACTGGAAGAAAAAGTCGGGATGCTGCTGATAAACACGCTCAATGCAGGGGAAAAAGGAAAAATGACGGATGGAGCGGTAGACTTGATTGAAAATCAAAAAATGTCCCGATTCATATTCAGAAATACCGTCAAAAATAATCCCGTAAGCACGGGACATGGAAATGGGTTTGCAGGCACACAAATCAGTCCGTATGAAGCTGCGCAATTTATGAATTCGGTACAGGAACTTTCAGAAAGCACCCGATTGGGCATTCCTGCGCTATTCAAATCCAACTCCAGAAACCACATGGAAATTGACGCCCGGGCGGGGATCAATGAAGAATCCGGTTCGTTTTCAGCCTGGCCAAAAGAAAGCGGTTTGGCTGCAACCCGAGACATGGAGCTGATTGCCGACTTTGCAAAGATCATGTCAGAGGAATGGCGAGCCATTGGACTTCGCGGTATGTATGGCTACATGGCAGACCTGTCCACCGAGCCTAGATGGTATCGTGTGCATGAAACGTTCACAGAAGACAGTCAATTAGCCTCCGAGATTATCACCACATTGATCAAAAATCTGCAAGGAGAGCGTCTGAATTCGAAAAGCATCGCCTTAACCATCAAACATTTTCCCGGCGGTGGACCTCAGGAAGGGGGCGGTGATCCACATTATGATTTTGGAAAAAACCAAATCTATCCTTCAGGCAAGTTTGATTACCACTTGGCCCCTTTCCGGGCAGCAGTAAATGCAGGCGCTTCCTCGATTATGGCTTATTACGGAATACCTGTTGGGCAGCCTTATCTTCCAAATAATGTGGGCATGGCATTTTCAAAAGGAATCCTGACAGACCTTTTGCGCAACAAACTCGGATTTAAAGGCTATGTGAATTCCGACACGGGAATTATTGGAGACAGAGCCTGGGGCTTAGAAGATAAAACCGTAGAGGAACAAATTCTCATCGCTTTGGAGGCGGGTACAGATGTCCTCTCTGGATTTAGCAACAACAAACAACTCCTTGCCTTGGTGGAATCGGGAAAGCTCCCTGAAAGCAGGGTCAATCTATCCGTAACGAGATTGCTGAAAGAACAATTTGAATTAGGTCTTTTTGAAAATCCCTACGTGGATCCTAATCGCGCATCCTACATCGTTGGGAATGCTTCATTTCAACGAAAGGCAGATCTGGCTCAGCGTAAATCAATCGTACTTCTTCAAAACAAATCTGTCCTCCCCCTAGCACAACCTAAGTGGAAGGATACGCTTCAAATTTTTACCATGGGGATGAATGCAGCCTTGTTTAAGGATCGGGCCTGGGCAAACTACAAAGTGACCACAGGAGAATACAACAAATTCAAAGGAGAAAAATTACCAGCCATAGCAAAAGAAACAGCTTTCGCAATTATCAGGGTCCAAATTACGAATGAGGGAGGCAGCGACCGACGGTTTGGCGGCGCCCTTCCTGAGGAGCTCAACTTTTTATCCCTCTCCGAAATGGCAAAATCAAAGTCTTGGAAGATCTCTCCATCTTTGGAAGACATCCAATCCGTCATGGAAACGGTAGGGCCTGAGAAGACCATATTGGCCATCGACTTCCGTCAGCCTTACGTCTTGGATGAAGCTAGCGGCGTACTCAATGCAGGAGGTCTTTTTGCGACTTTTGGTGTGAGTGATGCAGCCTTAATGGATATTATCATGGGCAAGTTTAATCCTACAGGAAAGCTTCCTTATGCCCTTGCTAAAACCAGTGCTGCCGTGGTAGCGCAAGATCCTGACGCTCCGGGTTACCCTGAAAACGATACGCTGTTTCCGTTTGGTTTTGGCCTCATCTATAACCAATCTGATATCGATTGATGAAAGAAACGAACCAGGAAATGTGGTAGGACTAGCTGAAATTCTAACTAGCCATACATTCCCTTTTTACCAAAAATGC
>CAZNND010000129.1:6099-8371 GCA_964574365.1 uncultured Limnohabitans sp.
AAAAATAGATACAGGTAGTTAGGCGGTAATTCATTTATTTAGAAAATCCATTCTTTTAAGCATCAGATCTCTGACTTCCTGCCCGGAAAATCATAAATTAACCGCTTGTCGAATACACTTCAAGGTATTTACAGCCAATCCATTACTTTATAGGAATTAATCAAAACCTAAACCCATGATCAACCTATCCAAAACCGCATTTTTAGCCGTTTCGATGGCTTTTTCCATCCAAGCTCTTGCCCAGGACGGTACCATTTATCCCTTAGAAACTCCCAAAGAACCTAATGCAATCCTTCTTGGAACCGGAGGAGTGGAAAATCAACCCGCACCGGAAACCTGGTTTCGGCAGTGGGGCGATCCCATGGCTCGAAATATCTCTACTGCAACCCTGACACCCTTTCTTCCCGAGCCTGGAAAAGCCAACGGTGCGGCTGTGATCGTAGCTCCTGGAGGAGGATTCAGTTGGCTTTCTATGGGAAATGAAGGTTGGGAAGTGGCAGAAGCGCTGGCGAAACAGGGAATCGCAGCCTTTGTCCTCAAATACCGACTCAATCCCACACCGCCTGCCCTTGAGGACTTTTCCGACTGGATGAACCGACCTAGGCCTGCTGCGCCAGCTCCACCTGCTTCTGGTGCCTCCGGATCGGCTACTCCCGCTCCAAGACCTCCTCAACGAGATCTGTCCAATCAGTTGGAAGATGCGGAAGTGGCGTATGCTATGATTTTAAATCGAGCTAAGGAATGGGGCGTGGACACTAACAGAATCGGGATGATTGGCTTTTCAGCAGGTGCTGGGCTCACGATGCATGCTACCCTGAATTCCAAAACCATGAAACTGGCCTTTATCGGCCCGATCTATGGAGGCATGGGACCGGTGGAAGTACCTAAGGATGCTCCCCCGATGTTCAACGTCATTGCCACCGATGATTTTCTTTTCCAGGGGCAAACTGGCATTATTCAATCCTGGCACAAGGCAGGACGTCCTGTGGAATTTCACCTCTATCAAAACGGTGGACATGGATTCGGCCTGGGAAATCCCAACCGCACAAGCAACCGCTGGTTTGATGCCTTTATCCATTGGCTGGATGTGAACAAGTTTTTGGTAAAAGGGTAAGGAAATAGTAGGGAGAGACCAATTTTAAGACTAAATAGATAGGAGTAGGTCAAACTACTCCTAAGCGCTGGTGGGTGTAGTTTGTAAAACACCCAAATATCCTTTGAATCAAGATAGGAAGGAGTAGTTGCAAACTACTCCTAGGCGCTGCTCGAATTAGTATAATGCTTACTTTGAATCTGACAGCTGGGTGTAGTTTGAAACTACACCCTAATATCCTTTGAATCGAGATAGGAAGGAGTAGTTGCAAACTACTCCTAGATACTGCTCGAACCTGTATTCAGCTTTCCATCCATTCATCAGCTGGGTGTAGTTTGCAAAACACCCTTTTATACATCTCCATCAAAAGACAAAAAAGACCAACCTATGATTAAACTTTCAACCAACGCTCTTTTAGCCCTATTTCTTCTCTTTTCTGTTCAAACCTTTTCACAAAGTTCTTTTGAAAAAGAAAAGCTAACCGGTTCCATGAACTATGGAAAAACCGTGGCAGTTTTTGGTGGGTCGGTTTCCGTAATACCTCCCAGTGATAGTGCAAAAGTACTCTGGGAAAAACATCTCGGCTTGAAAATCACCAATTATGGAGTGCCGGGTGCAGGATTTTCCTCACTTCAGGGAAAATCCCTTCAAAAACAGGTGGATGAGGCTGGCGTTTTTGATATCTACATCCTTTGGGCCTCCACGAATGATTACACCAACAAGCGGGAAGTAGGCGAATACACGGATTACACCGAATTTGATGGATTTGATGAGACCAAGCTGACTACCCAGGCCGGAGGCATCAATTATTGCATTAGGAAGATCTATGAGAAAAACCCGGATGCCATCATTTATTTCTTCACCTCTAGCAAGGCGTTTAACAACCGAGGAGGGTATGATCCCTTCAGCGAAAACGGAATGAACCCCTATGTGGACATGCAAAAGAAAATCTGCGAACTACATGGAATCCCGGTCTTGGACCAATTTTTAAAAGGAGGTTTCAACCAATACAACCAAAAGAAGTTTTACAAGGATCCAATTCACATGAACTATCTGGGATACAAGAAATTGGGTGAATTGCAGGTGGCATTTTTAGCTTTTCCTAATTAGGCTAATTTCTATCTCAAGAAGTCGGAACTTTATCCAGCTTTCCGATCATCCGTCAGCAGGGTATAGTTT
>CAZNND010000130.1:0-8293 GCA_964574365.1 uncultured Limnohabitans sp.
CAAATCAATAAAACAAAAGGAGTAGAACGTGTTTGTCTGACAGCTAAAAAGATCTGCGAGTATCAGCGAAGTTTTCAGCGAAAATCAGCGGGAGAAAAAGGGATTTCCAATGATGTTTTCCCGCAGATTTCCGCGGATGTTTCCCGCAGATTTTTTTTAGTGGTTTTGGAAGGGTCTGTCAAATCAATAAAACAAAAGGAGTAGAACGTGTTTGTCTGACAGCTAAAAAGATCTGCGAGTATCAGCGAAGTTTTCAGCGAAAATCAGCGGGAGAAAAAGGGATTTCCCTCAATTTTTTTGCTGATTATTTTGATTTGTCGAAAGCAAAAAAAAAACCACTCGTTCGAGTGGTTTTAAATTAGTTGTATTCCCTGCTTTATTTTCGGATCACCGAGAAATCAAAGGTATCCAAAAACTTGGTGGTGAAATTGCCTGCTTTAAACTGTTCATTTTCAAGCAAGGCAATATGGAAAGGTATGGTGGTTTTGATGCCGTCAATCACAAACTCCTCGAGTGCACGTTTCATACGGACAATGACTTCCTCCCTCGACTGTCCGCTGACAATAAGCTTGGCAATCATGGAGTCGTAATTGGGTGGAATGACATAGCCCGCATATACATGTGAGTCAACCCTTACCCCTCTTCCTCCCGGAATATGTAGGTTATTGATTCGTCCCGGGCTTGGTCGGAAACCGTTTGCCGGATCTTCGGCATTGATGCGGCACTCCATGGCATAGAGTTTCGGGAAATAGTTTCTACCGGAAATGGTTTCACCTGCGGCCACTTTGATTTGCTCTTTGATCAAGTCAAAATCGGTGACTTCCTCGGTGATCGGATGTTCTACCTGAATTCGGGTATTCATTTCCATAAAGTAGAAGTTCCGGTTTTTGTCCACCAAAAACTCTATCGTACCTGCTCCCTCATAATTGATCGCCTCAGCGCCTTTGATGGCTGCCTTGCCCATGGCATCCCGAAGTTCTTCAGTAATAAATGGAGATGGCGTTTCTTCTACCAGTTTCTGATGTCTTCTTTGGATTGAACAGTCTCGTTCGGAGAGGTGACAAGCTTTTCCAGTTTTGTCACCAACGATTTGAATTTCAATGTGTCTTGGTTCTTCTACGAATTTCTCCAAGTAGAGTCCGTCATTACCAAAAGCAGCACCGGATTCCATTTTGGCATCGTCCCAAGCTTTTTGAAATTCTCTATCTTCTTTCACAATCCGCATTCCCCTACCACCGCCGCCGGCAGTTGCTTTGAGGATCACGGGATAGCCCATTTCGTTGGCGATTTTTAATCCTTGTTCCACGGAATCCAACAATCCTTCTGAACCTGGTATTGTCGGTACTCCAGCAGCCTTCATCGTTGCTTTAGCTGTGGCCTTATCGCCCATTTTGGCGATCATGTCTGGGGATGCTCCGATGAATTTGATGCCGTATTCTTCGCATATTCTGGAGAATTCGGCATTTTCGGAAAGGAAGCCATATCCAGGGTGAATAGCATCCGCATTTGTAATCTCTGCGGCAGCTATGATTCTCGGAATATTCAGATACGATTCACGGCTGGGAGCAGGGCCTATGCAAACTGCTTCATCTGCAAATCGGACATGCAAACTCTCCTTGTCTGCTGTAGAATACACAGCCACAGTTCTGATTCCCATCTCCTTGCAGGTTCTAATTACCCTTAGGGCGATTTCACCGCGATTGGCGATTAATATTTTTTTAAACACGCTTATTCTGTTTAGTGGAGGAATCAACCTGCGGGATCTACCAAGAAAAGTGGCTGGTCATACTCAACCGGCGAAGCATTGGCTACGAGAATTTTTACGATTTTGCCGGAAATCTCCGATTCAATTTCATTGAAAAGCTTCATAGCCTCAATAATGCATAGGGTTTGACCTGCTCGTATGGAGGTACCTTCGGAGACGAATGGTACAGAGTCAGGGTTTGGAGTCAGATAAAATGTACCGATCATCGGGGATTTGATTTCCACGAGGTTGCTTGGTGAAGCAGCTGATGCAGGCGCTGCTGCAGGTACTGGGGCAGGAATAGGAGCGGGGGCTGCCATAGGAGCAGGCATGATCATCTGTGGAGCAGGGACAGCTGCAGATTCCGCATATTTTTTGATGGAAAGTTCGAACTCTTCGGTCTTTATTTTGACCTCCGCCAGGCCGGAATTGGAAATGAAATCAATCAGATCCTGAATCTCTTTCGCTTTCATAGGCTTCTTTTTTTGTTCAATGTCTTTGGACATCATCGGTTTGGGTTTAAAACAATAAAGCCACGTAATTTAATCAAATCACGCAGCCAATTTCAATTATTTTACTCTTTCCGAGTACGAACCGTCTCGGGTATCCACTCTAATCAGGGTATCCTGATCGACAAATAAAGGAACCATCACTGTAGCACCTGTTTCCACGGTCGCAGGTTTCAGTGCATTGGTGGCTGTATCACCCTTAATTCCGGGTTCGGTGTAGGTAATCATCAATTCCACAAATGGAGGAAGCTCTACGGAAAGCGGGGTTTCATTTTCTGCATGAACCAATATATCCACATTTTGTCCATCCTTGAGGAGGTTGGGTCTTTCGATCAGGCGTTCTTCGAGGGACATTTGTTCAAAAGATTCAACGTCCATAAAGTTATAGCCCAAGTCATCTTTGTAGAGGAACTGATGGGGTCTTTTTTCCACTCGGGCGGTGGTTACTTTTTCCCCGGCTGAGAAGGTTTTATCCAGTGTTTTTCCAGTTCTTAGGCTTTTCAGCTTGGTACGGACGAAAGCATTACCTTTCCCTGGTTTCACATGTTGGAACTCGACAATGGAATAGATGTCATTGTTCATTTCCAGACAAAGTCCATTCTTGAAATCTGCAGTACTTGCCATAGATTTTTTTAGGTTCTTGTTATATTATTTTGGATCCAAGGCCCATTTGAGGTACACTGCACCCCAGGTAAATCCACCGCCGAAGGCCGCAAGGATCAAATTATCGCCTTTTTTCAATTGGTTTTCATAATCCCAAAGGCATAAAGGTATCGTTGCTGCAGTGGTATTCCCATAGCGTTCAATATTCATCATGACTTTTTCAGGTCCTACGCCCATACGGTTTGCGGTAGCGTCAATTATTCGCTTATTGGCTTGATGGGGCACCAACCAGGCGATATCCTCACCCTTAAGACCATTGCGGTCCATTACCTCGGCACTCACATCGGCCATGTTGGTCACAGCAAATTTGAATACGGTAGCACCTTCCTGATAGGCGTAATGCTCTCTGTTAGCCAAGGTTTCTGCAGTGGCAGGTCTTCGACTACCCCCCGCCTTCATGTGGAGGTAAGGTTCGCCTGCGCCATCAGCTTTCAGAATAGCGTCCATTACCCCGTAAGCTTCTGTAGTAGGCTCCAACAATACCGCCCCTGCGCCATCACCAAAAAGAATGCAGGTGGTTCGGTCCTGGTAGTCAACGATAGCGGACATTTTATCTGCACCGACAACAATTACTTTCTTATGCGTGCCCGACTGAATGAATTGAGCGCCAAGTTGCAGGGCATAAAGAAAACCTGAACAGGCCGCACTGATGTCGAATGAAAATGACTTTTTAGCACCAACTTTCTCCGCAATGATATTGGCGGTAGCGGGAAAAGGCATGTCAGGGGTAACTGTCGCACAAATGATAAGCTCTATATCTAAAGGGTTTGTGCCTGTTTTTTCAAGAAGGCCCTTCACTGCTTCAATACCCAAAACCGAAGTCCCTTGGTTTTCCCCTTTTAAAATTCTTCGTTCTTTAATTCCTGTTCTCGAGGTAATCCATTCATCATTTGTATCTACCAAGGCTTCAAGTTCTTTGTTGGTCAGTCGATATTCCGGTACATATCCGTGAATGCCTGTAACCATGGCTCTAATTTTGTCCATTATGCTGGGGTTTGTGAGTTCAATTGATTGGCAATTGTCCCTCTTTTGGTGAATGGTTTTTTAGGTGGTTTAAAACAAGGTCAAAAATAGTATAATGACTTTTGTTCACCAAAGGGTTACTGGTGTTTTGAATCTAAGGTGTTGATTTTCAAGATACTTGTCTTTCGGACAAAAAAAAACCACCCGTATAAGGAGTGGTTTTCAGCGCTTATTAAGTTTATCAAGCTTTAATTTCCTTTTCGATGATCACTTGTCCTTTGTAGTAAAGTTTGCCATCTAGCCAAAAAGCTCTATGGGGTAAGTGCATCTCTCCAGTCGTTTGGCATTTTGCCAATCCGGGAGCTTCCAGTTTATAATGCGTTCTTCTTTTATCTCTTCTGGTTTTCGAAATTTTGCGTTTAGGATGTGCCATTTTAAGCGTGGTTTATGATTTTTCTTTGTCTTTTAACTTCAATAGTTGCTCCCATCTTGGATCCACAGGTAGGACATCCCGGTCAGGAGATTCATTTTCCTCTTCTTCGTTTACTTCCTTGTCCGTATAGACAATTCCTCCTTCTGTATCGTAATCTTCCTCATCATCCAGTTCATTTTTGTAATCAGGATGGACTTTCTTTGCCGGCAAGGCGAGCAAGATGTATTCGTATAGAAGTTGGGCAATATTGATCGACGGGGTATCTCTGGTAATCATGTAAACATTTTCGTCGATTTCTTTAACCTCAGAGCCATATTTATAGAGCATCTTTTCCTTGGCCTGCAGCGGATAATCAAAAACTTCAAGACTTCTGTCGCAGGTAAGTTGGACTGTACCGTCAATAATAAAGGTTAATTCAATAACATTCGGACCTTTGTCCATGATAACCCGTACGGTTAACTTGCCTTTTTCAAGGATTTCATTTTCCTCAAAATTTCTGAAGAACTCGTCTCCGACTTGAAACTCGAGTTCATGTCGTCCTTCTTTGAACTTAATTACGTCAATATCAAAGGTTTTCCAGAATTTCATGGTTGCTACTCCTTGATTAAGACCGCAAAGGTAGGTAATTATTTAAAACAGGAGAATAGCTATTGAAATAAAATTTGGTTCCGGACTGAATTAAGCGGGTTTTAGTTTTACTCTTCTTCTTGGTGGCGTTGGTTGATATCAGCTGCAAGGAGAAGGGCCGCCCGCATAGAACCCTCGTCAGCCATATTTTTTCCGGCAATGTTGTAGGCTGTACCATGGTCTGGGGAGGTTCGGATTACGGGAAGCCCTGCGGTGAAATTTACCCCTGAGCTGAATGCAATGGATTTGAAAGGAATCAAACCCTGATCGTGGTACATGGCCAGGACGCCGTCAAAGCGTTTTTGGTGCTGCATCCCAAAGAAGCCGTCCGCTGGGTAAGGTCCAAAAACATAGTGGTTTTTGTCTTTCATTTCCCTAATGGCTGGTTTGAGGATCTCTTCTTCCTCTTCGCCTAGTAGTCCATCCTCGCCGGCGTGCGGATTAAGTCCAAGAATTGCGATTTTGGGTTTGTCGATGCCAAAATCCTCTTTTAGGCTTTTTAAGAATATCGTGATTTTCTGAAAGACTTTTTCTTTGGTTATGGATTTAGAGACATTAGCCAAGGGGGTATGCCCTGTCACGAGTCCCACCCGAAAATCCTCACTGACCATCATCATCAGGCTATCGGTGGCTCCTACTGCAGCGGTGATAAATTCGGTGTGGCCAACGAAGGGAAGCTCCTCTGAATTGATGTTATTTTTATTAACCGGTGCAGTAACCAGCGCTTGAATTTTTCCGGAATGGAGATCGGAAACGGAGGTTTTTAAGGCGTGAAGGGCAAGTTTGCCCGCTTCTAAGGTTTCTATCCCAGGCAGGATTTCAGGGCAATCTTCCTGTATGTTGATTACGTTGATTCGTTTGTGCTGAACTTCGTCCAAGGATCTGATTTGTGCAAAGTTAAGGTCTTCTAAACCCAGTTGCTTTTTGTAAAAGCTTAACGCTTTCCCATGACCATAGATCACTGGGGTAAAGGACTTGTAAACTCTAGGGTCAGCCAAAGCTTTGATGGTGACCTCCACACCTATTCCATTGATATCCCCAATGCTTATTCCGATGATGGGTTTATGTTTTTTTGAATTTGAATTCATGGCTATTGTCTTTTGGGTTGTTTGGGAAAATTTCCCTATTGCGCTGATCTGCTACTCAATGCTAAAATTGAAAAAGGATTTCTTTTTCCATTTTTAACGTTCAATAAAAAGAATCTACACTGTACATGATTTCACAAGTTGTTTGGTAGGTAGGATTTAGAACTTAGAATTAGTTTACCAAATCCCATCTTTTAACAATTGATTTCAAAAGTATAAAAAAATACCCAGTGAAAAGTATAGGCGTTTGGTTCGGGGTTTTTGTGGAAGCGGGGAGTTTTGTTGTTGGAATTGTTCGATGTTTAAGTGGAAGCCGAGAGATTTTTTGAAATTGGAATTGTCGGTTCCTGTCCGCCGCAGGAGGTTCCGGTGCCTGTCCGCCTGAGGAGGATTCGATGTTCACTAGTTTACCCGATGCCGGATGTGTTTTTGTGAGGAGTTTTTCGGGGTTTTTCCATTACTTGAACATTGGATCAGTAAGAACCCTGAACCCATAACATCGAACAAGTTTAGATGAATTCTAGGTGATCCAAAATTCTCTCTGGCCTTTCCCCGACGGTTCATTTGCAAAATACGCTTGACCAAACGAATTTTAAGCCGAACAAAATGAGCAAAACCAAGCCTATCATGAACCGTACACATTCCGTTAAATCATTTCAGGAACTTAGCAACGAAGAGCTATACGCCATTTTGCGGTTGAGATCGGAGGTATTTGTGGTAGAGCAAAACTGTCCCTACCAAGATCTGGACAACAAGGATCAAAAGTGCTTTCACCTGATGCTCCATGACACGGGTCAGCTCGTCGCCTATTGCCGTTTGCTTCCTGCGGGGCTTTCTTATAAGGAAATTTCCATTGGTAGGGTGATTTCAGCACCGTCCCATAGGGGCATCGGGCTTGGAAAAGTCGTGATGGAATTGGGAATCCGGTATTGCACCGAACTTTTTGGAGACGGACCGATCCGTATTGGAGCACAGGTCTATGCAACGGAGTTTTATAAGGCCCTAGGTTTCGTAGCGGAAGGGGAGGAGTACCTTGAGGATGACATCCCGCATGTGGAGATGATGCGAACTTAAGAAATTGAATTAGCTAAAGGTGTGAATAGAATGGAATCTATTCCCCCCTTTTCAAAAATTTAACTCTGGAAAAGGAAATACCTTCAAAGCAAACACCTTCAAAGGGGGCAGGGGTGATTTTGCGGGAAAAGCAAATTATTCGCCAAGATTCCATCCCTGATTACAATTGCTGATAAATTTTCCTGAAAAATCTTCACCAGGATCAAAAGTTTAACCGACTACCTAGTCCCAGTGCATTAGTTTTTTGTAGATTCAAGGTCTTAATTTTAAATTTTTTTAACCAATTTTTTCATGGAAGCAGCTAATTACCAACAAATTGAAAGCAAGATTTTTTCTATTCGAGGCTTGCAAGTGATGCTGGACAGGGATCTGGCAGAATTGTTTCAGGTAGAAACTAAAATGCTAAATCAAACAGTAAAACGAACTATTTCTCGTTTTCCCGACTCCTTTCGATTCAGACTTCTAAAAGAAGAACTTGATATCTTAAGGTCACAAATTCTTACCTCAGAGAATAAAACTAAAAGTTCAAGGTCAAAATTTGTGACCTTGAACCTTAGGCGGGGACAGAATATAAAATACTTGCCGTTTGCATTTACTGGGCAAAGTGTGGCCATGCTTTCGGCCGTTCTTAAAAGCGATGTTGCAGTTGAGGTTAGTATCCAAATAATTCATGCCTTCGTTTCCATGCGAAAATTCCTTATCCATAACGCTACCATCTTCCAGCGTCTGGATCAAGTGGAGCTGAAATTGCTCGAACAGGATGAAAAATTTAACCGGATATTTAAAGCCCTCGAGTCCGGGCAGCCTGAGCCCGATAATGGAATATTTTTCGATGGGCAAGTCTTTGATGCCTATGCCCTTGTTTCTGACTTGATTAGAAAAGCCAAAAGCGAACTTCTTTTGATTGACAATTATCTGGATGAAAGTGTCCTTACGCTTTTGAGTAAGCGGCAGGCAGGTGTAAAAGTCATTCTTTACACCAAATCCATTTCCAAAACGCTCCAACTCGACCTGGAAAAGCATAAGGCCCAATACCTGGAAATTGAAGTAAAAGCCTTTGCGGACAGCCATGACCGATTTTTGGTCATCGACCGCAGGGAACTGTACCACATCGGAGCTTCGCTGAAGGATTTGGGTAAAAAATGGTTTGCCTTTTCAAGAATGGATAGTCATGTGGGGTATGTTTTGGAGCAGT
>CAZNND010000131.1:0-8293 GCA_964574365.1 uncultured Limnohabitans sp.
TTAACTTTTTCCCACATACTTAGCCCGGCGAAGGAGGGTTTTCACAGATTTAATGCACACAGACTTGTCCGCCGAATGAGGATTATCAAAGATCTTTTGCTTTCCTTAGAATCACTGATCGGAATTAAAAAAATTTGTGTTAATCCTCCGTAGGCGGACAAGTCATGTGATTTTTATCTGTGTTAATCCTCCGTAGGCGGACAAGTCATGTGATTTTCATCTGTGTTCATCTGTGGGGAATTTTGAAATTGTCCCCTTTTTTCATACCGATGACGTATTTATACCGCCATCCCGTTTTGTGCATTTTCTAAAATAGTATGTCTCGCAATGGCGGTGAGGCGCAAAGAAATTCTCTTTCCTTTTCATTAATAATCTTCTTGAAAGGAAGTTTTAAGCTTTTTTTAAATCAAACAAATCTTTTTAGAAGCCAAGTTGAAAAATGACTACATGTGTATAGGTTGAAACTCATCAAATTAAGTTCTCTACATCTGGGTAGGCAAAAATCTAAACTCCTAAGTTTAGAAGAGGACTAGCAAGTCCTCTTTTCTTATGGCCTTGGCAGTACTTCCAATGCCCTGCCTGTGTCAGGATCTACGACCACACGAATTGGTCCGAATACAGGATCGTTTGTCCTAAAGGTAACCAGGTAATTTCCATCAACCCAAGCCCCAACTTCCGCTTTTTTCCAATCTCCAACAATGAAAGACTTCTCGGCGTTACTCAGAAAATTATAGGCGATTTCACGATAAACATCTAATGGATCTTCGGAAGATTCCAATGAACAAGAAGTTAAAAGGCTTCCTAAGACCAAAAAAACGAGTAGAAAGTGCTTCTTCATGGTAACTTTTTTAAAATAAAGGAGGTGATTTTTTTAAAATTTGAAACGGTAAAATTCTACCCTTGTTTCCGATTTTCAGGCTAAATTCATAGCTGCAAGTTAACCTTTTCGTATTTTGAAATCTTCACTATATTCTCTTTTCTTGTTTCCTTTTAAAGAAAATTTATTTTCTTCAGCTTACCAACCCGATTTATCCCTATGATCTCAAAACTTCCCCATATCGGCACTACCATTTTTACCATCATGTCCAAAATGGCGACTGATGCAGGAGCCATCAACCTTTCACAGGGTTTTCCAGGATTTGGGGCAGATCCAGTCTTATTGGAACTGGTGTCCAAATACACCAAGGGGGGTTTTAACCAATATTCAGCCATGTCCGGTATTCCAGCTTTGCGGAATATTTTGGCTAAAAAAACCTTACTGACTCAGGGCTATCACCCTGATCCGGAAACGGAAGTTACCATCGTTTCCGGTGCTACTGAAGCTATTTTTTGCGCAGTCACGGCTGTGGTTAGGGCTGGAGATGAAGTAATTGTGCTTGAACCTGCCTATGATAGCTATGAACCTGCAATTACATTAAATGGGGGAAAGCCGGTTTATGTTCCTTTAAATCCGGGAGATTTCTCTGTGGATTGGGAAAAGGTTAAGGATGCTGTCAGCTCGAAAACGAGAGCCATAATGGTCAATTCCCCACACAATCCCAGCGGCTACGTATGGACCCTTAAAGATGTCAATCAACTTGCGGAATTGGTGGAGAAAACCGGAATTTATGTGATCAGCGATGAAGTATATGAGCACATCACCTTTGATGGTCGTCCCCATATCTCGATGGGTTCACATCCTGACCTTAAAGAAAAAACCTTTGTTTGCGGTTCATTTGGCAAGACCTTTCATGTAACAGGTTGGAAAATAGGTTATTGCATCGCGCCTGAACTGCTCTCTACTGAGTTTAGAAAAATCCATCAATATGTTACCTTCAGTACAGTTACTCCCATACAATTTGCCTTGGCAGAATATTTAGAAGATCCTGAACGCTATTTGAGTATTCCGAATTTTTATCAAAAAAAGCGTGATTTATTCTCGGAAGGTCTAGCTCAAACCGATTTGGAATTTGTGCCATCTACGGGCAGTTTTTTTCAGTTGGCCTCTTACGGGCATTTGTCGCAGATTTCTGACCGAGTCTTGGCCGAGCGAATGACCAAAGAGTTGAAAGTAGCCTGTATTCCCATTTCAGTTTTTTACTCCGATAAGAAAGATGATAAAATCATCAGGTTTTGCTTTGCCAAGGAAGAAAGTGAATTGAAAGAAGCCTTAAGTCGCTTAATGCATTTGAAAAGTGTCTTTCTTTAATACTTTATAATTCTCTGAAAAATATATTATATCTATTTACCCTACCTTTTTTGTAGGGAAATAAAATTTTCCTTTACCTTTGGGATCTCAAACCCTCTAATATTCCTAAGCCTTGATGGAAAAAATTATTATCCGACTTCGAACTGAGCCCTTTTGGTCTATGTTTTTTGCCTTTTCGGCAGTCATGTTTGCTTTATTGGTGACCCAAACACTCACCGAATCCATCAAATCCTGGGAAATCGACATGGAAATGTTTGGCTGGTTTTTGTTGGTGGGCTTTGTGGCGCAAAGCATCGACGGAGCTTTAGGCATGGCTTATGGGGTGAGTTCCAACTCGATCTTATTGGGTATAGGAATTCCACCTGCCACAGCTTCCGCTTGGGTACACTTTGCCCAAGTCTTTACAAGTTTGGCATCAGGGATTTCACACTGGAAAATGGGAAATGTGGATTGGAAACTGGCGAAAAAATTGCTGATTCCCGGGGTATTAGGATCCATTTTGGGTGCCTATATTTTGTCCAGTTTGGATCCGGACTTGGTCAAACCTATCATTGCCGCTTACCTGTTTATCATGGGCATTGTCATCCTCCGTAAGGTAAAACGAAAGCAGGCTACCAAATTCAACCGGGACAGCAAGTCGATTCCTGCCCTAGCCACAGCAGGTGGGTTTGCAGATGCCGTAGGAGGAGGAGGCTGGGGACCAATTGTCAACAGTACCTTGTTGAGCAAAGGGAAAATCGCACGATACGCCATTGGAACCGGCAACTTTGTAGAGTTTTTTGTCTCTTTGGCAAGCGCATCTACCTTTTTGTTTTTCGTGAAGGAATTGAGTTTGGCGCCTGTTTTGGGGCTGATTTTGGGAGGAATAGTAGCTGCGCCCTTTGCCGCTTACATCTGCAAGTTGATCAAACCTAAATACTTGATGGTAGCCGTTGGCGTTTTGATTATCTTTCTAAGCATTCGTACCTTTTACCTTGCGATCTAATCAGAACCCCTATGAGATCATCCTTCATCTTATTTATGTTATCCTTTTCCTTTCTAACTCAACTCGCCGCCCAAGAGGCTGAATATGAAAATTGGAAAAGTGGTAGAGTTGCGGAACTAAAAGGAGAGGACGGCTGGATTAATCTCGTGGGATTGTTTTGGATGGATGAAAAAAAGATTTTTTTAAATCAGGTCACTCCAGACAGTCTGACCCTAGGTGACCGGTTGGGAAAGAAAAATCTTGGATCCTTCCAATTGCGAAATGACTCGGTTTGGTTTGTGTTCCATCCAAAAATTGCCAAAAAAACCAAGACCAATGCCCCCATCCTCCAATCCCCAACAGCATCTTATGCCGAGGGGGGGGTATATTTTGACAAGCAATGGAAGTGGACTGTGATTCAGCGAGCGGGACAATATGCGGTTAGATTGCGGAATTTGAACCATCCCGGATTGAAAAAATTTGAGGGAATTCCGGTATATGATTACGATCCCAACTTGCGGGTCAAGGCCTTTTTTGAACCCAAATTCAACGAAACGATGCAGATTCCCAACGTATTGGGGCAGCTGATCGACTGGAAGGTTATGGGAATTCTGAAGTTTGAGATCGGGGGACAAACCTATCGGCTTACTGCATTGGATGAGGCTGGAAAGCTGTTTGTGATCTTTTCGGACGAAACCAGCGGAACCGAAACCTATCCCACCGGGCGCTACCTGTATGTCAACTATCCGGACAAAACGGGAATGACCGAGATCAATTTTAATTTTGCCTATAATCCGCCCTGTGCCTTTACGGCCTTTGCCACCTGTCCCATTCCTCCAAAAGTAAACCGCCTGCCCATCGCTTTACGGGTCGGAGAGAAGGATTCGAAGGGGCATTAAATCAAAAAAAATGGGCCGTTTCCGACCCGCTTCCTTGCTTATCCCAGCGCCTTGCGGCACCCCCCTAAGCATAGATTCTACTAAGCACTTTTGAAGTTCGGATAGGTGATGGGTGAAGGTTGAAACTTCACCCTCATATCTCTACCATCCCTATAGCTATCGAGATTCAATTGACTTTATTTCATTTGGTCTCCTGCTTTAAGCAAATTATAAATTTGTTGGAATAGAAAGGCGTAATTACAAATTACGCCTAGCCTTAACTTGAAACTCAAAGTTGATAAGTAGTGACTAAGCTTAGACGGGCTAGTTTATTTCTCGTCATTCGTCACAGTTGTTTGTTTATCCAAATATTGTTCAGGGTCTGTCGTGTCAATAACAATTGTCTTAGCCCACATGTCGCCAATTCGTTGATTTTTATCAGAATTTTTAATTGCAATAATTGCGGGTACTCCATAAAACAAAATGTCAATTGGATCAAGGAAGTGTCGCTTTAATGCTTGCATAAACTCAATATCCCTGCGATTAAGTGTCTGTACTTTTAAATTGAAACCTTGATGTCCCAATGTCGCACCATAAAATGCTTCAATAGCTACAAAGTAGATGAACCATGCAATGAAAATGGGTAAAGCAAGGAGTCCGCTTACTGTTTGTCCTCCTTCGTCATTATCTTGTCCGAAGAACATTACATAAACATAAAAGGAGAGTAAATAAAGTCCGTAGTCCAAGAAAGTAGCATAAATTCTTTCTTGAGATTGGTCTTGAAATTAAAAGTTAGAGTGTTTATTGTCATTTTTGTCGCTTTAAATTCGAATTTGTCCTGTCGTCAAAACTTGCCACTAACGGCTCTCAGCTATACGCAGGCAGGGATTATTACCTATGAACTTCCCAATAATACCTAAACTTTAAATTCACCCCTTTCCTGTCCTACGAAGAACGAAGCCTCTGCTTGCGTATGGGTGAAGTTGGCAGATGGCTGTCTCATTTCTATTTTTCTAAAAAACTAGTTATTTGTTTTCCAATTTCTTCTATCGTCAATAGTACAGCTTGGTTTTTAATTCGATTTCTTGTTTCATTTTCATTCAAGTCAAAACCACTTTTTTTGTCTTTAAAGTCTTTTGTTATTATGGTTGTAAATGGAACTAATCCTGTCCTAACATCCAAAATTATCAATTGAGTTGTCGCAAATGCTTTTATATCAGTTTTTGAAAAAAGTTTGTACTGAGAATAAATATCACTATTTATTGAAAAAATTACCACAATATCAGATTGAGTTCTGACGGCAGATTCTCTTATACTTGTAAATGTTGGGTTTTTCGAAATCAGAATGTCAGGAAAAGTTGAAATACTTTTTACTCTACTGGAATTATGGAATTTTTCTGAAAACAAGTCTAAATATTGTTGTTGTGTTTTCAAAAATTCTTCATCAGACCAATAATATCTTCTTTGGTTTTGAGAACTTTCAAGTTTTACAAAAGCGACTCTTAAATTATTTGGTAAGCTATAATTGCCATCCAAAATTTTTTGAATATTCTCTTCCGAAATCGTTGAGTTTTTATCATCAAATAAGGATTGAGTAATTGGTGGGTCATTACTAACATAAGAAAAATCGCTTGGATTGCTGATTTGCTTTGTTGTAGTACAAGAAGCAAAAATGATTACTTCCAAGATTAAAAGTCCTAATTTTCTCATTTGTTATATTTAATTAGTTGGTTATTAAGCTTTCTGCTAAAATTTGCATTTACAAAACCAGTTTCGCAAGGCATTCCTTTTGGAACACTTGGCGAATCTGATCCCGGGTATTTCTGAATTATTCTCGGTGTTTTGGATTTCTTTTAGGCTACTGGAAGCTTATTTCTAAGTGGTTTAGAGCTTTTTTCCAGCTTGTAACTTCCAAGAACTTTCGCCCTTTCCTTAAGGCAACTTACGCATTATTTCGAATTACAAAAATCTAGTTTCAATCCCTTTTTCAATCCCATTTTTTGGCAAAGGGCACGTTCGTTTTAGGCTTTTGCCCCACGTTTACTTGACACCTCAAAAAAAAACGGGCCGTTTCCGACCCGCTTCCTTGCTTATCCCAGCGCCTTGCGGCAAAACTCCAGGCATTTTTGAACTTCCTTCACGGCATCTGAGCCCTGTGGTACTTGGTACTCCAGTTCGATGGTTGCGGGAAACTTATACTTATTCTTCTGCATCAATTTGAGGATATCTCCGATAGGCGTGTTACCGGTACCCCAAGCCAGGTTTCCTTTTCCGTTGGCAGGGGTTTGACGGTCTTTGGTATGCATGCTGAGGATGCGTCCGTGGTGCTTTTCGATCAGGGGAATAAGATCCGTATGTCCCGCAGCGATGTAGTGACCCGCGTCCAGGTTGAGCCCGTTTTTAGGACTTTGGGTAAGTGCCGTATCCCAAAAGGTAAAGGTCTCCTGCTCGTGTCCATGGTATCCGACAGACATGCCGTGCTGCTCGCCGAGTTTGCCCAGACGGAGGGTCTGCTGATCGTTGGAAGGATGCTCGAGGGTCACATGGCTGGCGCCGAGAGCCTTGGCGGCTTTCATGCCATAGGCCACTTCGAGGTCGGAGTTGTTGGTGCCAAAGGCATTCGGCTTGAAGGCATAGATGGTCACGCCTGCATCTTTGTACATTTTGCGCACCTGCTCAAACTTCTTCATATCGGCATTTGCTCTCCATTCAGCAACCGTTTTCGTGTAGGCTGCACTTTGTGCTTGCAGGTCGGCCAATTCCTTCTTTTCGTCTTCAGTGAGGGTTTCGCCTCTACGCTGCTTGCCCCCCAGTTGGTAGACCCGGCTGCGGTTAAATGTAGGGTTAGGCATACCGGCAAAGCTTTCGGCCGGATCGCCCATTAGCTCGATGGAGGAAATACCTGAGTCCACCACATACTTCAGGGTAGCTTCGGCGCTTTGGTCCGGGAGGGATCGAAAGGAGTAGGTGATGCAGCCGATCTGCACGCCATTGATCACGGAGTCGGGCTTGTTCCAGGACTTGATTAGGGCAGGAGCACCCTGCAACCAAGTAGGAGCGGTGACCAACCCGGCAAGGCCCAAGGCTGATTTTTGCAAAAATTCTCGACGGTTTTTCATGTGTGTGGGATTGTTGTTTAGGTCACCTGAAATCTCCCAATTCGCGAAATGAGCTCTTGCGAAGTCTCAATTCAACTGCTTGATTTCAGGATGAATGGGTTTAAAGGGTAAGAAAAATGGAAGTTAAACTTTTTTCTGACTAGGCCTCAAAAAATTAATCAAACGTAGGTGGAAATGATTTTTTTGGCGATAATCTATTTTAAGCTAGATCAGTATTCTCCATGTTTTACTCGATATCTATCTGCGAAAACTGCAAGGATAGAGGCAGGAGCAAGGGGTTCCGCTTTTCCGCCCATCTTAAATTTTCAGGTTATGCAGACGCACTTTTTGCTCAGACTCACCCTCAGTCTTTGGATTTTCCTGCAGGTTTCCTTTTTGGGCTTTTCCCTGGAAAATTCATGGCACTGGAAGATTTCAGGAAACGGACTCACTAAGGATTCCTACCTGTTTGGAACCATTCACCTCATCTGCAAGGAGGACTTTGTGATGAAAGATCGGGTCAAAAATGCGTTCGAGCGCAGTGACAAGGTCGTTATGGAGCTTGACTTGAGCGACACGCAGCTGCTAGCAGACATGCAGCAGTACTCGCTGAATCCCGGAATGAAAAACATCATCAGTGGGCTTTCGGAAGAGGATGCGAAGATCTTGGATGCGTTTTTCACAGAAAATTTCGGGGCAGGGATTGCCCAAATCGGAATCCTTAAGACCATTGTCCTTTCCTCCATGGCCTTAATCAAGACCCTGCCTTGCGCCGAGACGGAAAGTTTTGAAAACTACTTTACCGACCAATCTAAGGCTTTGAACAAAGCTATCAAAGAATTGGAAACGGTGAAAATCCAACTAGCCTACCTTCCTATTCAAAACTAGGAAGGTGATCGAATTTCGATAGCCTATAGCTTCAGGAAAAGAAAAAGATTAGAATCAAGTAGGGCTTTTTTCCAATTTTATTAGGATTATGCGAAGTTTGCATTTACCCTCTCTATTCAAACAAATAGGTAACTTGCTGCAGGGAAATCGCTTTTAATATTTGGTAATTAAAACATGGAACAAAGGGATCGAGAAGCTTCCTTTTGAAGACTTGTGAGTTAAAACCATTAAGGTCATTGAGAAAATTAAGAATTATGACTTAGTCTTTTTTGGAGAA
>CAZNND010000132.1:0-7870 GCA_964574365.1 uncultured Limnohabitans sp.
CGAGATAGTGTCTATATCTCGGCCGTAGGCCCTATTTCAGCCGCAGGCTATATCTCCATTGTATTTCATTAAAAAGAGATATGCTGCGCGAAATACTTAGAGATACGCTTCGCGAGATAAAGTGCCTGTATCTCGGCCGAAGGCCCTATTTCAGCCGCAGGCTATATCTCCATGTATCTCCATTGTATTTCTATCTATTTCTTCCCCTTCCTTCCACGAATCACTTTGGCAATCTAATCTCGTAAACTTTCCCTTTCCTTGCTTTCAGATGGCGGTCTCTCAGCCAGGGATTGTACAGTTTAAGGTATTTATAGTTGCTGCTGTGATTTTTCGCCCACAAAGTAAGATCACGGATGTCCCCTTCGACTTGGTGAATTGTGAATTCGGGTAGACCATAATAATCATCTTCCTGAAGGTGGTAGCCAAAATTTCTTGGGTTTTCAAAAATAACTTTGAATGCCAGGATTCTGAAAAGATACCTGCTCGTTTCTTCATTGAGGTACAGGTCGTAGTAGTTGCGGTGAAATTGTTCTTCCTGTCTTTTTGAAAACCCGCTTTGTCCCATGTTGTAGCTTGCCGCCACAGCAGTCCAGTCTCCGAATTTGGCGTATGCTTTTTTTAGATATCGGGTGGCTGCATGGGTTGCCTTTTCGAAATGATATCGCTCATCTACTGAATTGGTAATTTCTAGACCATATTCTTTCCCCGTATTTTCCAGTATTTGCCAATATCCTCTGGCTCCTGCGGGAGATCCCACATTCATCAGTCCACTTTCGGCAATCGCCAAGTACTTGAAATCATCGGGTATTCCCTGTTCTTTCAACATTCGTTCTAGTTCTGGAAGATATTTCCCAGAACGCTTGAGTAACAAAATCATATTTGATTCCCAATACGCGTTTACATAGATTTCGCGCTCCAGTCGCTCCAAAATATCTCCATTTTCCAAAGGGACTTTTTCCCCGGCAAAATCTAATTCCTTGGGTAGCTCGAATAATCGGATAGAATCTCCCGCAATTGAAATTTGTGTATTTGAATAAGATTCGGGGTTGAAATCTTCTGGTTCTGATTTTTCCCTAGAAATTTCCCAAAATGACACTCCGGAAATAACTAGAGCCAATCCAAGCAAGGTATAAATGAAAGCTAAGTGAATCTTCGACATAAAAATTCGAATGAGAGAATTATAGAAAAGGTAAAGTCAAACAGGGAATTTTTCCAAAAACTTTACTTGAATGGCTTTCCAGGCTTATTTCAACACCATCATTTCCAAAATCTCTTCGATGTACTCTCTGGAATTGGACAGTCTAGGGACCTTGTGCTGACCGCCAAGTTTACCTTTTCTGCCCAACCACGCATCAAAAAGTCCATGGGGTGCAGCATGCAGAATCAACTGACGGAGTGCTAAATCTTTATGGCGCTTGGCATCATAATCCGAATTGACCTCCCGGAGTTTACTATCCAAGAGTTTAGTAAAATTGTCCAGATTCTCGGGATGTTTTTTAAATTCCACTACCCATTCATGGGCTCCCTTTGATTGGCTGTCCTCAAAATAGACTGGAGCTGCGGTAAAATTAGTGATCATGGCACCTGTCTTCTCACATGCATGACGGATGGCTGCCTCGGCATTTTCCACAATCACTTCCTCACCAAAGGCATTAATAAAATGCTTTGTCCGGCCAGAAATTCGAAAGCGATAAGGAAATGTGGAAGTAAACTTGATGGTATCTCCAATTTTATAGCGCCATAGCCCAGCATTTGTGGAAATAACTAGAGCATAATTTTTCCCAACCTCTACCTCCTGAAGGGAAATTACTTTTGGGTTTTCCTTATCCCATTCCTCCATAGGAATGAATTCATAAAAGATTCCGTAATCCAAAAGAAGGAGAAGTTCATCGGAATCGGGCTGATCCTGAATCCCAAAAAAGCCTTCAGATGCATTGTAGGTCTCCATGTAACGCATCTTTTCGGAAGGAATAAGCTCTTTAAACAGGTTGCGATAAGGCCCAAAGGCCACGGCGCCATGGAAAAACACCTCAAGATTTGGCCATACTTCTAGAATATGAGCTGCTTTTTTAAGTTCAAGAATCCGCTGAAGCAGCACTATTGTCCAAGTAGGCACACCAGCTATGGAAGTCACATTTTCCTCCATAGTCTCCCTCGCCATTTTTTCAATTTTTGCCTCCCATTCTCCCATAAGTGCGACCTCCAAGGAAGGGGTTCTGGCAAATTGTGCCCAAATTGGGAGGTTTTGCATAATGACGGCGGATACATCGCCTGCTCTAGCGCCACCACTAGGATTAAGGGGGTTTTTTTCTAATGTTCCACCGATAGAAAGACTTTTACCCGTGAAAAGTTTTGTTTCCGGGTAATTGTTCACGTATAAGGAGACCATGTCTTTGCCTCCTTTGTAGTGAGTTTCTTCCAAACTTTCATTCGAAACAGGAATGTATTTACTTCGACTCGATGTAGTCCCTGAAGACTTTGCAAACCATTCTATTTCAGAAGGCCAAAATTCCTGTTGCTTCCCTTTCATCGTTTTTTCGATGTAAGGTTTGAAGTCCTCATAATCAAAAATTGGGACCTGTTTAGCAAAATCAGCGTAAGACTTTATTTGATCAAATCGGTACTTTTTTCCAAAATCAGTCTTTCTCGATGTCTCAATTAATTCAAAAAATGTCCCCAATTGAGCCTCTATTGGCTTTTCCTTAAACTGTTCTATTTGACCCAGTCTATTTTTAAAAATCCAGGTCATGAAGCTGTTGAGAACCTCCATTACTTAAAAACTTTTCGTTTGAGCTCAAATTGACTACCTAGATACACCCTTCTTACCTGTTCATCAGCTGCCAACTCTTCGGCCGTACCGGCCTTGAGCAATCGCCCTTCAAACATAAGATATGTTCTGTCCGTGATGGAAAGTGTTTCATTCACATTGTGATCGGTAATTAAAATTCCGATATTTTTTGTTTTTAATTTGGCAACGATTGTTTGAATTTCCTCCACAGCTATCGGATCCACCCCGGCAAAGGGTTCATCCAAAAGAACAAACTTAGGATCTACAGCCAATGCCCTGGCTATCTCCGTTCTTCGTCTCTCTCCTCCTGATAGTACCATTCCAAGGTTCTTGCGAACGTGTGTCAGACTAAATTCCTCCAGCAGGCTTTCCATTTTTTCTCTTTGGAGGGCTTTTGGGAGCGTTGTCATTTCCAAAACAGCAAGGATATTTTCTTCCACAGAGAGCTTTCGAAAAACGGAGGCCTCCTGAGCAAGGTATCCGATTCCCAATTTTGCACGCTTGTACATAGGCAGACTGGTTATTTCCTGGTCTTCCAGAAAAATTTGTCCCTGATTGGGCTGAATCAGGCCCACAATCATGTAAAATGATGTGGTCTTTCCAGCTCCATTTGGCCCAAGAAGCCCTACAATTTCTCCCTGCTGCACCTGCACGGAAACATCATTTACCACACGTCTACCTTTATAAATTTTGACAAGGTGTTCGGCACGAAGCATCATATCAGTCAAATTTGATGTCTTTTATATACAGTTGCAAACTGCTTTTATCACGGAAGAAATTTTCCCTCATTTCTGCTACAATGTCAAACCTCATTTTCCCACGAAGCATATTAACCGTAGTTAGATCAGGATCCTTAGCACGATCCGCCATCCCAAATCCCAGACAAACCGGTGTAGTTACCTGCCCATCCTGAATGATTTTGAATCTCAAATGCTTGTCCTTTAAAACCGTCACTTCATCCGCAAAAACATTACTAATTCGAAATACTGGCTCTGTATTACCCGGTCCAAAAGGAGCCATTTGCTTCAGGATATTATAAAACTTGTAATGGATCTGATCTAAAAGTAGGACATCATCTATTTCAATTACAGGCTTCAGGTGAATCTCCTCAATACGGCTTCGTACGACTTGTTCAAACTTAGCCTGAAAAGCCGGTACATTTTCTACACTTAGGGTTAGGCCTGCGGCGTATTTATGCCCTCCAAACTGATCCAGAAGATCTGAACATGCTGCTATGGCCTCGTAAATATCAAAGTCCACCACCGATCGCGCACTTCCGGTTGCCTTATTATTCGATTCGGTTAAGATGATCGTAGGACGGTAATATTTTTCAATACACCGGCTTGCCACAATTCCAATGACCCCTTTGTGCCAATCCTCCTTAAAAAGTACTGTAGAGTTCCATTGAGACTCTTCTTCCCGTAAAGCCAGCATTTCGAATGCCTCCTTAGTGATATTCTCATCAAAATTCCTTCGGGTGGAATTGACCTCATCTACAAGTTTTGCACGCTCAATGGCATCATCAAGATTGGATGCAATAAGCAGTTCAACCGAAGCCTTCGCATGTTCCAAACGACCGGAGGCATTGATCCGAGGGCCTATTTTGAAAACGATATCTGAGATCTGTATTTCTTTTTCCACCTTGGCTTGAAGGATTAAGGCCTTTAAGCCCGGTCTTGGTGTATTATTAATCCGATCGAGTCCGTAAAATGCCAAAATCCGATTTTCTCCGGTTATGGGAACTATATCAGCAGCAATACTCACAACCAAAAGATCCAAATAAGGATAAAGGCTTGATTCTTCGATTGCATGTGTTTTGGCGTAGGCTTGGATAAGCTTAAAACCAACACCACAACCGCTTAATTCCTTGTACGGATAGGCACAATCTTCCCGTTTGGAATCGAGCACGGCTACTGCTTCCGGTAATTTTTCTCCAGGGGTATGGTGGTCGCATATGATAAAATCAACGCCAAGCTCTTTGGCCAAATCAACTTTTTCAATTGCCTTGATTCCACAGTCTAATGCTATAACCAAAGAAAAACCGTTCTCTGCCGCATAGCGAACACCTCGCTCAGAAATCCCGTAACCTTCTTTATATCTATCCGGAATGTAAAAATCCACAAGGGGATAAAACGCCTTTAGAAAGCTATACATCAGTGCCACTGCCGTGGTACCATCCACATCATAGTCACCATAGACGAGAATCCGCTCTTGGTTCAAAACAGCCTTCTCTATTCGAAGCACGGCTGAATCCATATCCTTCATCAGAAAAGGATCATGGAGCTGACTTAAGCTCGGACGGAAATAATCTTTAGCTTGATCAAAACTCTCAATCCCCCGGTTGATCAGCATATTGGCAAGGGTGGGATTTACATTGATTTCCTTACCAAGCTTTTCAATGGCGGTTTGTGAGGTTTTAGGTTTTTGTTTCCAGACGTACTCCATGCATCAAAATTACAAAAGTTAATGGTAAGCAAGCTTCCCGGGAATGGTCAAGATATCACGATATCCCTTTCAGCGTGCTTGTAGGCCAAAAAGTTATTGAATATACCAATTAATTCGTTTTCTTCTTTTCTTTTTGATAACGCTTCCAAAAATAGGCTGGGAAAATCAAAGCTTTTAATTTCCAGTCATTTTTCTCTTTAAAATTTAGGCTCTGATCTGAATTAATAACTCCATACATTTTCCAAGCCGCTACAGCATGGGCAAGTAATGCAAGCAATAAGACTGAGTAGCTAATCAATTCCAACATATCAGTTCTTTTGTAAGATCAAAGCTGCCCAATTATCCTTTTCCGAAGATTTTATCCTACTCAAGCCCTTTGGTATTGCGGCTTGAATCAAGTCTTCCACGTCTTGTGTATAAAATCCACTTAGCAGTAAATACCCTTTGGAAATCAACAAATCAGCATAAACTTCCAACTCGTCCAAGAGCACATTCTTATTGATATTGGCTAAAATAAGATCAAAAGGTCCTTGAGGATTCACTTCCCTGATGGTACCTAGTCCCATTCGTGTACCTATCCCGTTTCTATCAAAGTTCTCATTGCCATTCTCGACACACCAATCGTCTATATCAAAAGCTTCCACTTCCTTGGCACCCAGCAATTGAGCCATGATCGCCAAAATCCCGGTACCAGACCCAACATCCAACACTCTTTTCCCTGAATGGTCCAATTCAAATTGATGGCGGAGCATCTGGTAGGTAGTAGCATGGTGCCCGGTTCCAAAGGACATTTTAGGATTAATCACAATTTCATGCCTAAAACTCTGTTGCGGCTCATGAAAAGATGCCCGAACATAGACCAAATCCTCGACAGCAATGGGGTCATAATTTTTTTCCCACTGCTCGTTCCAATTGACTTTAGGCATTATGCCCTCGGTAAATTCTATTTTAGCAGGTGCGCTGTACACGTTGATGAGTCGATCAAATACCTCCCGATCGAGTTCCGATTCCAAAATGTACGCAGCTAGACCCTCGTCCGTTTCTAAAAAGGAATCGAAGCCAATCTCTGCAAACTCTGCGATCAAAATTTCCCTGAATTCCTCCAGGCAGGTAATTTTAAATTCTAGATAGTCCATATTTGGGAATTTAGAAAAGGGACAGAAAAGATTCAGGCTTGTGAAATCACAAGCCTGATAGTCAATGTATGAGTCACGAATTTAAGCTCAATCTCAAATAGACTTTACAATTTCCATAAAATCTCGGGATTTCAGGGATGCGCCACCAATTAATCCACCATCCACATCAGGTTTTGAAAATAGCTCCTTCGCATTTCCAGGATTTGCACTTCCGCCATAAAGTATTGACGTTTGGCTTGCTATTTCCTTCCCGTACTTGGACGAAATATGACGACGAAGGGCAAGATGCATGTCTTGTGCCTGTTCCGCTGTAGCTGTTTTTCCCGTACCAATAGCCCAAATTGGTTCGTAGGCAATGACTACTTTGGAAAAGTCTTCAGGAGAAAGATCGAAAAGACTCTGGGTGAGCTGGAATTTAACATTCGACTCGTGGGTACCTGCTGTTCTGATTTCGATAGATTCTCCACAGCAGAAGATTGGCGTAAGTCCGGCTGCTAATGCCTGCTTGACTTTCGTGGAGAGCAAATCATTATTTTCTTTGAAATTTTCTCTCCTTTCTGAATGGCCTAAAATCACATAGGATACACCAAAAGAGGCTAGTATTTTTGCAGACACCTCTCCGGTGTATGCTCCACCATCTTTATCAGAGCAATTTTGTGCGCCCAAAAAAATTCCTTTTGTATCACCGATCAATTTTTTTACGGATTGGAGATGGGGAAAGGGCGGATTCAAAACAACCACCACATCTTGGATGGCTTCATCCTTGCACATATTTACAATTTCGGAAGTGAGCTTTCGACCTTCATCATAGGTCAAGTTCATCTTCCAATTTCCAGCAACTATTTTTTTTCTCATTAGTGTGTTAAGTTTTAGGTTTGAAAAAACCAATCTTGAGGGTATTTTGCCTTAAATTTACCAAAAATGTCCACTTTGGGAAAAGATTACCCAAATCAGTTGCCAAAAAAGAATTGGGAACCCGCTGAAGCAAAAGGGAAATTGGAAAGCTATTGTGCCTACCAGGAACGATGCTGTTGGGAGGTTCGAAGAAAATTGGCTCTGAAAGGCATTCAAGGCGATTCAGTAGAAAACATCATTGAATCCCTTATCAGGGAAGGTTTTTTAGATGAGACACGTTTTGCCAAGTCCTTTGCTAGGGGAAAATTCAGGTTGAAAAAATGGGGGCGAGGAAAAATTGTGCGGGAATTGAAGCTTAGAGAGATCAGTCCCTCAGACATCCAGATAGGTCTTCAGGAAATTGATGCCACCGAATACTATGATGCACTTTGGAGCCTAAGTGAAAAGTTATGGGAGAAGACAAAAGAAAAAGATCCCTACAAAAAGCGTTACCTGGTGATTCAACGCCTAATGAGCCGGGGTTTTGAGGAAGACCTGATCTATGAAATCATAAAAAACATTCAGCAACAGTGAATGGCGATCATAAAATCCCCAGGGAAATCGCTTTTAACTTTAGGTAATTAAAACATGGAAGGAAGGGATCGAG
>CAZNND010000133.1:0-7767 GCA_964574365.1 uncultured Limnohabitans sp.
GATTATGCAGTTACTGATGCGTCGGTTCACGATTCTCAGGTGATAGACCAGCTATGGGACGCAGGAGATCAGGGCCAGATGCCTGCCTACCGTCCTGCGGTCCAGGCCAAGGATCTCAGCGATTTTCCGGGCGGAAAAACCATCTCTGTGGAGACGGTGAATCTTATGATAAACCATTTTTTTATTTAAGTAAATGTTCATAAAATGCTAATTTTGGTACACTAGCAAAAATACTTAGTTTCCTCTTGGGGCTAGCCCCAAGGGGAAACTAACTGAAACATTCTTGTTGCCAAACTATGGTACATTCCTAATTACCAATATTGGTACATTGTTATTTTCCGATTACAACCAATAGGGATAAAAAGAGCTAAGATGAAGATCGGAATGATGAACATGGTGTACAACGTCAACCGCTGTGTTCAACTCAAAAAGGTCATTACCATGGGATAAGTGTGTCCAAATCACAAGAACAAAAAACACAACTAATTGAAAATCAATAAAATGTAAAATTAAGCTAAAACCCCTTAGAATCACCTAAAAATTTTCTTCAAAAAAGAGGAAAAGATGAGGTTTCTAAAATGGGTTTTTAGAGTTTCCCATTAGTAGATATCCAAAATAAGATACCGGACTCCCCCAAACTCAAAAAAGTCTCCGGCTTTCTTTCCCTTCATGTAAGCATAAATTGGAGCTTTGGTAGAAATTCCAAACAAGGAATTGCCATTTACCTCGACTAGGTCCACCGAGGTGGATACAAAGAATATGCGCTGATCGGTGACTACTACGGCACCAGGCTCAACCTGATCTGAATTTTTCTCCGGATCGATAGATTCCAAGGTAATCCGCTCATTATTCAGGAAAAAGAGTTCATGCTCCAATCGGACCAACATTTCATTTCGTTCAGCAGATCCCCGGTGTTCCTGACTGGCTATCTCATCATGGTTGGTGATTTCGGATCGGATATTTTTAACCTCCTGTTCAAAATCGGAAATGATGAGCTGTTGCTTGATTGCACAAGCATCGAGGATTCTGTCTTTGGAAATTCTGGTTTCTGTCATGGCTAGCTTGATTTTACTATCTCCATCCAATACTAGCAGGATAAGATTTAGAATAATATGACTAAAGTCAGGTGTTGGGGTGATTTGGAGGGCAGAATTTATTGTTCAGGGTTAAGGGTTCCTTGTTCATTTATGGAAAAGTACACAAACCTCAATAAGTAGACAGGGAAATCGCTTTTAACATTTGGTAATTAAAACATGGAACGAAGGGATCGAGAACCTTCCTTTTGAAGACTTGGGGGTTATAACCATTAAGGTCATTGAGAAAATTAAGAATTATGACTTAGTCTTTTTTGGAGAAATCCCACTTTTATTCGATTTAACAGTAGAGTATCTCTTAATTTTCTCGTGGTTGACTTCATGAAACTGGTTTGTTTTTTCAGTCGGAAGGAAAAATGGTAAGTTTTAAAAGCGATTTCCCTGAATAAGTAGAACAACATCGAATATCGAACCTACTAAGGTTTCGATTCATCATTCGATATTCAGCTTCATTTTTTGATTGGCAAATAGAAAATTTCAAGCAGTGGCCTCTCAAATCACCACCTGTTTCCCCGTAGCAGCACTCTCTAAAATAGCCTCCACGATTCGGATATCCCGAAGTCCTTCCTCGCCAGGTACAGGCATTGGCCTTTTTCCCATAATGGCCAGGGAATCCTGATCCATTTGCATCGCCTGCTGCTGCGGTACCTGATAGGGGAAATTAATCTCCCCAAGCGGACTTTTCCCTTTGTTGCCAGCATAGCCCTGGAAAGGCGACATCTCGATCATCCCCTTTTCGCACTGTATCTTGAGATGGTTGATGTTTTCATAGAAACTGGTCTTGATCTTGCCTCTGACGCCATTGGGAAATTCCAACTCGGCTTCCACAATTTCACCTAAACCCTCTTTGTAAATCTCTGGCCTCTCGGTCCAGACCTTAGCGGAGACCACGGCGATTGGCTCCATGCCCGTGCCCAATCGGGCTCCTTGAATGGAATACACGCCCATATCATAAATTACTCCCCCTCCCATTTCTTTGATCTGCTTCCAATGGTTAGTTCTCCCCTCCCGATATCCCGCAGCACAGTCCACGGATACTACCTTTCCCAACTTCTCTTGGTTGACAATTGCTCGATACGCCTGGGTGTTGGGTTCGTGCTGACACCGATATCCGATCGACAAGCTTACTCCGTTTGCCTTGCAGGCATCAATCATGGCCTGGCACTCTGCCACCGTTACCGCCATCGGCTTTTCGCACCAAACCTGCTTTTTTGCCGCAGCGGCACGCTCCACGTACTCCCGGTGCATGGATGGAGGCAGTACGACATAGACTACATCGATATCCGGATTGTCTTTGATGGAATCGAAGTTATCGTAGTTATAAATATTTTTCTCAGGAATCTTGTATTTCGCTTTCCAGGCCTCAGCCTTTGTAGGTGTCCCTGTGACAATCCCCGCTAAGTAGCAATGTTCGGTCAACTGAAGCGCAGGCGCCAAAAGATCAGTGCTGTAATAACCTAATCCCACCAGCGCAACCCCAAGTTTTTCTTTTTTAATGGGTTCGCTGCATGCCAACAGCCTCATGGGAGAAATGAAACTTAATCCACTAGCCAATCCTAGGGTTTTGAGGGTATTGCGTCTTGAAGTCATGATTTTTGCCTTTTAAGTTGCTGAAATTAATTCAATCCATGATACATTGAAAATCTTCTGCCAAAGATTCTCATACAAATTCAATGAAAACAAATTAAATTCATTGCTCATCAACCCAGTTTCCCATGAAAAAATTAGTATTTCTAGCGCTGATCTGTTTGCCAGTCCTTGGATTTTCCCAAACCAAACCCTACCTGACCTTGTCGGATGCACAGCGGATTTCCGATGCCGCAGAAGCAAAAGCCAAGTCCGAAGGATGGAATGTGGTAATTGCTATCTTGGATGATGGCGGCCACCTGATTTCCCTCCGGCGGATGGATGGAGTTCAGATCGGATCCGTGGATGTGGCACAGGCAAAAGCCATGTCCGCTGTGATGTTCAAGCGCTCCACAAAGGTTTTTGAAGAAGCCATGAAAGGAGAGGGAGGAAGCCGGATTGCAACCCTGCCACATGCAGTCGGGGTAGAGGGCGGATTACCGATCTTCAAGGATGGAGTCATTGTCGGTGCCATCGGGATCTCCGGAGTGACTTCGGCCCAGGATGGCATGGTAGCAGAAGCAGGACTTAAGGCCTATTGACAGCCAACCAAAAAAAGCCTTTCAGAACAGTACTGAAAGGCTTTTTTGAGGTACTACTCTTCCTGCTAGGCATATTTCACCAACTTTTTGGCTATTTCATCTAACTCTTTTTCGTATTTCCCTACAGAAAGCAAGCCGTCTTCGTGCAAAGCCTTCAGGTTCCCAAGGTCAGCTTTATCCATGGCTGAACTGGCATTTTGGAGTATGGGTTCGAGACGGTAGTAATCTTCCGAATTTCTTCCTGAAAGTGTCCCGTATATTTTTCGCAACTGGTAATCTACGGTTTCCGAGTTGCCACTCATCATGATGTCGATGAGGGGCTGAACCCACCTAATCATCCCCGCATCTTTGAATTCCTTGAAGTAATAGGGCGTTTTTACCGATCCTGTTCCAATGGAAACAATCATCATTTCGTTTGCTGTGGGATTTTCTGGTTTTCCCGTAGTCTTTAGAGCGGCGTTGAAATCTGTCTTTCTACATTCAGAATAAGCACAAAGTGCAGGGTTGTTGGCAAAAACACCCCCATCAATCAGCGTATGCGGAGTTCCGAAAATAGAATAAATATGTGCAGGCTCGAAATAAGTTGGGGCTGCGGAGGTTGCTCTAGCCACGTCTTTAATAAAATAATCATACATATCACTAGTTGCATCAGCACTAGTGAAAAAATGAGCCTTCCGGTTTCGCAGATCATAGCTAGTAATCAGGCATGGCTTTTTTGTCTGACTCAGCTTTATTCTGCCAAAATAGGTCTGAAGCGATCTTTCCAATTCTTTTTGGGAATAGCGTTCATCCAGCATCCCATTTAGCCGTTTAGCTTTTTCTACTAGAGAAACGTCAAAAATTTCATCCCCTTGGTCTAGGTACAGGTCTAGTGCGTCTTTCGCGGAGAACCTATAGCCTCCATTTTCATCAGGACAGAGCATGATCAGCGCTAAAATTCCGCCTGTACTGGTACCTGCCACAAAATCAAAATATTCGCCGATTCTAGCATCTGGATTTTTGGAGAGCTTCCGGATTTGTTGCTCAAGGTAGGTGAGAATTGTTCCGGGCAAAATTCCTCGGATACCTCCACCGTCGATTGATAAAATTCTTACTTTTTTCATAGTTGTCGGGTTAAAATCAAGAAAATTTAGTTTTTATAAACCCGAAATCCAAGATTTTACACCTGATTTTTCCTATTCGGCATCCAATGCAGACACCAGACAATCAGGATAACTAGCAATGGGGTTATTTCATCTAAAGAGTAGCCTCAAGCCATGTTACAATTGAACCAGAATCTAAGACTTGGTACTTGGTATTTGGTACCTATTGCCCCCTAAATCCAAAAAACCACAATCAACAAAATCCCATGACCACAGTCAATTCAGGCTTTTTTTAATCCCAATACTTTTACTTGAAATTTATTTTAAACCGATAAACTATTGTTTTACCATGAGTGTACTTACCAAACAAAACAGAAGCTTCTGGCCAAAAATGATGCAGGATTTTTTTGGAACGGAAAACCCTTTTGACTGGGACGAAAAATTCTGGTTTTCGGAAAAATCCGTGGAACTTCCTTCCACAAATGTCATTGAAAATAATGGGCAGTTCAAGTTGGAACTATCCGCCCCCGGGTTTGAAAAGAAAGTTTTCAAAATTGACGTTCAGGATGGAGTTTTGAGTATTTCTGCCGAAAACAAAAATGAATCTGAGGAAAAAAGTGAAAATTACCGTAAACGAGAATTTTCTTATAACAGCATCAGACGATCCTTTGCCCTTCCCGAAAATGTCAAAGAGGAAGGAATAGATGCGAAATACGAAAACGGGATTTTACGGTTGACTCTTCCAAAAAAGAAGATTGAGCCAGAAAAAGCGAAAAAACAAATTTTAATAGGTTAAAAGGGTTATTTTTCAAGTGTGTCAAAATCCCCGGATAGTTTATCTGGGGATTTTCTTTTTCCTATCCTATGAGTAAGCTAAAGCCCAATCTCACTGAACCTAAATTCTAGAACAACCCAGTGATTATTCCATCCCGATCGATGTCCACAATTTCTGCAGAAGGGATTTCTGGCAAACCCGGCATTCGGAGAATGTCACCAGCGATAGGAATCAGAAATCCAGCCCCTGTAGCAAATTCAAATTCCCGAATCGTGAGGAAAAAGTCTTTGGGCCTTCCAATCAGTTTTTCATTATCGCTAAGGCTTTTTTGTGTCTTTGCCATACAGATCGGTAGTTGGGATAACCCAAGTTTTTCGATCTTTTTGAGTTGGCTCATAGCTATCGTGGAATACTCCACCCCTAGAGCTCCATAGATCGTCTGGGCCACTTTCCTGATTTTTTCCGTTACCCCCTCTTCCAGTTCATAGGTTGGCGTGAATTGCTCTGTACAACTCTTTGTCGCTTCCACCACCAATTTCCCGAGCTCCTCACATCCTTGCCCACCTTCGGCCCAGCCTTCACTGAGTGCCACTGAAATTCCTTGATTTCGGCAATAGTCCAGCAACACCTGCTTTTCTGCAAGCGTATCCGAACTGAATGCATTGACCGCCACCACCACGGGGACTCCAAAACTCCGGAGGCTGTCCACATGGCGCTGAAGATTTGGGATACCATTTTCCAAAGCCGATATATCTTCGGAGGTAAGCTCTTTCAGCGGCTTTCCTCCGTGATATTTCAAAGCTCGAATGGTTGCCACGAGCACCACCGCTTTTGGAGAAAGTCCTGCAGCCCGGCATTTGATGTTGAAGAATTTTTCCGCTCCCAAGTCTGAACCAAAACCCGCTTCGGTCACCACATAATCACCAAGACTAAGCCCCATTTTGGTTGCCAAAATCGAATTGGTGCCTTGGGCAATGTTGGCAAAGGGTCCACCGTGAAGGATGGCCGGATTTTGGCCGAGTGTCTGCACCAAGTTAGGTTTGATCGCTTCTTTCATCAGCGTAGCCATAGCACCTTGGGCATTCAAGTCTCCCGCGTAAACCGGACTTCCGTCAAATCGATCCCCGATGTAAATTTTGGCAAATCGGGATTTCAAATCCTCCAAATCCTTGCTCATACACAGGATCGCCATGACTTCGGATGCCGCCGTGATATTGAATCCAGTTTCTCTGGGAATTCCACCATTTTTCCCTCCCAAGCCCACAAGTACATTTCGCAAAGCCCGGTCATTCATATCCATGGCACGCTTCCAAAGCACCGTTCGGGGATCGATTCCCAGACTACGGGTTTTGCTTTGAATGTTATTGTCAATGAGTGCAGAGAGCAAGTTGTTGGCTTTTTCGATGGCATGAAAATCACCGGTAAAATGCAGGTTGATATCCTCCATAGGTATCACCTGCGACCAACCGCCGCCTGTTGCGCCCCCTTTGATCCCAAAGACCGGACCTAGGCTAGGTTCGCGGAGTACAGCGATGGAGGCTTTTCCAAGACGATTCAAACCATCATTCAGACCGATGGTTACAGTGGTCTTCCCTTCGCCTGCTGGAGTTGGTGTAATGGCTGTGACTAAAATCAGGTTGCTCTGCTGAATTCTATTTTCATTGATCAGATCAATGGGAAGTTTGGCTTTGAATTTCCCGTAAAATTCAAGTTGATCTGAGTCAATCCCGATTTTAGAAGCAATTTGCTGTATGAGCAAAGGGGTTACTGAATTGGCGATCTGAAGGTCAGACATTATTCTAGTATCAAGTATTTAGTATCTGGTATCAAGAAACAAGAGATTAGAGCAAGAGGTAAGAAGCAAGAGATTAGAAGCAAGAAGCAAGATAAGTCGGGTTGTTGTGGTTTTACAGGTATTGTCTCGTTCTGGGTTTAATTGACACTTTTTTTATTGTTTTGATTTTGTTTTCATTCTTCATAAATGCCGTTCTTGCCAGCAGAAAGTTCAACATTTTATAGGAATTCTGAACAGGTGCTTCCCTGATTTTTTCATGTTGAACGGGCTAAAGCCACATTCCTATTGAATGGCTGCCCTATCAGAAATTCCATATACATCCTAAACGGGCTAATGCCGTTTTGCCATTGAACCAGTACCCAGGTCTTAGTACTTGATACTTTATACTTGGTACTTGGTACTCTATTACATGCCCTTCTTGGCGGCGTGAGGAAGTGTGCATTTTACATAAATTCTGCGCCGGCGCTGTCCAGTGGTTAACATTTTTTCATGTTGAACGGACTAAAGCCACATTCCTATTGAATGGCTCCCCTATCCGAAATTCCATATACATCCTAAACGGGCTAATGCCGTTTTGCCATTGAACCAGTACCCAGGTCTTGGTACTTGATACTTTGTGCTTGGTACTACGTACTTGATTCTTGTCTCTTGCTTCTTACCTCTTGGTACTTGATACTTTGTACTTGTTTCTTGCTTCTTATCTCTTGATACTTAGTACTTGGTACGCGCTTCTTGCCTCTTGTCTCTTGCTTCTTGCCTCTTGCCTCTTGTTTCTTGGTACTTGATACTTGGTACTTTGTACTTTGTACTTGCTTCTTGTCCTAAACGCAAAAAGCCAGCATTTCTGCTGGCT
>CAZNND010000134.1:0-7697 GCA_964574365.1 uncultured Limnohabitans sp.
ATTGGAAATCCCTTTTTCTCCCGCTGATTTTCGCTGAAAACTTCGCTGATACTCGTAGATCTTTTTAGCTGTCAGACAAACACGTTCTACTCCTTTTGTTTTATTGATTTGACAGACCCTTCCAAAACCACTAAAAAAAATCTGCGGAAATCTGCGGGAAACATCTGCGGAAATCTGCGGGAAACCTGGGGAAATTTGCAGCTCCACTTTGCCCAATATGAATAATGGATATAGGGAATCCTGCAGTAGCTAAACTTCAATTTTTTTCTGTTTGGGTATATAAATTGAGCAATTGGAAGGATTTATAATTACCAAAGGGACGATGAATCCAACCCATACCTAAACTCTAAATTTTGAATTTTAAACCCTAAAAATCAAAGCTTTAGCTTTTCCGGGTAGTGCCCTAAAATATAAATTTCAAGATTGAGGAGGAATAAAAAGCTTTAGGGTCGAGAATAAATCCCATAATAAACACGTGAAAAAAGAACTTAGTGTCTTTTGTGTCCTTTGCGGTTAAAAATTTTACGGGCTTTATTTCCTATTGGCAAAATAGCGTATACGAATACTAAGAATTTAAAAAAACAAAAGAAAATCCCCTTAAACCCAATATTTCACCGAAACAGCATGCCATTATTTATTTTTTTTTTCTACTTTATGGGCATCAATCGACATAACCCAAATGAACAACCTAAGAAAGTCCTTGGCTCTTCTTTGGACTGCCCCTTTCCTGATATTCTTCAGCTGTTCGCAGAAACCCGCAGCACTTGGGGATCTGGCAGATGGCGAACAAATCAGCTATAATTTCCACATCCGCCCCATTCTTTCAGACAAATGCTTTGCCTGCCATGGGCCTGATGCAAAAAAACGTGAAGCAGACCTTCGATTGGATGTCGAAGCCAGTGCCTTTGCCGCATTGAAAGAAAGTCCGGGAAAGTTTGCCCTGGTTTCCGGTAAACCCCAGGAATCGGAAGTCTATCACCGAATTACCTCCTCTGATCCGGGCGCACTGATGCCTCCACCGGAATCGAATTTATCATTGACTACTCAGGAGATCAACCTCATCAAAAAATGGATCGAGCAGGGAGCCAAATACGAACCCCATTGGGCATTTATGCGGGTGGACAAACCCAAAGTTCCTTCCACTGACTGGGGATCCAATGAAATAGACGCATTTGTCCATGTCAAAATGAAATCCAAAGGACTTGAGCCCAACGAAGAGGCCAACTCCTATGAATTGATCAAACGAGCAAGCCTGGACCTCACCGGCCTCCCTCCTACTCCCGAATTGCTGGATAAATACGCCGGATTCAAAGATTCCAATACTTACGAAAAATTGCTGGATGAACTCCTATCTATGTCCTCTTTTGGAGAAAAAATGGCTATCCTTTGGCTCGACATTTCCAGATATTCAGACAGCTACGGCTACCAGGATGATGAAGTCCGCTCCCAATGGCCCTATCGGGATTGGGTGATCCACGCCTTTAACAACAACTTGCCCTACGACCAATTTCTTACCTGGCAACTTGCCGGTGATTTGCTGCCTAATGCCACCAAAGAGCAAATTCTGGCAACAGCCTTCAACCGAAACCACAAGTACACGGAAGAAGGCGGGGTAATCCATGAAGAATACCGCATTGAATATGTGCTGGACAAGACCAATACCTTCAGCAAGGGAATCCTAGGCTTGACCATGGAATGTGCCCAATGCCATGACCATAAGTATGATCCAGTCTCCCAAAAGGAATACTTTGAGCTGTTCGCATTTTTCAATAATTCCAAGGAAAAAGGATTTGAAGGGGATGTAGGCCAATCCAAACCTGCAAAAACACCTATTCTTTGGATTGAACGGGAAGATCTGAATGGTATCCTAAAATTCATCAACCACCAGGACACCAGCCGTCTGAGCATTTCCGTGATGGGAGAACTCGAGCCCGAAGAAAAGCGAACCACCTTCATTCTGGATCGTGGCGCTTATGATGCACCTACCATTCCGGTAGATGCTTCCACTCCAGGGTCAGTATTGAAATTTCCCGATACATTTGAAAAAAACCGGCTTGGACTCGCCAAATGGACTATCCATCGAGATAATCCACTGACTTCAAGGGTATTCGTCAACCTCATTTGGCAAGAACTTTTCGGAAGGGGCATTGTAAAATCTGCGGGTGACTTCGGCATGCAAGGTGATCTGCCTACCCATCCTGAATTGCTCAACTGGCTGGCGACAGATTTCATGGAAAATGGCTGGAATATCAAAAGACTCCTGAAACGAATCATGAGTTCAGCTACGTATCGTCAGTCCGCCGCCGTGTTGGATAAGCACCTTGAGGTAGATCCGGATAACGTTTACCTCGCCCGAGCGCCAAGATTGAGGCTTCCAGCAGAAAATATTCAGGACCTTGTGTTAGCAAGCAGCGGTCTGCTTGTCAACCAAATTGGAGGTCCGAGTGTCAAACCCTATCAACCCTCCGGCCTCTGGGAAGCAGCCACTTCCGGACGAGGCACTTTGGCCAACTATGTTCAGGACAGTGGGGATAAACTTTACCGAAGGGGAATCTACAACTTTATCAAGCTGACCGTCCCTCCCCCAAAAGCCATCATTTTCGATTCCAGTAACCGGGATCGATGTGAAATTTCACGAAACAGAACCAATACCCCCCTTCAGGCCTTGCTGATGATGAATGATCCGATGATTCTCGAAGCAGCTAGGGTACTTTCCACTAAACTGACGGAAAAACATAGCGATCCGCAGCTCGCCATAGAAGAAGCGTTCAAACGAATCGTATGCAGGGAAATGAAGTCAAAGGAGAAAAGTTTACTGCTTGACTTTTTCGCCAGCGAACTTGAACATTACGAAAACCATGCAGAAGAGGCTAAAAAGACCCTGGATGTAGGCGAATATCCGATGAATCCTGCCGCATTTACTCCTCAAAATGCGGCATTGATGCAAGTGATTGTGAGTTTGTATAATTTAGAAGAGACCATCACCAAAAGTTGATATGGAAAAAGAGATAGTAGAACAGGGCCTAAACCACAACAGAAGGAAATTTCTTTCCCGAGTTAGCCTTGGAATCGGAAGTGTAGCCTTAGGTTCCCTCTTGATTCCCGACTTATTTTCAGGCAAAAAAGAAGCAGAGGATTCGCTGATGCGGGCGCTGCCTCATTTTGCCCCCAAAGCCAAGCGCGTGATTTACCTGTTCCAAAATGGTGCCCCTTCACAGCTGGAAACCTTTGATTATAAACCAATTTTGAGAAACAGTTTTGGTCAGGAACTTCCTGAATCCATCCGAATGGGGCAGCGCCTGACAGGGATGACTGCAGGTCAAAGTTCTTTCCCTCTCGTAGGTTCTTATTTTGATTTTAATCAATACGGACAAAGCAGAGCTTGGATTTCCTCGCTGTTCCCACACATTTCTTCCGTGGTGGATGACCTCTGCATCATTAAATCCATGCATACCGAGGCGATCAATCACGATCCAGCCTTAACCTTTTTTCAAACAGGAGCACAAGTCGGCAACCGACCCAGCATGGGTTCCTGGTTGAGCTATGGGTTGGGAAGTGAAAATGAGAACCTGCCTGCCTTCTGCGTTTTGCTCAGCCGAGGAAAAGGAAACGGACAGGGGGTGTATTCCAAACTATGGTCCAGCGGCTTCCTCGATGCGAGACACCAAGGAGTTCAGTTTTCCAATTCAGAAGATCCGGTGCTTTACCTTTCCGATCCAAAAGGAGTCTCCCGGGATCAGCGCCGAAAAATGCTGGACCAACTTGCCGCCATGAATGACCTCAACTATCGGGAATTCAACGATCCGCAAATCACCACCAAAGTTCAGCAGTACGAAATGGCCTTCCGAATGCAAACGGCCGTCCCTGAAATCACCGATGTAAGCAAAGAACCGGATAGCGTGGTCAAACTTTACGGGCCAGACTGCCTCGTGCCAGGCACCTATGCGGCCAACTGCCTGTTGGCTAGAAAACTTTCGGAAAATGGGGTGCGATTCGTTCAACTCTACCACCAAGGTTGGGATACCCATGGCGATCTCCCCAACCAAATGATGGGGCAAGCAAAAGATGTCGATCAGTCTTCCGCAGCCCTAATTACCGATCTGAAGCAACGCGGACTTTTGGACGAGACCCTGGTTATTTGGGGTGGAGAATTTGGTCGAACCAACTATTGTCAAGGGAAAATAGCCCCCGAAAATTACGGGCGTGACCATCACCCCCGTGCCTTCTCCATTTTCATGGCTGGCGGCGGGGTGAAGTCCGGAATTGTATATGGGGAAACGGATGATTTTGGCTACAATATCACAGAAAATCCTGTACATGTGCATGATTTTCAAGCCACCATCATGCATTTGATGGGCATTGACCACGAAAAACTCACCTTCAAACACCTCGGTAGGAGGTATCGGCTTACCGATGTTCACGGTCAGGTTGTCAAAGACATCATCGCTTAACCCTTCCTTATGACCCGATTTTCCAAAAGCATTTTCTGGCTGGAAAACCTGCTTTTCTTCTGGTGTGGCCTTACTTTTATATTGGTTCTTGGTGGAGAGCAACTTGCCGTTCCCAATTGGGTGCAGGTAGCGGGAAGACTCCACCCCTTGGTGCTGCATTTCCCGATTGTCCTTTTACTTATGGCTGTTGTGCTGCTATGGATGAAAGAGAAAAGGTGGGTGAAACAGGGAAAATCCCTGCTCCTCCTCGGCGCTAATCTTTCGGGAATCACTGTGGTGGCGGGCTTAATTCTTGCTGCTGAAAACTACGAAGGGGAGGTGCTATCCTGGCATAAATGGCTGGGAATACTTTCTTTGGGTTTAGCGGTGCTCCTTTATTTTTTCCTGGAAAAAGTTAAGCAAACCTTCCGGATCCTGGGCTCCTTTCTGGTATTAGCCGTCCTGTTGACAGGGCATTTTGGAGCCAATCTCACTCATGGGGAGGATTTTCTGCTTGCCCCAGTGCTCTCAAAAGAAGAAAAAACCGTGGCCTTAGAAGATGCAGAGGTTTTCCGTGACCTAGTGCAACCAATTTTTGAATCCAAGTGCATCGCCTGTCACAAGGAAGGAAAAATCAAAGGGGAACTGCGCATGGATCACCTCGAAGGAATCCGCAAGGGCGGAAAATCCGGACTCTTTGTAGTCGCCGGAAATACGGATGAATCCCTACTCATTCAGAGGATTCACCTGCCCTTGGAAAATGAAGAACACATGCCCCCAAAGAACAAGTTCCAGCTGACGGAAGAAGAACTTGAAATCCTACGGCTGTGGGTCATGTCAGGCGCCTCATTTGAGCAAAAAGTTAGAGAACTGCCTCGGGAAGAACCGCTATTCCAATTTGCCTCCAACAAATTTTCAACAGAAAAGACCTACTCCTTCGCTCCGGCAGAAGAACAGGAAGTCAAGGACCTCAACAACTTCTTCAGAAAAGTGAAGCCCTTATTTCCCGGCTCTCCAGCACTGGAAGTTGCCTACTTCGGTTCCTCAACCTTCGACCCCAAGTCGCTTGCTGATTTGCTCAGCGCCAAGGAACAGGTGGTGAAAATCAACCTAAACCGAATGCCCTTGACCGATGTAGATCTTTCACTGCTTGCTGATTTTAAAAACCTGGAAGAATTGCAACTCAATTTTAGTGGAATCAGCGGCAAACAACTCAGCACATTGAAGCAATTACCAAATCTTCAGCGCCTTGCGGTTTCGGGGAATGCTTTTGATGAAGCGGGGATTGGAGAACTCAAAAAACTGAGCCAACTCAAACGCCTCTATCTTTGGCAGCCCGGTTTGGAGCAACAGGCAAAAGACGAACTGGTAAAAGCCCTTCCTACCACCTGGATTGACTTTGGATTTGAGGACAAAGGCATCATCTATCCCTTAAATCCTCCCAAGATCAGCTATGAGGAAGTGATGTTTGAAGGTTCCTCCGAGGTAATCCTTTCTCATCCCATTCGCTCTGCAGAAATCCGATACACCTTGGACGGTACAGAACCTGACAGCATCAACTCCATGCTTTACACCCAAGCCCTTGTGCTCACCCAATCTACTCAGATTCGGGCAAAAGCATACGCAGCGGAATGGATTGGAAGTATGGAATCTAAGGCCCTACTTTTCAAGGAAGGACTTCAGCCCAAATCCTATCAGCTCAGCGATGAACCCAACGCCCGCTACAAGGCAAAAGGAGCTTCCAGCCTTTTTGATGGGGTCAAAGGAAAAGCGAACCATACCACAGGGGACTGGCTTGGATTTAAAGATACCCCGCTAGAAATCGAGATTTACCTGGAGGAGAAACAGCAGCCTAAATCCCTAGAATTAAGCATTTTGCTTCATGAGGCTGCCTATATTTTTCCACCTGAGACGGTAGAAATTTGGACGGGAAAGTCAGGCGTTTGGTCGAAAGTCAGTTTACCCCAACCGGAGACCTCAGCTAAAATTGATGAAATTCGTTTTGGGTTGCTTACTTTCGCCTTGCCAGATTCATCCTTTGATCAACTGAAAGTGAAACTCAAGCCGATTTCCAAACTACCGTCCTGGCATCCCGGTAAAGGTGCAAAAGGATGGGTGTTTGTAGATGAAATTGTGCTCCATTAAAAGACCAAAACATGGTAGTAAACCCTTGGATATACCTTTTTTAGTAGGTGTCCATAAATGGGATTATCAAAGATTTATTTCACCTAAAAGAGAAAGACTTAAAAACCATATAGTTACATATAAAACATAGTGAGAAGCCAAATTCTTGGTAACTATCCGACTATTTTGTCACTTCGCTTCATTAATATGAAGCATAGCTTTTCGGAATGTTAGGATTTTTTTATCTGAGATCCCATGTAGGGGATGTGTCTATTGAGGTTAGTCCTTTTTTATGTTCTTGTACATGTAATTGGACGGGGCAGTTCCTTAAATCTTATCCCCTAATAAAAACAGTAGCGAGTACAAAAAAGACTCTTTCCCCTGTTCATATCTAGCCAAGATAATACAGCCTTACGCGTAATTAAGCAGATACAACTATATAATAATGACCTGAAGGGCATAAACTCCAAGAAATTTCCCAAATAGAACTTATTTCACCGCAGAGGCGCAAAGACCGCTAAGGAAATTGTAGGAAGGAGGTTACAAGGGTTTGATTCCATTCTTTTAAACTAATTTAACCACAGAGGCGCAGAGATCGTTTAAGAAATTGTAGGAATGAGGTTTCAATAGATTGATTCCTTTCTTCTAAACTGATTTCACCACTGAGGTGCAAAGGCCGCTAAAAAAAATTAGGAATAAGGTTTCAATGGTTTGATTTCCTTAATTTTCTTGAAAAGACAGGACACATGCGCTCTACCAGAATTAGTTTGAACTACTTTAGTTTTCCTTTGCATCCTCCGCGACTCTGCGATGAAAAACCCAAAAATAGTTCCAAGAAATGCTGGTCCTTGAAACACCCTATTTTTTGTTTATCTGAATTTATTGAAGGTTATTCTAATTACTTGTATAGATGCAGCTATTCAAGATGCCAGAAACCCCTTTACCCCACTCTGCCCGTCGTAAATTAAAAAACTTGTCCGCCGAAGGAGGATCGTAAATCATAACTCGATTGGGTTTCCAACCTGAAAAAATTTTTTGGAAATTTATTTTTTGAAATCGTACAAAATTAAAGGAACCTCTAAAAACCAATTTTAGAAACCTCATCTTTTCCTCTTTTTTGAAGAAAATTTTTAGGTGATTCTA
>CAZNND010000135.1:0-7468 GCA_964574365.1 uncultured Limnohabitans sp.
TCATTGGTCATTGAAAATTGTTCATTGTCTTCCACGCTCTGGTCATTTCCTTCTTGCCGGGAGGGCCAGGAAGGGATTCCACTTCCAAACCTAGTTCTTTCAAATCTCTTTTCAACTTTCCCATAGCACAATAGGTCGTAAACACTGCCCCGGGTCGCATCGAATCCACCACTTTCTCCAAAATTTCCTTTTTCCATAATTCTGGTTGCTTGCTTGGGGCAAAAGCATCGAAAAAGACCACATCCGAGGAATAAAGCTGTACATCTTCCAAGGTTGCCTTGTCTTTTTTCATGTTAAAATACTCAGATACCGCCCCACCTTCATTCCAGGGGAAATCATGTAGTGCCTCAAAGTACTTGTGGTAATGCCAGATGCTATGATCGTGCTCAATATAGTTGAGCTTTGAATAAATCTCCTTTTCCAGAGGGAATGGCTCAATGGTATGGTATAGAACTGGAATCTGATTTTGCTCTGCCCAAACCAAGGCCAACCAGGCATTGAGCCCTGTACCAAAGCCGACCTCGAAAACCCGGATCGGATACTTCCTTGGATTCCTGGCTAACCATGAATCCAACCCATAAATCATAAATACATGGATTGATTCTCGATAGGCGCCATGGAAACTATGGTAAGTTTCCTGCAGCCCTTCGTGGTAAAGCGAATGAGAACCGTCCTCGGTAGTGATAATTTTTATTTGCTCGCTCATACTTTGTAGATCAGTGCGGTACAATAGGCTGAAATTCCCTCTTCTCTTCCTACAAACCCTAACCATTCGGAGGTCGTGGCTTTGATGGAAATTGCGTCTTCTGCCACGTTCATTACCTCCGAAAGACAGGTTTTCATAGACGGAATGTGCGGGTTGAGCTTAGGCACTTGAAGGCATACTGTAGAATCGAGGTTGCCTACTTCATATCCCGCTTCCCGAATCATTTTCATCACTTCTATCAAAAGCAGTTTACTGTCAATCCCCTTGTATTTTGGGTCTTTATCGGAAAAATGGTAGCCAATATTCCTCAAATTTGCTGCCCCCAATAAGGCGTCGCAAATCACATGAATCAAAACGTCAGCATCAGAATGGCCTACAGCCCCTTTCGTATGTTCAACTTTGATGCCGCCAAGCCAAAAATCATAGCCTTCCTTAAGCTGATGGACATCATATCCAAAACCTATTCTAAATGGTATCATATGTTCTCAGATTGATAATAAAGTACTGAAGATTGATTTTCCTGAAGCAGTTGCCTTGCCCAAGATTTAACCTGTTCCGAACTGATCCTGGATTTTTGGTCAAATTCTTGCCAATATAGGTTAGGATCACCCAAATGGGCAAAATAAGCCAGGTTCATCACACGGTTGAGCAATTGAACGTTTTCATACGTTTTCATAGCTTCTCCCTGATTCTTAATTTTTTGAAGAGATTGATCCGAAATTTCTTTGATCAAAAAATCCTGAACAACCTCGTCCAAAGCTTTTTCAGCCTCTTTTGCAGAAATACCCTGCTCCATCTTTCCTGAAAAAATTAACAAGCCCGGATCAACTGAGCCAGTGATGTAAGCACCAACAGAAGCAAATAGCTTACCGTTCTTTACCAACCTCTGTTCTAATAGGGAAGACTTGCCGAATCCGAGTATGTCACTGATCAAATCTGCTTCCAGGTATCCCGGAGCCCCTTTTTCGGGCATTTTGTATGTTTTATAAAGCGCATCTGTAGGAACTTTTGCATTTACTTCCTTGACTTTTTTTACTTGTTGGACAGATTCTCTAGGGATAGAATTGAGTGCTTGCTGCTGGGATGGAATTGGGCCAAACCATTTTTTAGCCAATAGTTCTACTTCCAATCGCTTAACATTTCCCCCCACAACCAGGATGGCATTGCCTGGATGGTAATGTTTTTTGTAAAAATCCCAGACATCTTCCCGGGTGTACCCCTCGATATCACCGAGATCTTTGCCTATTGTTGGCCATTGGTAGGGGTGAGTTTCAAAAGCTAATTCCCGTAAATGATGCCAAATGTCTCCATAAGGCTGGTTTAGGTATCGCTGTTTGAATTCCTCCATGACCACTTTTCGCTGGGTTTCTATGGTTTTATCCGAAAGCGTAAGCTGAAGCATCCGATCTGATTCCAACCAAAAAGCAGTTTCAAGATTGGATGAAGGCAAAGTCATGTAATAATTGGTGATATCCGGACTGGTAAAAGCATTGCAGGAGCCACCTACCCGCTCTAGTTCCCGGTCAAAAACCGGCACATTGGCCGAACTGCCAAACATTAGGTGTTCAAAAAAATGAGCAAGACCAGTTTTACCTCTTTCCTCAAACCTTGAACCTACCTTGTAAAGTAGGTTAAAAACTGCGATTTTTGACGTGTGATCCTCATGGACTAGTACTTCCAGACCATTATTCAAAAAGAAACGGTGGTAATCAAACATAGTTTTTTATTCAATGTAATCCATAACGAAGGCATTTACTTTTCTTTCTTCGCCATTAGTGTAAGAAGTCCTGTTTTTTACAAAAAAAAACGAACTTTGGTTCAGATCGCTAAGTTAGAGTTCCCAAATAGACTTCTTGCCCATTCTGATGAAAAAACATCTCGTAGAGCTGAGTAAAACTGGCCAGTTTTCCTCCTTTTTTTTAGACTATATCCAGGGTAAAGATGAATTGAAGCCGTTTTATTCCCATTTGCCCAAAGTAGAAAGTTTTAAAGAAGCTATTCAAACCAAACAATTCCCAATTACCCATCGAGAGATACTGGCGGCAACACTTGAAAAACAATACCAAGGTTTGGATATTTCGGGGCAAGTTTCTTTAAATCTGCAACTTATTAAAGAAACAAATGCCTTCACTGTTACGACTGGGCATCAGTTAAACCTGTTTACCGGCCCGCTTTACTTTATTTATAAGATTGTTTCTACCATCAATCTTTCAAAAAAACTCAAACTAGCCTATCCTGATTTTCATTTTGTGCCGGTGTATTGGATGGCTACGGAAGACCATGATTTTGAGGAGATCAATTATTTTAAGCTGGATGGCAAAAAGTATGAATGGCAAACGGATCAGACAGGAGCTGTTGGTGAATTTGAACTCGATCATTCATTTCAAGAATTTTTAAAGACCCTTGGTTTTGTGCCTGGATTTTTCAAAGATGCCTATTTTGAAAGCAAAACCCTTGGCGAAGCAGTTAGAAAGTATGTCAATCACCTCTTTGGAGCAGAGGGCTTGGTCGTTGTGGATGGAAATGATTCGGAACTGAAGCGCTTGTTCAAGAAAGTGATTTTATCGGATGTATTCGATCACCAACCCTTTAAAAAAGCAACTGCCGTCACAGCTTCTCTTGGAGAAAAGGGATATAAAAGCCAGATTTTTCCTCGGGAAATCAATCTTTTTTATCTGGAAAAAGGGGTTAGGGAGCGAATTGAGCGGGTCGGGAGTGAGTTTCGGGTAGTGAATACCGAGTTGTGCTTTACCGAGCCGGAAATTAAAAGGCTAGTGGAGGAGCATCCCGAACGGTTCTCCCCCAATGTGGTGCTTCGGCCTGTTTATCAGGAAATGATTCTTCCGAACCTTGCGTATTTGGGTGGGCCGGCTGAGGTGGTTTACTGGTTGCAGTTGAAGGGGGTATTTGATTTTTTTGGAGTCCCTTTTCCGGTTTTGATGCCTAGAAATTTTGCCTTGTTAATTGAACCTCATTTGAGAAAAAAGATGGATCAATTGGGATGGAATCCGGAAGACCTTTTTGTGGATTTTGAGGAGTGGAAAAATAAATATGTCCGGGCCAAGTCTGAGTTTGATTTCTCTCTTATTTCCGAGCGGATAATTATCTCCGATTTGTTTGAAAGAAAAGGTAAAGAAGCTGCATCTTTGGATCCAAGTTTAGCAGGTGCATTCGAAGCGGGAAAAACCCGAAGTTTGAAAGTACTTGACCAAATGGGTACGAAATTGAGAAAGGCGGAGGAAAAAAGGCTTGAGGTCGAACTCATTCGGGCCAGATCGGTTTTGGATTACTGTTTGCCTGGAGGAACTCCGCAAGAAAGGGTGGTCAATATGATGCAGTTTTATTTATCCCATCCAGATTTAATTGTAGAACTAATGGCCAATTTTGATCCATTCGATTATCAACTGATGGTGCTTGAACTTGCATGAAAACCAAAGAGGAATTACGATCAGCTTACAGACAGCTGAGAAAAAAGCTTAGCCCAAAGCTGGTAGAGGAAAAATCAAAAGCAATAGGTGAGAAGTTTGATGCCTGGTTGTCCAAAAATGAACAGCTGGATCACTTTCATCTCTTTTTTCCAATTGACCGATTCAATGAAGTCAATACCTTTTACATCAAAGACCTGTTGGAACGGAAAGGAAAAGTTCTTTACACGGCGCAGGTGGTCAAGGATTCTCTTGATTTGGAGACCTTAAAACTCCCTAAGGACGCGACGTTCTTCTTGGACGAATGGGGCATTCCCGTGCCACAGGAATCCCTGATGGTGTCACCGGCCAAAATTAGGGTTGTTTTTGTACCGCTTTTAGCCTATGATCAAAAAGGAAATCGGGTAGGTTTTGGGAAAGGGTATTATGATTCCTTCCTTTCAAAACTTTCTCCGGATGTTCTAAAGATTGGACTCAGTTTTTTTGAGCCGGAAGGGGAAATCATTCCGGAGGCACACGACGTACCGCTTTCCTTGTGTATCACTCCGGAAAAAGTCTTGATGTTTTAACCTCATTCTGCACCTACTAGTATGTCAAAAAGGGTCTTTTGTGCGGTATTTTTTTTCAGCGTTTTCCTGGCAGGTGTTGTTAACGCCCAATACCAGATGAGAGGCTACAATACTATGGTGGGATTTAGGGCAGGAACTTCCATGGGAGGAACCTTAAAACGGTTTGTGACAGACCACTCCGCGGTGGAATTGATAGTCTTTAATCGATGGAAGGGCTGGAATGGTACACTGCTTTACCTTCAACATTTGGATATAAGAGAGGTGAGTGGTTTGGAGTTTTATTTCGGCGGTGGAGGTCATTATGGGTATTGGGATGAACCTATGGCCGAGCCTCCATGGGTTTACAAAGGAACGGAAGATTATAAGGTGTATGGGGTTGATCTCATCTCGGGTTTGGAATATAATTTTCCCAATTCGAATGTCTATTTGAGTTTTGACTGGAAACCTGCATATAATTTTGTTTCCTTCACAAAACTTTGGTGGGACGAAGCTGCCTTCAGTCTTAAGCTAGCCTTCTAAATTGAAAAAATAGGTTAAAATTTTAACTTATTTTTTCATTTTTGGTATATAATTTCGCAAAAAGGCCAAAATAATACATTTAAAATTTGGGATTATTTAAAATGTCCGTTACCGAAATTTCTATTTTTTTAAAAAAAGAAATTTTCTTAGGAAAAAATCGCCAATCCACAATTTTATCTTTTAAAAGTCTTGAAAAGACCCCTTTCACAGATTTTTTACTTTTTTTTTACGAAAAAACGTTTTTTTAAAATTTAGATTTTTATCCATTTTTCAAAATATTGTTTTGACAATGTTAAAAAATGTAGTGTTTTAGGTTAATATTTGTTAATAATGGGTTGGCAAACCAAATAATTAGCTTTTAGCGCCATTGAAACGAATTTTTTACCGCTTTTGAAATTAAAGACAAATAAATTTTCTTTACGCAACAACTAAACTAAATACCTTATGAGAAAAGCTTTACTCTTTGTTGTTGCGCTTTTCACCATGGCCCTCAGTTATGAGGTGTCGGCGCAGCAACGGGTAATTACCGGCAAGGTAATTTCCGAGGAAGACGGTCTAGGGTTGCCAGGTGCAACGGTTCTCGTGAAAGGTACAACAGTGGGTACTACCACCGATTTGGATGGTAATTATTCCATTAGTGTGCCAGCGGGATCCGATGTGCTGATTTTCTCTTTTGTGGGTTTAAAGACCTCGGAAGAGTCAATCGGTAACCGGTCCGTAGTCAATGTCACTCTAACGACTGACGCATCCCAACTATCCGAAGTGGTAGTTACAGCGATCGGTATCGAAAGAGAGAAAAAAGCGCTGGGTTACGCCGTAACCTCAGTGGACAATTCGCAGCTGGAAAATCGTCCAGAAGCAGACGTGGCCCGCGTATTGCAGGGTAAGGTTCCAGGGGTAAACATTACCTCTACCAACGGTATGTCTGGTTCTGGTACAAACATGGTAATCCGAGGATATTCTTCAGCAACCGGTTCTAATCAGCCTCTGTTCGTTGTTGATGGTGTTCCTTTCAACACCTCTACCAATGCTCAGAACGGATTTACCACAGGTGGTGCGACTACCTCTTCACGTTTCTTGGATATCGATCCAAACAACATTGAGAGCATGTCTGTATTGAAAGGTCTTTCTGCAACTGTACTTTATGGTGACCAAGGACGAAATGGTGTAATCTTGATTACCACCAAATCCGGTGCATCCAAAAGAAAAGCAGCTGAAGTGACGATCAACCAGTCCATGTTTACCAACGAAGCGGCTTCTTTGCCAACTTATGGTCAGATCTACGGTAATGGTTTCCAACAGGCTCCCGGTTTCTTCTTCTCTAACTTCGGTCCTAGAATGGATACAGGATTGACCATCAACCACCCATATGCAGTGTCTTCTGTTGCAGCCATACGAACCGCTTTCCCTCAGTTCTGGGTGAATGGTGTTGTTGGTGGTACTCCGGTTCAGTATGAATACAAGGCGTATAAGGATCCTTCTGAAATTTTCTTCAGACAAGGTCTAATTTCAAATACCTCTGTTCAAGTTGCTGGTGGTTCCGATAAGACTAGTTTCAATGCAAGCTTTGCTTACACGGATGAAGAAGGATTTGTTCCTGGTAATGAATTGAAGAAATACAACTTCGGATTGGGGATGAATTCTGCAGTAACAGATAAATTATCTATAAATTCTTCCTTCACCTTTGCAATTACCGATTTGGAGTCTCCTCCTGCAAACTCTTCCTATGGTTCTGGTAGTGCAATTCCTTCTGTATTTGGTCACGTATTGTTTACCCCACGTTCTGTGGATTTGGAAAACCTTCCGTTTGAAAACCCTGTGGATAAAAGCTCAGTCTATTTTAGAGGTGGTAATGATATCACTAACCCTAACTGGTTGGTTAGATATTACAAGAATACTTCTGATGTAAGACGTTTCTTCAATTCTACCTCATTGAATTATGACTTTAACGACAACTTCTCTTTGACGTATCGCTTGGGTCTTGATACATACAATGAACTACAGGAAGTAATGTATAACAAAGGTGGTGCTACTTCCGACTTAGCAACTCGTAATGGTTACTATAGAACGGTAAATATTAACAATACCATTTGGAATCAGGACTTAATCTTGAATTGGAAGAAAGAATTCTCTGATAAATTCGGAATGAGTGCCTTAGTAGGAGCTAACTCTCGATACGATTCTTACATCCAGTCAGGTGTGGCATCTCAAGGTCAGTTGGCCTTTGGATTGTTTAGACATTCCAACTT
>CAZNND010000136.1:0-7229 GCA_964574365.1 uncultured Limnohabitans sp.
AGGACACCAAGGTCACGAAGGTCATTTTTAACGTATTCATTCTTGGATTGATACTCGGTCTCAAGGCTATTTATTAGACCTCATTTCTAGAAAATTAAATTTCAGGGCACAAAGGATGAAAAGCTAAAGCTTTGATTTGGAAGGTGTACAAAACAAATTTGAAAGTTTAGGTATGTGTTGAAGGTATCATCTCTTTGTTAACTTTATGTTCTTCTTATTGATCGATTTATATCCTTAAACACAAACAAAATTTGGATACTGTCAGGATCCTGTATATCCATTAAAATTTTAAACTTTTGGCTTCATTGAATAAACGGATGGGCAGGAGGGCAAGATTTTTTCGAAAATTCTCCTTTATGTCTTTTCTTAGCCTAAAAAAATGAAATTTGAATCATTCGACCTTGCAATTATAGGCCTTGGAGCCGTGGGAAGCGCTGCTCTATATCAGCTAAGTAAAACAGGGGCAAAGGTTTTAGGGCTTGATCGCTTTTCACCTCCACATACTATGGGCTCCAGTCACGGGGAAAGCAGAATTACGCGGCTTGCGGTTGGGGAGGGAGAGGAATATGTCGCTCTTGCCAAGCGTTCCCATGAAATTTGGGAAGAAATTGAACTGCTATCAGGGATACCTATCAAAACACAAACTGGAGGAATATTGATTGACTCTGGGTTAAACCCTTGGTCAAAGCATGGGTCGGAAGGATTTTGGGATCGAACGGTTCGATTTGCAAAAAATCATGCGATTGACCACAAAATCCCTGAAGTAAGTGAAATAACTAAAGCGTTTCCTGCTTTCCAGATTCCTGCCGGAGGAAGAGTGTATTTTGAAAAAGAAGCTGGATTTTTGATCCCCGAGTTAGCCATTCAGGTCCAATTAGATCTGGCAAAAAAGAATGGAGCAGTCCTCCGATTTAATTCTCGCTGTCAGGCTATTGTTGAAAACAACGGGATGTTTGAGATTGACTGCGAACAGGAAAAGATTTATTCCAAAAAAGTTATTGTATGTACGGGTGGTTGGATCAAAGATTTTATTCCTGAAGCGGAAAGTGCCCAATTTAAAATTTGTCGGCAAGTACAGCATTGGTTGGAAACCGAACCCCAATGGACCTCATGGAGAAATTACCCCATTTGGATGTGGGGTTTTGGTCCAAATCCTGAGGATTTTATCTATGGATTTCCTTCTTTGGATGGACGGACTGTCAAGATGGCTTCAGAATCATTTTTGGAAACAGACCATCCTGACCTACTCAATAGAGAAGTCAGCAGAGAAGAACAAGAAGAATTTTGGGAAAATAAGGTGCAGGGTAGGATTAAAGGGCTGAAGAAAAACGTGGTTCAATCGAAAGTTTGTTTTTACACGGTTACGGCTGATGCTCGATTTGTTATCCAGTCAATGGAAAATCGTCCTGATTTTCTTTGGATTTCTGCCTGCTCCGGCCATGGTTTTAAACATTCGGCTGCACTTGGAGAAGTACTTGCCAGAAAAGCAGGTTATTGAATAAAATTGAAATCAGACATCTAATTGCGCTTTTGTAAATAACAATGGACAAAATCCAATTGACCTGTCGGATAGAAACTCCATTAAAATTTTCAAAATACATGTAATATTTTGGCAGAGGCGCAAAGACCGCAAAGGGAATTTTAGGAATTAGGTTTCAATAGCTTGATTCATAGAATTCTCTTGAAATGACTCGATACATGTTCTCTTCCAGAATAAGTTTAAAATACTTCGGTTTTCCTTTGCGTCCACTGCGACTCAGCTGTGAAAGAGTTCAGAATTAGTATCAGGAAACCCTAGCTTTTGAAACACCATTATTCTTATTTATCTGAATTAATTGAAGGCTATTCCTTGGTACTTGGAAATAAGGGGATTTTCACATCTGCTTTTATGAATAAGCGCCCACCTAGAAGTGGGGAAGGTTTATTTTACCTGTGTTTTCGACCCCATAAATTGGTTTACATCGCTCAATCCTTCATTGAACATCAGCGCTGTGAATAATAAAAACGAATGAAGTAAAACTAAGACTGGTCAATTTCAATTTTGACCTCAAAAGTGGATCTATCACATTTTCAAACATTTAGAGGATTAAGAAGGTCATGGAATCTTTTTAGATTTCCAAAAGCCCGTTTTCCTCTTCAGACCCTCATAACCTTCCAGGGAAATCGCTTTTAACATTTGGTAATTAAAACATGGGACGAAGGGATCGAGAACCTTCCTTTTGAAGACTTGTGGGTTATAACCATTAAGGTCATTGAGAAAATTAAGAATTATGACTTAGTCTTTTTTGGAGAAATCCCACTTTTATTCGATTTAACAGTAGAGTAGCTCTTAATTTTCTCGTGGTTAACTACATGAAACTGGTTTTTTTTCAGTCGGACGGAAAAATGGTAAGTTTTAAAAGCGATTTCCCTGCATAACCTTCCCAATTGTGAAAGAAATTTGCATAATGTTGGAGAAGTGCTGCAAGCTAAACTGGTTGAATAAGAATCGCGAACCAAATAGATAAAAATAAGCATTTACCTATTGACCTGGATGTAAAGGGATAATCACATCTGCTTTTTTTCAATTTAACTGACGAAAGGCCTACTTTTGTCAGCTCTTACACTACTAAAAATGGCTAAAAAACGTGGGGATTTTCTTGATCCTGAAGAAAAGCGAAAGTTGAACAAACAGAATTTGAATAAACTGGTTGGGGTGTTCCGGTTTTTGATGCCTTATCGCTTTACATTTTTTCTAGGTCTTGTTTTCCTTTTTTTCTCCTCGCTCACGCTATTGACTTTTCCATTTGTAGCAGGAAAACTAATAGATTCCGCACAGGGATCACCTTGGATTGTGAGTGATGTAAATGCTATTGCCCTTATCTTAATTGGAATATTGGCTGTACAAAGCATTTTTTCTTTTTTTAGGGTTTGGCTATTCGCCTTGGTTTCAGAACGGTCCATGCGGGATATCAGAATTGCCCTTTACTCAAAGTTGGTAAGACTTCCCATGAGTTTTTTTGATAAAAGAAGAACTGGTGAGCTGATTTCCAGAATTACCGCAGATGTAAGTCAGTTACAGGATACATTTTCCACCACCTTGGCAGAACTTTTCAGGCAAGTTATCACGCTATTGGCAGGTATAGCTTTTTTGTTGATGAATACACCCAAGCTTACCCTGTTCATGCTAAGCACCTTTCCTGTACTGGTACTTTTTGCAATGGTTTTTGGGAAATTTATCAGAAAACTTTCCAAACAGACTCAGGATGAACTTGCCTCGGCGAATGTTATTGTGGAAGAAACGCTACAATCGATTAGTACAGTAAAATCCTTTGTAGGAGAAGCTTATGAATCAGGTCGTTATGGAAGGGGACTTGCGAAAGTCATCGAGGTGGCGTTCACCACTGCCAAATTTCGAGGGGCTTTTATTTCGTTTATTATTTTCACGCTTTTCGGGGGTATCGTCGGCGTCATGTGGTATGGAGCCACTTTGGTGGCATCTGGCGAGATGAGTGTTGGAGAGCTCGTATCATTTGTCCTTTACACGACATTTATCGGAGGTTCAATTGCGGGCTTAGGAGATATATTTAGCCAACTTCAAAAGGCTATAGGCAGTTCTGAGCGGGTTTTAGAACTTTTGGATGAAGAAGCCGAACCAAAATCAGGAAAAGTGCCCTCGGTTTTTCATGGGGCAATCCGATTTGACCAGGTTGCTTTTCGATATCCCACCCGTCCGGAGGTTGAAGTATTGAAAGAAGTATCCATTCAAATACAACCTGGAGAGAAGGTTGCATTGGCGGGGCACTCAGGTGCAGGTAAGTCAACCATCATCCAGTTATTAATGCGGTTTTATGAGGTTGAAAAGGGAACTATTTTTATTGATGGCCAAAATATAAGAGACTGGGATTTAGAAAGTTTAAGAGGAAAAATAGGAATTGTGCCCCAAGAGGTTTTGTTATTTGGTGGCACCATTCGTGAGAATATTGCCTATGCAAAACCCAATGCGACTGAGGATGAAATCATTCAGGCAGCAAAAAAAGCCAATGCCTGGCAGTTTATTTCCCGATTCCCGGAGGGCCTGGAAACAAGGGTTGGAGATCGAGGTGTCAAACTTTCTGGAGGTCAGCGTCAACGTGTTGCCATCGCAAGAGCTATTCTTAAAGATCCATCGATTTTGATTTTGGATGAGGCAACCTCTTCCTTGGATGCAGAATCTGAAGCTTTGGTACAAGAGGCCTTGGATGAATTGATGAAAGGACGAACAACTTTGATCATAGCCCATCGACTTGCAACTATACGAAAGGTGGATAAAATTTATGTTTTAAGCGAAGGAAAAATAATTCAGCAGGGTTCGCATCAGGATTTACTTGCGGACACTGAGGGATTTTATGCCAATTTGGTCAGATTACAATTTGCAGACTAGTACAAGTTATGGGCTGTAAGTGATTTTGTCATTCCAAAGGTCAATTCTTTTAAAATTTTTCCTTTTGGAAAAAGTATCCTCATTTCTTTCTCATTCAAAAGTCGTATTTCTTCTAGGTATTGCTTTGCAGCTGTTTCTTCCCATACCTTTAATCTGCTTAGGCGGGTTTTGGTAAGTAAGAAATACAATAACTTTTTTGGTAAAAATTGCGCAAAAGGAAGGGCATAATGTGCCTCTATGGGGAAATATTTATTAGGAGTTTGTATGAAATATTTTTTTCCTACCCGTTGAATCTCAAGGGCCATTTTTTGCTGATTTTCAAACGTATATACATGTTCAATTACCGAGTTTGAAAACACCAGGTCGAAACTTTTATCTGAAAACTCAGACATGTCTGTCGCGTCTCCCTGCTTGGATTGAATATTGGGATGAGAAGGATCTTCAAGATGTAGGTTAAGAAGGATGATTTTAGCCCCTGAATAATTGAGCAATTTGCTGTTTTTCCAAAAATTTGTAGTTCCTCCAACATCCAATATTTGAATGTCTGTCCCCGGTTTGAAATATTCAAATAAAAGCGTTTCAAATTTTTCAAGTCTTCTAGCCCTGAATTTTGCACCAAGAGAATTAGGATTATCAGAAGGTGAAAAAAGGTCGTTGAGTAGGTTTTTGGACAAAAAATTCATCTGTTGACTAGAATTTAATCCAAAAGTAATAAGCCTTGAGAATTTCTTTCTTAATTTTATCTTTCAATTCTACCAGTCTAATCCTGTATAAATGGTTTTTATTTGGGCATAAAAGTAATTGCTCTTGCCAATTTTTATGAAGAAAAAATTTGACGCCTATTTTTCTTGGATTTTTACTTTTTCTGATTTTCTGGCATTTCTCGTTTCATTGGCTATTGCACATTTTGTTTTACAGGGCTACGATATTTACTCCGACCAAAGTTTTTATGCCTTTTTACCCTTAGCCTTCCTTTGGCTATTGATCGTCTTGCTGAGAAAAGATTACCGAATTGGAAGGACAGACGAGTATGAACAGACATTTTCCAACTTGGTTATATCGCTCTTATGGTTTTTGGGTGCAACCGCAGTCTTATGGTTACCACTTCAATCTGGGAATAAGTGGATTCAGATTGGCTCACTAGGTTTTATAATCGGTGTCTTGATGGGCATTTTTCGGGTTGGGGTACACATGGGGCTTAAGAAATATCGAACCCATGGAAACAATTACCAAAATGCAGTGATAGTGGGCAAAGGGGTTACGAGCCCAAAACTTGCCAATGTATTCAGGATAAGGAAAGATTTTGGAATAAATTTTCTTGGTTATTTTGATGATCAGGCCGTCTGCAACCAAACACGTGGAGGAATTAACAAATTTTTTGAGGAGGCCCCACGCTTAGACCTTGATCTTATCTACATCCATGAGAAGCTGGACTCAAGCCTGGTCAAGCGTATAATTGATTTCGCAGATGAAAATTATATCAAGGTAAAAATGATCCCTGGTGAAAGCTTGCAGTTAGAAAAGAATCTTTCTTTTTCTAAATACGGCGACTTCTTTGTGATCAATGTCAATGAAATTCCTCTTGACAATCCAATCAATAGCCTAGTCAAAAGGATGTTTGACCTGGTTTTTTCCAGTTTGGTGACACTTTTTATTCTTTCTTGGCTGATTCCTTTGGTTGGGATTTTGATCAAAATTGAGTCTAGAGGGCCTGTATTTTTCATCCAAAAAAGGAATGGCATTAATAATCGAGTATTCCATTGTCTGAAATTCCGGTCTATGACACCCAATGATTACTCGGATACTTTACAGGCTAAAAAAAAAGACCCAAGAGTTACCCGTATTGGAGCATTTTTAAGAAATACATCTTTGGATGAAATGCCACAGTTTCTCAATGTGCTTATGGGACATATGTCGATTGTGGGCCCAAGACCCCATACTGTACCCATGAACGAGACGTTTAAAAATGTGATTGATAGATACAATTCCAGGCATAAAATTAAACCAGGTATCACAGGGCTTGCTCAAGTTAGAGGATATCGGGGCGAAATCGTAAATCCTTACCAGATTAGATCTCGAGTTCGTCTGGATTACTTTTATATCAATAACTGGTCCTTTCTCCTGGATATGGAAATTATGATTAAAACTGTTTATGAGTTGATCGTTAATCGGGAGAACGCCTATTGATCAAGGAGGAAGGTGTAAATTTTATCAGGCCTAGCAGCTAAAATTGGTTGTAGCTTTTCAAAGAATGTTGGGTTAAGCTGGAAAATTTACCTTCTCGAATCGTTTTTTTTATATAGTTCTCCAGAGCTTTAAGACACGATCTTGTGTTTTTCAATTTTTTATCCAAATAAGTATTGCTCATGCTTTCTTTTTTGGATAGCTACTTTTGCCAGTAGAAAATAAGCCCAATAATATTTTGATTCACAAAGGATACGAAGTATTTTCAATTATTTCCTTATGGGGGTTTTCATTGACTCAGCCATGGTTGTAACCCAATTTTCCAAGAAATCATGATCAAAGGTCACCGCACGTGCCGGATAATTTTGGTAAGGCTAAAAAGTTAAGATTTGGAATCCAAAGGTTTATCATTCAAAATTGGAAGTTTGGTTTTATCTTGAATTTTCTACAGGTATTCCTGTATGCTCTCCTTGTTTAATAGATGAATTAACCTAATCTAGTGCAAAATAAAATCTGGCTACTGTTAGAATTCCGTATAACCATTTTATCTTGAATAAAGGGATATCCAAAAACATTAATTCAATGTATTAGAGATTATCACGAATGATTTATTAATGGGGCAAAATTGGCTGACCTTAGTTTG
>CAZNND010000137.1:0-1151 GCA_964574365.1 uncultured Limnohabitans sp.
GGTTAAAAAAAATAGGATTTGAAATTGCTGATGTTTGGTTGAAGGGAACATCTTTTAGAACAGTCATTGGAAAGTACAATTCGTATAAAGAGGCGCTAGAAAATCTTTTTGTGGTTAAAGAAAAGATCAATACAGGTGCCTACATTGCTGCAAATACGACCTGGTGCAGTGATTTTGAAATGGATCCGACGAATAGCTTTTTTGTTTGTAAGTAGATCAATATTCAGCTCCCACGAAACTCAGACAATCAACATTTTCTTTCAACCGAAATTCTAAACCAATCTAATTTGGATTTATTGCTCTATTTTTGTGTTCTTTCTTTAAAATAAGCCTAAAGCATTGACTGCTACTCCTTACAATTTTGATCGAATCCAACAGCTTATCCATCAATTTGGATTGGAGAAGGACGAGTTTTTGGAAATGGTCAGTGAAGGGTTGAAGGTTAAATTGAATTGGGAGGACGTATTTCAATCGGAAATTCAAATTAAACACCTGAAAAGAATCGATAAGATTTTCAGTAAAGGGCTATCCTATTATTTGGATCCCGCTCCTCCCATTCAATCCAAAGAATCCAGCATTTTTTTCAGAAAGGAAAAATTTGGGACAGTACTTAACCTGGCTTCGAAGAAGATTGTGACTCAATTTGAGGATATGAAACTTTCCCTTTCAGGAATGGCCAAGATGTCGGATTTAAAATGAACCGGATACTCCCCATTTTTTCAATAGATCAGGATCCGATTGAAGCGGCAAAAACAGTTCGAGAAACCCTCTATCCAATGGTACCCAAGGACTCCAAGAAATTTCTGGAGGCCCTGATTGATAAATTTGCAGCCGCTAATATTTTGGTTTTTGAATTTGTGGAGAGTCCTAACTTAAAGCATAAAGTCAATATTGACGGATTCTACCTTCAGCCAAACGTCATTGTCCTTCGTAGGAATCAGGATTATTTCAAGCGTGAAATCTTTACCCTGGTACATGAACTTGGGCATTACTTGCTCAATCAGGAAGAAGTAGAGTCCATGGACTACGATCAAATGGCTGAAGGATCCATTTCTAAAGTCGAGACTTGGTGCAATACGTTTGCCTTTGCCTTTCTAGCAGGAGAAAAACTGAAAGATCTTGAAAAACAACCTGAAATCGGAGCATCCAAT
>CAZNND010000137.1:1251-5201 GCA_964574365.1 uncultured Limnohabitans sp.
AAGCCAGAGCAACTCGAAAAATACCTGAGATGAGGGTCCTTATCGATACCAGTTCTTTATTGAGTTTGGTTCGGTACTATCTGCCGTTTGATAAAAAAGGTATTCTCTTCGAGGTAATCAAAAGTAAATTCATTTCAGGTGAGATTATTCTCTTGGATGCAGTCTATCAGGAATGCAAATTCGTCAGTCTGGGCGCAATTTTAAAAAAGCTTGACTACTTGGAAGACTAGGATTTTTTGAAAGAACACCAAGTAATCATCAAAACCGACAGCTTAATTCCGTTTGCGCCAGCCAAATTTTTCAATCAGCTGAAACACCAATTTGTCGCCAATCCTCTCCAATTCCGAAAATTGACTGAGGCTAAATTTGAAGTCAAGAAAAAGGAATTTATGGAGTCCGCCGATGCCAAGATGATCATGTTTGGCCAGCGATTGATCAAGGAAAACTCTGAGGAAGAAATCTACTTGGTGACAGAGGAAACCTCATCACCCAATGACCTGAAGCTTTTCAAAAAAATACCTGCCATCTGTGACATACTTGGAATTCCAGTTATTACACTTCCTGAGCTTCTGGAAAAATATCCGGAGGTGGATTTGGGGTTTTCTTAGGAATATTTCATCTGATAAACTGCATCCAACTTCAAAAAATTCTCCATCGACCGATAGGCTGCAATTGCCTCGAATAATTCATCCAAGCCGTTAAGCTTTTAAAAAGAGTCGAATAGGGAGGAAGGAGTGGTCAATTTTTAGACAGTTTCCAAAGAAAAATGGAAATGAATGATGCAACAAAACAACCGTTACACTTTCTCAACAAATGGCCTTACATCATGTGTTTCAAGATATTCTGCTACACGATCAAGTTCAGTTGTGGTGACGATTTCTAGAAAGTTTTCTTTAATCAGGGGTGATTGCAACAAATGCTCCCATATCAGATGTTGGGAATTTTGGTCTTTAGAAGGTTCATCTGCAACCATAAAGAACTTCCCCGTCTTCTTTTCTTTTATTTCAAAAGGTTTGATAAGGCTGATGTAATTTGTAATTCTAGTTCTTAATGATTCAGGGCTTGCTTTAAAATCAAAAAATTGTGTCAACACCGGCCGATCGTTTCTGCCGATCATATCTACATTGAAATTGAAAAGAACAAAGTCAAACTCATTCGCCTTAAGTTGAAAGTCCACATTTAATGGGGATTCTACTTTTGGGGTGAAGTTCTTTTTTATCTGTGAGATTGAAGAAACCTGTGGCTTTGAAATCAAAGGGATATTGTGAAATACAAACTTTTGAAACAACCTGTTAAAATTTTCCTCATTCAATTCAATCTCTATGGATTTGGGAGGAGTGAAAGAAATAAGATTGTTGGTGTAATTTGACAGATATTGAATAAAATCGGATTTTACTTCCTCAAGTGGAAAGGACTCTTTTTTCCCTTTCGAAAATTTATTCTCCAATGTATTCAGGTTTGATTTGACCATTTTCGCTCCATCTTCAGAAAGGAGATTTCGAATAATCGAAAACTTTTCATTGGAAAATCGGAATATTGAATTCCCAGCTTCATCAATCAAAAGAAGACCAAGATTTATTCGCTCGTTGCTCAAGGCGGAAAAAGGTGTAAATACAATTGAATAGGTACATTTCATAGTCTTTGGGTCATTTGGGAAGTGAATTCTTGAAAGGTTCGTTTTACTGTAGTCAACCAATCCTCAGAAAAAATCCCTTGTTTTAAAGATTCGAAGATTTCATCTGAATGATATCCCCATTCCTCTGGAATACTGTCAACTATCTTCTGCAAATTTTCAAAACATCTTGCCTGATAGTGATGCAAAGATGAGGATATCTCTTCTATTATGCTCAAATATTTTTTCCTGCTCTTGAAAAGGCGATGATAGAGTTTGGAGTAAAATAGGCTGTCTTCAAAAGACAATTCATAAATCTTGACTAATGGAGAACCTGAATTAAATATTTTTTCATGATCTATGGCAATGGGCACAATGCTGGCTTCATTTATACCCATAGGAAGATTCATGTTTCCCGTATTTCTGTCATCATTTGAAAGCCAGATATCAAAAAGCGCAATTTTCAGAAATTCTTTTCTATCGAATTTCCTAAGCTCGGAATCAGAAATTCCTTCCGATAAACTATCAACTATTTCGGTAACATCAGTAAGCAGTTTGGATCCTACCAGATCATTTTGGATGCCGCGGTAAGTTAGACCCATCCCAAGAAGATTTTCAGGAACATGCTCTCGTTTGAGATTAACCAACTTCATTTCGGGAATTCTAATTTCCCAAAGTCTTGCAAAATAATATCCCAAAAATTCATTTAGTAACTTGTGATCTCCAGGAAAGAAAGGATACTTACAGATTTAATGCTCCAAGTCATTGGTATGCACCAAAAGCGGATGGCTTCCACCAGTTGAATATTTCTTCTCTACTTCCTCTATGGATACCAGGTGCTCCATTAATTGTTGATTTCGGATTTCTTTACATTATACTTCACCCTTTCCCTCTCCGCCACCATCCCCAATTCCCCTTCCACTTTTTCCATTGTTTTTCGATCTTACTCTTCCATATTATTACTTATCGTAGCAATTAATACTGGTTTCATCAAGAAATAATTTTCTTAAACTCATGTTCTGTTAAAACCTGATTTGATTTTAATTTTGAGTCAAGTTCAAAGTAGATGACGTTATTACCAGAAATTGTTCCTTTTTCAACTTTTTCAATTAAATCCAATAATTTCTCCTTTTCATTTTTAGTTGGTGAGAATCTAAAAGTTTCTGATTTAGATCTATTTTTAGTATCATTCCAAAAATTGAAAACGAACTCTACCTCATCGGAATCTAAACCATCAAATGGAAAACTCTCCCAAGAAAACTCTATCATTTCCGTGACCGAAGAATAGCCTTGAACAATTAAATTATGGGCGATATTTTTTTGAACCCAAGTACGACCGTCTGAAGAAAGAATCCGGAAATCTGACCATTTTATAAAAAAATAGTTATCCTTTGATTTAATGGAAAGACTAATTTGGGGAACTTTTCCAATAGAAGCACCTGAATTATTAATGGTAATAGGTATTGTGAAGGTTAGCTTTTTTGGATGACCTGCTATAACTACCCTTGGGCCGACAAACATTTTCAATTCTGCTCTTTTCAATCTGTAAAAGTAGAATTGTATAAATGATAGTATTAGAGCTATAATTGAAATAAAGATTGCAACTGTTGAAGTATTCATATTTTTTATTTTTAATTTAATGTCACCTGCCCATTCATCAGCATCGGCAATAGCCAATCCCGAAGCGTCGAGAGTTCTTGGTTTTGTTTTTGGAGATTTTCTTGTTTCTCGAAGAACGGAGATACTTTTTTCGAGAATGCCTCGATTACTTTGTCGCTGGGTATTATGATTTTTATCCCTTTGAGAGTACTTCCTGAGACTTCTTTGAATGTTGAACCACTCGCATTATTCTCAATCACAGGCATCATTTCTGTGAGCTTGTAATAGACAAACTCAGTTGTAAATGGCTTTTCGGGGATGAAGGACTTGAATCCTTGATTTGTGGTAACCCCGGAAACTGAAATTGCCAGATAACCAATAGGAGCACGAGAACTCATCAGGATGGTCCCTCTAGGCATTATTGTTAATGAGGCGCTTTCTCTACCTTTTGTGGTGACATCGAGTTCTCCTTTGAAGATAAACTTGCTGCCAATGTTATTGGAAAGATCTTTTGGGGTAATCCAAGGAATTCCATCTGTCGTAAAAAAATCAGGATTCTCTCTAGATGGAGTGCTCCCCCCAATAATTTTCCCCAAATCACTTAAATATCCACTTCTCCACCCCTCCGGCACTTCCCTCTTCAATTCCTCATTCCAGACCATTTTACCGCCGGAGGATTTATATGGCTGGCTTCGACTCCGCTCAGCCTCCGAAGGGTGGTCCCTGAGCGGAGCCGAAG
>CAZNND010000137.1:5301-7036 GCA_964574365.1 uncultured Limnohabitans sp.
CCGAAGGGTGGTCCCTGAGCGGAGCCGAAGGGAAGTCCAAGGGAAAATCAAACTGCACAAACCAATACTCATACACCAGCTTTGCCATCGCCTCCAGTTCGGCATTGATGCGGTTGTTTAGCTCGATCTTAGCATCCAAGTCGGATAGGACTTTGGCGATTTTTTTCTGATCGTTCAATGGGAGATTTGGAATATGTAACTCCTTGAGTCCTGGAATTCTAAGGTTGCTTACTATAGATCCAGTTCCTTCACTCTTCTTGATTTGAGTTTGGCAATAGTTTGATAATAAGGAATATAGTAGGAATTGATTTGATACTTTTTTTGGATTCGGTTTTATTAAGACCATTCGTTGGCCCAAGCAGCATTCGATATTTTCAGGAATGATACAAACCTCTCCCATTGGGGCTTCCCGTGTGATTATTAAATCTCCTGCTTCAGGTTTTGCTCTAGCAATTCTCTGTTCAAAATGGAACTCATCTGTATATGAAAAATCATCAATTGAAAGTCTTCCATTCTTTATATTGAAATTTCGAATTACAATCTTTCCAGTTTCAGTATACAATGGAGTGGAGTGATGGCAATCTGTGATAGATATACACAAATACTGTAATTCGACTACACCAAAATGTTTGTTCATTTGTCTATTCCTCCCTTCTTCAACTTGGCAATCAACTTATCAAAATCCGACTGATAGGTTTGGTCTTGGATTACCCGAAACTTATCAAATTCGCCCTCGGCCTTGAGCTTGGCTTCTAGCATGCTTACTTTCCCCTTGTCCCGCAAAATTGGATAGCTGGAGAGTTCCAGAAAGCTGTCCAGAAACTTGGCCCATTGCTGCATGGAGAAGGCCCTGCCTCGTTGTGCATTGTTTTCGGCCAAGTCCAGGTAGGCAGATACGATGCGGTTGAGTTCCCCGATATGCTGATGGGAGAGATAGTTTTTGGCGATGGATACATCGCTTTTTAGGATTTTACCGTCGGGAGCATCCTTCCAGGTTTTCAATCCCATGTAGAGTTTGCTGGCGTCTGCTTCGTCATAGATGATTTCTGCAGCGGTTTTTCCGGTGATGGCCCAATGCAGTTTGTTTTGAACCATGGCAAAAAACTCCTTGGTTTGGACACTTTGTGGGTCGCAGTCGGTACTCAGGGCATAGAGGTCGGTAATCTTTTGATAAAACCTACGCTGACTTGCCCTGATCTCGCGGATACGCTCCAGCAATTCATCAAAATAGTCTTGGCCGAAGTGGTTACCCTGCTTAAGTCGCTCATCATCCATCACAAAGCCCTTGATGATAAACTCATTGAGGGTTTGGGTAGCCCATTTCCGAAAGTCGGTAGCCTGTATGGAATTGACCCGATAGCCTACGGCGAGGATAGCTTCCAAGCGGTAGAATTGGTTAGCGTAGGTTTTTCCGTCGGCGGCAGTTGTTTCCAAAATGGAAATAACTGAATCTGGCTCAAGCTCCCCTGTTTCGAAGATGTTTTTTAAGTGCTTGTTTACAGCTGGTATTTTCACACCAAATAACTCGGCCATCGTCTTTTGCGTCAGCCAAAAGGTTCCTTTTTGAAAATAGACCGACACGTTGAGGGTTTGCTCAGCGTTTTGGAAAAATAAGATGTCTCTGGGTTTCATTTTTGATCTTGGTTCGATTTATGCTGGCTTCGGCTCCGCTGGCTTCGGCTCCGCTGGCTTCGACTCCGCTGGCTTCGACTCCGCTGGCTTCGACTCCGCTGGC
>CAZNND010000138.1:0-6898 GCA_964574365.1 uncultured Limnohabitans sp.
ATCCAATCCAGTTTGAATGGACTGTCTGCTTTCATCTGTCGGTAGGCGAGAAAGGACGCTTCCAAAGGAGAAGCAGGTTGCTGGGGGAAGGCTGTATGGGAAAGAAGTGAAAGAATTAAAATTTTGATGCCTTTGCTTAAATGGGTCATATAAGAATGGGTGCTGGGTGACAAATTCATGGTTGGAGCTTCGTAAAAATTTCCGAGTAAAAGGTAACTCACCGGAGGTGAAATTACAAAATCAAGTTCAGAGGAGGGGAGGAGTAAAAAATGTTCTGCAAAGAATGGAACTAAACCTATAAGGTTCATTACCGGGACAAAATTCCTGGCTAGTATTGGTAGGTGAAATTTGGAAATTCTTGAGTGCTTAGCCAGAAAAGTCTAGGGTTGGCAGTGGTAAAAAATGCCTGTTTCTTTGTCAACTAAACATCAGTTATAAATAACATCACTTTAGTTTTAAACTAAAAACAGAGATTCTATTTTCTTAAATGAATGTAGATCACTTAGAGTTTATTTCGGACCTATCCTCTGATGATAAGGGTTGTTGGTGAAATTATTTTTGGTGCAATACTCATCCATTTTTGGATGGTTTCTGCTTAAAACGATCTTCTTGAAAGCAGAAATTGCCTGTTCATGATTGTAAGTCAATGGTACCTACCAAGAAATCATCGGCTGGAATAATAATAATTTCAAAATTGTCTAAAATACTTTGAGGAAAGTCTTTCAGGTTGTTGTTGGCTATATGCTTTGGAATTAGATTTTATTGCCACAAGAAGCACAGGTCTATCTTTTTGATCGGGCAAGTTTAAGGTTGGGATCAACTTTTCATAGTTTTTAACCAAGGTGGCAGGAAAAGTTGAATCAGCAACGGCTATCCTTTTCTTTGCATCTTCTTTATTGTTTGTAGTTGATTATGACCTCAAATTTAGTTGTTCGGTTCTTTATGACGTTGATAAAATTCAGTTAATCCAAAAAAATAATTTTTAAATACGCTTCTTTGCCAATAGAAAATAAAATCGATAAAGTTTTGAACCACAAAGGCCACGAAGGACACTAAGTTTTTTGAAACTGGTCCTTCCTTGATTGTTTTAATTTTTCCTTTGACTCAAACTGGATTGGTAAGACGTTTTTCTAAGAAATCATGGTTTAAGGACACAACCTGGAAAAGCTAAAGCTTTGATTTCGAGGGTTTACAATTCAAAACTGGAGGTTTGGGTGCGTGTTGAATTTTCCATCTATCCCTCTAATCACTTTATGTTCTTCTTATTTATCGATTACAACCCACTAAACTCAAACAAAATTTGGCTACTGGCAAGATTCCCTATACTTATAAAAAATAATCAAAAAATAGTTGAAAAAACGATGTGATATTTTAATATAATTCATTAGTTTCAAGCACTATTCTTTTCAAGATAAAGTAGTCCGTTTATCACCTATTTCACTCTTTTTGAATTTTATGAAGGCAATACATAACAACAATCGCCTGCACGGCATCATGCTTCCAAGTTTGGCCTTGATTTTCTTGACTTCCAATTACCTTATTTTGAATGAAATTGGACCATTGATCAGATGGCATCAATCTGTTTTTTGGTTGTACTCCTTTATTCTTCTTGGATTTGGGGTGTCCTGGGTCTATACCTTCAGAATCAACAAAGCCTATCAAAAGGCTCATGCGCAGGTGATGGAAACCGAGACATTTGAAGCTTCCCTACAAGCGAAGTTAAAGACGCTTTCCCGAAAAGAAAGGGAAGTTTTGACCCTGATTCTAGAAGATAAAACGAATCAGGAAATCTCCGACGAATTGTTTATTTCCCTAAGTACGCTAAAGACGCATATCAACCATATCTACAAAAAACTAGGGGTAAACACTCGACAGGAGATTTTAGCTGGGTTGAAATAGGGGGTTTAGAACCTATTTGATAGAAAAATCAACCTTTTTTAAGACCTAAAGACGTGTCATCTTAAACTTTCTACAGGCTAATTTGAGGTCACTTATTTAATCAAAAGTTTTGGACCTGCTATATTTTAAACACCTGAGTCCAAAAAAATTACTTAACCTATTTCAACATTATGGGCGTCTTTCATTTTCTCGACTTAGTTATTGGTTTAGCATTCATCTATTTTTTACTAACTATAATCTGTTTATCGCTGCAAGAATTAAAAGCGAACTTATTTAAGGAAAGATCTAAGAATCTTGAGAAATGGATAAAAGACACCTTCAATGAAAAGAAGATATATAACAAAAAATCTGGCCTGGGTGACTTAGGAGATAGAATCTGGAAAAACATCCTGATCGATGGACTGACTCAAAGCAAAAGAACTGTTTCATACATTCCCAATGAAGTTTTTGTTTCTGCCCTTCTTGATGAAATTTATTATGGAAGTGACGATTCAAACCAAGGTAGGAATAGTGAGTCTGAACTTGAAAATGATCAAGAACTTAGTAATGGGTTAAAACCTACCTATGATTTCCATTCGCTAAGGGCGGCAATTGAAAGTCCATCTAGTCTCCTTCCAAAACCTTTTCAAAGGGTTATTAGACAGATCTATTCAGAATCCCACGAGAATCTGGAGACTTTTCGGATGAGAATTGAACGATGGTTCGAGCTGGCAATGGTTCGAAATTCTGGAACCTATAAAAGGAAAACACAATGGTGGACGTTTGGATTTGCAGTCGTCGTTACCTTGGGTATTAATGTCGATACGATTAAGCTTGCATCCCATTTTTATGATACTCCTAGCGAGGCCAAGAGGATAGCTGATCAGGCAGAGATGTATATTCAAAATAATCCTGGTCTAGTCACAAAAAGTGAAATAGAATTCGAAGAAACAGTTAAGACTATTCGCGCCGATATAAACAAGATAAACGAACTTAAACTTCCATTGGGTTGGGCGGGCTACGAAAGGGTTGGCTTTACCAAAGAGGGATGGATGACAATTTTTAAGTTTCTTCCCGGATGGATAATCACCATTTTCGCTGTTTCCCTTGGCGCCCCGTTTTGGTTTGATACGCTTAACAAGCTGGTGAACCTAAGAGCAGCTGGAAAAGCCCCGAATGCTGGAACTAATTCTACTTCAGGTGGAGAAAAGAAGGCACAACACCTTGATACTGCCGTTGGATGAAAGTAACGGTTATCAATCGGCTAAATAAGAGGAATTTTCCCACTACCGAGGGAAATGTTCCTTTGGCTAATCCTTTATTGCCAGGAGATATCATCGATGTTGTAGAGGAGGTAAGAGGAACCTATCACGGTAATCCTCCAAACGATATTTGGTACAAAACGAGTAATGGGTATTATGTTTGGAGTGGGGGGACAAGACAAAATCATGAATCAATTCTAGCTCCAAGGGTAAGAGAGTCACAAAAATCAGATTCAACCCCAGGAGTTTTAAAGCCTTATAATCCAGCTGATTATTGGTGGATTAAGGATTATGGGATTGATAAGATCTGGGAAATGGGGATTACGGGTAGAGGGGTAAAAGTCGCTGTACTTGATGAAGGTTTAGACTTACCTCACCCTGACCTGCCAAACCTTATCGATGAACACTTCGTCGATATTACAAAAAACGGCCAACAGAGACTAGATAGAAACTCACATGGCACGCATGTATTCGGTATTATGGCAGCGAGCAACAATGGATTCGGTGTAACCGGCCTTTGCTTCAATTCAGAATTCTTTTTTGCCAAAATTCATCATTTCCAGAATGCATATGAACATAAATATTTAATCTCCGCAATAAATTGGGCAATCGACAAAAAAGTCGATATCATTACAATTAGTCAAGGTTCTTATAGAAAACTTGATGAAATTGATTTGAGGCAGTTGAATGATTGCTTAGACAGGGCAGTAATTGCGAAGACTGCAATTTTTTGTGCTGCGGGGAATGACGGGGGAACTGCGATGAAGAGAATCCCAGCAAAAATTTCCACAGAAAAACGGATTTTTTCAATTGGTCATATAAACCAACACAAGATGCCTACTGAGACTACAGTCTTAGATTCTAGGGTATCCATATTTGCCCCTGGTTTCAAAATCACATCTACTGGGCGAAAAGCCTCTAAACTCTATTTCGAAGACTCGGGATCTAGCATGGCAACTCCTTTTGTTGCTGGAATTGCTAGCCTTATTATTGAAGCACAAAGAAAAAATAATCCTAGTTTTTCAGCATTAGATGCGGCTGATTTAATCTTTTCTACCGCTAAAAATACCAATTTCGGAAAAATCGTCAACCCATTAAAAATTTTCGACAAATGAAAAAGCACCTTTTTGCCACGTTTACATTTTTGCTCATTCAATCCTGTTTACTACATGCGCAAAACACATACGAGGATGCGACTTCTCTATCAAAACTTAACCCTTCGCAAAAGGAAGGTGGCAAATTGATTTTTACCACTAACAATGACAGTCATAAAAAAGCGGCGAGTATTTTATCAAAATATGTAGATCCGAACGATTCTTCAAGCTATTCGAAAATCTCACAGGTTTTTTTTGACAACCCTTTCTTCGAACTCCCTGATCTGCCTAGTTTAAATGATCAACCAAGCAATTTCTTTAGCAAATTTGCTCCAAATTCTATTGGCGGCTTCCCTGTAACAACCTTTGCCGACGGACTTGCGCGTTTTATGGTCAAGCGAATGAAGGAGGAATTGAGTGTGATGTTTTTTGATCAATTCCAAAGGGAACTTGAGAACCAAAAAGACCTCCAACTGCTTTTTCCGTCCACTCATACGATCTTGGAGACTGCAAAACGGGAAATCTATAACTACCAGAAATTTCTTCCTGCTTTGCGCGAAGCTTTTGTCTATGATATGGATGAATTATTGGAAAACACCTACAAGTGGACTACTGAAACAAAAACTGATATACAATTCCCAATTTTGAACGAACTGAGAAAGAAAGAACAGCTTCACAATTCCCTAAAAATTGGGATCTTCATTGGAAATGAATTGGACAATGGTCAGCACCCTGGTGAGATACTTTCTGAGCTTACAAAAGAAGAAAAAATTGATTTTGATAAAATCCACACGGATATGTTGGCTTATTTGAAGGTCTTGGACTTATTTTCACAGTCCTTAAAATCAAATACTTCCGACAGATATTGGATAACAAAAGATGAAGCTTATTTATTTCAAGACGATATTTTCCTCAAGATATATTTGGGTTTGATTTATCAGACTGAAATTTCAAAGGAGGAAAAAAATCAAATTTCATTTTCCAATAAAAAAAAATTTAGTGAGATATTAGATGATCATAAAGATAAAATTGAAAAAATCAAAAACTTTGTAGTGCCGCTTTCACAAGAAATTGTTGTAACCCAAAATAGAGTCTCTTATATTATTCAAAATGAAGGAAAAGTAAAAACTTCAGACTATTTTAATCTCTTTGGCAATATCTTGAAATTAGCTGAATTGACAGTAAATGCGCCATTTATCATAGATGATACGAGACCCAAATTCGATTCCAGAAATTTTTCCTTTTATGTTAACCAAACTTCATTCTTATACGCAAATATAAAGTCAAAGGCATATCCTGCAGCTGTCTATAATACCTATGCAATACTTTCCAAATCGATGGAAAATAGCAGTTTAGGTTCTGCGAAAACTGGTTTGGGACAATTTCTTAAGTATGGAACTTTTATGGCTACAGTAGCCACCTCGGAATCATCTGAAGAAGTAGCAGATGCCATTGAAGCAGTCGCGCTTCCACCAGGAAGCGCAAGAATAAAGAGAGAGGCTGCTTGGAACATTTCATTCAATTCTTATTTGGGTGGATTTTATGGTAGTGAAAGGCTAACTCTATCCAGCAAAGATACTAGCCAGGTCGCGGGTGTTTTTGCGCCAGTCGGATTGGCATTTAGTCGGAATTTTAGTTTAGCAAAGAACGGTCGAGGGAATTTTTCTGCTTCTTTATTTACATCCATAATAGATATTGGCGCTTTGGCATCTTTCAGGTTAGATACTGAAAACGATAAAATTAGCACTTTGCCGGAAATTAAATTAGAGAATATTATTTCACCTGGTCTTTATGGAATAATTGGATTGCCAAGGGTTCCTATATCTATTGGAGGAGGATATCAGGTGGGTCCAGTGCTTAGAGAAGTTACTGCTGATAATTTAACCTTAGGATCCAAGTCTAATAGGTGGTCGTTGTTTGTTGCAGTAGACATTCCGCTAGTTAATTTCTGGACAAGATCACGGAAAGTTTACGTGCAACGTAAGTAAAATAGAAAATTGATTAACTCTCGCTTTCTTTTTTTATTATGGCAGATAATGACCTTGAAATTAAGCGGTTTGAACTCGAACAAACGGTAAAGCTAGCCGAACTTGAACTCAAGAAAAAAGAACTTGAGCTAAAGAAGCCAGAAAAGAAAGTAGAGTGGAATTCATTTATTCCTCTTGTTCTGGGAATTCTAACTGTTGGATTTAGTGCATTTTCTTTATTTCATCAAAAACAAGCCGAGCATGAGCTTGAGGAAAAAAAGCTTCTCTCTCAATTGATTCTCGGCGCAGTTGAGAAAGATAATTATGAAGAATTTGCAGAGCAACTTGACGCATTAAGTGACCTGAATTTGATTAGGATTGATTCTTCAAGACTAGCCAAATTCAAACAAAACAGATTTGTTACTGAGGGTGTCAAAAATGGACAGCAAGAAGCTTTGGAGCTTTCTTATGAAAATCTATTGATTGATAATTTGAATTTTACCCCTCAAAATAAGTCAGCTCAAGATGGGCCTTCAAGAGGGCCTGCCTCGGTGATTGAGGAAGAACCTGAAGGTCCTATTTACTGGATGATAATAACAGGCGGGGATAAAAACTTAGAAGGTTCCCAATTAGAAATTCAAAGGTTAAAAAAAATAGGATTTGAAATTGCTGATGTTTGGTTGAAGGGAACATCTTT
>CAZNND010000139.1:0-6710 GCA_964574365.1 uncultured Limnohabitans sp.
AATTTATTGAAAAGCTCAGCGAGAATTCTTGGACCTTCCAAAATTGGGCTGGTGACAATGGAGTAATACACATCCGGCCTGATGGGATACGGCAGATTTTTTTCCAAGACCCGGATGGATATTGGCTCGAGGTCAACAATGATTTCGAAAGATGAGTGCTTGAATTCGTTCTGTCCGGGCTTATTTGGTAAGAATAAGCTGATCAGATGGAATCCTGAACCGTTCCCCATAAATTCCTTCTGGCAAGCCTCTTCCGCAGCCGATGATCATGCTGATTTCAGAGGATGAATTCAAGTTCAAAAGTTTTTTCACCCGCTTGGAGTCAAAGCCCTCCATGGGGCAGGTGTCGTACCCTTTGGCTTTCATGGCGAGCATAAAGGTCATGGCTGCCAAGGATGCGCTTTTGTGGACGGAAATGCGTACTTCTGTTTCTCCTACTTCTCTGACCATAGGCCGGCGGAGCCCCACCGAGAAGGCTATGATTTTTTTCACAAAGGACCAGCCCGGAAATTTTCCATAAAGCTTGGGAATCAATTTGCCATAATACCCCAAGGCCTGTTTGAGTTTTTTATCGGGTTTCCCTTCGTAGGTGGAGGCGATGTAGTTGTAATTGGCTTTGGCACGGGATTTCCAGAGATCTCTTCGCGTCACCACCACGACCAGTTCTCTGGCCGTAGTAGCAGCCTTTTGACCCATGCAGAGTTTGGCCAAGGGGTCTTTTAGAGGAGAAGATTCCGGTACCCGTACAAATTGATAGAGTTGAAGATTGGAGCTGTTGGGAGAAAGAATTGCTGCTTCCAGGCATTCTTGTATGACTGCACCTTCAAAAGGCTCCTGCCCATCAAAAATCCGAACAGATCGCCTTTGCCTCACAGCTTCAAAAAAGTCCGTTTTATTTTCCATTGGTGTAGGGGGAGTGATTTTAACTCAGTTTGATTTAGAAAAGGGGAAAGAAAGGAAATTGGAACTTTCCTACTGCAATTTTCACCATTTTGACCGAGAAGATAACTATCGAGAAAGACTTTTAAACGGTTTTAGTTCATCAGGTGCTTGGTATCATGGGATTTGTTGCTAACCGTCAAAATCACTTTATCCAATTCATTGGCGGCTTGAAGAATTGCATTAAAAATAAATTCGAAAAGGGTTTCATCTCCCCGTTCTTTTTCATCTTGGAGGAGTTGGACAAGTCCCATGATTTTAGCGAGTGGAGCTCGCACCACATGGGATTGGATCCAGGCGATTTCCCGAAGCGCCTCGTTTAGTTTGATTACCGCATTGTAGTAATTATTTCTATCGGTTACATCCTGAATAATTTCGTGCACAAGCTCTCGGTTATTGATCGATATTTTACTGCAAAAAACTTCCACGCTTCGGATTTCGCCGGATTTTAATTTATGGTTGAACAAGAATTTACCCTTTCCTGATTCCAGCACTTCCTTAGTTGCAGCCTTCATGTATTCAGGCTCCTCAGCAAAGGTGTGGTTGATATCCAAAAGATGGAGGGATTTAAGTTTTTTCATTTCCAAGCCATAATAATCAGCTGCTGAGTAATTGGCATCTTCGATTTTCCCGGTCGATGGATCAATGAGGAGCATTGGGGTCACATTTTCTTTAAAAATCTGACTGAATCGCAATTCACTTTCCTCGAGGGCGTACAGGGTACGCTTACGCTCAGAAATATCCGTCACAAAAGCAGAAAGATAGTCTTCACCCTCATAATTGAACAGTTGAAGCAGCACTTCTGACACGTAAAGGCTGCCGTCTCTTCGGATAAAATTCAGTTCAAGAATCGAAGACCGTTCTTCTTTGGAGGAAATAGACCTCGCTTTTTCAATAAACAAAGCTTGATCTTTTTCCGGAATCAGTTTCAGAATTGAAATTCCTAGGGTTTCTTCCAAGGGATAGCCTGTGTTTTTTTGAGCTGCCTGATTGGATTGTTTGATGGTTAAAAATTGGGAAGATATCAGGTAAATTTCATTGGTAGCGATTTCAAACAGATTCAAGTAAAGCTTGGAAGATTCTTCCAATGCCATTTTTTCGGTAATATCCTTGCTAAATACAGTAATCCCTTCCACCATTCCATTTATCTTGATGGGATAAATGATGACATTGAGCTGGTAAGTTTTGGTAGGAGTTGGGATTTGGTCAAAAAATTCAAGTGTTTTTCCTGAATTGAGAACAGATCTGTAGCGCTTATTCCATTTTTCTTTTTCTTTTGGATCGGGTAAGACCTTGATTATATTCATCCCTTTGGCGATTTCCACACCATAGGCTTTGAAAAATTCCTTGAAAAAGGTCTGATTGGAATAAAGGATATTCAAGTTTTTATCGAGCGACAAAATGCTTTCGTTGACACTTTCCAAGATACTGTGAAGATTGGCCTCCCGCTCTTCTACCATCATAGAAGCCTCTTTCACCGCAGTAATGTCTGTTGAGATTCCGCACATGCCGATGATTTCGCCACGATAGTTGCGGTAGGGGAATTTCACCGACAGAAAATATTGGGCTCCTCTAAATCCACTTTCGGATTGCTGGTGTTCAAGTATTTCCTCAGCAAAGCTGGTTTTCCCTTCTACCAAAACTTTCCTGTCATCCTCGATGTAGTTCTTGGCTCGTTTTGGATCCAGGAGCTCATCAATTTTTTTACCAATGACCTGTTCTCTTGAGAATCCAGTGACCATTTCCCACTTACGATTGACCATCAGATACTTCGCTTCAGTGTCCTTCACAAAAATCGAGGAATGGCTGTTTTCAACCAGGGCTTCCAGAAGTTTTAGATTTTTTTCCAGTGCAAGGCTGTTTTCCACTTCCTTGCTGATATCGTTAAAAAACCCAAGAATATGCCCAGAATCCTCTTCTTCATTGAGCCACTCCCCCCGATCTTCTATCCACTTCACTTGTCCAGATTTGGTGGTGATTCGGTACTTCAACTGGTAAGGCTCCTTTTTTAAAAGTGATTTCTGGGTTCCCTTAAAAAAATTTTCATGGTCATCGGGATGGATTAAGTCTTGAATTTTCACCTCAAGTGAAAGGAATTCCTCTTTGGTATAGCCTGTGAGGTCAAAAATTTTGTCTGTTAGCTCTATTACCGTAAAATCTCTGTCAGCTTTGGACAAATAAACACTACCGGGAAGGTTTTCCATCAGGGAACGGTACCGTTTTTCTGCCAAGATCATCGCATGCTCTTGTTTCTTCTGTTTAGTGATGTCTTTGAGGGTAGTAATTGCTCCGATTGCGCTACTAGCTCCCTTTTTAAACTCTGGGACAGTATCCACGCTAAGCCATACCTTATCTTGTTTTGAGGGTCTAAACACACGGATAGTTTGGTCGGTAAGGGGAAGGCTTGATTTTACACACTTTTTGGCGGCTTCCTTGAAGGAATAAAGTTGCGTCCCTTTTTCCGTGAATGCGGTCCATTCCGATTTGATCACCTCCCAGCCCAATACTTGATCCAGGGAAATATCCAGGAGATGGAGCGCAGCCGAGTTTGCTTTTAAAATAGTTCCGTGTTGGTCTTGGTAAATCAGGCCGACTGGGGAATTGATGAATAGTTTTTCGTTTTCCTCGTCTCTTTCTAGAAGCACTTGTTCCATGTTTTGACGAATCAGCGTGCTGGAAATCATTCCGGATACCGTTCGTATCGGAAAAAGCTCCAATGCTGAATGGGACGACCTCCTGTTCACTTTTCCAAAGCCTACCACTCCTAAAATGTCATCTCCTTCTCCGATTGGAAATAAAATCAGGCTTTGAATTTTTAGAAGTAAGAGGATGCTCTTTACCGAATCTTCATCGGAAAGAATTTCGATGTCGGGATATTCCACTAGTTCTTTCGCCTTTAGTTTTTGCCACAATGGAGAAAGCAACGCTAATGGGAGAATACGCATCCGTTCCCTGAAAGAAGGCAAGCCTTTTTCCAACCAGGCATAATTGGTGTGGGCAAGTTCTGTTTTCTTGTCAAACCTGATGATAAAGGCGCATTCAGATTGACTCAATTTACTAGCGACCTCAAGAGCCTCCTCAAAAATCTGGGTCTGGTCTGTAGGCAGGAGATTGATAAACCGTATCGAAAGATTGCCTATGATTTCACGGCACTTTTCCCATTCAGTACGAATTTTGAGAGACTCCCCCTTGGTTCTGAGATCAATGATATAGTGACAATGACAAGGACGGCCATTCCATGCCTTCGAAACCACTTGCAGCTCTACCGGAATTTTGCCTGCTTCCTTCGTCAACAGGCTAATCCCTGTGAAGTTCTCTGGTAGAGTAAGAATGGTACCCGACCATCCGTTTGAAACTAAGTCTAAATCCTCTTTTGAAAAAAAATTTGCAAGGCTCAGGTTTTCTATTTCCTGCCCGGTATATCCCGTCCAATCCTGAATGATTTTATTGAAATGAACCAGGTGGCCTGATAAGGAATCAAAGATTAAAATTCCCAAGGAGTCACCCTCATAAATGTCTATAAATTCTTTTTCTGGTTTTTGCTGCTGGCTGAGCTCCAGTTGCGCTTCCTTCTCAAGCAACACGGTAAAATCCCCCTCATCCAGAAAAATTTTGTGGGTTATCCGTGAGGAAAAATCTTCAGCCTGGTGTGAGTAGGTAAAGCTGCCTGAACCATAGGTGAGGCTTCTGTAAAAAGATTCAACTTTTCCCCGCTCAAATTCAGGAATCAGCTCAAAAAAAATTAATCCCAGTATTGCGTCGGAGGGCCTTCCCAGCATTTTGGATACCGAGGGATTGTAATAAACCACTCGAAACTGCCTGTCCAGTTTCAAGAGAGCTAAAGGAAGTCCCTCAAGAATTGAATCCGCTGAGGGAGTATGTAAACTAGCGTTTGCCATAATGGGTAGAATCAAGTAATTCGGGTGGGGGGGGGTGAAAGAACAATTGCCCGAGACTTTTTCTTGTCAGAACCAACCTAAGAAAGATTATATTCCATCGCTATGTAATCAATTTTTTGCAAAGTGAATACAGTAATTCCACGAAAATAGCATTTTACTTTATTTTGAATATAAAAAAATGTCATATTTACTAGAATAAATGTAATTCATTGAATTGCAAAATATTGTCAAAATATTACTTATTATTTTCATTTTAATGTATAATCTGTTGAAAAGTAAAAATGAAAAATAAAAAGTAGTCTTTTTTATTGACAGTATCTTTTTTAATGTGGTGTACTATGCTTTACAATCCCAGTGAAGGACAAAATAGGCATACACAATTCAATGGGTTTGGGCATCTGGAATTTACATTCAATCGTGATTCTGTGGGTAGGCATGCGTCGTTTGCCATTGGTAAACATGATTTTTTCGTCAATTCTTCCCTCTCGGATAAGATTACATTCATTGGGGAATATATCATTCGGTTCAACTCCAAATCTCCTACCACTTACCTGCCGAGTATTGAAAGGTCCCTAGTCAAATTTAACTACATCAACAACCATTCCGTCATCGTAGGGAAGGTGCATACGCCAGTCAACTATTGGAATGACGTGTACCATAATGGGAGGGTATTTTTTCCGGTAATTGAGCGTCCCATGTCATTTTAATATCTGATTCCTTTACATACCTTGGGGCTTCAGTTTCAGGGCCAAAATTTGGGTAGGCTTAATTTTGGCTTTGACATTATGGTGGGAAATGGGATAAGTTCCACCGATGTTTTCCATGATTCCGCAATTCCCTCCTTAACAGGGCCGTACATATACGACCCAAGGAGGGGATGCGGATAGGAATGTCCTATTATTGGGATGATTTGCACAACAATACCCCCGGTGTTCATAGTGGCCACAATACGGTCATCAGCATGCCAGATACGGATAAGTATAAAGGGTCTGTCGATTTCCGGCTTGCCAGTTTTTCATTCGCTCAATTTGGAGAGAAGTTTGAATTTTTGAACGAAACCGGATTTAATTCCTCCCATACCGATAGTACAAGCACTTCCAGAAATTTCACCCAATTTGTCTATGGTGGAATCAACGTGACGGAAAAGAGTACCCCTTATTTTGTGTTTGATCACATCCACGTCGCAGATAATGATATTTATGTCTATCCCGTGGAAAAGCTAAAGATTGCCTTAGGGTACAGGTATTCCTTCAATTACCTCTTGAATTTGAATGTTCAATTGGAAAGGTTCTGGGAATTTAAGCATTTTGGTCGTCCTGCTGGTTCAGAAATGCACGGATGACCTTATTTAAGGGTGCAGTTGGCTTATGGATTTTAATTTTTGATGGGGATGAAGATGCTTGTTTTTGTTTTTTCGCTGATGTTCTCAATTTGGGAGGAAGTACCTGCCCAAGAAAATCCGCTGGAGGAGCTGATTTTTCTTGCGAATGTGAAAGGTACTGAAGCGCTTACCTCGAAGGAAGTGGTACAGATTTTCAGAAATGGCAGAAGTCTCTGGCCTAGTGGTGAAAAAGTGATTATCGTTTTGCCTTCCAATAAATCTGTGTTTGCAGATCAAGTAGCCAAGAATCTATACGGTGGAAGCGTTACGGCCATGCAGAAATTTTGGTTGGCACTGGTTTTTCTAGGTCGAGCAAATCCTCCTGTTTTTCTCCAAACCGCTGATGAGATCTTTGACTATATCTCCAAGAATCTCGGCGCAATCGGCGTCTTACCGCAAGGTGAAGCCGATACTCCGGAGTCATTGCTTTTAACAATTGAGTCCGCTCCGAAAACCCCCTCTTAGGAAAGGTAGATAAATGGAGTTTGGGG
>CAZNND010000140.1:0-1874 GCA_964574365.1 uncultured Limnohabitans sp.
GAATTAGGCGTTTTTTGCTAAAGGGGAATAGAGAGTTGGGTGAGTGGCTGAAACCAACAGTTTGCTAAACTGTCGTACGGGTTATACTGTACCGGGGGTTCGAATCCCCCACTCTCTGCTTTAGGGCCTAATTTGAAAAAATTAGGCCCTTTTTTGTGCCCTTTTGGTTCACCTGAATTTTTTAAAAATACCAAATAATATCTTTAAAAAGAATATTAACAAAACATATTACTTATTTTAGAAAGTATTTAGAGTAAAAACAATCAATTATTCTGTTTTTGATTAAATTTATGTACCAAGATTTTTCGGTTCTGGTATTCACATTTCTTCGAAAATTTTCAACCAAGTAGCACAAATGTGGTCACAGTTGGAAAAAAATCGTGGTCACAGTTGAAAGATTTAGTTTTAAGCATGTAACCTATTGAAAATAAATAGATTATAACGAAAAAAAGAAGGTGGAAAATGGAAGTATGAACAGGAAATCTGAGAGCTGAATGAGGATCTGGAGCCGGTGATTGGTTCGGTAAAAAAAGTTCAGGAATGCTCAAAAAGGATAAAAGCTGTGGTTACAAATCTAGTTACAGTTGGCGCTTTTCTAAGAAAAAAATAGGTTAACTCACTGTAAATCAAGGCCTATCTCAGTAAAGGTTCGAATCCCCCACCTACTTAATTTTCTCAATGGTTAGAAAATCACAAAGGTATTACTCAACACGTTTTTCTTGTTTTTAGACCAAAGGTTAAATGAAGCATTAACCAAATGAAATTTGTCTACTGCCAAGATTCCGTATATTCATAAAACACTTTAGGGCCATACCAACATGAAAGTCTATTCCCTACCACAGGATAATTACCTAAATACCGATGGATTGAACATCCTTAATTTCAAATCAAGGGACATTCAGAGATACAGTCTATACAAACCACTGTAAAAGGCTGGTGCATTTTTCTCCGTCTTTTTTCAAAAAGATTAAGCGAGAATTACTTGGTTCCGATTAGAACTTTTCGAAAAGTAGAGCAGGTAAACCGCAGCATAATCCTATTCAAAAATTCATTAAACATATCTTTAAAGGACTTGCTTCTCTTTTTTCTAAGCGATTATGGGGCTAGGTTCAAAGCTGGCGCAAGATTTGGTGATGTTCTAAAGGAGGAGGTCGGTCCCTTGATCTGAACCATCTCTGGGCGGGATTTGAGAATCTTTTTGAGGGGGAAATTTTAAAAAACCTAATCCAAATCTGATCTGCTTGAAGGGTTAGTAGTTAGACCGACTGAAGTATAGGAAAAGGTACCGAATGCTTTGTTGAAAAAAATAAGTCCAAATTTCAATCATAACCTTGATTTTAAGGACATTACAAAAGAAATTAGCCCAAATATATCTTAACTTGAAAAAATGAAAAAGCCAAGCATATTTAAACGAATTTTCACATTCTTACAGGATTGGTATGAACGGTTCTTCCTGGGTCTAGAAAACGAAGGAAAAGCTGGGGTAGTAGTGACCAACTGGATACGGGAGCAAGTGGAAAAAGGCAACGCCGAAGCAGTAGCATATTACTCCCCAACTCCAGGTGATGATGCGCTGGAGTCTAAGGGCAAACAACACGCCTTGTTTTTACTTAACGCGTATGCCAAGTCAAATAGTCTGCCCGTGGACGGTAAGTCTAAGCTAGAGATGGTGAAGATTGTTTTCAACCATCTCAAGTCGATGAAGTCTAAAAGAGCTTTTTGGGTGGAAATTTCCGGGGAACTGATTGTCTTTTTAGCAGACGGTAGATTAGACTGGAATGAGGCCGTCATCTTGGGGCAGAAAATCTTCTGGCAGTTCTTTTCCAAAACGAAGAAACTGGCATCTTAAAAACTGGAGTTCGATGCCTGTCCGC
>CAZNND010000140.1:1974-6482 GCA_964574365.1 uncultured Limnohabitans sp.
TTCGATGCCTGTCCGCCGGAGGAGGGTTCGATACTTGTCCGCCTTAGGAAGGGAAGAGCTATATCCAAGTAAGAAAAAAGCCATTCCGAGACGGTTTTGGAAGGACTGCAAATCCAATAATCAACAGATTTTTAACCTTCGTGAACAACTCTGCGGAGACTATTTAAGCAATAAGAGCTTACAAATCAAATTGAAATTCCGACTCAATCCCTTAATCGCTATACCAGCTTCATGCTTGGCGTTGTAAGCCGCACGAAAATCCAGTTGTTGTTTGAAGTTTTTATTCTTCTTGCGATGAAAGTTCTAATGCCTTTTCAACGCTAATCTCTCCAAACATTAATCCTACAATAGATGGTAGGCTTTTGTCCATTGTTTCGATGTTTGACAGTATTAGTTCCTCAATAAAATTTTGATTTAATTCAAAGTGATTGAATGAAATACTCCTCCTGAATCTAATTTCACCAACTTGCAAGTCCATTTCAAAGTTCCCAAAAAACAACTTATAGTTTATGTCATTCAAAAGTTGAAGCATATCTCGTCTTTTACTTTCTGGTGTGTTTGCTCCACAAACCGAAAAGAATATTAGCCTATTTTCCTCTTCAATTAAGTCGACAATACATTGAAAATTTCCATTTTTACCACAAATTCCAAATAGCAAGACATTTTTACCTTCAACTTGGGTAAATTGCCACTCTTGGCTTTTTAAAAAGTCTTTTATTATATTTATTTGCATATTGATTCTTGTTTTGAGTTTGATGTTTTTTTACTATTGAATATGTTTGCAAGCAAACCCCTATAATATTGTTTACCAGCAAATTACTTAGAGTTAATATATCCGTGTAGTCTAAATGTCTAACTTGGAAATCAACGTAACTTATCTTATTTCTAACTCGGTTGAAATATGCTGACTTTACTTCACTTCGTTTTAAAACTCTTACACTGTAGGCAGTAGAATACTCATTTTCAGATTTTCGCTTAGAAAGAGCATTTATTACAACTGATTTTATCTTTTCAAAGTGATTGCAATCAGATATTTCAAAGAAATTTTCGCTGTTTGGATAATAACTTTCTTGTAAACTTTCTATTGCATACGAATTATAACTAGAAAACAATTTATTTCTTGAATCAATATCGGCAAATTATACTTCTTTCTCTGGTCGATTTTGAAATAGCTCTAAATGCGAAATTTTACAGTTTATAAATTGCAACAGAGAACTTGGTGATGCTCTGTAAATAAGCCATCTATTTGATTTTTCATCTCTGTCCACCCAATCAAGTAAGTATAGGTGACCACTATTTAATTCTTCAAACAGGCTTAAAAGCGGACCTTCAAAGTATGATAAATCTCCGATTCTGACAAAATTACTCGTGTCAAGTGACTTGTTACTATTAAAAATTAATTTCTCCATTATCCAAAAATATATTATAATGACTTGTAACCTTGTTTACTAGTTCTGCTTGACAATATTCCTGAAAAGTAAAGTGTCCAAAATTATCTGGGATTGGGTCATCCACAAGTCCATCATTTTTACTTAAACTAACTAGAGCAATAAAACTTACTTTATCTTGGATAAACTGTTCTCTTTGATGTGGTCTGAATTTATGGTGTAACTTTCGACATTTTTCTAATGAATTTTTCAATGAATCGAACATTGAAAGTCCGTATCCCATACACATCTTATCACTGTCGTCCAACATTCTAGGTGAAGGTTCGCTAATGATATTTATAGGAATAAAGTCATTAGAGGTTACTTTCGTGTCCATCGATAAGCATCTCTATCCACTTCCTTTAAGTCTGATTAAGGGCAGTCATTAAACTTTTCAAGATTTTGTAAATATTTTAATTTTTTCTCTGTCATCTAAATCTATAAGTCTCCAAACATTTACAAAAAGTTCGATTTGTTCGGTTTAAAAATTGCACACAACTGTTTTCGACTTGGCGATGTGGCGAATTATTAGTACAAAAGTCCAATCGAAGAACTGCTCTTGAACCTACCACAAAACTGTCACACGAATCACTGCACCCACCATTATACAAAACCCGTGTTGCACTAAACCTACGGTATTTTCACCGAAAGGCAGCCGAAAAGAGGTAAATAATGATTCATTCTTAATGTCCTTTCTATCATGAAAAAAAATGCCTGCCCGCCGCAGGAGGGAGAACCTCCTTCAGGCTGCTTGCTCCAAGATAGCAGGTTTTGCCGAACTACTTGCCAAGTTTGAGCAAAAAGTAAACGCTGCCGGAAAAAGTCAACCTACGCTGACCAATTACAGCCTTCATCTGGATAAGTTGGCGAAGGAAAACTACACACAGGTATTGCCCAAAAGCACCAAAGGCAAGGCGATGGCTTACACCATGAACAAATGGGAACTGCTCAGCAACTACTTGTTGGAAGGAATGCTGGAAATCGACAACAACCTGGTGGAAAACCTCATGCGACCGGTGGCGCTAGGAAGAAAAAATTACCTATTCGCCGGTTACCACAAGGCTGCAAAACGAGCAGGTATGGTCAATTCCTTTTTTGCCATGTGCAAAAAAGAAAATGTAAATCCCCAGCAATGGTTCGACTAGGTCTTCGACAACATGATGGATACCGACATCCAAAACATCATAAACTTCTACCCAAAAACTATAAACACAAAAACCAAACACCTAAAACCAATATGTACTTGGTGGGGTGGATACTTCGGCTCAGAAGGATCGAAGTCACCACTCGGATGGTTGTGCACCAGAATGATGCTGTGTGCCCTGTTTATCAATGCTCTTTTAAAGACTACCTTGGGACCGACCACAGTCCCGGCCATGCCTCCCTGGGAAATAAGGTCCAGTTTGATCAGCCGGCTTGTTCTTGAAATAAAGATTGCATAGAAGTATTCTACTTCCTGACCGATAAGGAAAGGGAGCATGTGATCATAGGCGTTTTTGGAAGAATTGATCTTTTTGTTGGCGGTGGATTTGGACTCATAGATCCTTTTACCGAAGTCAAGGATTCCCTTTAGCTTGGTAGCGGTGGATTTGCCCATTCCCTTTAGGGAGGAAAGCTCATCAACGGACATGCCAAACAAGGCCTTCTTGTTTTCCGGAATCAAATGGTGGTAAATTTCCTTGGCAGAATCCAAGGGTATCTGCAATAGCATGGCCAATAGTTCGGCATCGGTCAGCGAATGGGTACCATAGGCCATAGCCTTTTCTTTGAAAGCCCTGGTAGGATTTTCAGACGGGGTTTGATAGGAATTATGCATTGGTTTGTTTGTTTAGACGGAATGAAGGAATTGGATTCCCATAGTTATGGGAAATGGAATTGGGATGGGACAGATTGAAAAAAGAAAAGCAACCCTTTTTGGGGGTTGCTGGAACTATTTCGAGAGAAAATTTAAAAAAATTGATTTGTAAATTTAGGCAAAAAATAGATTAAAATAGGTCTTAGATTCAATAGACTTTGTAGCGCCAAAGAAATTTAGTAGCTACCTGTCCTTTGCCTAAACTTCTGTTTCTTCGTCAAACTCTACACTAATTGGGTCAAGTTGCATTTGGTATTTTTCCCATTCTTCCTGTTTTTGTTTGTCGTTGGAAATTGCCTCCTCAATTGCTAAACTCTCTCTATACTGCCGTGCTTCTGCGGTCATTGTCCACTTGGCATTAATATTCATTTGGTCAATTTCGTTTTTAATATCTGCTAAACTAACTCTGAAAAATTCTTTTCGGGGATTTACTTTGTTCATCTGTAAGCGCAGGAACTTTTTATGCAAATCTCTTTCAAGTCCAGGAGCATCTTCACTGTATATCATTGAATGAACGTCAAATTCAAATGGAACACTTGCGTCTCCCAATTCCCTTATCCTGTCAAGAGGTTCAAGTCGTCTAGTCATACCAATTTTATAAACATTCTCTCCAAAGGAGCCAATATTGGATATTATGTAAACATTTCCGGATTTGGTCTGCTGAGCCATTGAAAGTGCTCTTTGATTTTTCTCTTCTGCTTCCTTCAATTTACCTTCTAAATCTTTTAGTCGATCTTCAAATTTAGCCTTTTGCTCTTCCGTTGCTTGGCTAACTTCTTTTTGAGCTTTTTCAATAAGTCTCTTTAATGTTTCTTCTTCTTTTTGAGCTTCCTTTATTGCCCTTTCAAATTCACGTCTTGCTTTTTCTTCTTCTCGGATTTGATCCCTAATGAGTCGTTGTTCTTCTTGTTCTTGCCATTTTAGTTCTTGAGCAACAACAGCCCATTTTAATTCAGATAATCTTGAATCAAGATATTCTTGAGTAATAACAGCATCTCTAAATGCTTTTCCGTTGTTATTTACAAGTTGAAAAGCATCGCGGATTTTTTGTTCCAACGTCCCATAATTATCCTTTTTCACTTTAGATAGGATAGAATCTACTTTTCCGTTAAATGCGTCAAGAACGAAGTTTATTGCAGTAGTTTTTCTATAGTTTTCAACGTAGTCACATTTTGCAGCTTTATTTTCTTTAATGAGTTTACGTGTATATTCTCTTGAATCTTTAA
>CAZNND010000141.1:0-6191 GCA_964574365.1 uncultured Limnohabitans sp.
TGCCTGCGGTAGGCAGGGCTGATACATTTTGTGCCTTCGGCACAGCTATCACCAAGTAAAAATCGATGTTTTCTTTAAGTGGACATATTCAATGCATTCATTGTGAAGAAATTTGGCTACTTGTACGTAAGCGGATATTCATATTGTTTTATCCGGATATTCGTTTAAGGCCATGTTTCGCTTACTAATTGGCGCTAAAAAAAGAAGGAAGAAGCTCCATATTTTTCATTTTCCAAATGTTATGGAGGTTGGACTTCGCCACTTGTACGTAGGGGATAATCAAAAAAAATATATAGTATGTTTAATGGTTTTTTATAGAATTTTATAGATCAGAAAAATTTTAATCCGAGCATAAGAACAATTAATTCCCCAATTCGGATATTTTTCATAACTTTCAACACAATTCCTTAATACTTGTATCATCCAAACAATTCGAAGAGTCGACCCATTAAAGTAAAAGTTTAAACTAAGTCTTAGTTTAATTTAACTAGAAGAGATTGAGCAAAATTTTTTATTTTGTTCATGCTCTTGTCCTCATAAATTGGTATTGCATTAAATTTAATTATCCTATGTTGCCATCGAGAAAAAATATTAATCTGGTTAAAAAAACTACGGTGATTTTCATTGATACAGATCAAAGATTTAAAAAACCAATTCTAATTCCCACTTTTTTTTTAGAATATTGGAAGTTTATATCGGTAAGTGCCCTATTGTTTATTGGACTTGGTGTTTACACTTTAATAATGATTGGCAAACTTTACTTTATTCAACAACAAAATGAAATTCAAGCTCAGAATGAACGGATAAAAACCTTTTCCCAAGAATTATCCAGACAGTATGATTTTATAACTAGACAGATAACCGAAGTAAATAAACTATTAATCAGTAAAGGTATTCAGAAAGCCAATTTAAAAAGTGTTGATATTGTACCAAAATTTAATTCACCACTAGAAGTAGGAGACAATACTCAATTCGAAAAATATTTGGAAGAATTCAAACAAGCAATTTCAGCGACACCAGTAGGATCCCCGCTTGAAGGTATGATTACATCAAGTTTTGGTATTCGGAAAAATCCAATCACCGGTCAAGGTAGAGAAGTCCACCGAGGATTAGATATCAGTGCACCACACGGAAGCGATGTAAAATCTACTGCGGATGGATTAGTGATTTTTGCAGGATATAAGGGAGATTATGGCAAACTAGTTGCCATCAGTCATGGGGAGGAATATGTTACCTATTATGGGCATCTATCAGAAATATTGGTTAAGGAAGGAGAAGAAGTACTTGTAAACACTATTATTGGAAAAGTGGGATCCACAGGTAGATCAACAGGTCCTCATCTACATTATGAGATCCATAAAAATGATAAAAAAATTAATCCTAAGGCATTTGTAGATTTAAACTAAATATGTTCAAGAAAAATTTAAAGTCCCCTATAACCCTCTTAAATCAAGAGGAAATTCTCACCATACTTGGAGAAGATTTTGAATGTACAGGAAATATACAAAGCAAGAGTAATGCCCGTATAGAAGGGAAAGTCACTGGAGATGTTGTGGTTAAAAAGGGTGTTATACTCGGTGTGAAAGGTACAATAAAAGGTAATCTTGAAACAGAAACCGCAATAATATTTGGCAATATCACAGGAAATGTAAAAGCTAAACACTTAGAAATAAAAGAAACTGGGCATATTAGTGGCGATGTAAAAACTGAAAATCTCGTAATTGAAATGGGAGGAAAGTATAACGGAAAATTGGATATGAAAAATGGAACAGAAAAACAAATGCCACAAGAACAAGAATCTACAATACAAAGGGATTTCAACTATAAAAAAACTGATAGCAACTTATTAAAAGATATGTCATTTTAAAATTTGCACTGATTATCGATATATTAAGGTCACATTTAAGCACATCCAATCTCCTGTATAAATAGTTTTTTTTCGCTAACCACTCTTTTGATGAGGTTATAAAAGATGGTTCCCATCATCTGGGAGCGTTTTAACCTGAAGGAATATTCGTTTAAATAGCGATCAATGTGTTTTTTGCTGACCCAGGAATAGGTGGTTCGGATGCAAGATTTAACTTTGTGGAATAGGTTATGAAGATTGTGGGATTTTAGCCACAGTTTGCTTGGAATTTACATGATGAAATATTCTCTGGCAATGGGCTTGTCCCCTTTCCATTCATCAGTGGTTACCTGAGCCGCTTTAGCAATATGGCGGTCAACTATGGAACGAAGAGATTTAGCCGAGTAGTCCCTAAGATCATTGAATAAAACCGCCTTACTTTACATAAACGGTAAACTCGACCGGATAGACCACTTTTTTCCTCTTCCCACCATAACTTCTTCCCACTTTTCGGGATTCTTGGGCGCCTACGACGAATTCATCTACCTCGACCTTCCCGTCCATCGGTAGAGTCTGGCTTGGCTTCATAGCCTCCCGGACTTTGTGCATAAACAGTCGAGCCGTAGAAGGTCGTATCGAGTACCTTTTGGCTACCTGCATAATAGGGGGACTTTTGGTCGTGTTAGCCACCTCAAAACAGAGGTGAAATGCATTAAAGAGCCCGAATTTAGCTTTATGAAAAAGCGGGTTGGCACCAACACTTTCAGTATGGCTACAACGGTTACAGGTTCTTGAAAAATTCTTTCGAATCAGGGCACCTTAATGCTGGCATTTGATACAGGTAAACCCCTCTGCCCACTTGATTTCGCTGAAGTATTTTTGGAAGTCTTGCTCACTTTGGAACCTTGCAGTAAATATGATATTTTGACCATTAAAAATATCCATTACTAGCTAAGTTTGCCACTTCAAAGATGTGCATTTAATTGATTACCTCAATAAACTGAATTTGGTTTATCGAATCAGCTATTCAAATTTTCCAATAAATAGAGGAGTGATTTTCAGCTACATAAATCCTTAGGTTTTTTGCTTCAAAATCAAGCTGGACTAGTGATCTGATCTCGCACAAACTTGAGAAGCTGGAGGAATACATTGGAACAATTGAGTAGGACATCACTGATCTTGGTAATTCTTTTCGAAAAGCACTCAAAAACAAGGAGACTTTCCATGTTTATAATATTATATACTGCTTATCCATAATTATTGAGCAAGTTTATAAAGGCGTTTTGGAATTTTTCGAATACCTCAAAAGGCTTGTTCAACTCAAGCTTCCAGGAGCAAAAGATTTGAACAAATGCTGCGATTTGCTTCCTAATACCCAGCGGTTAAATTCTAGATTTGTGAATCTACTACAGATCACAGAATGGGGCTTTCCAGTCATAAACCATTGGAAAAAGCTCAAGAAGCAGATTTCCAGGACAAGTAAACTCATCTAATCTCGGTCAAATAACACCGGCACCTCATCTGGGAACTCAATCTGATTACCCAATTCATAAACGAAGTGCAATCAATTCTAGTAACAATCAGTATGATAGAAAATTTCCTTCTATTTCGTGAACATTCCACTGCCGAAATAAAAAACCAAGAAATCTTAGAATCAAGTTATACCTGTCAGAATACCTACAAGAATCCCTTAAAAATAGCTCAGTGGATCAAAAAAGTAGGCCACTTTGCTTCTGACTGCATACGCTCCGTATGATTAAAATTTAAGAAGAATTTACATCATCATTATATGATTAGAACTATCAGCTTTTCCTTGAGCTTAGCCTTTTTAACCTATAAACTTTTGGTAAAAGAAATTTCAAAAGAAGCCTTTACCGGATGAGTTTTAAACATGAAAAATTGGATTGAAAAAAGATAGGAAGACTATTTATATATAAAAGATTGAAAAACAAAAAGTGGGCCGAAGAACAAAAGCTAAAGATGGTTAAATTCATCGCCCCACGTTCAATATCTCTAGGTAGTTAATCCTTAAACTTTAACAACCTTACAACATCTGAAGATGAGTATTTACGCAAATACTTAATTATCAGAAGGATTTTTAATCATGCAAATTATTGTTGAGGAGTTACCCATATCAATACCGACAGATTGAGAAAGATCTCCCTTAGTCAATTCAACGCTATTCAAACAATATCCTTTAACCGCTAGGTAATTTGGATTTTCAGGAACAATTACTGGCATTATTTCATCAAATTCTTCCTGAAACTTCTCTATTAGTTCTGGATATAAAGCACCTCCACCAGAAAGATACAGCCCTTTTGCCTTGCTAAATTCTTTATCTGTGAAGGCTCTCTTTAAATGCGGGGAAATAATATTGTCGTAGTAAGTGTCAAGAACTCTTTTTCTAATATCAGAGATATCGACTTTTCTTCTATTCAGGAATATAAAACCATTTTGAAGGGCTCGATCAAAATAATAATCATTTTGCATACTGGTGTACTGCAAATCGTTAAGCTCATTTCTCAACAAATCGACTGCGTAAACTATACCAGGAACTGATGATGCAGACCTTTGGGTAGCCAATTCACCTTCTCGAGTACTGAACAAGGTTTCAAATGTACCATATCCCAAACTCAGCATAAAAAAATCATCATCTATGTTTCTTAATTTCCTTACAGCAATAGAAGAAGCGGTGACTTCAGGTAAAATCTCAGCTGATTTAACATCAACAACCAATTGTCTTATCCCTGAATTTGAAAAGGTCGAGGCGTCAAACTCAATTATATGGCTAGTTACAATATTTGATAAGGCCTCTACTCTGTTAATTCGAAAAGTGGCAAATGGGAAACCTGTTGTCACTGTCAAGGGGTTTCCTTTTCTTGCACTTGCAATTAAAAGAGAAGATTTCATCAAAATATTGTAATCCACAGAATCAGGTGAGCAATTTATCTCTTTATGAGGCATTTTGCCTTCGTTTTCAGCCAATTCACCGACAACATAAAAGGAGCCACCATGTTTAACCCTCAGACCTTTTATTAGGCTTGTCGAGGTTCTCTCCAAATTCGATTGAGAGGTTTCAAGCAAACTGGGTATTGTAATAATTTCAAAATCCATATTTTTTTGACATTTTATCCTAGAAACAGGTTTTTTGGTTTACAATTGTGACTCTAGATTATGAATAATTTTTCCAAAAGTAAAAACAAGCTGTGATTTTATTTAGAAATCAGCTTTAATTGATTTTTTTAGATAACTATTTGTAAAAAAGAGGTCATAAAATTACTTTTCACCATTTATTAATCCATTTAATTTCGCTTCACAATTATAGAGGAAAAAATCTAGTATTCTAGTCAAAAAAATATTTGGATCGAAAAAAATATCTAATCCAAAAGGAGAGCCCAATCTGGTACACTTAAGCGCATAGACCCAGATTAAAAGTCGCAATAAAAGCACTTGTTTTCTAAAGCTCCATACTATTTTTTATTTTTCTTGTATAATATAAAAATTGGATAAGGCCCCATACTGGAATTGATTATAAATCAGTCTCTAAGTAACATCACCTTCTCCTCATCAAAATCGAGATGTACCTTACTTCCAATTCGGAATTTCCTTTTAGGATCATCCACCTCCCAAAGGATTTCACTTTCCCAAATCTTAATAGTTAGCGAGCTATAATTCACTAAATATCGTAAATCTACAACTAGACCGAGGAATCGGCCTTTTCTTCTCAGACGTACATGAGAAGGTCTAACATAAGTTGAAGCCCTGCCTGGAATCTCATTAATTGGAGAAAAAAGGCGGGCCACATACTTTGACTTAGGTCTCTCACAAAGATCTTTAGAATTCCCTTTTTGAACCATTTTTCCCTTTTGTAAAATAAGAATGGAATCAGTCAATCGGAGCGCATCATCCATATCATGGGTAACAAAAATGACTGTTGTCCCCAACTCCAGAAGGGCTTCCTTCAACTCCAATATCAATTTTCTCTTTTGAATGGCATCCAAATGGCTGAATGGCTCATCCAAAAGCAATACTTCAGGCTCAACAGCCAATGCTTGAGCTATGGCGACTCGTTGTTGCTGCCCACCACTAAGTTGCCTGGGAAGACGATCCCAATATTTATCGAGTCCAAATTGACTCAAGAGTCGCTTCAAGCGCTGTTCCCGATAGGCAGAGTCGTAGTGAAGCAAGGGTCTGGATATGTTCTCGAACACTGTGGAGTTTGGAAAAAGCTGGTAGTCCTGATGGATCAGTTTGATTGAGTCATAGCCTGGAACCAGCTTCTGGGCAGGATTCTCGATTAGTTTATGGTCAAGATATACTTCCCCCTCACTTTGCACCATAAGTC
>CAZNND010000142.1:0-6070 GCA_964574365.1 uncultured Limnohabitans sp.
ATTCGATTTAACAGTAGAGTAGCTCTTAATTTTCTCGTGGTTAACTACATGAAACGGGTTTGTTTTTTCAGTCGGACGGAAAAATGGTAAGTTTTAAAAGCTATTTCCCTGAATGCGGAAACTTAGTAAAAGGCATTCACGTGTAAGAGATTAAATTCACCATTCGTTTAGTTCTCTGCAAGTTCTTTCCTGAAATTCTAGTACTAAAATTATTGGAATCCTTGTTTTTCCACTTGACCAATAGAGATGTTGAGTGAATTAGCTTATTTTATTCCAGAAACATATCTACTTATGAAAAAACTTATTTTTCTATTCCTCTTTATTTCCGTCTCATTTGCAAAACCAGTCTTTGCTCAACAGGATCCCAATCGAATTTTAATTGAAGAATATATCCGGCAAAGCGAAAAGCAGAGAAAGACTGGTCTGATCATGCTAGGGTCAGGGATTGGCGCAAGTATATTGGGTACAGCGATGTTTGGTGCGGCTTGGGGTGGTGCATCTGAGTTTGTGGGCGTTACCGGCGTAACCCTAATGCTGACGGGGACTATTTCTACCTTAGTAAGTATTCCTGTCATCGTAAGCTCCGGATTAAAAGGGAGAAAAGCTGGAAAACTAAGCCTTATTACAGCCCAAATACCTCAGCTTGGGCCTTTATCCAATTCTGCTGGGTATTATTCTGCACTCAGTTTTTCAATACCACTTTCTCAAAACAGGTGAACCTATGAAAAAATTATTCTTACTTCTAATTTTTACAGTGCTTTACTTTCAAAGTATTGCCCAGGATACAAAGCCAGGCAAAGTCCTAATGGAAGACTTGGTGAAAAAAAGTGATAATCAGTTTAAAGCAGGAATGGTTCTTCTTACGGGTGGTACGGCAATGCTTATTACTGCTGTTGCTATTCCAAACCGGTATGATTTCTTAAATGGCACCACGAATCAACGGACCATCAATTTCTTTACCTGGACGGGGCTCTTGTCGATTAGTACCAGCATTCCTTTGTTTTTGTCTTCGGGAAATAATGGAAGGACTGCTGCAAAACTCAGTTTGCAATCCCAAGTCCTTGATACCCCATTGCCAGGCACTAGAGGTAATTTTCCTTCTCTAAGTCTAAAATTTCCTATTCAGTGACAGGCAAATGCATATTTTATGCTCAGCGTCCCATTAGTTTTTCAAACAGCCAATTGTCCGATTTCAATCCCTGTTCTGGATAGGTCCAGTGTCCCGTCTCCGGCACTACAAAAACTTCCTTGGGTGCTTTGATCTGATTGTAGGCCGAATAGTAGGACGTAGGCGGACAGGTGTCGTCATTGTATCCCCAAGAGTAGAATCCGGGGGTGTTTAGGATTCTCGCAAAATTCACCACATCGTAATAGCCTACCGTCTCAATTGCTTTGGGATTGTTGTGATAGGTCAGGTTTGTTCCAGTAAAAATGTGTGGCCAACCTCCGGCTCTTCCATTCAAATAACCAGTCATGTCACTAAGTGCCGGGTAAAAGGCGGAAAGATATTTTACCCGATCATCTAAGGCGGCCGTAATAATGGAAAGCGCACCCCCTTGGCTACCTCCCTGTACGGCGAGATTCTTGCCGTCATACTGAGGGAGGGAAACCAGAAAATCCACTGCACGGATGCAGCCTAAATACACCCGTTTGTAGTAATACAAATCTTTGTCTTGAATATTGAATGTTGGATATCCACTTAATGCACCGGAGGCTAGATTCGTGTACACGTCAGGATGCAGATCTACTGGAATTCCATGGATTCCGATTTGTAATACGATTGCTCCTCGGGCTGCTTTCGCAAGGTCTCCTGAATACGGTCTAATTCCGGCACCTGGTACCTGTAAAATCGCTGGATACTTTTCTCCTCCTTTTGGCACGGTCAACATGCCATAGATCCGGCTGTTACCTGTGTTTCTGAAATTCACGTGATAGACATCCAACTTTTCCGTGCTTCGTTCGGGAAGATGGATCATTTTGGGTTCCAAAGGAATTTTTGCCAAGTCCGCTTTTGCTTTCTCCCAAAAAACCTGAAAATCGGCAGGCATCTTGACAGTCGGCTGGATTTTTTCAGGTTCTACTGCAGCCGTGCCCAATCCCCGGTATTCTTTCCCATCAATCGAGGCAAACACCTCACATCTTAAAAATCCGGGAGTTTTCATCCCTTGGGCAGAAATGAGTGCTTTTCCTTCTTTCAATACCAAAGACCCTTCTTGAAGTGCTTGCATTTTTTCCTCCTTGACCACAAACCGTACATTTTCCACGGTTACAGGACGACCAGATTGAGTCACAGAAACCTGAAAAGTCACCTTTTCTCCGACCTGGTACAGCCAGTCTTTTTTCTCAGGGGAAACAGAGATATCCAGGTATTGCTTTGGGATTTGTGCAAAGGAGGCGGTTGAAAGGCAAATCAGCAATAAAAACCAAAGGGAGACAAGGAATCTTGAGGAAGACATTGAAAGTCGGTTCATAGGTTAATGGGTTGGAAATTAATGGAAAAAGGTACGATTAAAATTTTGCTAATCAATCGCCGAAGGAAATTCCCAAACCTCGTGCAGCCTGAACCAGGGTGCCTTTTGGATTGACATACTTGTAAGCGCTGATGGCTTCTTTGATGGAGACAGCTGAAAAATCATTGTTTTTTAAGATAACTAGATTTCCGAATTTCTCTTCCAGTACCAATTCCATTGCTTTTACCCCAAAAACGGAAGCGATAACCCGATCAAAGGCAATGGGAGTCCCGCCTCTCTGGGTATGTCCCAACACAGTCTCCCGGATATCTGCCTCTAATCCTGCATCTTTTAGCTGCTGACTGAGTGCATAACAAACCCCTCCGAGTCTAACTGCATGTCTTCCTTCCTCTCCTTTGGTAGCGGTGACTGTTCCGTCTTTGGCCTTTGCTCCTTCTGCAATGACAATATTGACAAAGCCGCGACCTTGATCGTACCTACTTTTTATTTTTTCCATCACAATGGATAGGTCATAGGGAATTTCTGGAATCAGGCAGATCTCAGCCCCTCCCGATATGGCCGTGTAGAGGGAAATCCACCCTGCATCCCGCCCCATCACCTCCATGATCATCACCCGATGATGGCTGCTTGCGGTCGTCACGAGTCTGTCAAAGGAATCCGTGGCTGTCTGAACCGCCGTTTGAAAACCAAAGGTAAAATCGGTGGAGGAAAGATCGTTGTCAATGGTTTTGGGCACCCCAACCACTGGCATACCTTCTTCAAACATTGCCTGAGAAATAGCTTGGGAACCATCCCCACCGATATTGACCACCGCGTCAAATCCCAAAGATTTGAGACGATTGACCAGCCATGGGATGCGGTTAATGGTTTTGATTGTCCCGTCTGCTTGCTTTTGGGGAAAATTCATCGGATTGCCCTTGTTGGTAGTGCCAATGATAGTGCCACCTCTGACGTGAATACCAGCAACTGTTTTTTCATCCAATCTGAGCAGTCGTGTGGGTTCTTCGATCACTCCATTAAATGCTTCAAAACTCCCCCAAACTTCCCAATTTTTTTCCTGAGAAGCTCTTTTAACAATACCTCTAATGACAGCATTCAATCCCGGGCAATCCCCCCCACCGGTAGCTACTAGTAATTTTTTCATATAAATTTTATTTTCTGATCAATTGAAACATTTGGATCTACACAAAAGGATAAATGATTTCCAAGTAGTTTTCCGTAAATTATGAACGGTTCAAGTTACGGTTAAGTAAGACCACTATTGCCCAATACGATCTTTTTTTCTTTGAAGTTGAATAGAAATCCCTGATCCAGATGATAGCAAATGAAGAAGAATTACCTGAAGAACTAAAAAACCTTAGCGATAAAGAGCTCATCCAGAGGGCAAAGAAATTTTGCAGGAAATATGAGGTTCAAAAAGGGAACAAATTCAAGCTTTCCGATTTTTCAGCAATCCCAAAAATGGAGTTGGGTCCTGAAGATAAACCACTGGTGAAAGAAGCGATGAAACAAGGAATTGAAGCCTTGTCCAATCTTCAGGAAGTGCTTTATGCCCAAGACAACTGGTCTGTTTTGGTGATTTTCCAGGCTATGGATGCCGCGGGAAAAGACGGGGCGATCAAACATGTCATGTCCGGGATAAATCCTCAAGGGTGTCAGGTGTCCTCATTCAAAGCTCCTAGTGAGGAAGAACTCGACCATGATATTCTTTGGAGATGCATCAAAAACCTTCCCGAACGGGGTCGGATCGGCATTTTCAATCGGTCCTACTACGAAGAAGTCCTCGTCGTGCGGGTGCATGAAGAATTACTTAAAAAACAAAAGTTGCCGAAAACGCTCATCACCAAGAATATCTGGAAAGAGAGGCTGGAGGATATTCAGAATTTTGAGAACTACCTGTATAGAAACGGAACCAAGGTGATCAAGATTTTCTTGAACGTTTCCCGGGAAGAACAGAAAAAACGGTTCCTTGAACGAATTGATGAGCCTGAAAAAAACTGGAAATTCAGTTCAGGAGATGTTAAGGAGAGAGGCTTTTGGAATGATTACATGGCAGCGTATGAGGAGATGATCCGCATGACTGCATCTAAAAATTCCCCTTGGTACGTGATTCCGGCGGACAATAAATCTTATGCCAGACTTGCCGTGGCATCAGCCATCATTAAGGCACTGGATTCACTGGATTTGAGCTATCCCAAGATCAACGATGCCCAGCTTGACCAACTGAAAGTTGCCCGAAAAATACTGGAAGGGGAGTAATGATTAGATGAAGTTCCTTCTTGAATTCTGGCACTTCATTCCTATTGATTCTGCCCTTCTTGCCTGGATCCAAATTTCCTCATCTATTTTCGATTTTGTACCGAGGCTTGCATTTTCTAGGAATTCTTTACCCCCAGCTAATGCTAGAAGCAATTGAAAGTTGGCGTACGGTTTGGAAACTCAGTCAAAATCTCCTGACTTTTTCCTGCTTTCTCTTATCTCCATTTACATCTTCTTTCTTCTTGCCTGAGAGGGAATTGGTAAATTTGAGGATGGTGATTTAGTTATTTTAGACCCTATAGGGGTCAAACTTTTCAATAGCCCAAGGTGAAGTTGAGCCTGGGAAACGAAACCGTGGGGAATTGATAAAAATAAGGTTGGAAAATCCAACCCTGGAAGGGTTGAACTTTTTGGTAAACCTCGTTCCTTTTACCAATAGCTCAAGCCCAATGGGACTGGTGCCTTACTAAGAGCTCCACTTTGAAGAACAAGTTACTGAAAGGGTTATCCACTCCCTGGTCTAATTGACTCGCTTAGGGTATTAACGAAAGGCTTCTGAAGAATTTCAAGCTTGGAATGTAATTTTTTCAAATACCGAAAAGCCCATCGTTTACGAATTCAATAAATCATCTTTGTGCCAAAATACTATATACCAATGAGAAAAATCAATGATATCCATTGAATTATACAGGCTGTTTTTGAAATGTTTTAAGGATTTTTGGATTGTATTTTAAACGTTAAAATCTACTATGATGAAACTTTTCCTTTTGATTTTCGCCGTTCTGCTCAGCCCAGCTGTTTCTTCCCTTGCCCAGCAGAACAAAGCAGGCAACATGAGTAAAGAGGAACTTTTGAACCAGAGCAAAAAAGAGAAAACCACCGCATTTGTCCTTTTGGGTGCCGGTGCAGTGGCGACAGGGGTGGGGGCTGTAATCATTGGTGAAAACTTCTGCATTTTTGGGTGTACCGATGACGCAGGCACGGCTTTGGCTGTGGGAACCGGTCTTTTTGTAGGGGGTGGGATTGCAATGCTCGCCAGTATTCCCGTCTTTATCAGCTCCTCCCAAAAATCCAAACGTGCCTATCGAATCCAAGCGGTCAATGAACCCTTGCTGATTCCAAGAGCCGTTTACTCGGGCCCTGGATCTTATCCGGCACTGCGTTTGTCTTTCCCTTTGAGCCGATAGCCCTTTTTGGAAAATTAAACGCTGATTAATCCTACTTGGTCAGATTCAAGAAAGTTGGTAAAATCGGATAATTTAGTACGTCCGAATTTTTGCCTTAAGAAAATAGCTGGACTCTGGTAGAGCTTTATTTTCCGATATACCTAGACCGCTTAA
>CAZNND010000143.1:0-5856 GCA_964574365.1 uncultured Limnohabitans sp.
AATTTGGCGATTGCTGTGCCGAAGGCACAAAATGTATTAGCCCAGAATTGAATTCTGGCCTGTTACAGGAAGTGCCTTTGGCACAAGCTTTACCAAGAAAAAAGGCGAATTGGTTTTTTCATTTTGCTTCATTTTTCATCTTGGATTTACCATTTGAAAAAAACTTAATTCTTTAATTTTCAAACCAAATCTTACTTGGCTACTTGTACTTAGGCGGATAATCATATTCTGTTTTATGTGAATCCGGATAATTGGGCATATGGATCGTTTCCCAGATTTTCCTCTTAATCCTAAGGTAGGTTATCTTATTCCATTTACTAGTTTTTCATCTCGGAGCAACTAGATCAAAAAATGGTAGTAAAACTGGTGGATATCCCTGTTTTAGTAGGTGTCTATAAACGGGATTATCAAAGATCTGTATTTCACCAACTAGGAAAATATTTAAAAAACACATAATCATATAGAAAACATAGTGAGAAGCCATATTCTTGGTAACTGACAGACTATTATTCACTTAGCTTCATTAAGATGAAACCTAGCTTTTCGGAACGTTACCGATTTTTTTATGTGAGCTCCTAGGTGGACGATGTATCTATTGAGGGTAATCCCTTTTTCTGTTCTTGTTCATTAAATTGAATAGCCCAATTCATTCAATCTCATCCTATTAATGAACAAAGTAGCATTTAGAAGAAAGACCCTTTTCCCTGATTCATATCCTAGCCAAAATAATACAACCTTACTTGCTATTCAGCGGATACACCTATTTCTGAAAAGTCAGATGCACAAGTCCAACAGCCAAAGTCTGAGGCAGCCTCCTACATATTCAATAATTTCCCAAGATTGTTGATCTGAAGGGAATGGCTTGTACCGCTTGATTTCTCAGCCATTAACTCAATTGGATTGCCTTTGGGCAGGTTGAGAATAAATCACAAATCGCAGGTCAGGCTGGCAAATTGGAGGAGGGCTGCTACAAGCGCACCACTTCTCCTGTCTTCACAGATTCATCACAGGCAAAAGCGATTTTCAGGCTGTTAAGAGCATCGGCCGAGTGATCAGTCAAATCCATATTTTCTTGGATAGCCTTCAGAAAATAGGCCTGTTCCCTGTCGCAAAGCTTTTGATGGTTAGGTTCGTCCGTCATGTCAATCCATTCATCCTGACGGGTAAATTGGTTTTTTTCATTCAGTTCGGAATGATGAACCCGAATCGATTCCGTTTTGGTGTGGGAGTCCACATCATCTGATTTGCCGATTGCGCCAGCGTCTTTTGCGACGATCGACACTGCTCCTTTGGGGCCAAATACATCTTTTACAAAAAAGGCTGTTTCACTGATCATTGGGCCCCAGCCGGCTTCATACCAACCCACGGACCCGTCTTCAAAGCGAATTTGAAGTTGCCCGTAGTTGTAGTTGTCTATGGAAATATCATCTGTCAACCTTGCCCCGATAGCAGAAACCCAGACTGGCTTGGACCGAGTCATCTGGCACATGACGTCGATGTAGTGAACCCCACAATCCACTATCGGACTTAGCGATTTCATCAGATTTCGGTGAACATCCCACATAAAGCCATGGCTCTGTTGGTTGAGGTTCATCCGCATCACCAAGGGTTTGCCGAGTTTTTGTGCTTCCTCGATGAATCTCATCCAAGAGGGGTGGTGTCTTAAAATATAACCCACAACCACTTTTTTGCCTGTTTCCCGAGCTTTGGATATAATTCGCTCACAGCCCGCAACCGTGTCCGCTAAGGGTTTTTCTATAAAAATATGGCATCCTGCCTCAAGAGCTTGTATGGCGAATTCTTCGTGTGTATCCGGATAGGTCGAAATACAAACCGCATCCGGTTGGGTTTCCTTCAAGGCCAATTCGAAATTTTCAAACAAGGGATAATCTGCTCCCAAACGTTTGTTTAGACTGACTTTGGAATTTCCACGGGCTACGAGACCGCAGATTTCAAATTCTTGCATGTGGTGGTAGGCTGTGGCATGTGAAGCCCCCATGTTTCCGCAACCAACGACCAGGATTTTTAGGGGTGTATTCATTGGGCTTTTTTGGGTTGAAGTTTTTTGACTTGTGATAGGCTTAGGTATTTGATTTCAACCTTGAGGGTGATGGGCTTAAGAGGCTGATCGGTTTTATCCCTTGGAGCGTTGACGATCTGATCTACGATCTCCATGCCTTTGATGACTCTGCCAAAGACCGTGTATTTGGTATCAAGTCTTGGAATACCAGCTTTGTTTTGGACGATGTAAAATTGGCATCTGGCGGAAAGCATTTGTGGATTGTCATCTCGGCCTGCACCAACCGCCCCATAGACGTGTTTGAGTTCGGGATGAAATTCAGGTTCTAAAAGGTATTCTGGATCATTGAACCCTTCAGGGGTATCCGGGCAACCGCCTTGTGCGACAAAATTGGGAATTACCCGATTGAAGCTTAGTGAATCCCAATATCCTTCTTCAGCTAGCTCAATAAAGCTTTTTTTATGGTTGGGCGTTCGGTCATCCAATGCTATCCATAATTCACCGAGGGGCGTTTTGATGTATCCAACAGGGATTTTTTCGGTTTGAGCACGAACCGTGAATGAAAAAAAAATAATAGTGACAAACAGGAATAAGGTTGCTTTCATTTAGGCTTACAATTCAGTTCAAAATATACTACTTTTTGAATGCCCTCCTAAAATAATACGAAGGCATTACTTTTCCTTTATATCCCTTCACCTTTTCTCTTATTTAACATTTTCCAGGTTGAATGAGCTACCTCACCATTCCTAAGGAGAGTCAGCCCAACCTGATAACCACTAATTTGTGGTTTTCATAGGACCTTCAACAAGAATCTTTTTATGACAACATACTAAGTTAAAATTGACCAAAGGATCCGACACTCGCCTCTTATCATTCCCTTGCCTCTAATTTAATGCCTTTAGTTTCCTGCCTCTCGATACTTTGTTCCTCACATTTCCTTCCTATTACTACTTACGTCCTTACACTTAATACTAAATACTTGGTACTTGGTACTTCATACTTTCTACTTCATTCCACCCACATCCTCCTTCTTACTACTTATGTCCTAATACTTGGTACTTCGTACTTGGTACCTCCTACTTCATACCAGGCACCTCCTACCTCACACTCACATTTGATTCCCCACCGGATTAGCGTACATGGAGAGGAAGTTTTCTACAACAAGGGGATTGCTAACATCAATTTTATCTTTAAGCCTTTTCTCGAAGGTGTTTTTTTCTTCGTCTGTATAAAAAGATGAAAATCGGGTATTCTTGTGAAGTAAGTCGTATGCAATAAAGTTGCTTGGCCACAATTTATAGCCCTTCCAAATATGCTGATCAATAACTTCAGCAAGTTTCCCAAGCTTTTCGTTTTGATTTAAGTCCATTTGAGCAATTTCATTTATTTCCGAATGGATGACCCCATTTACCTGAAGGTGAATGCGTTTTTTGGTGCCCATGATTCCTCTCAGCAAATTGACAAAATCCTCATTTTCGCTTTTCACATATTTTTCGTCCCTTGATTTGGCGAGTAGTTCCGGCATTTTAAGGATATCCGTTGGATCATATTCGTAAGAAATCGAAACGGGAACGACGTTGACTTTTTGAAAAAAGGAAAACGGATCATCCCCGGGATTAGCGAGCGATAGCATTTTAAGGACGCCCTTGTGCGTAATATCATTTCCGTCCTTGGTTCGTCCCTCGCGCTGCGCAGTCCATACAGATCGGTTTTCACGCAGTAGGGATTTATGGATATAGTCAGACACCAATAGAGAGCTCTCCAACAAAGCCCGTCCGCTAAGTCCTCTTTTGATCACAAAATTCCTGTTCAATCTGGACAGGGTCAGCAAGAACGTTTTTTTGATCAGATTGTCCCCAATGGCGGATGTGGTCATGACCAATCCGTTTTCATACAAACAGGCATTGAGTAGGGAAGTATCCAAAATGATATCCCTGTGGTTGGATATGAACAAATAGGATGTATTGGGTTCCAGCTGTTCAAAGCCACCGGCAGTAAGTCCTTCAGAACTTTTTTCAAGCACTTTTTGGAGTGCTGGGTAAATAAAATTTATCTGAAAGTCTCTGAGTGAGTGCGTATGCAACATCAGGTCCTTCCAATGATCCACGGAGTCGTTAGGAAAAGCGAAATTCATCATCGCCTCAAGCATGGGATCGTCGATAATCTGACGAATTGCAGCATTTACTTCAGCGTCGTAATAAGGTCTGATATGATCAAACTTTGACATGTCTCTAATTCAATTAGCCTGCAAAAAGCAAAAATAAAGCGAAAGATTGAAGAAAGTTTTCCAATCAAGCCATGAAACAGGGAAATCGCTTTTAACATTTGGTAAATAAAACATGGAACGAAGGGATCGAGAAGCTTCCTTTTGAAGACTTGTGGGTTATAACCATTAAGGTCATTGAGAAAATTAAGAATTATGACTTAGTCTTTTTTGGAGAAATCCCACTATAATTCGATTTAACAGTAGAGTATCTCTTAATTTTCTCGTGGTTAACTGCATGAAACTGGTTTATTTTTTCAGGCGGACGGATGAATGGTAAGTTTTAAAAGCGATTTCTCTGAGCCCTGAAAGGACTTGGAGTTAATTTCTTTTCAAATACTTATTCAGAAAAAATAAGTGTACGGGAAGAGCCTCCGTCCAATAGGACCAAGTATGGGCCCCAGGCCTTTCGATGTATTCATGAGGAACCTTTTGTGCTCCGAGGAGCGAATGCATCTGCCGGTTTGTTTCGATCAAAAAATCATCCACTCCACAGTCAATAATGAGGGCAAGATTATTCGCCTTGATTTGATCCACAAGTCCTACCGCAGTAAATGGATTGAATTGGGGTGCTTCATAGTTGATGGTTCCAAGCATTGCCTTTTGTCCCTCCAATCGGGTATTTTTGAAATCTTCCGGCACTTTCCACATCCTGGTATCAATATTCATCACACCGCTCATGCTCCCAGCTGCGGCAAACAAGTGCGGATGTTTGGCAGAAAGGGTAATTGCACCGTGTCCACCCATGGATAATCCCGAAATGGCTCTGGATTCTTTTTTGGCAAGTGTTCTGTAATTCTTGTCCACAAATGGAATCAATTCGGAAGTAATGTAAGTCTCATACCTGACAGAATCCATCAGAGGACTATCATAATAGTAACTTGCCGGCCCTACTCCCGGAGTGACAATAATCAGCTTGTATTCCTCGGCCATCCGGTTGACCAATCCTTTTTCAGTAACCTTTTTGTGCCAGTCACTAAATGCTCCTGAACCGCCATGAAGTAAATATAAGACGGGGAAGCGTTCGTTTCCTGCACCATATTCAGAAGGAAACGCAATTGCGGCCTTAAGATTTTTATTCATGGAAGGGCTGAAAATCTCGAGGGTATCTACTCTCGCCTGTGCAATAAGCAGGTAGGGAGTAAGCAATAGAATAGTTAGCAGTAAATTTTTCATATAGGAAATAAAGGTTTGATTTACAGTTAGTTGGATTGGTAATAATTTCTTAAAAATGTTTACCTGGAATGAAATCGGTTTAAAACTTTGAATTTCAAATTTCCTTACTTTGGAAATACCCGTCCAAAATAAGGAATCCTGCATAGTATTCCATGTAAAGTTGGCTAGAATGCCTAAACCATTTGGAGCGTAGTTGTATTTATTAAAATACGGAACCCTGCCAGTAGCCAAATATCATTTTGTTTGTATAAAAGGATATAAATCGATCAAAAGAAAGAACCTTAGCCTAATAAAGGGATGAGAAATTCAATGGGCACCCAAACTTTTAATTTTAATTTGTACACCTTCGAAATCAAAGCTTTAGCTTTTCCAGGTTGTGCCCTAAAATATAAATTTC
>CAZNND010000144.1:0-5627 GCA_964574365.1 uncultured Limnohabitans sp.
AAGTGTGGATCAAAGGAATCGAGAACCTTACTTTTGAAAACTTGTGGATTTAAACTATTAAGGTCATTAAGGTCATTGAGAAAATTAAGAATTATGGCTGAGTCTTTTTTGCAGAAATCCTACTTTCATTCGATTTAACAGTAACTCTTAATTTTCTCGTGGTTCACTCTATGAAACTGGTTTGTTTTTTCAGCAGGAGGAAAAAATGGTGAATTGTATAAGCGATTTCCCTGGAAAAAGACGCCTATTTTGTTACCGGATAGCGGGTTTTTAATTCCCGTAGGATTTCTTCCAACCCATTGAGTCGGATCTCATAGAGGGTACTTAGCCACATGCCGAGTTTGCCTTCAGGAAAACCCTGTCCATGCATCCAAACGAGGTAGTCCTCCGGAATGTCGCAGAGTAGATGTCCTTTGTACTTGCCAAAGGGCATGGTCTTGGTGACCAAGTCGATGAGGATTTCAGGGTTCATAGGTTAAAAGTAAATCTTTTTCCCACTCAAGTATTCTGCTTATTTGAGGACTTGTTTATTTTTAATTTCATAGTGACTTTTATTGGTGCTGTAAGTCAGTAGGAAAACATATTTGCTGAATCTTTTTGCTTTTTCTAGGGTTAACTTTTCATTCAATAAGAATTGAGCATATTATGGAAATAGGAATAGACAGTTTTGCGGCAATTATGACCGATGGCGCAGGCAATCCGGTGGGGACAGCCCAGGATGCCATGCGGGAATTGCTGGAGCGGATCAAGTTGGCGGATGAAAAAGGGCTGGATGTCTTTGCCATTGGCGAACATCACCGCAAGGAATTCTTGGACTCGGCGACTTCCGTGATTTTGGCGGCGGCGGCAGGAATGACCAAGCGAATCCGGCTAAGCAGCGCCGTGACTGTACTCAGTGCTGCGGATCCGGTACGGGTGTTTCAGCAGTTTGCGACCCTGGATCTCGTGTCTCAAGGTCGGGCCGAACTGGTAGTCGGAAGAGGATCGTTCACGGAAGCTTTTCCGCTTTTTGGCCTCAATTTGCAGGATTATGACAAGCTTTTTATCGAAAAACTCGGGCTTTTGCTTCAGATTCGGGAAGAAGAAGTTGTGACCTGGTCCGGGAGATTTCGGCCTGCCTTGCAAAATCAGCCCATTTATCCACGTCCGGTGCAGGAAAAATTACCCATTTGGCTGGGGGTGGGAGGGACTCCGGGTTCCTTCGCCCGCGCAGGTTCCTTGGGATTGCCCTTGATGGTGGCCGTCATCGGCGGGGAGACGCATCGCTTCAGGCCATTGGTGGATTTGTATCGGGAGGCAGGGGATAAAGCTGGATTTTCCCAGGAGGAATTGAAGGTGGGTTTGCATTCGCTCGGGTATGTTGCCCGAACTCACGAAGAAGCTGTGGAAAACTATTACCCGGGTTATGCCGAGACCTTTACCCGTATCGGAAAGGAGCGGGGTTGGCCACCGGTGGCGCGTGGACATTTTGAAGCCCAAAACTCCAAGTGGGGGGCTTATTTGGTTGGGGATTCCGATGAGGTGGCAGAAAAGATTTTGAGACACAGTACCTCTCTGGGGGGAATTAACCGATTTACTTTTCAGATGGACAATGCCGGCCTGAGTCATCAGCAGTTGTCGGAAAGCATCGCCCTAATTGGTGAAGAGGTAATTCCAAAGGTGAAAAATGGGCTTCGAGCCTAAAAATGGGGTTTACTGTAGCATTCCTAGGAATTTGCAAGCCATTGAAAACCAATTTGTCAAGTTCATTAAAATTCTATATGAATATCTGCTTCCTTGCCTATGTAAAATAAACTCGATAAAATTTTGAACTTCAAAGGCCACTAAGTATTTGTAAACTGGTCTTTCTTTGATTTATAAAAAGGATTATCCAATTACATGCAAGTCAATAGATGAATAATTTTTTATACACTTAGTTAAAATAGGTATTCAACCGCTGATCTTTCAGCCTGATCAATACCAATTTTTACACTTCTTCAACCATTGAGGAATTAAGGAAATAAAAAAGGACTGAAGTGTAAAAAGTGTTTTTCGGTTTAGGGTTTTTAATAAAAAAAGCTTTCTTAATTTTCTGAATTTCCTAAATGGTAAAAAATTCAAGAGTAAACTTTTGTAGTAAACATTGAATTTGTCCAACCTAGGTTTTTATAGGATATGTTTTTCTTGTTTTTTGCGAGAAGGTTAAATGAGGCATAAACCAAATATAATTTTGCTACTGGCAAGATTCCGTAAATTCATAAAAAACTATTTTCGCTTTTATTTTGAACATGCCGATGAAAAATCACACTTTGTTTTTACTGTTTTTCCTTTTCCTGCTCTCCTCCTGTACCCATCCAAAACAAGAGTCTGACACGACGGTGAACCTTGTCGGACAGATGAAGGACGTGATGTGGAAAGGGGAGCTTTTTGGGAAAATCGACTTGGATACCTTGTCGAATAAGGGTGATTTGTATGGTTTGGGACCGGTAGAATATCTATCAGGGGAGATTTTGGTCTTGGACGGCATAGCTTACAAATCCACCGTGCTTTCTGACACCTCCATGAAGGTGGAGGAAACCTTTGCTTTGAAAGCCCCATTTTTTGCCTACGCTCAGATTTCTCATTGGGTTTCCGGAGAGCTTCCGGACAGTATCCAAACCATCAACGACCTTGAATTTTACCTTTCCCAGCTTCCTTTTGCCGCCGACGGGCAACCCTTTTTCTTCCAACTTTCCGGGATGGTGAAACAGGCGCTGATCCACGTGGTCAATTTACCCAAAGGAACTCAAGTAAGGTCACTGGAAGATGCCCATCAGGGAAAAACAGCATACCGGATTGAGGCGGTGCCGGTGGACATTCTTGGTTTTTTCTCCACCAAGCACAAGACCATTTTCACGCATCACGACACCTACCTCCACTTGCATCTGATTACCAAGGATAGGAAAGAGATGGGGCATTTGGATGAGGTTAGATTTGGGAAGGGGCAGATGAAGTTGTTGTTTCCGAAAGAATAAAGAAAAGCCACATTTCTCCTTGTTCCGACTTGGACTTTTCGCCAATATCCGACAGTTCGTGTCCAAAACACCCGTTTAAGCCTTTTTCTTTCCAGTTTGTCAAACCCTGAGCCTGGCTTTTCGGTAGATTTAGGTATGAAAATCCGACAATCTTCGCTTCTTAAAATCACTTTTGCTTTCTTCCTGTTCCTCCTGGTTTCCGAATCAGGATGGGGTCAAAGCAAAACTTCGCCTGTTTTAGTTACCAAAGTTTCAGATGGGGATACCTTTTGGGTGACCTACCCCTCGGGAAAGGAGGAGAAAATCCGTTTGATTGGGATCAATGCGCCGGAATCGAGGCGGACAGGCCGGACGGAGGTGGAGTATTTTGGAAAAGAAGCCAGTGCTTTTGCTACGAATTTGTTGCTGAATAAGCGGGTCAGGCTGGAGTTTGACGTGGAGAAATACGATCGCTACAAGCGCACCTTGGCCTATGCCTACCTGGAATCTGGTGCCATGGTCAATGCGCTTTTGGTGAAGGAAGGCTATGCCCAGGTTGCCACCTATCCCCCGAATGTGCGGTATCAGGGGATGTTTCAGAAGCTGGAGCGGGAGGCGCGGAGTGCGAGGAGGGGGCTTTGGAAATGATCAATGATCAAATTCAATGATCAAATTCAATGATCAATTATCAAACTCAATTTTCAATTATCAATGAACAAGTTCAATGATCAAATTCAATGTTTAATTTCTGGGGTTTGACTCCGAGGGGGGCAAATGTTAATAGCCCAAAATCATTCCTATTTCCCAGCGCCGGGGCAAGATCGAATTTGGATCAAGGGATTACGATTCCGGCAAGAAAGAAGCAATGATCAAGCTCAATTTACAATGATCAAGCTCAATTATCAATTATCAATGATCAAATTCAATGTTCAATTTCTGGGGTTGGTCGGGATGGACAAATTCAATAGGAATGGGGCTTTAGCCCATTCACCTCAAATAGAAAAGCGGTCGCAGCGCCGGGGTAGAATTGAATTTGGATCAACCGATTATTATTCTGGCAAGAAGGGCAATCAATGATCAATGATCAATGATCAAGCTCAATTTTCAATGATCAATGATCAAGCTCAATTTTCAATGATCAATGATCAAGCTCAATTTTCAATTATCAAAGATCAAGCTCAATGATCAAATTTAATTTTCAAGGAAAATATTCTCTATTTTTGGTTTCCAACTCAGGTACCGCCACCCCATGTTCGACAGCCCCGAATACCCCAAATCCCTCGATGAATCCCTCTTTGAATCCTGGTTTGAGACAGGCCTGGCAAGCCGGATTCCTTATGCCTACTTGCTGGTGATTTGGGATGAAATTGAGGGGAAATACCTGCCTGTCTATGTGGAAAATCGAAGTGATATCCAAGGCTATGAAAGGTACGGGGATTCACCGGCTAGGCAATTGTTGGTTGCGGCGTATGATTTGTTTTCGGAGGGAAGGGTGGGGTAGAAGGGAAAATGGATTCTTTTTCCAATTCAAGGATGTTGATTAAAAAGAGAAACTCTAACATGCATTTAATTCAATTTTTAAAACCGGTAAGGGGATTGAATTCGATTTTATTGGCTTGATAAATAGGTTTTTGTAATGAAATAAGTGATGGGGTCCTCGAATTTTTCAACCCTATTTTTTTGAAAAAATAGATGTAAAATGCAGCAGATATTCGGTCCCTGTTAATATCCCATTGAATCTATTCTTTGCTCACTTCTATAAGCTGTTTTCCAGGATGTTCATCAAGCCAGTGTTCAGATAAATTTTTTCGTTCCATAATTTTAAAAACTAAAAAACCGGCGTCTTCCCAGATGCTAAGCTTGTTTCCCACGGTCTTGTGAGTTCCCAACCCGACCTCCATCAGGAATTGTCTTTTGGTGTAGGGGAGGCGGAAAATGACTTCTATCAGGTCTTTGGAACAATCAGAAGATTTCGCGACTAATACCGAATCAAAAAGCCACCGATTCTAGCCCATCCCCTCAAATCAAATCCAATCCCAGCTCCTTCAAAAACTCATTATGCTTATCGGTACTTGTTTGGATAGTTTGGTTGATGGATGCCAGACGGGTGTTTACCGCCTTCAGATCAATTTGCTCTTCATCTTCTGAGGTACTCACATATCTGGATATGTTCAGATTGTATCCGTTCTTCTCGATTTCTTCCATCGAAACTTTTCTCGAATACCGATCCTTTTCCGTTCTGAACTGATAGGTACTGATAATTTCATCTAGGTGTTCTGGACTTAGGGTGTTTTGCCGTTTACCCTTTATAAACTGCTCACTGGCATTGATAAACAGTACATCGTCATGCTTCTTGCATTTCTTCAATACCAAAATGCAAACGGGAATTCCAGTACTGTAAAACAGATTAGAAGGCAAGCCAATCACGGTATCAATGTTGTTATCCTTCAGAAGCTTGGTACGGATTCGTTCTTCTGCTCCTCCACGGAACAATACCCCGTGTGGTAAAATTATAGCCATGGTTCCTTCTTTGGCTAAAAAGTGAAATCCATGCAATAGAAAAGCAAAGTCCGCTGCTGATTTGGGTGCCAATCCATAGCTCTTAAACCTGAAATCTTCTGCCATGGTATCATTGGGCTGCCATGTCAAGCTGAA
>CAZNND010000145.1:0-5454 GCA_964574365.1 uncultured Limnohabitans sp.
TTTCCAGCCAAAGTTGCCACGCAGTTTACCTCCTCGCAGGATTGGTTTGGAGTCAAGTCAGACCTCTCTTTTGGAAAGGAAACATTCCAGTTCTCCAAAATCAGGAAGAGCTGGGAAAACGGGGAAAAGTTTGTCCAACTTGGGGATGGGAGCTTAGGAAAAATCCCCGAAGCCTGGATGAAAAAAATGATGTCCCTCCTTCGCGCCGGCGAAGTGGACGGGGAAGAGGTACGCATCTCCAAAATCCACTTCATGCTCATGGAAGACTGGGAAGACAGCCCAGAATTCACCAAAGTCCAACTCGAAGTCGAAGAGAAAAAACGGAAAATGGTGGAGTTTGCGGGAATAAATGAAGTCCCCGTCCCCGCCAAAATCAAAGCCGAACTCCGCCCCTACCAAAAAACAGGCCTCAACTGGCTCAATTTCCTGCGGGACTTCAACTGGGGTGGTATCCTCGCCGATGACATGGGGCTCGGTAAAACCCTGCAGCTCATCACCCTGATTTCTCAGATGGAGGAGCAAAACCCCAACATCAAGGTTTTGATCGTGGCGCCCACCACCCTGCTATTCAACTGGAAAAAAGAATTGGAGAAATTCGCCCCGCATTTGGATTTTTGGGTGAATCATGGGCAGCGATACGAAACCATTGAAGAACTTGCCAAACACCAACTTATCCTGACCAGCTATGGTCTGGTCATCAATGACCTGGAAATCCTACAAAAAATCGAGTGGGATCTCATTGTCGCAGATGAATCACAAGCCATCAAAAACACCAGCTCACTGCGCTACAAGGCCATGCTCCGGCTCAGGGGCAAACAAAAAATAGCCCTGACCGGTACACCCATCGAAAACGGTATCCAGGAACTCTATGCCCAGATGAACTTTACTAATCCGGGCTTCTTCAAAACCTTCAATCATTTTTCAGGCAACTTTCTCACCCCAATAAAAAAAGGGGATAGTGATATCGTTGAGTCACTCAAAAAGCAGATCACTCCTTTCGTACTCCGACGTACAAAAAAAGAAGTACTCACCGAGCTTCCGGATAAAATCGAAGAGTTTCTCTACTGCGAAATGGGTCCTGCTCAGCGGGCTGTGTATGAAGCCAAACGCGAAGAATACAAAAATTTCCTGCTCAAAAAATTCTCCGAAGACGGTGCCGAGCAATCCAAAATGTTTGTCCTCGAAGGGCTTACCCGACTCCGGCAGATCTGTGACTCACCCAAGCTTACGGGCGATTCAGATACCTTAGAAAGTGCCAAAATTGAATTGCTTCAGGAACATATCTTGGAGAAAACAGGAAACCACAAACTCCTCGTATTCAGTCAATTTGTAAAAATGCTGGAACTCATCCGTGAGAAACTGGATAAAAACGGAATTCCCTACTGCTACCTAGACGGACAGACTAGCCTGGCCGAACGTGAACGGCAGGTGCAGAAATTCCAAGAAAACGAGGACGTACGGGTATTCCTGATCAGTCTAAAAGCAGGAGGTACTGGACTCAACCTTACCGCTGCGGACTATGTCTATATCGTCGATCCTTGGTGGAATCCGGCGGTGGAAAACCAGGCGATTGACCGCTGCTACCGCATGGGGCAGGAAAAGCACGTGATGGCCTACCGGATGATCTGTCAGAACACCATCGAAGAAAAAATCATGGAGTTGCAGTCTGCAAAAAGCAAACTGGCTAAGGACATCATCGGCGAGGGCGAAGGCATTTTGGCAAGTATGAATCGAGAGGCAATGCTTGAGTTGTTCTCCTAATATTATCCTATTTGGTCATATTTGAAGAAGTTGGTAAAATCTAAAAGCTTCAGCTATTAAATTTCATTGGAAAAAGCAAAGAAGGGTCTGGTAATGCCTTTCAAACTTTTCCTCATAAAACTTGCCCACGGATGGAGGATTTTCATCGATGTATCGCACATAGAATTGTCAGCCCAAGGAGGGTTTTCACAGAATCTTTTGCTTCCATAGAATAGCTGATACGAATTGGAAATTCTGTGTCAATCTGTGAATTTATCTGTGAAAATCTGTGGGCATTCCTGATATTGCTATCCTAATCTATTTTGTACCCTACACATTTCAAATATGACTAAATAGGAATAGTCTTAATCCAAAAATTCCACAAGCACTTTTTTCCCACACCCATCACCTGCAATACTTTGGAACCAGTGAAAAGAATCAATGTCAAACCGCTTTTATCCAATTCAATTTCCGCTTTTCTGGGCTTTACTCTTTGGGGCGCCGGAATGGTCAAATTGTATGCAGGACATCGCTTCATCGGCTGGATTGGACCTCCCTGGCTGGTGGAGCAACTTGAACAATACGGTCTTGGACTTTATGCTGGATTCATCGCTGTCAGTCAGATCATCATCGGTTTTATGCTACTCACCACCCGCTTCAAGCTTTTGGGAGGAATCATGCTGGTGCCGATGCTATTGAACATTTTGATGGTGACCATTTCCCAAAACTGGACCGGTACCCCTTATGTCATTGCCGTACTACTGGGAATGAACGGTTTCTTGCTTTGGGAATTTCGAGATTTTTTCAAGCCTTTGGTGAATGAAACCATGCCTAAGAATCCATGGAGGACCTCCACCAAACGAACGGTAATCGGCCATCTGGTCTGGTTGGCAGGCTTGGGATTGAACCTCCTCTCCATTCCCATGTCGTTTACACAACTTCCGCTTGCCTTTACCCTTTCCGGAATCGGCGTAATTCTGGGGGTTTTGGCTTTTAGGGTGGATAGCTATTCTCTTGGGAAAAAGAATAACGAAAATTCTTAATCCTACTTTGTCACATTTGAATTTTAGGAGGCACTTTGGAACTCAAGGGACAACTTCAAAATTTCCCACAGATTCACACAGATGAAAATCACAGATTCCCACAGATTTTTTCAATTTCGATCAGTTTTTCCAAGAATAGTAGGAAAAGATCTGTGAAAATCCTCCTTCGGCGGACAAGTCTGTGCGTATTAAATCTGTGAAAATCTGTGGGAAAAAGTTAGGGAGGCATTCCTATGCATGTCCTTTTCTCCATTTGAAGGTTAAGAGATAAAACCTTATTAAATTTATCTCAGTGCTTTTAATCTGACAAAGTAGGATTAATATGAATATCCGCTTCTATACAAGTAAAAATGAATGGATTTTGGAAATTCCAGTTCCTTACATACTTTTTATTTGATTGAAACAAAGACCTGATTAAAACTTTTTTCTATAAACAAGCTGGCTATCTCCAAAAATTTTATATTTTTTAGGCCACTAAAAGGTTAAAAATTTTAATTTTTCTTTGCGCCTTATGCGTTTTTGCAAAAAAAATTATTCCTGTAAAATCAGGTTAGATCTATAAGTCTCTATGCCATCTCTCGCAAAGGCGGCAAGGAGCAAAGGAGGTTTCCTTCCTTCTCCTTAAAAATCTTCTCAAAGAGATTGTTCAATTAATTATTCCTTTTCGAAAGAATGGGAAAATGGCTTCTTGTAGATAGGCGGATATTCATAATTCTTAATTCCATTAAGCCAACCGACTTCCCCGAAATCCGAAAACTGAAATCCGAAATTTTCACCTCAGTTTTGATTCAAGTTTCCTGGTCCACTTATTTGCACTCTCAAACGACTCATATCCGATGGTCAAACTTGCCATTCTCGCTTCCGGAGGCGGCTCCAATGCCGAAAAAATCATGGAACACTTCCAAGGTTCCATCACAATTGAAGTCGCGCTGATTGCATCAAATAAGGCAGATGCATTAGTTTTAGAGCGAGCTAAAAAATTTGGCGTACCCACGTTTACCTTCACCCGAAAGGAGATGGAAGCCGGTCAGCTTTTGGAAAAACTTCAGCAAGAAAACATCGATTGGGTGATCCTCGCTGGCTTTTTACTGAAAATCCCTGAAGAACTGATCCGTGCGTTCCCCAATCGGATGGTGAATATTCATCCCGCCCTGCTGCCCAACTATGGAGGAAAAGGCATGTATGGTCACCATGTCCACGAAGCCGTAAAAGCTTCAGGAGATACCGAAACAGGCATTACCATCCACCTGGTCAACGAGCACTACGATGAGGGAAAAATCATTTTTCAGGCGGCTACTTCGATAACCCCAAAAGACACCCCGGACAGCATCGCTGAAAAAGTCCATGCCTTGGAACATCGGTATTTTCCGGAGGTGATTGAAAATTTGGTTAGTAGATTTGGTTAATAAAAATCTTCCAATTAAAACTGATAATTAACTATTTTTATAATTATATACTTTTTTGCGAGTAAGTTTTTTAATCATGAGGACATCCTTTTTTAGGTTTTTGATGCTTTTGGCAGGAATTTAAAGTGAATGATGAAAGATGCTGCTTGCAGGAAGAGCAGAATCTGCATCCGAATAAAATTTGCCACTGGCATAATTCCGTATAGTAATTCCTTATTTTAATCTATTGTCTTTCAAGGCCTTTCTGCAAAGAATCAAATCAAACAGCGGCATATCAATTTTTTAAACAACCCAACAAACTGATGAACGATAATCCAGACACTCCTCAAAATCAATTTGAGAATCGAATCTTTTTTATTCGATCCAACTATGTCATGCTCGATCGAGATTTAGCAGAAATTTACCAGGTAGAAACGAAGGCTTTAAATCAGGCAGTAAAAAGAAATAGTGAGCGATTTCCCGTCAAATTTCGGTTTCAATTGAGTTTACACGAAAAAAACGAACTGGTCACAACTTGTGACCGGTTGGAAAATTTAAAACATTCCTCGACCAATCCTTTTGCATTTACAGAACAGGGAGTAGCTATGCTTTCGGCTGTTTTAACCTGGATTATGCATTAGAATTCGTTTCGAGAGCTCAAAATGCAAGAAAATCAAGTATTTAACGAATGAAGCATAGCACCGCTATGGTGAATGAGTTGAATGCAGCGAAGCGATTGATTTTATCCGCCGCGGCGGAGAGGTCGCAGTAGATTTTCTAATGCATATTTCAGGTTTAAGAAGTGACATTGCGGTAAAAGTCAGTGTTGAGATAATCAAAGCTTTTGTAGAAATGCGGAAAACAATCCACTTACATAGGGAATTGTTGCAAAGGATGGACTGTTTTGAGCGAAGACAATTGGATAACGAGTTCAAATTTGAAAAGATATTCAAAGCCTTGGAAAGCAATCCAATTCCCACTCAAGGCCTATTTTTCGATGGGCAGATCTTTGATGCCTATGAATTAGCTTCACGGATCATTCGCTCTGCCCAACAGAGCATCGTCCTCATAGACAACCACATCGATGAAATCGTACTCGTCCATTTAGCCAAAAAAAGCCAGCATGTAAACGTACTTTTACTCTCCAAGAACATCAGCAGGCACCTCCTGTTGGATGTACAAAAGGCCCAAGATCAATATGGGAATTTTGAAATCAGGGAATTTACAAAAAGCCACGATCGGTTTCTGGTGATTGATGGCAAAGAGGTTTTTCATTTGGGAGCTTC
>CAZNND010000146.1:0-5185 GCA_964574365.1 uncultured Limnohabitans sp.
CGAAGATCAGTTCCATTCTTCCATTGGGACAACAGGGGCATTTGAAGACATCTCTGCTGTACTTTTCCAACATGCGGATTTGAAAGTGGATGTTGACCTTTGGTTTAAGAGGTTCAAGCTTCAGTGAATTTGCTGTAGGGGTTGAAATTTTGGATGGAAGGATGCCTGAAGAGGGAGTGGAAAGCGGCGTTAGATTCCAAGCCCAAGCAAACCAAGAGGAGAGACGAGCTTATCCCTGCGCTGCTTGGTCAGGTTCAGATAGATGATAGGGGGAATAGGGCTTGGCATCCAGAAATGAGGCTAGTTTGAGCATATACTACTGTGCAGGGCTGTTAAGAACAACAGTCCCTAAGGTGTTTTTTTTCAGTTTTTATAAGGATAAATGTTGATATCACCAAAAATAAGCAGAGTTTAGGTACTTCCCTCACCCAAAGGGTGTCAGTCAACAGGCGTTTGGCTCAATGGCTAGTGAAGTGGTTAATTGAACATTCTACCTCGCATCAACTTTTGTGGTATGTTGACAGTTTTGTGCTCCAAAATCCGCCACTGCGCCAAGCGCCAAAACGTTACCTGCAATGCTAAAAAACCTGCACACATATTAATAGAAAGGATTTTGGACATTATTTTAAAGAAAAACAATATAGACAATTGACATATAAACGTAAATTTACTTCACGAAAAATAGAAAATGATACAATCAGTTTATATAAAAAACTTTAAATCTTTAGTTGATTTAAAACTTGACCTCGGAAAATTTAATGTTCTAATTGGGGAAAATGGTTGCGGGAAAAGTAATATCCTTGAAGGTTTAGCTTTCGGAGCGGCAGCAAGTGCAGACAAATTAGACTATGAATTTTTAGGAAGTAGAGGGATTAGAGTAACTAATCCGGAATTTATGACTTCTGCATTCTCTAATGCACGTAAGAAGAAATCCATTGAGATTAACTTTACAACCAGTGAAAGAACGTATGAATTTGACTTGGTTAACGACTCAAGTAATCCCAAGAAGTGGATTAATAGAAATAAGGACATCGCATTTAAGGAAATTCAACGTTTAATGACATCCTTGTTTTTAGAGGACGATGAGAAAAAAAGAAAAAAAGCTTTAGACGAATTAAACGAGGATGGAGAACAACTACAAGCAATTAGCGAAATTCTCAAACCTTTTAAAAAGGAAAATGATTATAAAGAGTTTCTTAGCAATCTCTATCCAAAATTCATTGAAAAAGCATTTTCAAGCCCTGAAATTTCAGACTTTATAATTTACTCACCTGAACAAAGTAGTTTAAGAAAATTTGAGGAGACAACACAAATTTACCCTCTTGGCATAAAAGGTGAAGGTATATTTCAATATTTGAAAGAGTTGGCTTTTGATAAAAAAAATAAGAAAACTTTATCAGACATAAAACAAAACTTAATGCTTCTTGATTGGTATGAAAGTTTTGAATTGCCTGAAAATTTATTAAAAAATGAGTTTGCTTTAAAAATTAAGGATAAATATTTAAACCCTTCACTTCAGTTCTTCGACCAAAGAAGCACCAATGAAGGTTTTTTGTATTTACTCTTTTACTCAACTCTTTTTATTTCAAAGACAACACCTTCATTTTTTGCTATAGATAATTTAGATTCTTCTTTTAACCCAAAACTCTGTATGCAACTTACAAAGAATCTATCATCATTGGCTAAAAAACAAAAAAAACAAATTATTGTAACTACTCAAAATCCTGCAATTTTAGATGGACTAAATTTAAAAGATGAAAGTCAGAGACTGTTTGTGGTTAGCAGAAATGAAATGGGACATACTAGAGTAGAGCGCATTCATTACAATGAAAAGCGGTCAATGAGATTGTCTGAAATTTGGACAAAGGGTTTTATTGGTGGTCTACCAGAAAATTTTTAAAATGTAATTATGACTAGAATTGCATTAGCTACAGAGGGGAAATCTGAATATTGGATAATAAAACATATAGTCCAAACATTCTTTAAAGGTGAAGAAATATTCTTTAGGCAAGTTCAACCATAAGTATTTGATGATACTCAAGAGGAAATTGGAGGTTGGTTAGAAGTTTTAAAATTCTGCGGACGAACTGAAGATATTACAGCAGCTTTAGTGGAATCTGATTTCTTAATTATTCAAATTGATACTGATGAGTCCAATAATCCCAACTTTAATGTTCCGCATACCAAAGAAGGTGCTGTTGCCAAGACAAATGAAGAGTTATATAATGATGTTATCACTAAGATTGAAAGCATTATTGACTTACAATTAGAAAATGAGCTTAGGAATAAAATAATATTTGCTGTTTGCATTCATTCAATTGAATGTTGGTTGTTACCAATCTTTTACACAAATAATCACAAGACTGACATTAGAAACTGCCTTAACACATTAAATTTTGAACTAAGAAGAAAAAATTTAAGTATTATTCCTCCTAAAAAACAAAAGGAAAAACGACAAATAGCGTATTTTAACATTCTTCGTAATTGGAGAAGAAAAAGCGACATAGTTACAGCATCAAGACATAATAAAGGTTTTTCAAATTTTATAAGCGACCTTAACAGTATAGAATTAACTGTTTGACAATAATGAAGCACAGCAGGTAACATTTAGCCCACTAGGGAAAAGCCACTTAAAAAAAGCCGGGATTGGAGGTTTAACCAATCCCGGCTTTTTTCTAGTGGCTGTTGACTGACATCCGCCGGGTGAAGTGTTTGGCTAGGAGGATTAGTATTCTTATTGCCTTCGGATCATTTTTTAGGCAGAAGTACAGGCTGGGACATTTGACTTTTGACCTGTTTTTGGATATAGTTTCATTTACCCAGCGGCAGCTGTAAGCATTCAATCCTTGCATTTCAGGAATCAGGCTACTGCTTTTCCCCGATTCCTTCGGTTTCATTCCGGAGGAGGACTGGCTTTGAATAGTTTGGATTTGAAGTTGGCTTTGTACCGAGTATCGAAGATCAGTTCCATTCTTCCATTGGGACAACAGGGGCATTTGAAGACATCTCTACTGTACTTTTCCAACATGCGGATTTGAAAGGAGATGTTGACCTTTGGTTTTAGAGGTTCGAGCATCAGTGAATCGGTTGTTTTTGGGTTTGGGGTTCCGCCAGTTTTTCCCGTCAATTACTTCGGTGCTGAGGATGCAGGGTTGGTGTGGGGGGAAGGAAAGATCCTGTCCCCAAGTATGGTGTACCAGTACAATGCCAGGACAGAACCGGCGTATTCGGTCATCCGAGCATGATGGAGCAAGGTCGAAAAATGCCGCTTTGGTTTAGGGATTGAAGTTTTGAACGGAAGGATGTCTGAAGAGCGTTTGGAAAGCGGGCTTATATTCCATGCCCGAGCAGATCAAGAGGAGCGACGAGCTTATCCCGCGCTGCTTGCTCAGGTGCACAAAGATTATGGGAGCATAGGCCTTGCCCTCCAGAAATGAGGCTAGTTTGAGCAGATACTCCTGTGTAGGGCTGATAAGGTCAACGGTCCCTAAGGTGTTTTTTTTCAGTTTTCTTAAAGATAAATTTTGATATCACCAAAAATAAACAGAGTTTAGGTTCTCCCCTCACCCAAAGGGCGTCAGTTTAACACAAGTTAAAAATCTTGAGAATAAAATTAAAGAAAGAGAAAAAGTTGGAAGATAGATAAGAGATGGAATTTCTCAAAATAAGTGGTTTAAGGAAATAGAATTTCCCGAACACAGCAGACAAAACTATTATTCACTTGTTTTTCATATTACTGAAGAGAACATCAGTCAAAAGGTATTTGGCGAATATTTGAGTAAGAATAATATCATCTATGACCCATGGAGATAGGATATAAACCATTGTACGACTATCCTATATTTCATAACTCTAACAGAGATTGCCCAAATGCAAAAAAATTAATTTATAGTGCTTTTACTCTGCCAAGTCATAAAGGAATGAAGACTTAAGTTTTATAATAGACACTGTAAATAATTTCAAATAAAAACACTCTATACAGTCTAATTCAAATACTAGCAGATATGAATGCAATCAAATTGACTTCCTTTAACCTTGAGTGGATGACCCATCTTTTCAAAAACCAAAAATCTGAATTTTGGCAAGGAAAATCGCAAAATAGGGGGATGGGCTCAAAGCCAAAAAATGTCCAAAAAGTCTGTGAAAGAATTTCAGCAGTAATTAGCGAGGTAAAACCTGATATTTTAGGAATTCAAGAAGGTCCGCCTCTAAAATCCCAAATGGAGCTGTTTAATAGAACATATTTAAATGATGAATTCATCGTTCATTCTATGCCCCACGGAAGCCAATCTGTCCATACGTTAGTTAGAAAAGGAATAGAAGGGCTTGGTATTGAGCAAATAACAAGGGAACATAGAATTTATAAACATCTGAATAGAAAACTTGAATACTATTTATGGGGTGAGGTTACAGAGCCCAAAAAAGATACCTTTTCAAGGCGTCCTGTTGTTCTTTCAGTAACTCACAAAGATTCTGGTGATAAAATAGAGTTAATGACTTTACATACAAAATCAAAAATTTCAAAACTTAAAACCCCAAAGCAATGGGAAAATAGGGATGAAGAAGCAGTTAAAGATGCTTTGCGATCAAGGCAGAAATTATCCGCTGAGATGATGGCTGTAAGACGATACCTTACATACGCTATATTGAGTAATCGAGTAAAAGGTTGTATAGTTATGGGAGACTTAAATGATGGAATAAATCGAGAAATATTTGAAAAACAATTTTTACTTCAAAATATTGTTGATGAACTTCGTGGAAGTTTTAAACGACAAAATGCAGTAATGCATCATGCGCTATCTCAGAACTACTTACAAGATAAAAGTATTGCCTACACCTCTGATTTTAATGATCCTACTGAGAATGGAAAAAAAATTCATGAACTACTAGACCATATCCTTTTCACCACTGAATGTTTTTTAGAAAGTGGAACAGCTTTCTCCATTGATCCCAATAAAAGCTATGTTGAACACGAAATATTTGATAAATATACTGAAAATGATGGTGTAACGAGAGATGATAGGCCGAGTGACCATAAACCAATTTCAACTTTTCTTGAATACAAATAGAAAAACGCCCTATTACATTTAGCCCACTAGGGAAAAGCCCCTGAAAAAAAGCCGGGATTGAAGGTTTAACCAATCCCGGCTTTTTTCTAGTGGCTGTTGACTGACATCCGCCGGGT
>CAZNND010000147.1:0-5177 GCA_964574365.1 uncultured Limnohabitans sp.
TTATTTCCATCTTATTTCCATCTTATTTCAAATGAATTTCTACTAAAATGTTTATTTCTTCCAAGCCTGATACAAGGCAGGACTTAATCCAAGAACAATAGTAAGCAAGCCAAAGGTCTCCCGATTTTCTTCCATTTGTGGAGTTTTCATCGTCAAGTCCTTTTGTGCCCATTCGTCGGAAATCCAATCTCCCACACCTCCGGGAAACAAATAAATTGCTCCCAAAACACATAGGACAACTACAACGGTAAGTGGAATTTTTGGAAATATCCCGCGAAAACCAAGCAGCGAGAAAATCATCGCTACCACGTAAATACTTACCCAAACCTCTGGGTCGGGGTCATTGATTTGCCAATAGCCAAACAGCCCAAAGAGCAAAAACCAAACTGCATAATAATACTTCATATCAATTCGTGTTGAGTTCCCTAAAACTAGCTAAAAACTAGCTCTATCCATCCTGCTTGGGATAATCGGTCAAATAAGATTTTTGTCATGAAAAAATGCGGTATTTTCGAAGGCTCTTCCACTCCTAAGCATGAATCCAGTCACCATTAAACAAGCATGCACAGTCCAAGAACTGCAAGGAATTCTTGATCTGCAGGCCGAAAACCATTTGAATAATCTCTCTGCCGAAGAAAAAAGTATCCAGGGTTTTGTAACGGTCAAACACGATTTCGACCAACTCCTTGCAATGAATCAAATTGCCCAACACATCATTGCAAAAGAAGGTGAAGAGGTGGTGGGGTATATCTTGGCAATGACTAAGGCAAGCAAGAATATGATTCCGGTTTTGGTTCCAATGTTTGACCAGTTTGATGAACTTCCCTACCTTGGAAAAATGGTGTCCGAATTTGACTATATGGTAGTAGGGCAAGTTTGTGTGGGGAAAAACCACCGCGGTCAGGGACTTTTTGACCGAATGTATGAAGCCTACAGGCAGGAGTTTAAAGAAAAATATGAGTTTGCCATCACCGAAATCTCCCTATCAAATACGCGGTCGATGGCAGCCCACAATCGGGTAGGTTTCGAAGTAATCCACGAATTTGAAGATAAAACCCAAGCTTGGGCGATTGTTTGCTGGAATTGGAAATAATTTCCAAGGCAGGTCAGAGAAGGATAGTCGAATATTGGAATGACCCTAGATTAGAATCACTTATAGGGTAATAAGTAAATGATTGGGTAAGGAAACGGGAATCTTAGGGTTCCCGTTTTTGATTTGGAAAGAGGTTAAAAACCGGATTTGGTCGGTGCGAATTCTGGATCAAACCATCGAGCTCAGTCACTTTTTGGGGATTTTCGGATGCGATATTTTTGCTTTCTGTTGGATCTGAAGATAAATTATAGAGTTCAGTAACCGTTTTGGAAGCATCTTTCACCTGGTATTTGACCAGCTTCCAATTCCCTTGTCGCACGGCTTGCCTCCCGCCCAATTCATGAAATTCCCAATAGAGGAAATCATGCTGGGTCTGCTTGTTTTTACCCAAAAGCGAAGGCAAAAAAGAAATACCATCAATTTCCATAGGCGCTTTTTTGCCCAATATTTCCGCAAAAGTTGGCAACCAGTCCCAAAAAGCAGAAACATGGTCCGACTGACCTCCGGACTTTATTTTCCCCGGCCACTTGACGATCATGGGCACATGAATTCCTCCTTCATATAAGTCCCTCTTCAGTCCTCGAAAAGGCCCATTACTGTCAAAAAAATCATAATCTGTCCCACCTTCAAAATGAGCCCCATTGTCCGAAGTAAAGATCACGATGGTATTTTCAGAGATGCCTAATTCCTCCAATTTATTCATCACCTCGCCAACATAACGGTCAATTCGCTCCACCATCGCCGCAAAAGTCGCTCTAGGATAGTCTGTCGATTGGTAACCGGGAATCAGCATTTCCGGCCCGTAATCTCCACCCTTTGGAGCGATGTGAGCTTTTTCCGCCCCAAACTTTGCCCGGTATTTTTGAAAAACAACATCATCGGGAGCCGCAAGTTCGGCGTGGGGCATCACAATCGGCATAAAGAGGAAAAAGGGCTTTTCCTGATTGATTTCAATGAATTCCAGTGTTTTCTTCTGAATCAAATCCGGAGCGTAAGTCACTTTGTTCGTCCAATCATTTCCTGGCAGATCGACTTTAGTCTGATTTTGCCAAAGGTAAGCCGGATAGTAGCGGTGCGCATAGCGCTGGCAATTGTACCCGTAAAATTGATCGAAGCCCTGCTTACTCGGATCACCTGAAGTCCCAACAAAACCCAAACCCCACTTGCCAAAGGCTCCCGTGGCATATCCTGCTTGCTGGAAGAGTTTGCTCAGCGTTTGGAGCGTATCCGGCAAAGGATATTGTCCCTCCGGCTGTACCTCAAAATTCCCCCTCACAGGAGTATGGCCGGTGTGGAGACCTGTCAGTAAGGCAGACCTGGATGGGGCACAAACCGGTGCACCGGAATAATGCTGGGTAAAAAACATGCCTTCTGCCGCCAACAGATTAATATTCGGTGTCTCGATGTATTGCTGGCCTAGAAAACCGAGGTCTCCGTAACCCAAGTCGTCGGCAAGGATGAAGATTACATTGGGACGATTTGGATTGGGTAGATTCTGTTTTTGGATTTGAGTTTCAAAGCTAAACCAAAGCAGGAAAAGGATCAGTACAAATGGATTGGTCATTTTGAAGAGGGAATTATTTTCAAAACCAATAAAGAAGGAGTATTTTGATTTTCCAAATTAAGATTATCCGCCTACATACAAGTAAAATCATTTTTGTCCTACTTTGTCAAATTTGAAGTTTAGTTGACTAAACCTGTCAGGTTTTTTAGTTGATATGTAAATTTAAAATTCTCCAGTAATCAAACCTGACAGGTATATACCTCATTCTAAAAATATGACAAAGTAGGATTAGACTAAAATTTTATGCCTGCAAATTGTTTTTCAAAGTTCGACACCTGTTTTAATCTCAATGCTTAAAAATGAAAATTAAGTGCTTAGTAAACCTTAGGTTGATCAAACTCTATTTTACCTCAAAAGATTAAAAATCTGATTTTCGAACCATTCAGGGAGTTTAGAGCATTAAGAAATCTTCCTAGTTAACGTCAAATCCATACAATCATGTGCTTTTTGAAAGACAGATTTCCTTAATTTCTAAATGGTAGAAGAAATTTGAGAGGACTTATTGAAATCATTAAAATCAAAGACTTGAAAAAGTTTTTAGAGAAACAGACAAAAGTTAAGTCTTCGCATATTTACGTGTAATTAAACGGATATTCGTATTCCAAATTCTAAAAAAAAATGAAGTCAAATCAACGATTGTTTTTTTTTATATTCCTAATCCTAGGTTTTGAGGCATTTTCTCAAACAAAAATTCCGGTCATCATCTCCACAGACATTGGCGGAGATGATCCGGACGATCACCAGTCCCTGATTCATTTTTTGTTATATTCAAACCGCTTTGAAACCCTTGGTATCATCTCCTCCCCACCAGGAAAAGGTCGATTGAGCGATATTGAAGAGGTTTTGACAGCTTATGAAAAGGATTTTCCAAAATTAAGATCTATCAGCAAGGATTATCCCTTACCCAATTACTTGCGAGAAGTCTCCAGGCAAGGTGAAACAGAAATTCAAAGCAACAAAAACCCGGAGCGATTGAGTTCAGGAGCTGAATTTTTGGCGAAACAAATTCTGAAATATGGCAAACCAGTATATGTTCTGATTTGGGGTTCGATCACAGATTTGGCTCAGGCAATTCACTTTTATCCCGAGATCAAACCCTTGATTCGGGTTTATTCTATTGGCTCTTGGAACACCCAACAGGATCAAAAATCCAGGGATTACCTTTGGTATGACCATCCTGACTTTTGGTGGATAGAAAACAATTCTACATTTCGCGGCATGTATATCGGAGGAATTCAAGATGATCCCTGGGGGAATCACACATTTGTAGAAAAATTTGTAAAGGGCTTTGGTGCTATGGGAACGTTGTTTTTCGAGAAAAAGCCAGACATAAAAATGGGAGATACTCCCAGTGTGCTGTATCTACTCCATGGTAATCCAGCAAATCCGGAAGGCGAAAGTTGGGGAGGTTCGTTTGTAAAAAGCCAAGAAAGACAAAACTACTGGACAGACCATCAGAAGCCGGAGCTGATCCAAAACAATCGACCTGGAGCAAAAACCATAAACCGCTATCGTTTGGAGTATTTGAAGGATTGGAAGGACAGAATGAGGACTTTGAGGTAAAAAATAACCTGAAACAAAAACGGGAAGCATTTCTTGACGAAAGCTCCCCGTTTAGTGACCTGAAAACCGTGGTCTTCAAGGCACTCCAAGCTACAGTTATTTTGGCTTTTCCCAGTTACCCGGGTCAAAACCGATAGTTTGTGGTAGCTCCGAAGAGCATGTCCCATTTTTCAGCAAACTTTCTGCATTTCTGCGGTTGCCCGTCCCAAACTTTCTTTGCAGAAAGCCCCTTCATGCCAGTTTACCTGGATTTGCCCGACGGCAAATTCCTGGGCCGATCTGTTCAGCACTTCTGCGGTGATCCGTTTCAAACTTCTGCTTTTGAGCAACCGTTCCTTTGTGCCCGATGCTTTTTACTTTTCACCCGAAGGCTTCAAGCGCTGATGAATCCGTTTATACATTTCTGGAGTTTCCTCTCTCAACCAGAAAATTACTTCCCTGATCTTTCATGCTCGGAAATCTGGATTCTCCGAAGAGAAACCCAAACTCAGCACATCGTTTTTGGCACTTCTGCAGTTTCCCGTCTCAGAAATTTACCATGCAGTAAATCCCCCTTTGTGCCTGATCTCAACCTGTCAAACTTCGGCTCGAAATCTTACTTTCGACCTTTTATCTCTTACTTGATAGGATTAAAGTTGACTGATTATCAGTTCATTTCCAATTTTTTATCAAAAAACTTTTGCACAATTTTTCCACGAATAAAAGTAGGTTAAATCACAGGTTATCCACCGAATTAAACTGACTTTTACACATTTTTCGGAATATTTTTCCAAAAAGCTGAGGAATGTCAGGGAAATCGCTTTTAAAACTTACCATTTTTCCGTCCGACTGAAAAAACAAATCAGTTTCATGTAGTTAACCACGAGAAAATTAAGATCTACTCTCCTGTTAAAACGAATAAAAGTGGGATTTCTCCAAAAAAGACTAAGTCTTAATTCTTAATTTTCTCAATGACCT
>CAZNND010000148.1:0-4840 GCA_964574365.1 uncultured Limnohabitans sp.
TCTCGATCCCTTCCTTCCATGTTTTAATTACCAAAAGTTAAAAGCGATTTCCCTGGTCTCACAAATGGAAATTCAAAAGGATCGACGTACTTCTTCTACCTTTGTACAAAATCCATGTTATGAATTTCTCCGATTTGGGACTTGGTCCTGAACTCCTTTCCGCCATTCAGCGGGCAAAGTATGAGTCTCCCTATCCGATTCAGATCGAAACCATCCCCGCACTAATCCAAAAAAAAGATGTAGTGGGATTGGCTCCGACGGGTTCTGGAAAGACAGCCGCCTTTATCCTTCCGATTTTGCAGCAATTACTTTCAAAAGAAGCCCCTAAAGACCGGTTTGTTCCTGTGTTGGTCCTTGTGCCCACCAGGGAATTAGCCATGCAAGCGACCGAGGTTGCGGAGAATTTCAGCCGGTTTTTACCGAGAAGAATCAAGTCTTTTGCGATTTTTGGAGGAGTTTCCATCAATCCACAGATGATGAAATTGGAAGGTACTGAGATTTTGATCGCCACTCCAGGGCGTTTGATCGACTTAATGGGGAGAAATGCGGTAAGCATTTCTCAAATTAGGACACTGGTCATAGACGAAGCCGATAAGATGCTTCAAATGGGCTTCAGAGACGAAATGGAGTATATTTTGGAACATATTCCTCAAAAAAAACAAACGATAATGTTTTCAGCCACTTTAGATGGAGAGGTGGAAGAGCTGATAAAAAAACTACTCAAAGATCCCGTGAGGGTTCAAGTTGCAACCGACAATTTTACTCCCGACCAAATCCATCAGCGAGCCTTTCGGGTAAGTCCGGAGAATAGGGGGCCTTTTCTTCGGCAACTCATTCAATCAGGGGATTGGAAACAGATTTTAGTTTTTACTTCTTCCATCAGAACAGCCGATAATGTGGTGGGGAAACTGATTAAAAACGGAATCTACGCCGTGGCTTTTCATGGAGACAAAAGTCAAGGTGCACGTACCGATGCATTAGCCAAGTTTAAATCAGGCATAACTCGAGTGCTTGTAGCTACGGACCTTGCCGCACGAGGTATCGACATTAAGGCTTTGCCCTTGGTGATCAATTACGAGCTCCCCAGGTCTCCCAAGGACTATATCCATCGGATCGGCCGAACAGGACGTGCAGGAATGGAAGGTGAAGCCATTTCACTAATCACACCTGAAGAGCAGCACCATTTCAAAGTAATCCAAAAAAAAATGGGGAAATGGGTGAAGCTAGAGCATGAGGAAGATTTTGGTAAATCATCTGAGTGAAAATAAATTTCATATTTGGGATTTGGGATATGGGATTGAGGATTTTTATTACCTGCTACCAGACGGAAATTAGCTTAACAAAATTCATAGCGCAAATCTGTTTTAAGTGTAATTCCCTAATTTGGGTATCCGGATAAGTGCACGTATGTCATTTATCACCGAATTAGCGCTGGGTAAAAAATGTTCATCTATACCTTCAAGGGAGACCTAAACCTAAATTTGGATGACCCTTGGTATCATGGACTGAAAAACTCGCGTAGAGCTTAGGAAAATCTTTGAAATTAATTTAGGCCTTTCACTTTAATTTGTAAACCAATAGCATTCAAAGGGTTAGCTTTTCAACCTTCGTATCTTCCGAATTCTTAGGAAGAGCATGTGGCAAACCAATAGATTAGCCATTAGTATAGGATCGACCTTACCAGGTTAATACAATTAAACATTCCCGATCTTTGCAATGCTACTTAAGCAATTGTCATTTCTAAATCCAAAACCTGAATAATAAATGGCGACGTGAAATTAAGCGGAGACACATAATCCCTAATCAAAGTCTGGTTACAAAAATTCCCAGACGCTTCGATACGCTCCTTTCTCTTCAAAATACCAAAGTAATTCATCAAAAAAAGGATGCTGTGCCAAAGTACTGCTATCCCCAATCAGGATGAGTTTCCGCTTGGCTCGGGTTATTGCCACGTTCATTCTACGCTCATCTGCCAGAAAACCAATCTCTCCCTTTTCGTTGGATCTTGTAAGCGAAATCAACATCAAATCTCGCTCCTGTCCCTGGAATCCATCCACGGTATCGATGGTAATCAGGTCAGCGAAGGCTTTCAAATTGGGAAACTCATACGTCTCAAAAATCAAGGAACGAAGAAATCTAACCTGTGCCGAATAGGGTGCAATCAGACCAATGGTCCATCCTTTTTCTTTAAAGAGGCCAAAACCAATTCTTTTGATAGTATTATTGAGATACCGACAGGCAAAACGGGCTTCCTCTGGATTAAACGTGCTTAAGCTCTGCTGCTCGGTTTGATCAGTGTAGCCCGAACCAGCCGTATCAATCCATTCCAAAACAGGTTCCTCCAGTAAAAAAGCATGAGACTTGGTGTTTTCTGCAGCCTCCAATTTCCCCTGATAAAAATGCTTGTTGGAAAAACCCATAATAGCTTCAGGCATTCGGTATTGAACCTGAAGCATTTGCCCTGTCAGGGGTTGTCGGTGAATGATTTTTTCAAAAAGTGTTGCAGAAAGCCCTTTTTTAGCAGCATCGTACGATTTAATGGTTGGAGGAAGCTGGCAGTGATCCCCTGCAAACACTACTTTTTTTGCCTTTAAAATCGGGATCCAGGTAGCTGCTTCAAGCCCCTGTGCCGCCTCGTCGATGAATACTACATCAAATCTCATCCCTTTGAGGTGATGAGAAGCAGAACCCACCAAGGTACTAGCAAACACCTGCGTCCTTTGATAAATATCTGTTCGTATATAATCTTCCAACTGCTCTGAGGCCTCTTTGATTCGGGAAACTTCTTGGTACATCAGTTTGCGCTGCGCTCGCTCTTCAGGCCCGAAATTGCGCTTGTACTGCTTCGCCAATCGGAGGTAGGATTCAGTTTCCTTGCGGAGTTTTTTCAGATCACGGTAGCTGTCATGAAAAGCAATTTTAGCATCCAGGGTTTGGTTCAGAATTTTTTCCTCAACTCGTGCAGGATGACCAATCCTCAAGGTGCTGATTCCCTGATCCACTAGTTTTTCCACCAACAGATCAACGGCAGCATTGCTGGGTGCAGTGACGAGGATTTTTTGTCTTTGTTCTGCAGCATTACGAATTGCTGCTATTAACGTGGTAGTTTTTCCCGTTCCAGGAGGTCCATGCACAATGGCAAAATCCTGTGCTGACTCGATCAGTTTACAGGCAAGTGCCTGAGAGAAATTCAACCCTAAGAGTTCTAGTTTAGGGACATCCCTGAATTTTGGACTTTTTTCCCCATAGGCAATATCCCTTAGTTCAGCCAATCGATTATTCTCAGGGGCGATTACTTTTTTTAAGGCTGATTCCATTTCACGGTAACTGGCCTCATCAAACAACAAATCCACGCCCAGCCGGGAAGATTCCATCCAATCGGGCACTTCGTCTGCCTGAAGTGTAACGATAAGGCTGTCTTTTTTTGCCTGATTGACCACACCATTTATCCGAAACTCAGCACTATGGTACCCCTCCTGAGTGGAAAAAAATGAGACGGATTTTCCGGAGGAAAAGGCTGAAGGATACTGATTATCTGTCCGTTCAACCTCAATTATCAAACGCTCCCCCATACCTATCTTGGTCTTTTTGAGGATGATAGGGTGCCAAGTGATACCCTCTTTCTTTTTATCCGCAACAGAGGCATGAAGAAACTTTTTTTTGTACTGCGATAAGTCTTCCTGCCACTCGAGCTTAAGAAGTTTTAGTCCGAGCTTTAATTCTTCAAGATAATTGGGCATCTATCTGTAATTTTATGTCCAAACTACATAAAAGTCTCTAAGTTTATCTTTTGCTAATCTCATGAATTTTCTTGCACATGCTCATTTGTCTTTTGGCCTGGAAGAGATTCTGGCGGGAAATTTTGTAGCAGATTTTATCAAAGGCAAAGAATTTCAGCGGATTCCAGGTGGAATACAACAGGGAATACTACTTCATCGAGAAATTGACACCTACACAGATTCCCATCCCTTAGTGAAATCCGGGCAAAGCTACCTGAGACCCCGATTCCGGCATTATTCCAGCGTCATCACTGACATTTTTTTTGACCATTATCTTGCAAAAAACTGGAGCCGCTTTTCAGAGATTCCATTGGAGAATTTTGCAGAGCAAACGTATGAAACACTCGAAAAGTATCTTCATCAACTTCCCAAAGAGTTTAACGAAATGTTCATCTGGTTGAAAAAACAAAACTGGCTTGTGAACTACCGGAGCTTGGAAGGAATTCAGCAAACACTCAATGGTCTTACCCGTCGGGCCTCTTTTGATTCAAAAATGAATGAAAGCACCGAGATACTTCTGGATAAACAGGCTGAATTTGAATTGATTTTTTTCGCTTTTTACCCGGATTTAGAGACTTTTGCCCATAAAAAACTACAAGAAATCCTAAACCTACATGGTCTTTATTAAACCAAAAGTTTCAACATACCTTTCTTTGGGGCTTATTGTCCTACTTCTCCTTACAGGACTAATTTTGTTGCTTAGGGATTTCGCTTACAAAGGTAGCTTCGATTTATGGTTTTACCTGTTCGCATGTTCCCTGATTACGGTTGTTGTAGTAATGCTATTAGTAAAAATGATGGCAGGCTGGAGATTTATCACAGCTGGAAAAGATTTTATCGTCATCAAACTTCCGCTTAGAAGAGTCACCCAAGCTTATCCTATTTCCGATATTTTGGCCTGGGAAGAAGAGACGGTTGTTGCCAATAAACGGGAATTCCGACAGGTTACTATCGTTTTTCAAGATAAACAGTCCATTTCAATTTCAAACCATGAGCATGAAGCTTATACCGATTTTGTCAACTATTTGAAAAAGAAAGCACAAAAACAGCTTGTTAAACCT
>CAZNND010000149.1:0-4789 GCA_964574365.1 uncultured Limnohabitans sp.
GCAGTCACAGTCACATAGGGTTACGGCCTCACTCATCTTCGCTAACCTCCTCAGCCACCTGCTTGATTGGTTCTAGCGGGACGTTCTTGCCGTGCGATCTTTCGTTCTTTAGGTGAAACTCTAGGCTTTTGATTTTCTCTAGCCTGAATCCACTCCAGCGTTTGATATCCGTTTCGACAATAGGCGCGGCTGTCAGTCCTAGCTCTAGGAATCGCTGAACGGCTTTTGGCGACTTATCGAGTCGGCGGGTTTTGTAGATAATCCCGCGACGGTCAAACTCGCGAGCGGTTGCATCGCATTGAACGCACGAAGGTTTCTTCCAAAGTGTGATAGTCATCATAACCGCGCTCCCGTTGTGTAAATCAGGTGCGAACGAGTTTTGTCTATCTGGTCGCAAGCACGCTCCCAGCCTTTGCGCTCTGTCTTGCTTAGCGTGATTGTGGTGGACTTAGTATCCAGGTCAAACTTGACCTTTGCTAACGCGTGTGCAACCCCAGCCCTAAAAGCTCTGTTGTGAGTTGCATCTAGTTCTTTGCTAAAGAGTGTGTCTGCTAACCATTCGTAGATTCTGGTCGTCAATTTAGGCTTCATCGTTCTCTCCTTTTAGTTCTTTCGCAAGCCATCTAAGTAGTTCGGCCTTTTCTAGTTGGCCTTTATTGTGTGCCTGGTTGCTAATTTCATCGACCATATTTACAGCCGATTCAAAACCAAGCTGGTAGGAGGAAAAAGCAAGTCGCTCTACCTCGTTGGTAATGCTTTTGTCGAACTGGTCGAAGATTTCCTTGATACTGGTCATTTGTCCCTCCATTTAGGATCTGTGAAGTCGTGGCCGAAGTGTGCCATTAGTGAGCCGATTAGAAACGGCAGAACTAAAGCTAGTGCGAGTAAGTCCATTAGTTCACCTTCCATTCTTGACCGCGCTCAATCTTTAGAGCCTGGCTATCGGTAATGAATCCGTGGTATTGCAACCAGTCAGCTAGAGTTTCGCGGTTGCTAATAAAGTTTTCGATAATGTAACCGAGCAACCAAGTGAAGTGTTCTTTGTCCTTCATTGGGTTACGTGCTGTTGCGAAGTTGATTAGTTTTTCTTGAGTCTGAGCATCAAACTCGATTTTGACTTCTTGAATCATTTTGTAGTCCTTTCCCTTGACTTGTGAAAAGGCTAATACGAGAGGCCACGCGTTTCTACGCAAAAAGGCCGGAAGTTACCATTTCGTTACAATTCGATAATTTTGACGTTCGCGCCAATAAAGTCAGTCCCATAGACCTTGACTGCCTTTAGTTCTACGACCTGGGAATCATCGCCCCAGACGACCTGGGATTGACCTATGCCGTCAAGAAGGCCGCGTGCGAGCTTGTCGATATCTGGCGGAACTATGGGCAACTTACGATCCTTCTCGCTGACGGTCTTGGGTCGCGGAAGATAGAAAACTACAGATACCTCTAAAGCACCTGTCATTAGCCTATGGTTCTCCGTCACCTGGGCTTGGCACTCATCGGCTATAGCTTTTCTCCAAGCCTTTAGAGCGTTACCTGCGGCCTCTACGACGCGTCCGTTGAATACGCGTTTAGATCCCTGAGGTTTGGGTAGCCCGCTAATCCTTAGTTGCACGAGTCCAGTTTAGAACCAGGCTGACTATGAGGAGGATTCCCCATAGGTAGCCTAGGAACTGGATAAAGCCTGAAGCGGTCTGCGCCAGCCAGATGTAAGTCCCTGCCATTAGCAGGATAAGGACTTTCCCGATGTGGTGCATTAGAACGGCGTGTCGGCTGATTTGACTTCAGCGTTGTTTATGTGGATAGCTGCGGACTGTCTTGGAACGTTGTCTTTGCCTGTGAAGGACTCCAGCTTTGTGCTTAGATCCCCGCGGACTTCTACTACGTCGCCCTGCTTGACCTGGGCTTTAGTCCAAACGGTCATCCAGGTTTTCTTTTCTTCTCCGTCACGAGTCTTGGTAGTTTCTACCAACTTAAAACCATAATCTGGAATTATGCGAGCTACTTCGCCTGTTACTTTTACTACTGCCATCTTTCTGCCTTCCATTCAATAAGTAACTTATCCCTTTTGGATAAATTGCAGGTTTTACACGCAGGAACCAAGTTTCCTATGGAATGTCTTCCACCCCTGGATATTGGAATTACGTGATCCATTTCTATTGACTCAGTTGCACCGCAATAGAAACACTTAGAAGCATAGATTGCTTTTAACTCTTTATTAAGTATTTGAAATATACCGTTTTGCGCAATCTTTTTTCGCCTACGAGCGGCGTTATTAGCTATGCGTTCTGGATGTCTTTTCCTAAAAATTTTATTATTTTTTGCAACTTTTTCAGGATTCTGCTTCTTCCATAATTGAACTTTTGCTCTTACTTTTTCAGCATTTTTTTGATGATAAATCTTTTTGCGCAATTTATCTAGCTCTGGATTCTCTTTACGAGCCTGACTTACAGCGTTCTTTATTTTTTCTCTATTCGTCTGATAATACGCGCGATTATAGGCTTGAACGCATTCTTTGCATTTTGTTTTATACCCATCCGCATAAATTGATTTTGTATATGCCAAATATGGCTTTTCAGCCTGGCAAGTTACACATTTCTTCATTCTTTTACTTTATTCCGCGACTCCGACAATGTGCGAACCATTGACACAATCGCTATTCCCGCAAGTCCGAATACCAGGTAGAACTTGGTTTCCGTCCTCATCGACGGGAGTAACCAGATCTTCCGAGAAGGCTCCGTGCCAGGGTAGGCAGTCGCCAACTTTTTGCTGTTTTCTTGCTCGGCAGCTAAAACATTCTTCGTTGTTCTTCCGCGTCGCAATAATCGGCCAGACGTATCCGCACCGAACGCAAGTTTGCTCCACCGTCTAAGCATAGACATATTTACGAGCGTAGGCGAGTATTTCGTTCTTGTCTTTATCCGCGTATGGTGCAAGTGTCGCGCAACACGGATCACACGTCAGAAGTCCCCGCCCGTGTTTGCACTTAGGTTGAGGAACGAAATTGCCTTTAGGTTCTTCGGGGACGTTATTGCCCTTTTGGCGGTCGAGTTTGTAAGCCGCTTCCCTAGCCCAAGAAACGATATGGCGCGGTTCTAGCCAGGTCACGCGCTCATCCTTGCGAGCTAATCTATGCGCTTCGGTTGCAATTTCGTAAGGAATGTGACCAAGTATTCCCTGCCATTGTGCAACTAAGTCGGCGGTTACTTTGCGGTTGTCAATGACTGCAATTTCGTCTAATAATTTTGCTGTTTCAGTCTTGTTCATTTAGGTATCTTTCTAGCTCTAGTTTTCTTTTTTGTTCTTCGCGCTCTTTGCGCTTCTTCGGATCTTCTGGTAATGGTGGATTTTCCCAAGCGTCTGCATTTAGCCAGGTTGCAGGATGTTTTATGTATCTTGCTTCTGGCAAGTTCGGATCACTCGCGTATCGAATAGCGCCAGCCAAGATTTCTTCAAACCTAGTCCTAGTCAAAGCTGACCTAAAGGCTTTTAGTGCGGCTCGCTTATCAGACTTTCGTGGATACTCTTTCCAGAACTCAGAAAATAGTTCACTCACATATGAATTACTTAAGGGTTCTAATAATGGTTCTTTAAGGGATTGCACGCCAACAGTAGTCACCCCTCCCTCTGTATTTGTCACCCCTTCGTCTGTATTTGTCACCCCTCGCGATGTATTTGTCACCCCTGGCAGTTTGACGAAGTAAAGATTTGATTTGTAATGATTCCTAGTAGGAGCTTGCTGATAATGAACCTCAAGCTCTCCAATTTGAACCAGGTATTCAATATCCCTCTGAATAGAACGTTCAGAAGCGTTTACCATTCGTGCAAGCGTGGCCAATGAAGGCCAAGCCCCTAATTCGCCTTGATGATCTGCAATAGCCAATATGACGGTTCTAGCGCGTCCATCGGATTTTGAATGTTGCCAAACGGCATTTATGACTTCTATGCTCATAGTTCCTCAATTCTTCGGCAATCGCCTAGAATTAGGAACTGCCGATAGTCGTGTTATCGGTGCGGGCAGGTCACACATGTGGCCTGTCCGTTTCTATTCTAGCAACCATCTGCACTGCTTGAGGTAGCGTGACTGAATGCATTGACCCTGGTGACTGCTGAGAACTCTTTAGGTCAGCCGTGTAAATGTCGCTAACAGTGGGTGTAGGCAGATGCACTGGTAGCAGCTCAGCCTTGTCCCCTACCCCCTCAAGTAGAATCCTGAGAGCCAGCTCAGCTTGCTGTGGCACAACACCATTCCCACAAGCCTTCAGCTCTTCGTTGCGAGACAAACCGACATCAGTTATCCAGCCTTCAGGAACGCCCATCATCCACTCTGTAAAGCGTGAGGATAGCCTGTGAGCCCCTTCTTTGCCATCTGGCTTTGTGGGTAGCGGTGCAGGTCTGCCTAGCACTTCTTCCCAGCGTCTTATGGCTGGCTCAAAGCGACCCCAGTTTGTGTGAACCTGATCTTCTAGTCTTGCCTTCGGTGCTCCGGCTTCTACTTCCCTTGAGGTTGAGCCATTAGCAGAGCTTGTCCTAGGTGTGCCTAGTAGTATTTCCCCACTATTCATCACAGCTCTGCCTACGGTGTCTGTTTGCACTTTGCCATTTCGAGTGTGTGCTTGCTGTCCGTCTTTGTAATCTCGTGTTGTGGGTGTAGGCATTAGTTCGTTCACAACCGTCTCACGGACATTGGCGTGACCGCCCTTTGACTTGTCTATCTTTGACGGGTCTCGGGCTGGGAGCATGTCCATGGTGTTAGGGGTAGGTAGAAGATTCTTTTCTGCCCTGCTAACTG
>CAZNND010000150.1:0-4488 GCA_964574365.1 uncultured Limnohabitans sp.
AAAAATAAGTGTAAGCTTGGATTTTTGAAACTGGGCAGGTTTTCGGGTATCTGTTGGGGGAAAATTGAATTAACCTGGATTATGCATTAGAATTCGTAACAGCCAATTCCAATAGCGGGGCGTATCGGGAAGTTCTCCTGTTGCGAGAAAATCAGTCGCTTTTGAGAGCAAGGCATAGCACCGCTACGGCGATATTGAACAGTGAAGTGAACCTATTGATTTTAAAGCAATATGGGGTCCTAGTAGATTTTTCTAATGCATATTTCAGGGTAATGGTCAGTCCTTAAAAAAAACAGCCTAAATTGCCAGTATGATCAAGATAGATTATAAGAGAAGGAGGAATTTGATTGCTACATTGTACCAAAAATTTTAAAAACCGAATAGGTCAAAAAAGTTGTTTAATAGCTGATCTTCACCGGATCAAAATGTATCCTACTATGCTCCTCAATGGATCCGCAGCAAAGGTGGCTTTCTTGGTTTTGGGTAATTTTAGCGATGAGTTGATTAACTTCTAAGTCGGTCAATAATCTTTTTGCACAGCGACACAAAAGATGTCCAAGGTAGTGAGGTAGGCGATGCCATGCTGATCGCAGTAAGGTTTAATATCTTTGGTATTGCTGCTGGCGATAATATCCGAATGGTGCCTGCAGTATAGACTAGGCAAGCAGACTCCCCATCCCCTTTGATATTCTTCTTGAGTGCTATGAATTCCTGGAAAAGTTTAGGATTGGACGTAGTAGGGAATTGGATCTCCTGAATACCCGAGAAAAGTAAAATGCTTTCGATATTAGATCTGATCGTTCGATTTTCTTTCAATTCACTGAGCACTACATCCAACATAAAGACCCGTTTTGGAAAGAGCCTGTTCAAAAGAGAAATCCTTTCCGCCTTAAACAGGTGAATCAGTACATCCGCATCAATCAGGATTTTAACAGTTTGTGTATCATTCTTCCCCATTATCCAGTGGCTGAAGTGGGTCAATCTGAATGGCGTTGAGGTACGAGAGGTACATCGATTCAGATATTTTCCCTTGTTGAAAAAGTGTACCCGCCTTCACTGCATAATCCCCAAGTGTCAATTCTTGATTTCCAGGATACATGAGTCGGGTATCAAATCCAAGATTCCTCATTCTCTCTGTGGAACCTGACTTATATAGATCAAAATAGCTGTTATCCACAAATCCCAATTCCACCAATCGATAAATGGTGGCACTCACCGAAGCGGAATAAACCTGTTGGATTTTAAATAGGGTCTGATCAGATACTTTTCCTGTCCGCTCTTCCTTTGGAATAAGGGAAATCACACCCATTTCCGGTAAAAGCAAAGCGCCAGCAAAGAGATCGGCTTTTTTCTCCTCAAGATCTTCCTGCTTTAGGAAAAGTCCGGTTTTACATTTTTGAGAAGTAAAGTTTTCCTGAACAAATAAATGATACAATTCATGCGCTACGGTGAAATGCTGCTTACCCAAGGTGTGGGTATGATTGATCATCATAAACCGCTTGCTATCTACTATCATTGCCATTCCTGCAAACCAGGCACTCATCGTCCGAAAAAGTGTGATTACATTTTGCTGAAGCAAGAAGCTTCTCAGATGAATAGGATCATTCGGGCCGAATCCAAACCGGTTTCGGAATTCAGCCACCTTTTCCTTGCATTCCAGCAGGAGCAATTCATTTTTCTTCATGCTGAATTCGACTCATTTCAATATAATTTCTGACTACCCGTTGAAACTCGGCGATAGATTTTAAATCCGCAGTATCCAATCCTTCAGTTCGGAAAGCAAAGGCAAAATTGGCTTCCCGAAGGGCTGTATTTTCTTCCAAAAGATCCTCAACTTCTACATTGAACAGATGGGATAACTTTTTCAGATGGGGATAACTGACCTCACGTGAACCTTTTTCATAATGGGCAATCAAGCTTCGATCTACGTCAAGGAATGAGGCAACTTGATCTTGGGTCAAGCCAAGTCTAGTTCGATAGGCCTGAAGATTTTGGGAGAGAATAGTTTGGAGTTCCATAGGATAATTTGCTTAAAAAATTGTCACGAATATAAATAAATATTTATAAAAATGAGATTTTGTGACAAATATATTTTTGTAACTAATTGTAAATCAAGGAAAAAATAATAATTATAGTTTTAATAAGTTGAATGATTTCTTGTTAAGCTCGGATTAATCAATCCTATCATTTTGGAGGAATAGCTGATCTAAAAAGTGTGGAAGTATGATTCCGGAAAATCCAAGTTTGAGATTTTTGTGGCAATCCTATTTTCCGGCATTTGAGAATATCCGCCTATCTAAAATTAGGTATTTTTCACTTTTCTTTCGAAAAAAAAGAGAGGCTTCCTTTGCGCCTTACCGCCTTTGCGAGAGATAGCTTAGTGACTTATAAATCGAATCTGTTCCCATGAAAATAATTTTTCTCGCAAAGACGCATATGGCGCAATGAAAAATAAAAATTTTTCAGCCTTTTAGCGATCCATAAATCTATTTTTAGCAAAATGTCTGACCAATTCGGTTCCAGGAATATCAGAAAAGCCCCATGGAAACTCAATGTTTGAAGGCCAAGCAGCATGTCAAGTGACCAAAATATTTACCAACCATGATGCATTAGGCAGAAAGGATTCAGCGTGTTAGTTTTAAGGCGGCCTTAGGCATCATTCTACTTGATAGGGCAAAAAAACACTAATTCTATTTCTTCTATGCTGACATTAGTTTGGGTTTCCTTAATCGTATTGGCCCTTTGGTTTTGCTTTGTTTTTATAAAAGATCTTCTATCCAACCGAACTCAACTGGAACAGTCAAGTTGGCTGAAGACTTCCTTGATTGGCTTTGTAGTCAATTTCTTTGATGTCTTGGGAATTGGTGCCTTTGCTCCACAAACAGCTCTCCTGAAATTTACCCGGCAAACGGAAGACAAACTGATACCGGGTACCATGAATGTAGCCAACACAGTTCCGGTATTGCTCCAGGCACTTATTTTTATCACCATTATTGAAGTGGATCCGCTAACCTTGGTTTTGATGCTGGTATCCGCTGCTGCAGGGGCTGTAATCGGAGCAGGTATAGTTTCGAGATTGTCTGAACGAAAAATCAGACTCACCATGGGCGTCGCTCTCCTACTTACCGCCGGATTTATGTTGGCACGGATGATGAACTGGATTCAGGGGGGTGGGGATGCCATTGGATTGACTGGGTTCAAACTTGGGATTGCCGTTGTTGTCAATTTCTTTTTGGGTGCAATCATGACCGCTGGAGTAGGATTGTATGCCCCTTGTATGGCATTGATTTTCGCCCTTGGGATGTCGCCAAAGGTTGCTTTTCCCATCATGATGGGCTCCTGTGCTTTCCTGATGCCTCCCGCTTCCGTTAAGTTTATCAAAACGGGATCTTACAACAGAAAAGCAGCGATAGCCATGGCCATACCGGGTTCTATCGCAGTGCTAATCGCTGCCTTTTTGGTCAAATCGCTGCCCTTACAGACGCTGCAATGGATCGTTCTCCTGGTTATTTTGTACACCTCCGCCACGATGTTCCATGCGGTTTTTGGAAAAAAACAGGCTTAATTTTCGATATAAGGGGAGATGCCATCGACAACGATAAATTTTTGATTGATGCTTTCCTGACCAGTAGAAAGCCGAAGCGTATAGGTTCCGGAATCAATGAATTTATCGTAGTGGATAAAATACGGGGAGTCACTCTCCTGCTTCTTGGCAATCAAATCCCAGCGAAATTGATTTAATCCGGCTGAACCGGTAATTACCGTATTCCACACTTCCTTATCCATAACATCACGAACGGAGAGGGTGACTTGTTTAGTCTCTTTCAACCAAAAGGTAAATGCAACTTTTTCAAGGGTTCTGTAATCTGGATTATTGTGGGAAGAGTTGAACCATGGCCTGCTGACTTGTTCGATTTCGAATAAGTGATCCTTGTCTCGCGGTAATTTTTGGTCAACAAGTTTTTGGATAGGCTTGAGATTTGTTTTGTAAATACCTCTTCCGTGCGTGGCCACGACCAAATCCTGAGACCCTTCATGAATCTCCAAATCGGCGACGGCTGTCGCCGGCATATTTACTCCCAGGTACTGCCAACTGGTACCACGATCAAGTGAAACAAACACCCCCCGCATGGTTCCGGCATAGAGAATATTTTCATTCGTCGGGTCTTCTTTGATCACATTTACGGGTTCATCGGGAAGTCCGGACCCAATGCTTTTCCAATTTTTGCCATAATCTTCGGAAACATAGACATAGCTGCGTAAATCATCGTAATTGATGCCGGTCATGGCCAGATATACCCGTGCTAGGCGATGATTGGAAGGAGAAATGCTTCGAATGTACGCATGGGCAATTCCTGAGGAGTGCTCTTCCCAGGTTTTTCCATCATTTTTTGAAACCCAAAACGCCCCATGGTCTGTCCCCACATACAACAAACCTTGAGCTATTGGAGATTCTACAACCGTTCCGGCAGCGAATGATTTTTTTTC
>CAZNND010000151.1:0-4328 GCA_964574365.1 uncultured Limnohabitans sp.
AACTATGCCCTATTGTGAATAAAAGGGGCAAAAACGATAAAAAATTGAAGAAATCTTTCCCAAAACTGACTCCAAAAACACCACCACTAACCCTAAGAAGGGTATAAAAAAAGAAAATCAGCCTAATTTTACAACTTAACATTACCGATGACGATTCAAAGGGTTTGGTCTGCGGATTTTAGGTCATATTTTTTCTTGTTATCAAGTAAGTTCAAAAAACTTCCGTAATTTGCAAAAAAATTTGAAAATTGTTACTTGAAAAGAGGCAAATAATTTGAAAAAAGGTACTCTATGAATTTTTTAATCAGGCTTAAAATTCTTCCCCGTTGGATAATTGCATCTCTCGATTCGCTCATCCTGTTTAATTGTGCCATTTTTGGATATTTGTTAAGATTCAATTTTGAACTGAATCTTTTGGATGAGTACGACCTCTTTATTGGGAGTTTTGTTTTCATGATAGGCGGTCTTTTGGTCATGCAAAACACCAGAAGTTACGAGGGAATAGTTAGGCATACTGGATTCAGGGACGGGTCAAATATTTTTAAAACGGTGATGATTAACTTTGCCCTATTCTTATTCTTAAATTTTTTCCATGGTAATTTTTTGAGTGATCAATTTCTTCTTCCTACTTCGGTTCTAATTATTGCCAGTTTATCAGCTCTTGTCATGTTGGTCTTTTACAGACTCCTGGTTAAAGAGATTTTCGTTTATTTGAAAAACGGATTTGTTCAGAAAGAATTTCGGCAAACCGTTATTTTCGGTGCAGGTGAGGCTGGGATTATTGCCCAAGAAGCGATAAAGCGTGACAGTAAAAGCCAAATTAATGTAGTAGCTTTTTTGGATGATGACATTAAAAAAGATGGTAAGAACATTGACGGGAAAAGGATTTTCTATGGTCTGTCTCATCTTAATCGCCTTGCCAAGGAATTTGGGGTCACAGATTTGATTATTGCAGTAAGAGATCTTTCAGTCCAAAGGAAAAATGAAATTATAGACGAATGCCTTCGTCTTAACTTATCAGTTTCTAAAGTTCCTCCGGTGGATCAATGGATAAATGGAGGGTTAACAGCGGGAGCAATTCGTGAAATAAAAATCGAAGATTTTTTAAGTAGGGACCAAATTATTTTGGATAACCCAAAGATTGAAGAAGATCTAAGAAATAAAATTGTTTTAGTAACTGGTTCTGCCGGTTCCATAGGTTCGGAGCTTTGCCGACAAATCTCTCATTACCACCCTGGTCTTTTGGTTATGTTGGACATTGCAGAGTCGGCTCTTTACGACATCGAGCAGGAATTCAAGGAGCAATATCCGAGCTGCAAGATGAAAGTGATTTTGGGGGATGTCCGAAATAAAAAGAAAATGAAGGAGGTATTCAGGAATGTCAAACCTCAAGTTGTTTTTCATGCGGCGGCCTATAAGCACGTTCCCATGATGGAGAATTACCCTGGAGAAGCTATTCACGCCAATGTGATTGGGACTAAAATATTGGCTGATTTATCCGTGCTCCATCAGGTTGAAAAATTTGTTTTTGTCTCTACAGATAAAGCAGTAAATCCAACCAATGTAATGGGTGCAAGTAAGCGAGCTGCTGAAATGTATGTTCAGGCACTCAACGAATATCTCGAAATAAACCATAAAAAGTTTCACACCAAGTTTATAACGACCCGCTTCGGTAATGTTTTGGGTTCGAATGGTTCTGTAATCCCGCTATTTAAAAAGCAGATCATGAATGGAGGACCAATCACGGTTACTCACCCAGAAATTACAAGATACTTTATGACCATACCCGAAGCTTGTCAATTAGTGCTTGAGGCAGGTGTGATGGGAAATGGAGGAGAAATTTATGTTTTTGATATGGGTGAGCCAATGAAAATTCTTGACCTGGCCAAAAAAATGATCAAGCTTTCAGGAAAAAAATTGGATGAAGATATAAAAATACAGTTCACCGGATTAAGGGAAGGTGAGAAGTTGTATGAGGAACTTTTGAATGATTTTGAAACTGTAAAAATCACTCATCACCCGATGATTAAAATTGCGAAAGTTTCACCGGTGTCTTACCACAAAGTCGATGGCCAAATTAATCTGTTTGAAGACCTAATAGGCAAAAACAATGAAACGGATCTAGTTAGGCACTTAAAAGCTCTTGTTCCTGAATTTATATCTAACTTCTCTAGATTTGAGGTTTTGGATCGAATGAATTAAGTCGGTTAAACGAATAGTGTCTTTTCGGAAATGCTATTTTGTTTTAAAGACTATCATAGGTACAAATAGTATCGATTTCACCCCTCAATTATCTGAGAAATGGAAGATTTTTTTTACCCAATTTTAATAGCGTAGGACTTCCTTAAATAAATCCAAAATAGGGATGTCTGCAAGGGATCTTAGCCCGTTGAATGCAGACTTTCCCATATCAAAGTATCCGGGATAAATCCTTGTGTTATTCGCTTTTTTCCTAAAATTTCTTGAATCATGCTCACGAATTGCTTCGAAAATGCTTGAGATAAATGGTGGGTGAATTAGAATAGATTAGCCAATGATGGATCAACGATAGGATAATTGGATTTAATGACTGATAAAGTTTATTTCTGGTTCTTTTCCATCTATTTGTACCTTTGCAAGGATTTAAGGATAACTACCTTACCATGAAAAAGAACTTTTCTCTTCAATTGAGCCCGGAAGAGGCTTATGATGAAGCTAATTTTAAACGTGTTGTTTTAAAAAAAGCAGGGTTATCTCTGGATATGCCCAATACTTTTGCGCGACAAACCCGTCGTTCGATAGATGCACGAGGACGAAAGATTTTGGTAAACATAGAGGCAGACTTGTTTGTCAATGAATCCCCAGGCTCTCTTTTGGATCATTTGCCGGAGTACAAGAATGTCAGTCAGTCAGACTCATTACTTATTGTTGGAGCAGGGCCTGCAGGACTATTCGCAGCACTCCGTTGTATCGAGTTGGGCATGAAACCTGTTGTAATTGAGCGAGGGAAAGATGTACGCGCTAGAAGACGAGATCTTGCGGTTATCAATAGAGAAGGAATTGTAAATCCTGATTCAAATTATTGCTTTGGAGAGGGAGGAGCGGGAACTTACTCGGACGGAAAATTATATACTCGTTCCAAAAAACGCGGGGATATTCGTAGAATCATGGAGATTCTTGTAGCTCATGGGGCTACGGAAGAGATTTTGGTGGATGCTCATCCGCATATTGGGACAAATAAACTGCCGGTGTTGGTAGCCAAACTGCGTGAAACGATTCTTCAATCTGGTGGTGAAATCCATTTTGAGACCAGGGTAGAGGATTTAATTTTGGATGGCAATGAAATTAAGGGTGTGGTAACCCAATTTGGAGAAAAAATAAAAGGAATCGGTGTTATCTTGTCCACGGGGCACTCTGCGCGGGATATTTTTCAGTTGCTCCATCAAAAGAAAGTTTTAATAGAAGCTAAACCCTTCGCTTTGGGGGTAAGAATCGAACACAGTCAGCAGCTTATTGACCAAATCCAATATCATTGTAAAGTTGATCGTGGGCCTTATCTTCCAGCTTCAGCGTATTCCTTGGTTCAGCAGACTGAGTACCAAGGGAAGCAGCGTGGTGTATTTAGTTTTTGTATGTGTCCGGGCGGATTTATTGTTCCTGCAGCTACTTCTCCAGGGGAACTTGTAGTCAATGGAATGAGCCCAAGTCGAAGGGACAGTAAGTTTGCAAATTCAGGGATGGTGGTATCGGTGGAACTTGAAGATTTGCCTGATTACCAGAAGTTTGGTCCCTTGGCAGCGATGCATTTTCAAGCGGATGTGGAAAGGAAAGGCTGGGAGTTGGGTGGAAAAACTCAAGTGGCTCCAGCGCAGCGTATGGTTGATTTTGTAAATCGAAAAGTTAGTTCTTCTCTTTTGGACACATCCTATCAGCCAGGATTGGAATCGGTAGAATTGCGTGAAGTGCTACCTGATTTTATTTCTGCGAGAATGGCGATGGCATTTAAGTCTTTTGGACAAAAGATGAAGGGATATTTGACCAATGATGCGCAGCTGATTGGGTTGGAAAGCCGGACTTCATCGCCAGTTCGTATTCCACGCGATAAGGAGACTTTTGAGCATGTGCAGATCAAACGGCTGTTTCCTTGTGGGGAAGGGGCAGGATATGCAGGTGGAATTGTCTCCGCAGCGATGGATGGGGAACGTTGCGCAGAAAAATTGATTGCTATGTATGTGAAAAGATAGATGGGTTTATCAGTTAGGATTTTTGATTTATATGTATCCGGATAATTGAGGGGAAATCGCTTTTAACATTTGGTAATTAAAACATGGAACGAAGGGATCGAGAAG
>CAZNND010000152.1:0-4289 GCA_964574365.1 uncultured Limnohabitans sp.
CTGGTTTTTTTTCAGTCGGACGGAAAAATGGTAAGTTTTAAAAGCGATTTCCCTGTCCATTTTGTGGGATTATGAAATATAGAACAGAAAAGCTTTTGAATAGCAGGATGATTTAGCCAGTATCTCTTTAAACCCAACATTCCGAGCCTGGTGACACGCTCGCAGGCGTAGAAATTCTCCCGGGCGAAGGGATATTTGTGTCTATTTTCCTTTTTATAAGTTGAATTTCAGGTTAGAATAAATTCATCAGTAAATTGGATCACACTATCTAAAAATCTCATGAATCAAACCTTTCCTGATTACAAGTTAACTTTGCCGTCCATTGGGTTAGGTTGCATGTCACTTCCTGAAACGTATTCAGCTGCAAAACCCATTATCGAGTGTGCGATTGATTTGGGAATCCATTTTTTTGATACGGCGGATTTGTACCAGCTCGGGAAAAATGAGGAAAATCTTGGCAAAGCACTTTTAGGAAAACGGCAACAAATGATTTTGGCCACCAAAGTCGGAAATCAATGGAACGTCAATGGCACAGCTTGGACTTGGAATCCTACAAAAGAATATATTCTAAATGCAGTAGAGGAAAGTTTAAAAAGATTGAAAACGGATTACCTCGATCTCTACCAACTCCATGGTGGTACCCTCGATGATCCTTGGGAAGAAACCCTCGATGCATTTCAACGATTACAAAAGGAAGGAAAAATCAGAGCCTTTGGAATTTCATCTATTCGACCCAATGTAATTCGAAAAGTCATGTCCATGAATCCCCCAAAAACCATCATGATACAATACAGTCCTCTGGACCGGAGACCGGAAGAAGAAATTTTTCCATTACTCGAACAAACGGACACCAGGGTACTGGTCAGGGGATGTTTTGCCAAAGGACTTTTAATCGACAAACCCAAAACAGACTTTTTGGATTTTCCAAAAGCTCAGGTGAAGCAAATCAAGGATCGGATACAGGAGTATGGCTTTAGTCCCGAGTCTGTGTTGATCAGGTATGGCCTACAGCAAAAGGCCGTTGGGAGTCTAATAATCGGTGCAAGCAGTCCCTTTCAAGTGGATCGGATCGTTTCCGGATTTCAGGAAAGCAAATTGGTTTCTGAAGCATTCATGAAGCAGCTGCTTTCTGATTTTCCTTCCAATCGATACCTAGACCATCGATAAGCTATGGAATTCGCTTCTAACATTTGGTTAGTAAAATGAGTAGGACTAAGAGGTCAAGAACCTTCCTTTTGAAAAATTGTGGATTTAAACCATTAAGATCATTTAGAAATCAATAGAGTCAAGAAGCGATGATAATGCGATAGTTACGAATTGGAGTTCTTTCTCCTGCCGATATTCAAGCCCATAATTCTCTAAATTACCTCAATGGTTCAAAATCAATGATCTGAATTTTTCATCTTTCAGAAAATTAAGAATATTGGCTAGCATAGGTAAAGGAAAATCCTTATGATTATCATTAAACGTAACTCTTAATGCCTTTATTTTTCAAGATGAAAAGTATTTGCACCTGAGTTGATCCTCCAATAAGAGGTCAAACTGGTGATTTAAAAAGCGATTTCTTTGACCGATAAGCATAGTATGTGAATTTTAAAATTGAAAAAAGCTATTTTCGGGATTGTGTCTTAAACTCCACCTGTATGTTGAATAGATTAATCCCCGTTTTTTTAATTATTAGTTTAGTTTCTTGTCAGAATCCTAATGCTGAGGTTAGCAGGTGGGAGGAGCAAGCCAGTCGGGTTGAAATTATAAGGGACGATTTTGGTGTGCCCCATGTCTATGGAAAAAGTGATGCCGATGCTGTTTTTGGTTTGCTTTATGCACAGTGTGAGGATGATTTTCGAAGAGTTGAACGCAATTACGTTTGGGCTATTGGTCGTCTGGCTGAATTGGAAGGAAAGAAGGAATTGTTTTCCGATCTTCGGGCAAATCTGTATATGACTGTAGAGGAAGCAAAAGCAGCGTATGAAATAGCTCCTGATTGGCTGAAAACCCTTTGTAAGGCCTTTGCGGATGGGATTAATTATTACCTGCACACCCACCCCGAAGTGATTCCACAGGTGATCACCAGATATGAACCCTGGATGCCCATGTATTTTTTTGAAGGTTCAATAGGGGGTGATATTGAACGCATTTCTACATCTTCGTTACAGGAATTTTATGAGTCGGATTCCAGTTTGGCATTTATTGGTTCCGGAAACACTGAGAAAAACGTATTCGAGGAGCCTCAGGGTTCCAACGGGATCGCCATTGCTCCGAGCTTGTCTGAGTCTGGTAATTCCATGCTACTGATCAATCCCCACACCTCGTTTTATTTTAGGCCGGAGGTACATGTAGTAAGTGAAGAGGGATTAAATGCCTATGGAGCGGTGACTTGGGGACAGTTTTTTGTGTATCAGGGCTTCAATGAAAAAACCGGTTGGATTCATACCTCTACTTTTGTGGACTTTATCGATGAATTTGAGGAAGAAGTTACCGAGGAAAACGGGACTTACTTTTATCAATACGGTAATGAAAAACGACCTGTCGAAACCCATCAGATTAACCTAAAGTACAAGGAGGGAGATCAACTAAAGGAGAAATCTTTTACGATTTTTCGCACTCATCACGGACCAATTACCCAGCGGGAAAATGGAAAATGGATAGCTACAAAAATTAACTGGGATCCGGTAAATGCCTTGATTCAGAGCTTTACCAGAACTAAGTTGAAAAATTTTGTGGAATTCAAGGAAATGATGAACATCCGGACGAACAGTTCTAACAATACGGTTTTTGCGGATGCAGAAGGAAATATCGGATACTTCCACGGCAACTTTATTCCAAAACGAAGTCTCGAATTTGATTTTTCTAAACCGGTGGATGGAAGCCTTCCCGCTACCGATTGGCAGGGACTACATTCAGTGGATGAGAGTATTGTGATCTTAAATCCGGGAACAGGCTGGATTCAAAACTGCAATTCCACACCCTTTACCGCTGCTGGGGAATTTAGCCCCAAGAAGGAAGATTATCCCCAATACATGGCCCCTGATTCGGAAAACTTCCGTGGATTGCATGCTCAAAAGGTGCTCAAAGGACTTCAGGGAAAGTTAAACTTGGATAGTTTTCTATCCTTAGCTTACGATCCTTACCTACCGGCATTTGAGTTTTTGATCCCTGAATTGATTTCTTCAATTGGGAATTCTAGCCAAGGTGACCAAAAAGAAGCCTTGGAAATTCTCAAAAACTGGGACTACCGAACCTCCAAGGAATCGGTGGCGATGTCATTGGCTCATTTTTATGGGGAAAATTACCAGCGAAAATTTAGAAGTCTCAACCGATTTGCTCAGCCTGATTCAAATGCCAAAATCCCAACTGCTCTTGAAATTGAAGCTGTTTTTGAACAAACTTTGAGTCAGATGAAGGGAGACTTTGGGAGCTGGAATATACCTTGGGGCGAAATAAATCGATTCCAGCGTCTAAGTGGGGCTATTGATGCGGGTTTTGATGACAGTAAGCCGTACATTCAAATTGGACTTGCTTCCGGTAATTGGGGGGCTTTGGCTGCCTATGGAGCCAAATCCTCTGAAAATACTAAGCGGATTTATGGCTACAGGGGAAATAGCTTTGTGGCAGTGGTAGAGTTTGGAGAAAAAGTTAAGGCTAAAACGATCTTAGCCGGTGGCCAAAGTGCTAATCCCAAATCACCTCATTTCTTTGATCAGGCTCAGCGCTATGCCGATGTGAATTTCAAAGAGATCGCTTTTTATAAAGAAGATGTAGAAAAAAGAACTCAACTACGTTATCACCCTGGGGATAATCACTAGTAAAGAAAAAAAATGACTTTAATTTCTTCAAAAATTCGGGGGTTCTTTAAGATTTTTTGGATTTTATGCATGTACGGTATTTTGCCAGTAGGAAATAAAAACAATAAAATTTTAAACCACAAATGACACGAAGGGCACAAAGTTCTTTTTTATGTGTTTAGTATGGGCTTTATTCTTGGCACTAAAGCTATAAATTTCCCCTCATTTCTAGAAATTTATGTTTTAGGGCACAACCCGGAAAAGCTAAAGCTTTGATTTCGAAGGTGTACAAATCAAAATTGAAAGTTTGGGTTTGCGTTGAATTTCCCATCCCTTTGCTTATTTATGTTCTTCCCATTGATCGATTTATATCCTTAAACTCAAACAAAATTTGGCTACTGGCAGGATTCCGTATATCCATATTGGATTTTATGATTATCCGCTTAATAACAAGTATCTAGGATTAACCTTCAATAAATTCGGATAAATAAAATACCTGTGTTT
>CAZNND010000153.1:0-4223 GCA_964574365.1 uncultured Limnohabitans sp.
TAAAAATTTATAAAACCAAAAATATGAAGTGCATGTTAGGTTTCGGCTTATTTCTTCTTGCTCTTCTTTCCCATGGTCAGTCGTCCGAAAAACTCAATCGGGTAAAATCCACAAAAGGGATCGTTGCTGTTTGGGATTTTAAAGAAGAAGCCGGAAAAGCACGAAAGGCAGTGGGTGTGGGAGAGTTTCCCTTACAAGAGATCAACGGCCCGATTGTTCGTCACAGTGAAGGCCCTTTATCGGGGTTTTCAGCAACCCTAGGTACGGGTAGCTACCTGTCCTTGGCCCATTCAGAAACGGGACACTTGAATATTCATGGTGAAAATCAAGGCGTCACGGTGGTAGCTTGGATTAAGTGGACTGGAGAACAGACGGGATTTTTAGGAGGCATGTGGAACGAATACCAGGATGGAGGCAAACGGCAGTACGGGCTATTTGTGTCCCTCCCACACTACAATGGCAAAAACCAAGTCTGCGGCCACATCTCCAAAACAGGAAAACCAACACCCCCTTTCCCGTATTCCATCGATTATTCAGCAAGCAAACAGGAGGTCCCAGCCGGGGAGTGGGTTTGTGTGGCATTTACCTACGATGGTAAACAGATCAAATCTTACCTAAATGGAGTTTTTGAAAAACGAGATCCCGAGCTCATCCGCAATACCACCGGATTTGAGGGCTATCCGGATGGGCTTACGCAGCGCAAAAACCCCTATGATTTCCCGGATGGAATGGGAAATAACGGTTCTGACTTTACTGTAGGTGCAGTTTTGCTGAAAAGCGGAATGGGCAATTTCTTTAAAGGCCAAATTGGAGGTTTGGCTGTGTTTAACAGAGCGTTAAGTGAAAAAGAACTGAAGCGGCTGGCCCAATAATTGGTATTTTTTTCACCTAGCAAACTCTGGAATTGGAATCCAAATTAGTTTTTCTTCGAGGCACATTCCAAAGCAGATTCCCCAGAAACCGATTCCTATTTGGTTCAATCAAATCCCTCATGCAGCTTATCTCCCATTCCTGTTCTCTTTTTATCCAATCAGCAAATTTGAATTTTCCATTTTTTGATTTTGTATAACTTGGGGCTACTAACAAAAACCCACCATGGAAAAACTACGCAAAGAGGATATTCCCCAGGAAGCTTTTGACTTGTATGACTACTACTGCCACAACAAACTGGATCGCAGGACATTTGTAGAAAAACTTTCTGCCTACGCTGTGGGTGGAATTACGGTGACCGCACTGATGAGCAGCATGATGCCGGATTATGTGAATACCCGTACCATCGAACCTACCGATGAGCGGATGCAGAGTTCGGACTATGTCATGTACGATTCACCTAAGGGTGGCGGACAGATCAAGGGTTTGCTTTCCAAGCCTGCGGGAAAGGGAAAGTTCCCGGGCATTGTGGTGGTACATGAAAATCGGGGGCTCAATCCCTACATTGAAGACGTGGGGAGACGCTGTGCAGTGGATGGATTTATTTCGATTGCCCCAGATGCCCTAACTCCACTGGGTGGTTATCCGGGAAATGACGACGAAGGACGCACGATGCAGGCGAAGCGAACCCGGGACGAAATGCTTGAAGATTTTATTGCTGCTTACGAATATTTGAAAAATCATCCAGACTGCAACGGAAACGTCGGGGTAGTTGGCTTTTGCTTTGGTGGATGGATTTCCAATGCCATGGCCGTTCGGATTCCAGACTTAAAGGCTGCCGTACCGTTTTATGGTGGACAGCCTGATGTGGCTGACGTACCCAAGATCAAAGCTCCCCTGTTGGTGATTTATGCCGAACTCGATGAGCGGGTTAACGCAGGTTGGCCGGCCTACGAAGCCGCCCTCAAAGCCAATGGAAAAAAGTACGAAATGATCAATTACCCGGGGGTGAATCACGGTTTTCACAACAATACCACTCCCCGCTACGACGAAGTAGCGGCAAAAGCAGCCTGGGAAAAGACAATTGCTTTTTTCAGGGCGAATGTGAAATAAATGGGTTCTTCAGGATTTATAATCCTGAAGCCCTGTTCAGGGATTTTTATTCCCTAAAATTCAAAAACGGATTGGAAATCCTTCTACCGGTTTTAGGAAGGGCAGATTTAGATAACCTATTGATTTTCAGGATTTATTTTTGATTTTTTTATTGATATTTTTTTTGAGACATTTTTTCCACCAACCCATAATCTCCCAATTGTGTGTATTTTTAATTTTTATTTTAACACTACTTTTAACTATACTAATCTTTAATTTTATGTCATCTAGGGATCTGCATGAAAAACCGTTTGATCAAGGAACTCTTACAAAACTTGAAATTTTTGAAAAATACACCCAGGCATGGATTCCTGTATTCGCAATAACTGGGGGAGACAATATTTTAATAGTAGATTTTTTTGCAGGCACTGGGTATGATATAAATGGAGCTCCCGGAAGCCCAATTCGAATTCTAACCAAAATTTTAGAATTCGGAAACTTGTTGCTTCAAAACCGAACCAAGGTTCATTTACATCTCAATGAGTTTAAAAAGGAAAAATGTACGACCCTGAAAAAAGCTTGTTCTGATTTTATTGAAAAACATCCGACCTTAAGCAAGGTACTAGTTATTGAATTTACTTCTTTAGATTTTGAGGAGTCATTTGAAAGAGAATATACCCTGAATAAAAGTTTGCCGTCCTTGGTTTTCTTGGACCAAAATGGAGTTAAGTTTTTAAACAGCAAATACCTCAATGCCTTGGAAGCAACTAAAAAAACTGATTTTCTATATTTTGTTTCAACATCCTTCTTAAAACGATTTAGTGAGACACCAGAATTTAAAAAACTGGGCTATGACCTAGAAATCATCCTAAAAAATCCCTTTCGATTTATCCATCAATCACTTTTGGAAATCATTCGTGGTTGGCTTCCATCTACCACTAAACTAAAACTTTATCCATTTACTATCAAAAAACCATCAGGTATTTACGGCTTAGTATTTGGGGCTTCCCATCCAGCTGCAGTTGATAAATTTTTATCAATTGCTTGGAAACAGAATATCAACAATGGCTCGGCTAACTTTGATATTGAAGATGAAATGGGGAAAGCGCAGACTAGCCTTTTTGAACCAATAAAATTGACTAAGAAGGAATATTTTCAAGAGGAACTAAAGAAAGAAATATTGGCTGGCAAAATTCAAACAAACCACAATGCCTTCTTTTACACCTTGGACAAAGGACATATTCCGATTCACGCAAGAGAAGTCCTTGATAATCTGAAGAAAACTAAGCTGGTAGATTATCAAAGCTCAAGTCCTCTGATTTCCTATGACAAAGTCTGCAAGGATAAAGTAGTTCAGGAATTCATTTTAAAAAAACGTTGAAGTCTGACAATGACTGACAATAATTAGCAAAACGATCTTTTTCAACTTACTTTCATCCCATGGCACAAACCTCAATTGAATGGACTGAACTGACCTGGAATCCGGTCACCGGCTGTACCAAAATTTCTGCAGGCTGTAAATTCTGCTATGCGGAAGTGATGACTAAGCGCCTAAAGGCCATGGGTGTGGAGAAGTATCAAGCGGGATTCAAAAAAGTCAGAATCCACGAAGATGCCTTGGGTATTCCTTACTCATGGAAGAAGTCCAAAGTAGTCTTTGTCAATTCCATGTCCGACCTGTTTCACAAGGATGTACCTTTGGAATTTATCCAAAAGGTCTTTCATGTCATGAAAGACAATGGACAGCAGGTCTTCCAAGTCCTTACGAAACGTGCAGATCGACTAGCTGAAATCAGCCATCTCCTACCTTGGGCACATAATATCTGGATGGGAGTTTCTGTCGAGGATGATCGGGTGCTGGATCGGATTGAATTCCTTCGTCAAACAGGCGCTAAGGTCAAGTTCCTCTCCTGCGAACCGCTGATTGGACCACTCACCAATCTCAATCTGGACGGAATCGACTGGGTCATCGTCGGAGGAGAAAGCGGACACAAACCCCGCCTTATGGACCCCGAGTGGGTCTTGGATATTCAGGAACAATGCCAAACCGCCAAAGTCGCCTTCTTCTTTAAACAGTGGGGAGGTAAAAACAAAAAGAAAGCCGGCCGAGAACTCAATGGGCAGACCTATGATGAGATGCCTGAGGTGGAGTTGGAGAGATACATTTAAGGGATTTTTCCATTTTAAAAAACTACAACTATAAATACAGAACTCCTTACTTCTCGCAAACTGGATTTGCGGTGATTTTGAAAATCATTGTG
>CAZNND010000154.1:0-4192 GCA_964574365.1 uncultured Limnohabitans sp.
CTTACATCACTTCAAAGAACTTGTTACCAGTCTATCCCGGTCTCTGTGGAAAACCATTTTCCTAAATGCGAGTGCAAAGATGAACTTTTGTTTTTTTGTTTCCAAAAACAAGAGAAAAAAAATTCAGTTTTGCTGCTTTATTTTTAAAACCTTCAGGGCTTATCCCTCAAACGGACTGCAAACATAGAGGAGCTATTTGGATTAAGCAAGTCCATGACCCACAAAAGTCGCAAACTTTTTTCAGTAAAGGAATTTAAACATTACTAATCAGGACTTTCCTTTTTTGAAAATCGGCACTGTGCTACATGGTTCTCCAAACATAAGGCTCTTGGCCTCACTTTGTAATAAGGAGATCAAACGACCATATGCAAATAAAGGAATTGGAAATTTAGAACATCCTTTTATTACCACTGGACGGTCTTTAAACCTGATCAATTCAAGTCCAGTAAGCGTTAATTCACATATATATTGTTCCAGATTTCCTAAGCTCCCGATACAGTATCCTTTTGCAACTCCTTCTAAATGGCTACAAACTAACATATAGGCCCAAGTAGGAACAATGGCATCCGCAGAACAATTAACCGCCACCCATTTTCCCGAGTACAAAGACCAATCAACAGCTTTCAAGGCCTGTCGAAACTCTTTTTCCTTTAGTACTAATTCCTGGAAAAGAAAGGGTTTCAAATCAAAAACCAATCGCCCCTCCATGGGATAAAACTCCTCCATATTCAATGAAACAATAGGGCTGGACGCAACTCGATTCAGTATCTCACTCATAGACTTATCAAAGGATTCTTTTTCGAATTTAATACATGAAATTCTTTTAAATAATTTGGCACAAAGTAAGCAATGTCTTGAAAGATGCCAGCTTCATATTTTTGATAGGCCAACTGTCCCAAAAACATCGCAGATAATCCTGAATTTTCCGGAAAAATAGCATTAGGATGGGTGACAACTTGCTTAACTTTTCCAACTGCATCACCTATAAAGTACACTTTGTTATCCTCTAAAAATCTTGTAAAGGACTTTTCATTTAATATCACAGACTCAATGGGTGTTAATTCCATAAGTTTTTGCCCAAAAGCCTGACTATATACTTCCATTCTACGCGCATCCAAAACTGCAACTCCGATTTCACCCGATTGATATTCCCTTACTGAAGCCACAGCCTGAAGCGTGTTAACTCCAATTAGCGGTATGTTCAAGGCATATGCTAGGCCTTTCGCAGTTGAAAATCCAATCCGCAAGCCCGTGTAAGAACCTGGCCCTTCTGAAACAGCAATAGCATCTAGCATGGAATAGCGCAAAGGTGACTTAGCTAAGACCTCATCAATTAATTGAATGAGTTTTTCGGCATGAACACCCGGTTCATTTAATTCCACCAAAGAACTAAGCTCTCCCTTGTCATGAATTGCTACAGAACAAACGGATGTTGAAGTTTCTATAGAAAGAATTTTTGCCATGCTTATTTTTGATATCCCGATAGAGTTTTAGCTATTTTTTCAGGAGAGTTCAAATAAATTTTAGCCAGACTAACTGCCGGATCTTCTTCCAGCCCCGCTTCTATCATGCCTTCTTGGAAAAAATATCTTGAAACAATTTCTTCGCTTAAAATCTTTTTGATTTCCTTTTTATGGGTATCCAAATCATTCTCCTTGCTGTGCGTAACTTTTGACTTAACCGCATCGAATTGAGCCATTATTTCTTTGTAATACGGTTCCTTTTCTAGGTACTTCTCAAAATCTTCGAGCGATTTTTCTGTGTACGTTGTGTAGTCGTAATCTTTACCTATCAGAAACTTTTTGAAATCCTCAAAATCTGATTCAGAAACTTCAAATTTCATGGGATCTGAAATCGACTTATTTTTGTAGAAATATTGAGTAGCAAATTCGAAGACATGATTCCCCGCCACAAGCGTATATGAAATTGGAGCATAGGTGATTTCATCCACTTTTTCATCCGGTTCAATACCTGCCCCATCCAAAACCATTCTACCTTTCGCTGTTTTAAAGACTTTTCTTAACGAATCCGGCACTGTAGTCACTGCACCATTCTCTCTTGTTTGAGCATAATCGATAGCCTGAATACATCTCCCACTTGGGATATAATATTTGGCGGTAGTTATCTTTGCTTGGGCATTATAGCTCAGTGGAATGGTGGTCTGAACCAGACCTTTCCCAAAAGATTTTCTCCCGACGAGAACAGCCCGGTCATAATCTTGCAAGGCTCCCGCGACAATCTCAGAAGCAGATGCACTTCTTTCATTAATCAAAACCACTAAAGGGATGTCTTTATCAAGGGGTGTTTTACTTGTTTTATACGTATAATTCACATTCTGGAGTTTGCCTATGGTTTTGACAACTTCTTTCCCTTTAGGGATAAAAAGATTAACAACTTCCACAGACTCATTTAGAAGACCTCCAGGATTATCCCTCAAATCCAAAATCAATCGCTCAGCCCCTTGTGATTTTAGGCTAACTAGTGCGTTTCTAACTTCAGCAGATGCATTGGTGGTAAAATCAGCCAACTTAATGTAACCCGTTTTGTCGTCCAACTTGCCATAAAACGGGACATTTTTCAGACTAATTTTCTTCCTGTTCAAAGCGAATTCCAAAGTGTCTTGATTTCTTTTTACCACAACCTTTAATGAAGTGTTTGCCGGACCTTTAAGCAATTCCGAAACCTCAGACGTAGATTTTCCTTTTACAGGAATGCTGTCAATTTGAAGGATGTAGTCTGCTATTTTGAGCCCTGCATTTTGGGCAGGAAAACCGGTATAAGGCATTAAAACCATTATACCCTCACCTCTGTTCCCGATAAGAGCACCTATTCCTGCATATTCTCCTGTTGTCATCATTCGGAAATCGTCAGATTCCTCCTCCGGAATATATTCCGTATAAGGGTCCAATTCTTCCAGCATGGCATTGATACCTACCGAAACCAGTTTATCGGGATCAATGTCCTCCACGTAATAGGAATCCAATTCTCTTATCAGTGTAGCAAAAATATCGATATTCTTAGCTATTGAGAACAGTTTGTCATTCTTCATTTGGAAAGCCAATGCCCCAAAAAGCAGGGATATAGCTAAAGAAATCAGAACCACATTTTTCTTAGGTATTCGGATCATGGTTAAAACGATTGATAGATAATTCGTGTTGTAGCTTCGATAAAGCCGATTTTAATTTGGGCTCAATTTCAGAGAAACTCATTTCTGGATTTCCCACAAATATAAATCCGACTATAACTCCATTTTGAGAAAGATCTTGCTTGTTGAGCCGATAAGCTTCCCTTATTCTTCTTTTGATATAGTTTCTCCCGGAAGCTTTTTTGATTTTTTTTTTGGAAACGGAAAACAATACTTGATTGGTTTTGCCATTCAACTCTTTTTTCTGAAGAAAAATAACTTTAAAAGGGTACAAAAAAAAAGAGGAACCTTTAGTAAAAAGTTCCTTGATAAGGTTTTCGCCACAAAGGCGCTCCGATTTTGTGAGTTTGAATTTCATTTCGAGGAATAAATTCGTATATGAACATACGAAATACCATCCAAAGAATTACTTTTTCAACGTCTTTTCGTCAGAGACGGTCAATTTATGTCTGCCCTTTGCTCTTCTGGCTCTGAGTACCCTTCTACCATTAGCAGTAGCCATTCTTTCTCTGAAGCCATGCTTGTTTTTTCTTTTTCTGCGAGAAGGCTGGAATGTTCTTTTCATGATCGAATATCTTTATCTAATTGCTCCCTTGACTATCCTCTTTAAGATTGGCCTTAAAAAGGATTGCAAAGATAAGCGCCATTTCCTTAAATACAAATGTGCTATTTACATTTGTTTTATGCTTCATCCCTTTGATATGATTAAGGGCACTTCTAAAAACCTAAAGTAGCTTGGGAAATCGCATTTAACATTTGGTCAATAAAAGCGTGGAACAGAGGAATCGAGAACCTTCCTTTTGAAAACTTTTGTATTTAAACCATTAAGATCATTGAGAAAATTAAGAATTACGACTAAGTCTTCCTGGTGGAAATCCCTATTTATTCGCTTTAGGTGTATTTCTTAATTTTCTTGGAGGTTCAACTACAAGAAACTGCTTTGTTTTTTCAGTAGGAGGAAAACATGGTTAGTTGTAAATGCGACTTCCCTGCCTAAAGTAGCTTAATTCTTTCAAAAAAGGCATTTTTTGTTTATTTTGAGGAAAA
>CAZNND010000155.1:0-4157 GCA_964574365.1 uncultured Limnohabitans sp.
TTTTCAAAATCACCGCAAATCCAGTTTGCGAGAAGTAAGGAGTTCTGAATTTTCTCAATGACCTTAATGGTTATAACCCACAAGTCTTCAAAAGGAAGCTTCTCGATCCCTTCGTTCCATGTTTTAATTACCAAATGTTAAAAGCGATTTCCCTGCTTTTGCATTGCTTTTATTCGAATTGCAGTCGGGCAAAATCCATGATCTTTTCCCAATCAGCAACGATCAGATCGTGTTTTCCTTCTCTCAGGTGATAGCCCACTGATTTTTGATGCAACACATGGGGCTCGTACTTGTAGGCTTCGGGAAGACTGACGGGAATCCGATAGATTTCTGAAAATACCCTTGATCCGAGTTTGAGCGATACATATTCGCCTTTGGGATCTGCCCACTTATCTTCTTTGGCACTCGCAACATATACCGATCTGGGCGCAATCAACCCGATCAACTGATGCTGATCCACCGGTAATTGATCTTCCAGCCCATTGAAATTTTTAAATTGGTCTGTAAACCAATACGGAAACCCCGCATTGATCCGAGCCACCGTCTCACCGAATTTACGTCTGGAAAGTGCGGCCCCACCACATCCCGATTCATTGGACACGGTAACAGCCCAGCGGGTATCGTTGGCCCCGCACCAAAGGGCAGCCTTTCCGCCTCGGGAATGGCCCACCACAACTGCCCTTTTTTCATCCAGTTCGGGATCGCTCTCAAAATAATCCATCGCACGCATCGCTCCCCAAGCCCAAGCAGAAAGTCCCCGCATTCCATCGCTCATGCCAAGTTGCTCGGGATAGAGGGTATTTAAAATTCCCTCCTTAAATCTTTCCGGACTGTCCGGCGAAACATCCTCCACGTCGAAAACAGCTGCCGCGTACCCCCTAGAAACGACCGTTTTGACCGGGAAAAACTGATTTTCGAGATTAGCAGTTATCTGTTCCACATTTCTGTGGCTGATCAACAAAAAGACTGGGAAAGGCCCTTTTTTGTCTTTTGGGTAATAAATTTTTAATCGAATAGCATGGTTTTGAGCATTACGTCTGACTGTGATTTTTACCTGTTTGAGACGGGAATAGGCGGCATGGACGTGGGCAGAAACAAGTTCTTCCTCAAAAATCTGTCGATCAAAATCAGTCGGCAACTGACCATACACGTGATCCGCAAACAGTCCCAAAACCTCTGGCCTTCGGATCTTCTCCCACATTTTCCTCGTATTGGCTAAATTCCCTAGATTGGTCACAAAAAGATCGGGAACTGCGAGGACAGGAACTAAGGATTCTTCGTAATTGACCTCAAGCTGAGCCGCAGCAAATCGAGGAAGGTGGAAACTGACCAAGAGTATTAAAAAGAAAACCTGTTTGTGCATAAATTCGGTGGAGCTTTACTATGTATCCAATACTAATGGGGTAATTAGTAAGTCTAAATCTCCGGAAAATATCCGGATATCTGGTCTAATTTGACCTAATCCTCATCCCATGAAAAGACTAAAGTAAACTTTTAAGCTAAGTTCTAAAACCCTCGGCAAGGATTTCTAATTTTAGCCTGATTTTTCAAAATAAACTACCAAAGCAGCTACGATCCAAATGTCTAAATCTTCCAGTCAGGCCTTTCTCATTACAAGCATTGTGTTGATTTCGATCAATCTGAGAACCTCGATTGCATCAGTAGGGCCACTGATTCCTTTCATCCGGGAGGACTTGGGGATTTCCAATGGATTAGCCGGGTTTCTGACTACCTTAAGTTTGATCACTTTCGCGATTTTTTCCCTTTTTGCTCCTAGCTTGGGCAAAAAGCTTGGACATGGGAAAGCCATTTTTCTAGGAATCTCCCTTTTATCCGTTGGGGTGGTCATCCGGGTTTTGGGTGGCATTGAATTGCTTTTTTTCGGTACTGCACTTACAGGCATCGGGATAGTTACCGCCAATGTCCTAATGATCCCTTTTTTTAAAGCCAGGATACCGGAGAAGCTTGGCTTGATGACTGCCCTTCTTTCTACGGGAATGTCACTTTTTGCTGCCATCGCCTCCGGAGTCAGCGTTCCTCTGGCCGTGGACTTGGGGCTTGGGTGGAGGGGATCTTTGGTTTTCTGGGTGGGGCTGATGGTCCTGGCACTCGTTTTCTGGATTCCTCAGCTGAAACCACCAGCCTCAAAACAAACAGGGAGTGTTGTTGCCGGAAAAAATGTCTGGAAATCCCGTTTGGCCTGGCAAGTCACCTTATTCATGGGTGCACAGTCCGTCATGTATTTTACCAAAGTCACCTGGCTGCCCGACATGCTGATCGCAAAAGGAATGACACCGGTAAGGGCAGGTTTTGCCTTATCTTATATGCAGTTGATTTCCTTGATCGGAACTTTTTTTGTCCCATCCCTTTTGATGCGCCTCAAGCAACAGTCTGGCGTCGTATTAGCGGTAGGGATTGGATATTTTATTGGCTATGCAGCGCTCTTCTTTTCAAATGAACTGGTCATTTTTGCGGCACTTACCATCATTGGAATCGGTAGCGGCGCTAGTTTGAGTATTGCCTACACTCTTATCTCGATGCGAACTGCCGAGGATCTGACTACAGCCAGGCTTTCGGGAATGGTACAATCTGCCGGCTATGTTTTAGCAGCTCTTGGCCCACTGGTTTTTGGGATTTCTCTGGATTTGTTTGACAACTGGAATATTTTAATTTGGTTCTTATTAATTATGACAGTGCAGTTTATTGCATTTGGCTGGCCTGCAGGCAAGGACAAAAAAATCTAAAAGCTAATTCCTTTACTTTTTCTGCTATCCTCTCCGAATAATGGGGTAATTTTGCATCCATCATGCAAGATCTATTTCACTCGCTCGGGATCTCCGACAACCTGCTCAACTACATACTCATGCCCCTTTTAATTTTTGTGGCACGGATCGGAGATGTATCCATAAATACCCTCCGCATCATGTTTATGATGAATGGGAAGAAGAATATTGTACCTATTTTGGGATTTTTTGAGGCGATGATATGGCTTTTAGCTATAGGACAGATCTTCCAAAATGTCAATAATCCACTTTCTTACATTGCCTATGCAGGGGGATTTGCTACCGGCACTTATGTGGGAATGACATTGGATGAAAAACTGGCTCTCGGTAGGGTGCTTGTCCGGGTCATTACTCCGCATCCCCTGCCGTTGCTACTGGAATTTATGAAGGAAAAAAACTATCGGTTCACCAATGTCGGTGCAGAAGGACGGTATGGAAAAGTAAATCTTCTCTTTACTGTAATGAAGCGCGATCAGCTGAAGGAGTTTATTTCCAAAGTGAAGGAGATCGATGAAAAAGCCTTCTACACCATTGAAAGTGTGAAGCGGGTGTCTGAAGAAGAACTCAATGTGATGGAGGACAGAACCCGATTCAGATCCAAATTTTTTAGCCGGGCTCGTACCTGATGGGAAACTCCTGGTTTCAGTTTCAGCAATTCCGAATCGATCAAGACCGTTGTGCAATGAAAATCAGTACGGATGCCGTATTGCTTGGCGCTCTTGCCGAAGCAGATTTTCCTAATCACATTTTGGACATTGGTACAGGCACGGGAGTGATTTCCTTGATGCTAGCGCAAAGATTCTCCGCCGCCCACATTACAGCAGTCGAACTGGACGAAGCTGCTGCCGGACAGGCTGCTGAAAATTTTCGGGAAAGCCCCTTTGCTGAAAGACTACAGGTGAAAAACCAAAAGTTCCAGGATTTTTTGGAAGGTAAGTTTTTTGATTTGATTGTGAGTAATCCCCCTTACTTTCCTGATCATCTCAAATCCAACGATTCCAAACGAAATCAAGCGCTGCACACTGATACACTAGCATTTGAAGAACTGATAGAAAAAGCCCAAAAACTACTCGAAAAGGAAGGGAAAATCTGGATCATCCTTCCTCCTAGGCAAATGGATGACTTCAGTCAATCTGCTAAAAAAGTGGGACTTTACCCCTACAAGGAGGTCTTGATCAGGGATACCGAATCCAAACCGGTCATCCGAAAAATTTTGGGGTTTTCACGACAGCAAGTCACTCCAATCCCTTTAACAATTTCACTAAAAAATGAAGAGGGTGGTTTATCCGAATCGTACACCAACTTGATTTCGGGGTTTTTATTGGGTTTTTAAAATTGTAGGTTCAACTTATTTCCAATTTTCTTTATTTATTA
>CAZNND010000156.1:0-3401 GCA_964574365.1 uncultured Limnohabitans sp.
AGGACACGAAGGGCACAGAGGGCACAAAGTTCTTTTTTAAGTGTTTAGTATGGGTTTTATTCTTTGCCCTAAAGCTATAAATTTCCTCTCTTTTTTAGAAATTTATAGTTTAGGGCACAAAGGATGAAAAGCAAAAGCTTGCATTTCGAAGGTTTACAAATCAAAATTGAAAGTTTGGGTATGCGTTGAATTTTCCATCCGGCTCATCACTTTATGTTTTTTTTATGTATCGATATATACTCCTAAAGTCAAACAAAATGTAGGTACTGGCAAGATTCCGTATATTCCTAAAGTAAAAAAAGGCAATTTTAAGGGGTACCATTTACCTAAACTATTTTTTAATTCTTTCACCGCAAAGTCGCGGAGGACACAAAGGAAAACGGAAGTATTTTGGCTACTTCATGCAGACAACACATATCGAGTCTTTTCCAAAGAATTAAAGGAATCAAACCATTTAAACCTACTTCCAAAAAAAATCCTCAGCGGTCTCTGCGCCTCTGCGGTGATATCACACCTATTTTCAACAAGATTTCCCTCTTCAGCAAAACCCCGAACCCCGAACCCCGAATCCCGAAGAAGGATCCAAAATCCATTTGTCAGTATTTTAAGATGTTTTAATATCTTTATTCCCAAATCAACCAGTCCATAAACGTATGTTTTTTACCCTCATCAAACTTCAGTTTCTAAAAAGTGTACGTTCCACCAGCTTTGCCAAAAGTGCGCTGGCATCAGGCTTCCTGATTTTTATCGCACTGCTCCTGCTGAGCTATGTATTCTTTGCGGGGCTTTTTCTCCCGAGAATTATAGATATGCTTGCAAATGGTGGAGACTCAATCGAGTTTTTAAACTCCGTCATCCTTTTCTTTTTCCTCACGGAATTTATGTACCGGTATTTTATCCAGAAGCTTCCGGTCGTCGATCTGGAAAACTTCCTTCATCTTCCCATAGGTAAAAACCGCATCATTCAAATTCTGCTGCTGCGATCCTTTCTCTCCCCGCTCAATGTGATCGCCTTATTGTTGTTTTTACCCTTTGGAGCTCAAGTGATAGAATCGCAATTTGGTACGCTCGGCTTTGTCTCCTGGCTTGCTGCCTTATTGTTTTTAAGTTGGTCGATGCATTGGTTTATGTTGTGGTTTAAGCAGCGTTTTGAAGACAGCGTAATAGGTGTTTTGGTTGTTTTTGGTGTCCTGTTGCTGGGAGGGGGGTCTTCTTATATGGGTTGGTTTAATGCGGGGGAGCTGATGGCACCGGTATTTTCCATGGCCATGACCAGCCTTGTACCTGCTTTGGTGATGCTTGTCCTATTATTTGGATGCTTTTACCTTGCGTTTACCTATTATGTACAAAATGCCTACCTCGAAGATCTCAGTGAAGAAGAAGACGTCCGATTTGTAAATCAGAGCCTTGGATTCTTTTCCAGGTTTGGGGTGGCAGGAGAACTTGCCAACCTGGAGTGGAAACTGATCATCCGCCACAAGAAAAGCCGTACCTACCTGATGCTGTCTGCCTTTTTTCTCCTGTATGGACTGATCTTTTACACCAACCCACAATACCAAACCGAGGAAGGACTCAATCCGATGTTCATTTTTGTTGGCGTGTTTATTACCGGGATTTTTATGATTCAATACGGGCAGCAGTTTTTGAGCTGGAATTCGGGAAATTTTGATTTCTTCCTGAGCCAAAGAGTCGGGATAGAATCTTTGGTTCGTGGCAAATACCTGCTGTTTATGAGTATTTCCCTTGTTTGTTTTTTGGCTTCTGTTCCCTACGTGTATTTTGGTGTGGATATTCTCCTGATCCACTTAGCCACTTTTTTGTTCAATGTGGGTGTCCTGATCCACGTGATCATCTATTTTGCCTTGTGGAAACCCAAACCAATGGATTTGAATAAAGGTGCCATGTTTAACTACGAAGGGGTAGGTGCAGCGCAGTTTTTAATCATCATACCGATGATGGGAGGGCCTTATTTAGTCTATTTACCTTTCTCCCTGTTGATTAGTGATTATGCAGGACTTCTTGCTTTAGGGATTACAGGAGTGATTGGACTGATCGCGTTCAAGCCATTGTCTCAACTCAATATCGATCGAGTACTTTCCAACCGTTACGAAATTTCATCTTCATTCCGTCAAGAACTATGATACAGATCTCCGAACTCAAAAAACAATACAAGGAAGCAGTAGTCCTGGATATACCGACTTTGGATATTTCCAAGGGGGAATGTTTTGGCCTAGTAGGCAATAATGGCGCCGGTAAGACGACCCTGTTTCGGATTATTTTGGATTTAGTCAGAGCCACATCGGGCAAGGTGGAAATCGAAGGTCAGAATGCGAGCAAGACAGAAAGTTGGAAATCCGTTGTAGGAGCTTATCTGGACGAACACATGCTGTTGGCATACCTAACCCCGGACGAGTATTTTGAGACCTTGAGAAAGATCTATGGGTTGTCGGAGGCGGATTTGAATCACCATCTCGAGAAGTTTGAGGATTTGTTTAACGGGGAGGTTTTGGGCAAGAAGAAATATATCCGGGATTTGTCGAAGGGTAATTTGAAAAAGGTTGGCATTGCGGCGGCGATGATGGGAAATCCAAGGGCTGTGTTGTTGGATGAACCCTTTGAAAACCTCGATCCCAGTTCTCAGATTAGGCTGAAGAAGCTGATTTTGAGTGAAAAAGAGCAGGCTAAACTAACGTTTTTAATTTCCAGCCATGATCTCAATTATGTGACGGAGCTCTGTGACCGGATTGTCTTGTTGGAAAAGGGGAAAGTCATCCGTGATCTCAGGGAGAAGTCGGAGATGATGGGGGAATTGGAGGCGTATTTTATGGGATGATAGGAGTTTCAAGTACGAAGTACTAAGTATCAAGTATCAAGTATCAAGTACGAAGTACGAGGTATGAAGTAATAAGTATGAGGCGTGTAGTACCAAGTATCAAGGGGAATGTAGATAAAGAGATAGGGGATTGTTGATGTGACCTAAATTAGTTTAAGGACAACCCTCAATAGACCCCAGCTTCAGCTGCGGGGAATCAATGGTCAATGTTCAATTTTCAATGATCAATGTTCAAGGAAGGGATTGTGGATGAATTGAAATAATCCGGATAAATGGTCAATTACCAATGACCAATTCTCAATTTTAAAGGGTTCGGTGCCTATCTGCCGAAGGAAAACTTCTCATTAAACCTACCAAGGACGACAACCCCGTAGGGGTGTTTTGATTGTAGCCCCGGAGAACACCACCACATTCCACAGCGCCGGGGCAGAATTTAGATCAGATCAGGAAAATAGGCTTCCGGCAAGAAGGGCAGGGATTCAATGTTCAATTTTCAATGGTCAATGATCAATTTTCAAGGAAGGGATTGTGGATGAATTGAAATAATCCGGATAAATGGTCAATTACC
>CAZNND010000156.1:3501-3592 GCA_964574365.1 uncultured Limnohabitans sp.
AATGACCAATTCTCAATTTTAAAGGGTTCGGTGCCTTGGTCTAGCCCCCTATTAATCGGACAATTTACTTTTTGGACTTGTTTGTGGGGCT
>CAZNND010000157.1:0-3428 GCA_964574365.1 uncultured Limnohabitans sp.
TCTGTTTGCAAACCGTCTAAAAATTAACCAATCATCTTATTCACGACCCTTACCCCTTTTTTCGAGTACTGTCACGAGGCCTGCTGTTTTGGTATCCATTGAAAATCCTTTACCTCAAACTCTTATATCGAATTCTTTTCGGAGTTAGATCCCCAAGCCGCTTCTTCTTGTTTTCCTCGTAATCGGAGAAGTTGCCTTCAAACCAATATACCTGAGAATCCCCTTCAAAAGCTAAAATATGGGTACAAATTCGGTCCAGGAACCAACGGTCGTGGGAAATAATTACCGCACAGCCACCGAAGTTTTCCAGGGCTTCCTCTAAGGCTCGGAGCGTGTTCACATCGAGGTCGTTGGTGGGTTCGTCGAGCAAGAGTAAGTTTCCGCCTTCCTTCAGCGTGATCGCCAAGTGAACCCGGTTACGCTCACCTCCGGAGAGTACACCTACCTTTTTCTCCTGATCCGAACCGGCAAAGTTGAACTTGGACACATAAGCTCGTGCATTCACTTCTTTATTTCCCAGCTTCATGAGTTCATTGCCACCGGAGATCAGCTGGTAAACAGTTTTATTAGGATCTAGCTGATCATGCTCTTGATCTACATAAGCAAGCTTTACCGTCTCCCCTACCTCGAAATTGCCAGAGTCCGGTTTTTCTTGACCCGTGATAAGTTTGAAGAGTGTGGTTTTACCTGCTCCGTTTGGACCAATGATTCCGACAATACCACCTTGAGGCAAAGAGAGGCTAAGGTTTTCGAAAAGCAATTTATCACCATAGGCCTTGGACACATTGTTAACTTCAATGACTTTAGCCCCCAAACGTGGTCCAGGCGGAATAAACAATTCCAGCTTGGCCTCCTTTTCTTTTGCCTCCTCACCGATCAGTTTGTCGTAGGCATTGAGACGTGCCTTGCCTTTAGATTGCCGAGCTTTGGGAGACATGCGAATCCATTCGAGTTCCCGCTCCAGGGTCTTCTGACGCTTGGATTCAGTTTTCTCTTCCTGCTTCAGTCGGTTCTGCTTTTGATCCAGCCAAGAGGAATAATTTCCTTTCCACGGAATACCTTCCCCACGATCGAGTTCAAGAATCCATCCTGCCACGTTGTCCAGAAAATATCGGTCGTGAGTCACAGCAATGACGGTTCCTTTGTAATGCTGCAAGTGCTGCTCTAGCCAATGCACCGATTCCGCATCCAGGTGATTGGTAGGTTCGTCAAGAAGCAAGACATCCGGCTCCTGTAAGAGCAAGCGACACAGTGCCACCCGTCTTTTTTCCCCACCGGAGAGATTGGCCACATTGGAATCGGCTGGAGGAAGTCGCAATGCATCCATGGCCTTGTCCAGCATCACATCCAATTCCCAGGCATTGGCTGCATCGAGTTTTTCCTGCACTTCTCCTTGACGGGTAATGAGCTTATCCATGGCATCAGGATCTTCCATCAGCGCAGGATCCATGAATTTCTCGTTGATTTCTTCAAATTCTTTAAGCAATGCTACTGTACCGGCAACTGCTTCTTCCACTACCTCTTTGACGGTTTTGCTGGGATCAAGTTTGGGCTCCTGCTCGAGCATCCCCACGGTATAACCGGGTGACCAGACCACTTCGCCAATAAATTCCTTATCCATGCCTGCGATAATTCGAAGGAGTGAGGATTTACCGGAACCATTGAGACCCAGTACGCCGATTTTAGCTCCATAAAAAAAGGAGAGGTAAATGTCCTTGAGGACTTTTTTCTGAGGTGGGTAAATCTTGGATACCCCCGCCATGGAAAATATGATCTTTTCTGCGCTCATTTAGAAGTTATTAAATCCTTTCAATTAGGATGGGTTCATCTTTGGCAAAAGTAAGCCTTTCTTAGGATAAGTGGGGACTAAATGATTATTTTGCAAAAAATTGAAAACAACCACCTATAACCTATTGAATCATAATGGAAAATCCGTTTGGATACATAAAAGATGGAAAAGTCTTTTTGAGGGGTTTTTCAGGAAAGAAAGACCGCGAAATCGGTGAAGTAAAGGAAGATGAGGCATCTACCATTCAATATTTTGAATCGAGATTTGAACAGATCAAGGAAAAAGTTGAGAAGTTAAAATCTGATATTCAGGACAACCAGAATAAGGGGTCTTTTTTGATGAAGCTGATCCACTTGCGGGATTCACTGTACGAAAGTGATGCCCTTGGAGATTTTGTACCCCTAATCGAAGACTTGAATCAACAGGAAAATTACCTGAATGTAATTATCCAAGCCAATCGTGCTAAAAATCTGGAAGTTAAAAAAGGCCTGATCTTGGAGGCAGAGGCACTCAAGAATGATGTGGACTGGAAGGGTACTGCAGAAAAATTCAAGGAACTTAAGCTTCGCTGGATCAAAACAGGTCCCGTTGAGAAAGAGATCAACGAAGAAATAGAAAAACAATTTAACGATGCGATTCAGCACTTCTTTGAAAATCGCAAGCATTTCTTCGAGGGACTGGCACTTCAGGCGGAGGAAAACATCAAAATCTACGAAGCTTTAGTTATCCAAGCCAGGGAAGCCCACGACCTTCCGGATGCAAAAATGGCATTTGAAATAAGCAAGCGAATCCAAAAAGAATGGAAAGAAGCAGGAAAGGTTCCAGCTGAAAAACGTCAGCCCCTTTGGGATGAATTCTCCAAGCTCAACAACCGGATATTTTCCCGATTCAAGCGTATGCTCAATCCCGGACCTCAGATGCATCCCCGGGAAGTTCTTCGCAAAATTGAAGGGATGGTCGAGGAACTGAAAAAATTGGCCCACCAACCTACCAGCTATGCCATCACAACCAGGGCCAAGGCAATACAGGAAGACTGGAAAAAACTACCTATACGAAAACCCAAAGAAGCCAATCTTCCGGCAAGATCCTACCAGTTTTTCATGGACATCATTTTTGAGAAAGCCTTCCTTGAAAAATTGGCCAAAGGCAAATACCAGGACTTTGACTCCAAAATTGTCCAAGAGCAAAATCAGATCAAATCTTCCATTTTGAAGGATTTACTGCATCGAGACCAGGGAGAATTGGACATCATGCAAACAAATTCCGACAACTTCCGTGTGGAGACTCCCGACTTTGAAATGATGATGAAGAAAAAGTTATCAGGCATAAAGCGAAAAGTGGACGTAAAAAATTATATTTTGAAACAACTTTCTTCTCGAACTTGAGTTGAAAGTATTTATTGAAAAAATTAGTATTCTTGCATCCGTAAAAAATCCGGAACACCTATAAAAAAACACTATGTACTGGACACTTGAACTAGCATCCTATTTAGAGGACGCCCCTTGGCCGGCTACCAAGGATGAGCTCATTGATTATGCCATTCGTTCTGGCGCACCGTTGGAGGTGGTAGAAAACCTTCAGGAATTGGAAGACGATGGAGAACCTTATGAAACCATAGAAGAAATTTGGCCGGATTACC
>CAZNND010000158.1:0-2891 GCA_964574365.1 uncultured Limnohabitans sp.
CGTGCCGCTACGTCCTGAGTGTTGACCGCCCTGCGAGGTCGTCACGCCGCTCTGCTGGTCGAGGGCGGCGGCCTGGTCCTCGTCTAGCACCACATTCGCCGGCCACCGGCCACCCTCCACCGTGACGCCGATGCTGTTGAAGTTTCCGTAGTTGTCCGCACCAACGGCTGCGCTGCCCCAGCCACCCTTGGCTCGCCCCAGCGTGTCCTCGGTTGGTATCCGGCAACCGTCAATGTTCAGCGCCCCCGTCCCATGCTCTAGGACGTTGGCCGCGACGGTGCCCGTGAGGGGCTTACGGGCGACGACGACGGGTTCGTGCGCGGGTTTGAGGGCGGTGCCCCAGCCCTGCCAGCGGGCGGCGTCAGGGGTAGCGGGGGCGGTGATGGTGCCTCTAGTCGCCGCCCGCTCGGCAAAGTAGTCGCGGGCCTGCTGCGGCAGGTCGTCCCAAGTGTAGTGCTGGTCGCCCCATCTGTAGTTGCCCCCCGGCACAAACCCCGCGCCAGTTCTCGGTCCCCGTGGCGTTACGGTCGCCGACTGCCCAACAACCTGCCGCTCGGCCCCGGCTGCCTTGTCAATCGCCTTGGACACGTCCAGCGACTTAGGGAACCCCGACCCGTACATCCAAGCGATGCTGTCGCGGATCTCGAATCCGGCGTCCTCAATGGCGACGGCGAGCCGGTGCCAGGTGCGGGTACCTCCGAAGGCGAGGAGGTGCCCGCCCGGCTTCAGCACCCGCAGGCACTCGGCGGTCCATTCTTGGCACCAGAACTGAAAGGCCAGCATGGCGTCAAGACGGGCGTTCGGAAAGTCTGGCTGGGCGCATTTGCACGGGTTGGAGCTGAACTTCCACCGCTCACATGCCGCGCACTTGACGTTATTGACGCGGCTGTGATTGGGGAGCTGAGTGAAACCCCCGAGGGTCCCTGGCTCTAGCTCATTGAACTCGCGGCCGGGCTTGCCCTTCCACGGCGCGTCCCAGTCCTTGCCCATAAACTCAAGGCCATAGGGCGGGTCAGTGACCACCGAGTCCACCGAAGCGTCAGGAAGCTCCCGCAGGACCTCCAAGCAGTCGCCGTGATAGATGGTGGCTTGGTCGTCTACGTGCCAAGGCTCCACATTGTCTCCCCAATGGAAAAGCCCCCGACAACGTCGAGGGCTCGCAGGTGTTCCTATTTAGTTGTGGGGTGTGTCCGCAAAGGTTCCGTTAGTGCCAAGCAACTTTGCATGTGCCCCGAACGTGTAAAGAATCCGGCGATTCCTTTACACGTCGCCTATTCCTACATAAACGCCTAGGCCGTGACTTCGACCCACGAAAGCGTGTCCTCGTCCCAGCGCCACGGGCCACCCTCAGAAGGCATAGTCGTGGGCGGCTGCCAGTCATGGTTAGCGTCAAGCGTCCACGATGGGAAGGGCTGCGGCGCGATGAATACGTCAGCGTCGGCGTCGTAGCGGAAACCGGGGCCGCAATACTGCTTGCGGAAGTTGTTGTTGTAGGAGGTCTGCCGCCACACGCCAGGCAGGCCCAAGGTGTCAGCGATGAACGCCTGCCCAAGTGGCTCCGAGTGTGATGGGGCCGGATCGGGTGCGTCGGCGTTGCTCACGCTAATGACTTGCAGGACGGTGCCGTCCTCGTCAATCTGTGCAAAGTAGGCCACGATGGACTCCCTAGATCGCGTAACGAATAATTACGACGCCCTTGCCGCCAGCGCCACCATTGGTGAGGTTCCCGCCACCTCCACCGCCGCCACCTGTGTTAGCCGATCCTGAGGTGCCTGCGACGCCACCACCACCTGCCCCACCACCGGCAGATGCGGAGCCTCCTGTCGAGCCAGTCCCGTACACGGAGCCACCGCCGCCGCCACCCCGAGCGACGCTAGATCCCGTTATGGACGATGAAAGGCCAGCGCCACCCGTGCCGCCTTGCGTGGATGAGGTCGCGTTACCTCCAGCGCCACCAGCACCGCCGCCAGCGCCAGCGGCGTAAGGGTTGCCCGTGAATCCGCCGTTGCCCCCGCCGTTGCTGCCTTGCCCGGAGGTGGCTGTTCCGCCAGTCGTTGTGCCCGCACTGTAGGCTCCACCACCGCCGCCCGAGCCACCGTTACGACCTTTGCCGATCCCATCGACGTTTCCGATAAACGACCCACCGCCGCCACCTGTTGTGCTTACAGAAAGGGCGCTGGACGATGAACCGTCCCCGCCGGGAGTGCTACCACCACCGCTTCCTGCGGACCCACCAGCACCCACAGTCACCGTGTAAGCCTGCGCAGAAACTGTTGTCGTTCCGGTGAGGTAACCTCCTGCCCCACCGCCGCCCGAAGCGCCACCGCCACCACCAGCAATGACTAGGTATTCAACACTTGTGAGATCACTATTTGGGGTGAAGGTTCCAGAGTCGTTGAAGGTGTGGATGCGGTAGCCGCCTGCCTCGGTAATCGTGCCACCCGTGGCGTTAGGAAGGAGCGTATCGGGAACCCGCGACAGCGGTGACCGTCCCCAATCCTGCACTGCCGTCGTGACGAACAGACGCGAACGCCTACTCATCACGCGATCCTGTTGACGTAACCGTGGATCGTGATGACATTAGTGGTCGCCGCGTAGGCGCGGACGACAAGCCCCGCAGACCCGTCACCCGTGAGGGTGAGGCCGGGCGCGACGAGGACGAGGCCCGACTGGGCCGGAATGGTGACCTTGATGTCGTCGTCCGGTGTAGCCGTGCCACCCATCTGCAAAGTGAGCAGCACGCCGGAGGTGTGCCCGTTGTAGGCGTACAGCCACACCTCGTCAATCGTCGTCGCAGAGGTGCCTGTCGTGTGGATCGTGGTGCCGCTTGATGACGTAGCGGCGACCTTGATGCCCTTGCCGCGCGTGGACCCACTAAGGAGGGTCTTTGT
>CAZNND010000159.1:0-2728 GCA_964574365.1 uncultured Limnohabitans sp.
TGCCTGCGGTAGGCAGGGCTGATACATTTTGTGCCTTCGGCACAGCTATCACCAAATAAAAATTGATGTTTTCTTTAAATATCCATAATATATTTTTTCCGAAACGACATTTTGTCTAAGTATTTAGTGTTAACAAAACAGTTTTTTCATGTTTCCTTGAAGAACTTTTGTGCTGATAGTATCAAAGTTAAAAGTGACGCTAATACTTGTCTTACTATCTACTACCATTTGAACGAAGTTCTGTCTTGTTTATGTATTCGCCCAACTATTTATTATCGTCAAAGAAACAATGCATAGCTTTTAGAATTGCTGATCTTCCTGCATTATTTGTGTACTGGCTCCAGACTCTCAATTCTTATTCTTCCGCAGAGCGTACGATACTCTTTCAATGTGATATAAATCTGTTTTTTTCGTTACTTTTTCAAATTCTTTCCAACCTGTCTCAAGATTGCCTGTTTAGAGATTGAAAAAAGAAATAAATACCAATAAGGCAAATACCATCGTAAGCAGGATAGATTGCCAAAAACCTGACCAAAGGAATAATAATAGGGTCTTCTTCCAGCTTTTTCCAAAAAATCGTTTGAAACTGAACAAGTAATACCCTAGCCATAAAATTCCCAACCAATCGGCAATTTTTCCCAACCAACTAAGCCCAGTGGAACTGGCAACAAATTCAAGACCCTCTTGAATGAATAGTAAGAAAAATAGGCTCGTCGCAAGATGTAAGACAAAGACCAGGTGATCAAAGTACCAATAGTCTCGCCTCCTGAAAAAGATAAGCTTTGATACCAAGGCCAAAAGCGGAAGGGTAAGAAGTAGGAGTTGAGGCAAGCGGGTTAAAATTTCTTTGGTCATTGCGCCAAAAAAGCTGGTTCCGTCCTTATACTTCTCTTTGACCTCATAAAATTTTTCAACAATCCGAAGTTCAAAATCCGAAGCTCGGTCTTCGGAATTGAGGGCGGCTTGATTTGCTTTGTAGGCTTCAAAACTAGCAAACTCACTGTCGAAAGTGCCTTTAGGCTTTATGCTGTCGGTTTTGGAATTAATTTTTATAAAACCCTCGGAAAATCCTTTCGCAAATTGATTGGAATTGGATTCCAAACTCAGTTCCTCGGAAAGCTCAGATTGAAGCGAGTTTTCCTTGGGCACTACCAGATAATTGATAAACAAAAAATAAAAAGCAGAAGTGAAGAGGTAAAATCGAACCGGGTTGACATAGCTACTCCGCTTACCTTCCATATAGGCTTTGGTGAGTCCTGCAGGGCTTGAAACCAACAGCCTGATGGAACGAAAAAGTCGACCATCGTAATTAAAGAATTCTCCGAAAAAAAGAACAAGAAGCTGCCATACACTCAGCTTTAAAGGAAGATTTTGTTGCCCACAATGGTGGCAATAGCTTCCAACAAGTGGCGTTGAACAGTTGAGGCAAGTGGTAGAAAGGTTTTCGTTCACAGAACCAAAAATAGAAAAATTGAAAAGGATGTCAATTATCCCTTGAAAATCAATAGGACCCAAAAAAGGGTGGCTAAGTTTAACGATTGAAAAATATATCCTTAGGCTGATAATCAATGCGTGTCAAGCAGCTAATTCTGGAAGTAGAATGTTTGGCTTTCTTACTTCCAAAAAATTGGTTGCCGTTTCTTCCTGTTCGAAAATTATTTCCCGGTCAATAAAAAAAGAAAAAGAAAAATAAGGAAGTCTGTGATATCCGGACACTTTCATAGTAGCCGATAGTACTTCTTGAGCTATCCATTACCCGGCCATCTTCGATATAGCCAATCGTTTTTCGGGCTTGATCCATGATCCTGCCCTCCGAAATGTATCCAATTGTACTTCTGGAGCTATTCAATACCTGGCCATCTTCCAAATAGCCGATGGTTTTTCGACTTCCATCCATAATCCGACCATCCTCCAAATAACCAATCGTGGTCCGGGAACTGTTCATCACCCGGTTTCCTTCGATAAACCAAAGGGTGCTTCGTGAACTGTCCATCAATCGCTGAGCATAGCCAAAAGAAGCGCTCAACGTAAATAACAATAAAAGCAATAGTACATTCTTCATTTCAAAAGCTAGTTTAATTTACTCTTCTAATTTATTATTATGAGTATCCGCTTAATTGCACGTAAGGTTGTATTATTTTGGCTAAGATATGAATCTGGGAAAAGGGTCTCTCATGTAAATGCTCCTGTGTTCATTAATGGGATGACGTTCAATGAATTGGGCTTTACAATTAAATGAAAAAAAACAATAAAAGGATTAACCACAATAGACCCATAGCGCTCACATAGAAAAAAATCGGCAACGTTCCGAAAAGCTATGTTTCATCTTAATCAATCTAAGTGACAAATAGTCTAATTATTACCAATAATATGGCTTCCCACTATGTTTTCTGTGTTATTATGTGGTTTTTAAATATTTTCCTAGTTGGTGAAACAAAAATCTTATATAATCCCGTTTATAGACACCTACTAAAACAGAAATATCCAAGGGTTTTACTTCCATTTTTTGATCTATTTGCTCCTAGATGAAACCTAGTAAATGGAATAGGATAGCCTAACTTAGGATTAAGGGAAATTCTGAGAAACAAAACATACCTGCAATTTTCCGGATACACACATTTGCAAATAAGAAAAATCTTCGAAATTAACTCGAATAAGGGCTTTTTTTCAATCTTGAGTCCGCTCCGAAAACCCCCTCTTAGGAAAGGTAGATAAATGGAGTTTGGGG
>CAZNND010000160.1:0-2696 GCA_964574365.1 uncultured Limnohabitans sp.
CTCCGAACTGGATTTGATTTCTTCCGAACTCAAATGGGTCTTTTATTACGAACCGAAATTCAGTTTCTTACGAACTGTATTACTTTTATTACGAACCGAATCTCTTTTATTACGAACCGGATTACTTTTATTACGAACTCACTTTAAAGCCTTCGAAGTGGATACAGCCTCTTGTCTTGACTTATTCATCAATGGAAAGCATCACTTCCCACTTTCCTGTTTTTCTTGAACCTTCACGATACAAAAAGCCTTTTTCCTGCATTCTGGCTATGTTTTTCTGCACAGCCCTGCTTGAAATATTGATATTTTGGGCCAACTCATCGGCAGTTATTTTTTCATCTTGCTTGATGAGAAGGAGTATTTTCAGAGCATTTTCTCCGAATTGTTCAATGATTTCTTGCGAACTCAGAGTCGATTTATTACGAACTTTAGTTGATACTAGAAATTCGGGATGAATCGGGAGGGTCACGTGGAAAAAGGAACGGTCCTCATCTGTCTCAAACATGGCCTTCGGGGAACCATTTTCTTCCATTGCCCTGGTGATCGTGGGGATCCCTGTGGCTTTACCCTCAGTGAGGTCAAGTTCCTTTAGAAAATCCCCCAAACGTCTGTTTCGATACCTTCTGGGAAATACAGCTCCCTTCTTAAACTCCGAAAGACGAATACTTCGATCCGGACCTCCATAGTTGATGAACATGAGTTGATCCGGATAAATCCGAATCTCTACGGGTTCACGGGTCTGATAGTCCCGATGATAGAGGGCATTGGCAATGACCTCTTCGCGTGCCTGATAGGGATAATTCCAAACCTTGACTGCCTCTGCCTGACCCTTGACTTTGGTAGTCTTTTGACGAAGTACATTGATTCTCAAATACTCCAGCGTCCTGTTGATCATTTGATCGACTGGACCCGTGATGTTGGGAACTTCAAAAAACTCCTCGGCTTCACCATTCGGAAAATGCACGATTTCCACCCGAGAATAGGGAAAATATTTCTCCGGATTATCGGTGAACATCATTAGGGCGACATTGCGGGGATGTTGCCTCTCCGGAGGCCCGTACAGCAACTGCATCTGGGAAAGCAGAAGTTCCTTGGATAAACCATCCATCGCATCCACCAACTTGCTTTCCACCTTTCTCAGGTAGTCCCGAAGCAAAGTCAGGGAAATCTCATCAAAGCGTATCTGTGTATTGGGGCGATCGTCAAAAGGAGTCTTTCCACTTAGGGTAATCAGCTCCTCTTTTTGGCTTTTGCTGACCCTGACCGAACTGGAACCGTAGCGGATATAGAAATTGTATTTCTTTTCCTTGGCCTTGATTTCATCCGGCACTTCATAGGGTCTGTTGTCACCCGCAAAAGCCCAGATCACCAGGATCTTTTTGCCTTGGACTTCTTCCACACTGATTTTGGGATGGTGGGCAGGATTGATCAGATTATTAAGATTGACCATTTCCTTGAGTATCGAATCAATCTCATCTTCACTCAGTCCTGCAGGAGGCAAGACCGGCCGACCGTTTTCCTCGGCAATTCCCACAATAATGTACCCTCCTCCGATGTCATCGAAGTCATTGGCAAAGGCACAGATAGAGCGATAGATAGGACCGGGATTCCAGCCTTTCTTATATTCGATCCGTTCGGACTCGACAGCCCGGCCTTTAATCAAATCTTCTATGTTAATCGGTAAAGCCATATCAGTCTAAAGTGATCTTTTTGGGTTGGGGTAGGAACACATAGACTCCCAAAATATCCGGTGGCAGAATCGGATGAACCGCTTCGTAGCGTTTACCTCCTACCAAATTCTTGAAGCGGCCATGGGCTTCCACGAGCTTTACTGCACGGTCTTCGGCTACTTTCTTGAACTGATCCAATTTCTCATCGAAAAGCTTGACCTGATTTTGGAACACATCCTGCTGTCTTTCCGAGGAGAGGTTTTGGATACTTTCCCCTTCAAAAAGTAAGCTCTTGCAATGCTCATAGGTTAAAGTCTTCCCTTGAGATGCACTTCCTTCAAATCCCCACAGGTACATTTCCTCAGAGATGTTTTCCACTTTGCTCTGAACTTCCTTGATCACATTCCTGACCCGAAACTGAATCACTGTGGTCTGCACTTGCACATGGTTTGTCTGGATCACCGCAGCCCTTGCCACTTTTCCAAAATCCCCTTTTTGCTCAAAGGCCAGAGCCAACAAAAACTGGCAAAGCTTTTCTGTAAACTTATGGTTTCGTCCAATGTATCGGTATCCTTCCGGTGTGGGTGAATGGAAACTCACGCGATAGTCCTTCTTGGTACCAAGAGTCTCTCTCAAGTGAACCGGAAGATTTTGGAGAAAAATCTTATAGCCAATTCCATCCGATTGCACTGTTCCTCCCAAATGGGTAATTCCATTCAGCACCAAGGTCTCGACTGATTTGATATCACCGATCGCCTCATCCACGGATTTCAAGTCATTTTCAATCTCTTCTTGAGGAATGGACATGTGTGCAAAAATGCTTCGGAGATTTTTGGCTTTCTCCTTTGCTGCTTCCAGTTCTCGGGTGATCATCGCCAGATGGTAATCCGGGCCAAAGTCAAGGGTAGTCTGGCTTGCTTTGAGGGCTTTTTGAGGATCAAGAAGAACCTCATTCAGTACCGCATCCATGATGGATCTATTATCTTCTCCAAGGCTGATGGATACCCCGGTGGACTTTTGGATATC
>CAZNND010000161.1:0-2500 GCA_964574365.1 uncultured Limnohabitans sp.
TCGATCCCTTCGTTCCATGTTTTAATTACCAAATGTTAAAAGCGATTTCCCTGACTTTGTGAGATAATTTTTAAGATATGCAGATGCGAGATAGGGTTACTGAAAAAGATAAATTTGGAGTTCCTTTGCCCTGTAGTAATTCAAAAATCTGAAATCGTAAATTTCATTATCCTACCAAACTTGAGTACTTCTAAAAAAAAGCCAAGACGCCTTCCTTTAGTTCTTTGTTGTATTCCAATTTTGGATCAGCCTACTTACCATTATCCCGGATTGAGATTTGTTTGCCAGTAGGTATTCGCTGAGAGGAAGTGTGCTGATTTCCACTTTTTTAGAAACCGAACTGGCGTGCATCAGGTGGATTCTGCCATTTTGCCGAACCGCAAATCCTACATGGACAATATCCAAATTTTTCATCGGAGTGGTGATAGCAATCAAATCTCCCGTTTCGATCTTTTCCTCCAATTGACTAATTCGCTCTTTTGGGATAAAAAAGTAGGGTCTGGTTTTGATAACATTTTCACGCTGCTTCATTTTTTCGACTAAACCAGGGTCCGAAAGCTGGGGGTAAAATTTTGGATTTTCAGACATAAACGTCGGCTGGTTTGGGTAATCTATCCCGCCGATTTCTCGGGTGATGTCTTTGATTAGTCCCTTTTGTTGATTTTCAATAATCCAGTCGCTGAAATAATGCAGTCGCGAGGGATAACCCGTATTTTTTCCATACAAATACCGAATCTGTTCCAATTCCCGCTCAAATCCTTCAAAACTGTAGTTTTTTTGCTGAATTGTCCGGGCAAGTGCTAGTACCGATTCCAGATAGGTAGTACAATCCAGACCGGTAAGGTTAATCACCAGTTTTTCTTCCCCAGGCAGTTCGAGAGTTTTTTCCACATAAGCCGTGCCTAGGAAACTTTTACCCAAGTCTAAAATTAGATCTTTAGGACTTTTAGAGGATTGATCAGACTTTGAGTAATCGGAAAGCAGCTTTTCCAGTCGTTCCCTACTTTCCAGACTGCAAATGGTCGTTTCTTGGGCAAACAAGATGTTCTGTAGAGTACTAAGGAAAAACAGAGCGAATACCAGATTTTTCATGCTGTTGAAATTTGAAAGTAAAGTTAAACCCTGTTTTTCACCAATTCGCCCATGACCCAATTGGCTCGGGCGCCTGATTCACCCTTGCTCGGACAATGGTCTTTACCCAGCAATTCCCCGACAATTTTTTGAATCAAGGGTTGTTGGATGTGTTTGGGTAGGTCAATTTCATAGTGAAGGGCTTCCTGGTTGTCTTTGATCAGGATAAATTCTCCTTTTCCAAACGTGGCAAACCGAATCTGTCCCTTGGAACCATCGATCACGATTTCATCGATTTCTGCCGACGATGAGGTACTGAAACACCAATTCCCCGTTCCTAAAACTCCATTTTCAAAAGCAAAGCTGCCCACCACGATATCTTCTGCTTCATACACATTTGCCTGATTGGAAGAATAACCACTAGCATGGATGATTTTCCCAAAAAAGAAATCCAGCAAGTCCAATTGATGTGAGGCAAGATCAAAAAAATAGCCACCGCCTGCGATTTCAGGATTTACTCGCCAGTTGTTTTCCAGTTTGGCGATGATTTCAGGTTCCACCACTTGCTTGAGATTGATCTGAACTGTCCGAAATTCTCCAATTTCACCGCTATCCATCAATTCTTTAATTTTCAAAAAATGGGGAAGAGTGCGTCGATAATAGGCCACAAAGAGCGGTACACCGGCCCTTTCACAAACTGAAATCATTTCCAGGCATTCTGCGTATGTTCTGGCCATCGGTTTTTCCACATAAACCGGCTTGCCTGCTTCGGCAGCCATCCGGGTGAGTTCCAGATGCGCATTGGGAGGGGTGGCGATGTAGATCGCATTGACTTCCGGATCGTGGATGAGGTCATGGGCTGAGGTATACCATTTGTCCACACCGTGTCGGGCTGCATAGTCTTTAACCTTGGCTTCGTTTCGTCGCATTACAGCCACGAGCTTGCTATGTGGGATTTTGTTTAACGCAGGTGCTGATTTGACCTCGCAGACGTTGCCCACGCCAATCACGCCCCATCGTATTTCTGAATTTGAAATTTCCTTCATGGTCAAAAATTAATGTTTTTTTAATTGGGAAAATAAAATTATGTGTATCCGATTAGGTGTAGGTATGTTATTTATCAACGAATTAACTCTGGGAATAAATGTTCATCCATATCTTCAAGAGAGACCTAAACCTAATTTTGCATGATTCTTGGTATTATGGACTTTATAACTCACGTCTAGCTTGTTGAAATCTTTGAAATTTATTCGGGCCTTTCACTTTAATTTGAAAACCAATCGCATTCAAAGCTTTAGCTTTTCAACCTTCTTGTCATAACGGAAAAAGTTTTTTTTAGCCACGAAGGTACTAAGGCAGTAATAGAAATGAGAATTACCCTCCTGGCTAAACCCTATCTTTCCGTCTTCGAGTCTTTCCCGAATTCTCC